>NZ_JBFBJW010000009.1:0-254441 GCF_040686315.1 Micromonospora sp. NPDC085948 | reverse complement strand
GGTCGTTCGTGGGGACTACAACGACCCGACCGGGTCCCGCATTCCCACCCCCGGCGTGCCGGGCGGCGGGGCGGTGGTCCTGCGATCGTCAGGGTGTGTAACGACCCCGACCCCGCCATCATTCCGGCCCACGGGTGCCGCCGGTCACCGGTCGTCAGAGCCCGGGGCCGGACAAACCGCCCAACGCGGCCCACCGTCGGCGACCTGCCGGCCCCACACCAGGCTCAGACACGCTCAGACAGCGGCCCCGGGCATGACCCACTTGACTTCACGGATATCGCGGTATTCGTGACGGTCCGACACCCCGACACCAGGAAGCCCGAGTCGATCAAGAACGGCGACGGACGGGTGCGGGGGTGCCGGCGAGGCCGCCTCGAACGGCACACGGACGGGCTCACCAGACGGCCAACAGACGCTGGCGCCCGTCGGATCACTCCGACGGGCGCCAGCTTCAGGTGCGGTCCGGGCAGTGCCCGGTGGTGTGCGGACTAGTGCGCGGCCCCACCGAGGCGCTGGCGGCGACGCCAGGCCAGGGTCAGCAGCAGCATGACCGCTCCGGCGCCGACCAGGCCGCCGCCGAGCTTCATGGGCGTGCCGATGCTGTCACCGGTGACCGGCAGCGGCTGCTTCTTGTGCAGCACCCGCAACTCGGCGCTGGCGGTACGGCCGGACTCCCGACCCGTGGCGGTGAAGGTCAGCAGACCCGTCACCGACGGCTTGTAGCTCTTGGTGAACCGTCCCTGGGCGTCGGTGTACGCCGTGAAGTTCAGCGGCGCGCTCGCCTGGTAGGCCACCGGTGCCATCGCCACGGTGGTGCCGTCGCTGCGGCGGGCCGGAGCCTGGCCGCCGGCCGGAGCGGCCAGCGGGGCCACCGTCACCGCGATGTCGACAGTCTCGTTCGGACCGAACCCGGTGCCGGTCAGGATGACCGTCTCACCGATGAAGATCGTCGTCCGGTTGACGGTCAGCGATGGGTTGGCCGGCGGGTACGGCGGGTACGGCGGCGGCTGGGTCGGGTCGGTGGTGGCGCTGGGCGTCGGCTGCGGCTGTGCCGCCCCCGCTGCCGTCGGCACGGCCACCACGGCCAGGCCGACCGTGAGCGCCATGATGATGCGGGAAAGCCGCATGATTGGTTCCCTCCTACTGGTCACAGCTTGGTGCGGAATGAACTTGGGTGATCCAGGGGTTGGCGGTGGGGGTCAGCCACAACTCGGCCTGCCCGACTCCGGTCTTGGCCGTCAGCACGGTGGCCTCCAGCACCTTCTCGGCGCCGGGGCCGACGTCGACACTGGCGGTCGCCACGTGACGGCGGCGTTCGGTGCCGCTGCCAAGCGCCGCCTCGGCCCCGTTGAGCCGGGCCTCGACCACCGCGCCACCAGTCGGGCTGAAGATCGACACCAGGGTGCGAACGGTGTACGGGTCGCCAGCCAGACCGAGGCCGAGGACGGATTCGCTAAGTCCGGACTTCGGCGCCGTCGAGCGCAGGGTCACCCGCAGCCGTAGCTCGCGGCGACCGTCGGGCCGGCACTCGCCGACCGTCAGGTTTGCCGTCGGCCGCAGGTAGTAGCCGAGCTTCGCGCCGCTGCCGTCGTTGAAGAACACGCCGACCGTTGGCACGGTGTCCTGTTCCGGAAGCGTCCCGGCCATCCGGCTCGCGCCGAATGTCCGCTGTTCCTCAGGTCGGGCACTCCAGAACAATATCCGTCGTTCAGTGATAGCACGGTCAAATGCGGACAACAACACACGCGGGTTGACATTCTTCTTGAAAAAGGCGTCGAACACCGACGCGGCGGAGGCCGCGAAGAACTCGTCCTGCTGCCGCAGGTCCAGCCGCTGGTAGCTGTCATTGAGCAGGGTCTGCACGACCTTCTCGCTGGCCAGCGGGACACCTCCGGGCACCAGCACCGGTCCGGTCGCCTTGAGCAGGTACGACAGCACCACCGGGTCGACGGCGAGCACCCCGTCGACGGTGATGTTCGTCGAGCGCCGGAACATCTCGCGGTACAGCGCGGCGGCGCTCGGGAAGTGCGGTGACAGGTTGACGTCGGCGGGATAGATGCCGGGCAGGTCGGTCCAGATCGCCCGGATCTCGGCGGGCACCTTCAGCGGCGGGGTGAACCGGCCGAGCGAGGCACTGCTGCCCTGCTTGCCCATCTTCACCGCGCCGTTCTGGGCCTCGATCATGGCGTACGCGCCGAACATGCCGCCGGTGGCGCGCAGCTCGGCGAGGTTCTGTGAGACCAGCAGGTATCGTCGCGGCCCGTTCGCGCCGAGCAGCGGCGGCAGCAGGCGGGCTCCCTGGTCAGCGGCCGTGGTGAGGCTGGCCAGACGGTCGATCTCGTCGCGCAGGTCCGTCAACGCCTGCCGGACCTGGCTGACCAGGCGGTCGGCCGGCACCGCACCCAGGTCTCGGCGGGTCCGCTGCACCGACTCGTTGACCCGGGTCAGCTCGGTGGACACCGCGGTGAGCTGAGCGAGGTCCAGCCGTCCGCCGCTCGGCACCAGTCGGGTCAGGTCCGTGCGCAGCAGCGTCGGAAACGCCTCCCGGGCCAGTTGGTCGATGGCGACGGCGATCCGGCGGACGGCGTCGAGATCGTCACCCGCGAGCGGTGTTCGCCGACCGAGTCGCCAACTCGGATCAGCCGTCGCCGCCCGAGCGGCACCGGACTGTTCCTGCAGGGCGGCGAGCGTCCGCTGGGCACGGTCGGCGTCCCCACCCACCACCTGGGCGCTCAGCTCTCGGGCCAACCCGGCGGCGTTGAGTAGATGGGTACGCGCCTGCCAGCCACGGAAGCCGATCCAGCCGCCGGTCGCCAGCAGCAGCGAGCCGACGACCAGGGCGCCGAGGAGGGCACGTCGCAGTCGGGCACGCCGACGACGTCGGGACCGGCTCCGCCGTCGGGTCGGCCGTTCGCTCTCCGTCACACCACACTCCCGTTCGCGGAACCGGACAGAAGGTCGGTTCCCTGACGTTCTTAGCACGTGTCAGGGAACTTCGTACCCTTATTGGCTTCTTCGCCCTTTAAGCGAATTTCCTTCGCGGATCACCGGCGGGCTCGGTGACTCGTCCCGCCGCCTCGTGCAGCAGCCGCTCGATCCGGTCCACACCGGCGGGCAGCGACATCTCCCGCAGGTACGCCGCCCGCCCCCGGCGACCCATCTCGGTACGCGCCGGCGGCGGGATGGTGGCGGCCAACCAGAACCGGTCGGCCAGCGCAGCCCAGTCCTCCGGTGGGCAGGACAGCCCGGCCCTGACTCGTTCGACCAGATCGGCGGTGTCGCCGCCGGCCGACGCGACCACCGGTGCGGCACAGGAGAGCGCCGCCTGCACCTTGCCGGGCACCGTGCCCCGCAGTTCCGGCAGGTCGCGCAGCATGACCAACTGATAGTCGGCGGCGGCGTACAGCTCGGGCATGTCGACAGGCGACCGACGCTCCACGAAGCGGACGTTGTCCGCGCCCAACTCGGCGGCGAGCCCCCGGACCCGCCGCTCGGCCGAGCCCGAACCGACAAGCACCAGGTCCATCGTCCGGTCCAGCGCCGCGGCCGCCCGGACGGCGGTCTCCAGCCCCTGCCGTGGGCCGATCGTGCCCGCGTGCATGACCACGCACCGACCGTCCCGGCGGACCAACTGGCGGGCCGCCGCACCGGGCGTCGCCGGATAGAAGATCCGCTCGTCGGTCCAGTTGAGCACCAGCCGGACCCGATCCGGCTCGGCACCGGCGGCGACGACCAGATCCCGCATCGACGGCGCCGCGACCGCGATCCGCGCGGCGGACCGGTAGATCCGGGTCATCGCGCTGCCCATCCGCGCCACCCAGCGCCCCTCGCCCGCCTCGTCGGCGCCGTCGCGGGTCCAGACGTCCTGCACGTGCAGCACCGTCGGCACCCTCCCGAGCAGCCGGAGCACCCCGGCGGCGGCGAACGTCGTGGCCGGGAGTTGAAAGACGTACAGCGCGTCGAGGTCGCTGAAGTACCGGCGGGCGGTCAACGTCGCGCTGCCGGCGAAGGACAGGTAGCTGGCCATCCGGGCGCCGGTGGACGTGGCACCTCCGGGGTAGCGGGGCACCCTCCGCACGGTCAGCCGTTCACTGTGCGTCTCGTGGTGCCACCGCTGTCTCCAGCCGGGATAGACGTGCCCGCCCGGGTAGTCCGGAAACCCGGTGAGCACGCGGACCTCGTGCCCCCGCGCGGCCAACTCCTCGGCGAGGCTGCCGGGGATGAACGCGGGCTCGGGCGGAAAGTGGTAGGACAGAATTCCGATCTTCATTGCCGTGCCCCCGTCGGCCGCGAATCGGCGGCGATCGGCGCGGCACCCGGACCGACGGGTGGACGGCCCGCGTACGATTCCGACAACCCCTCCCCGCGCGGCCGCCGGCACCGACGCACCGTTCGCACGGTGCGCCCGCCCGCGTCCGCACCGACGAGAGGGGCACCGATGGCTGATCGCGTGTTGTTCGTCTGCCACGCCAACCTGTGCCGATCACCGATGGCCGAGCACCTGGCCCGCCGGCTGCTGGCCGAACAGGTCACGGTGGCCAGCGCCGGCACCGACGCGATCGACGGGCTGTCCATGCATCCGTACGCCCTGGAGGTCGCGACCGAGAGCGGCGCGGACCCGTCGGCGTTCCGGACCCGCGGTTTGCGGCCCGAATACCTCATCGACGCGACGCTGGTGCTGACCGCCACCCGACGCCAGCGCTCGATCTGCACCGCGCTGGCGCCCAGCGCGCTGCACCGGACGTTCACCCTGCGCCAGTTCGGTCGGCTGGCCGCGGCGGCCGAGCCGCCCGCCGAGCCGGCGGACGACCCGTTGCGGGCGGCGATCGCCGCCGTCGCCCAGGCCCGGGGACGGCTGCAACCCGCCGCCCCGGACGCGGACGACCTTCGGGACCCGATCGGCGGTACGTCCGCCGACTTCCGACGCTGCGCCGAGGAGATCGAACGGTCGCTGCGACCCCTCGCCGCGCTCATCGGGGCAGCCGGGTGAGTTCCTGGGTGTGGTCGGCGACGCCGTTGACCCCGGTGGTGGTGTCGCTGTGCCGGCCGGCCATCGTCCGGTCCGCCGGCACCGCCGTCGGAGGTGTCGAGGCGACCACCCGGTAGGCCTCGTACTGGTACGCCTCGGCCTTGGCCACCTTGGCCATGTTCAGCACGCAGCCGAGCAGGCGGACCGAGACCGAGTGCAGCGCGCGGGACGCCGCGGCGACCTGGGTCCGGGAGGTACGGCCCTGCTGGCTCACCAGCAGCGCGCCGTCGGCCTGCACGGCCACGACCACGCCGTCGGTCACCGCGAGCAGCGGAGCGGTGTCGATGATCACGATGTCCGCCGATTCCCGCAGCGCCAGCAGTAGGTCCGACATCGCCTTGGAGCCGAGCAGCTCGCTCGGGTTCGGTGGGGCGGAACCGCTGGGTAGCACGAGCATCGACTTGTCGCCCCAGCGCTGCACTACGTCGCCGACCTTCACATCGCCGACGAGCACGTCGGTGAGGCCGACACCGGCGTCCAGCCCCAGGTACTCGTCGACCTTCGGCCGGCGCAGGTCCGCGTCGACGAGCAGCACCCGCCAGCCCGCCTCGGCCAGCGCGATGGCCAGGTTGCAGGAGAGCGTGGTCTTGCCCTCGCCCTGCAGCGCGCTGGTCACGGCGATGACCCGGGCCGGCTCGTGGACATCCACGAAGCGCAGGTTCGTCCGCAGCTTGCGCACCGCCTCGGCGCGGGCCGAGGTCGCGGCGTCGCCGATGATCAGCGGCTCGGTGCGGGCGCTGCTCTCGTAGGGGATCTCGCCGAGCAGCGGACTGCCGGTGGCGCGTTGCAGGCCGGCGGAGTCCCGCAGTCGGACGTCGGCGACGCCGCGCAGGATCGCCAGGCCGACGCCGAGCACCAGGCCGATCAGTCCGCCGAGGGTGAGGTTGCGGGTGGGCTGCGGTGAGACCGGGTTGGCGGTGACCCGTGGGCCGCTGACCACCTCGATCTTGATCGGCGCCTTGCCCTCGGATGTCGTCTCGACCTTCTGCACCAGGTCGACGAACTTCGCCGCGAGCGACTCCGTCACCCGCAGCGCCCGAGCCTGGTCGGTGTCGGTGACCGAGGCGCGCAGCAGGACGGTGCCGGTCTCGGTGGAGGTGCTGACCCGGCTCCGCACCTCGTCCGCGGTGAGGCCCACCGGGGTCTCGGCCACCACGCTCTGCGCCAGCCGGTCGCTGGTGAGCAGGTCGGCGTACGACTTGACGCGCTGTTGGAGGAAGAGCCCACCCTGGTAGGCATCGCTGACGCCGGAGTTGGGGGTGGTGACGAAGAAGGTCACCGAGGCGACGTACCGGGGTTGTGCCCGTACGGTCAGGAACGCCGAGGCGCCCAGGGCCACCATGACCGTGACCAGCACGACCCACCAGTGCCGACGCACGTGGCGCAATTGGCGGAGCAGGTCCATCAGGTGCGCCTCCGCGTCGGTCCGGTTACGCCAAAAAACTTCACGAAAACCCCCAAGGTCGTCTGTCAACTCGTGAAACCATTAAAGCGGCTCTTACGGCTTATGTCCGGAGTTAGGTGGTTCTGACTTCGACACGTGCGCCCGCATAACCAACCGGGCAAAGGGGCATTCGGCTGCGGCGAGACCCGGGGAAAAAGTCGGCCGCCGATCGGATACCGACCGAACGACCCCTGCGGTCGCCACCGCACCCGAGCCCGGATAAGGACGGTCGGTGGCGCGCTGCTGCTGCTCGGCGTGACAGCGCTGCTCTGGGCCAACTCGCCCTGGTCCGACTCGTACACCCGGCTCGGCGGTTGGGTGCCCTGGCCCGACGGCGCGCCCTGGCACCTCGACCTGGACGTGGCCACCTGGGCGGCGGACGGCCTGCTGGCCGTCTTCTTCTTCGTGGTGGGCCTGGAACTCAAGCGGGAGTTCGTCGCCGGGGAAGTCCGCGACCCGCGCCGGGCCGCGCTGCCCGTGGTGGCCGCCCTCGGCGGGATGCTGCTGCCGGCGCTGATCTACGTGGCTGTCGTCGTGGCCGGGGGTGGGCCGGGGCTGCGCGGCTGGGCGATTCCGACCGCCACCGACATCGCCTTCGCGCTCGCCGTGCTCGCGCTGGTCAGCTCACACCTGCCCCAGGGCCTCCGCGCCTTTCTGCTCACCCTCGCCGTGGTCGACGACCTGTTCGCCATCACCATCATCGCGGTCTTCTACACCGCCGACTTCCATCCCGTCCCGCTGCTCGCGGCGCTGGCGCCGATCGGGGTCTTCGCGGTGCTGGTGCGACGCGGCCACACGTGGTGGTGGGCGCTGATCCCCCTCGCGACGGCGGCCTGGGCACTCGTGCACGCCTCCGGCGTGCACGCCACAGTGGCCGGTGTCCTGCTCGGCTTCACCGTCCCGGTGCTCGCCCGTCACCGGACGGCGGGCACCAGCGGCACGGAGACGGACGACGGCGGGCTCGCGGCGCGCCTGGAGCACCGGTGGCGGCCGGTGTCGGCAGGCATCGCGGTGCCGATCTTCGCCCTGTTCGCCGCCGGGGTCACCCTGCGCGGCACCGACCTGGGCGCCCTGCTGACCGACCCGGTGGTGCTCGCCATCGTCGCCGGACTCGTGCTCGGCAAGAGCATCGGCATCTTCTGCTCGACGTACCTGCTGGCCCGGTTCACCCGGGCCGAGCTCGACGAGGACATCACCTGGGCGGACCTGGGCGGAATCGCCCTGCTGGCCGGCGTCGGGTTCACCGTGTCGCTGCTCATCGGCGACCTGGCCTTCGGCGCAGGTAGCACGGCCGACGACCGGGTCAAGGTGGCCGTACTGCTCGGATCGGTGCTCTCCGCGGGGCTGGCCGCCGCGGTGCTGACCCGCCGCAACGCCGCGTACCGCCGGGTGGCGCAGCGGGAGCGGCTCGACGCCGACGGCGACGGCGTTCCCGACGTCTACCAGCGGCCCACCGACCGTTGAGCGACGCCCGGCCGGGTCACCCGGCGGTCAGCGGTGACGCTCGGCGGGCGGCAGGTCCTCGGTCTCCTCGGCCAGCGCCTCCGTGGCCGGTGCGGTGAGGTCGTCGCCCGGCACCGCGACCGCCTCGACACGATCCTGCTCGTCGGCCTTGCCACCGGGCGGCGGCTCGGGAGCGGTGCCCTCGCCGGCGAAGCCGTACTCGTTCGGTTCATCGTGCCGGCTCATGTGGTTTTCCTCCCGCTTTCCCCGGTTTCACCTCTCACCGCCAACGGTAGGCGGTGATCGTCCTCGGCGCAGGGCGCCGGGGATTGTCGGGACCAGGGCGGTGGGGTGCTCAGCGCCGCCCCGAGCAGTTGGCGCAGGGCGATGATCGCCACCGCGCCGGCCAGACCCTTCCACCCCGGATCACCGGCGAGCCGCAGCAGGCCGGCCGCGGTCAGCAGATCCAGCAGTACCCGGACGCCGCTGCGCAACGCCCCGGTGAAGAGCGTGGTGAGCACCCCGGCGACCAGTGCCAGGGCGGTGACCGCCGTGATCAGCACGCCCGTTCCGTGCGTCGCTCACCCTCGGCCACCTGCCGCTGCTCCTGACGAATCTCCCGACCCAGGAAGTAGTTGAGCGCCGTTCGGATCGTCGCGATCGCGGCCAGTTGGCCGATCTGGTCGAACGACGGGGACACCGCCGTCCGCAGGACGTCGGCCGCCAACTGGAATTCGAGGCCGAGGGTCAGGAAGCGACCCAGGGAGAGCCGGATCGGCGTGAAGCGGGCGGCGCTGCGGTGTCGTAGCCCTTCGACCACGAACCGCACCGCCGCCCAAACCGCCCCGACGAAGATGACGAGCGCGCCGGCGACCTCCACGACGGCAACCAGCACCTGGTCGCCCTGGCGCAACAGCTCGGCCGCATCCACCGGAGGCCGTTACCCGCCCTCGGGCCAGCTAGTCGACACTCAGGTCAGCTCGTTGACCGCCTCCAGGATCAGCCAGAGACCGGAGATGGCGAACAGGATCGCGGCACCGTACTTGATGGTCTTCTCCGGCAACCGCCGACCGAGCATCCGGCCGACCAGGATGGCCAGCGCGTCCGCAGCCACCATGCCGATGGTGGAGCCGAGCCAGGTGCCGAACCAGCCGTACTTGGTGGCGAGCGTGATCGTGGCGAGCATCGTCTTGTCGCCCAACTCGGCCAGGAAGAACGCCACCGACACCGCCACGATCGCGGTCTTGCTCGTCTTCTCCGCCTTGCGCTTCTCCTCCTCGGTGAGCTTGTCACCGCGTAACGTCCACGCGCCGAAGCCGAGGAACGCCACACCGGCCACCAGGGAGATCCACTCGGTCGGCAACACCGCCCCGAGACCCACGCCGATGGCCACCGACGCCAGGTGCACCACCGCCGTGGCGACCGTGATGCCGATCAGCACCGGGATCGGCTTGAACCGCGTGGCGAAGGTCAGTGCCATCAACTGGGACTTGTCCCCCAGCTCGGCGACGAAGATGACGCCGAAGCTGATCACCAGCGCGGCGAAAAATCCCTCCATGACATCCTTCCCGTTCACGCCGGGAGGAGGTACAGGGGCGCCCTCGACCCGGCTGCAACAGCCTGAGTCGAAGGTCTCGCCCGCCCCGGAAAGGACCGGGGCCGCGTGGCCGGATGCGGAACGCACCAGTATGTCGACCACGACATTGGGGGCTACTCCCCTTCGCGGGATCAGCCTAGCCGATCACCACCGGGCCGGGCCGGGGTGGGTGAACCGGCTCACCGTGCCCGCGCCAGCGTGACCCCGAAGAGCCCGTCCGGGTCGGTCCAGAACTCCGTCGTGGCGAAGCCCGCCGTGGCCAACTCCCCGGCGATCCCCTCCGGGCGGAACTTCGCCGAGACCTCGGTACGCAGCTCCTCCCCGGCGGCGAAGTCCACGATCAGGTCAAGCACCCGTACCCGCATCGGCCGGGTTGCCCGCAACCGCATCTCGATCCACTCGTTTGTCGGGTCCCAGTGGGCCACGTGCGCGAACGCCTCCGGATCGAAGTCGGCGCCCAACTCCCGGTTGATCACCCGCAACACGTTGCGGTTGAACTCGGCGGTGACCCCGGCGGCGTCGTCGTACGCGGGCACGACCACCGACGGGTCCTTCACCAGGTCGGTGCCGAGCAGCAGCCAGTCGCCGACCTCCAGCGCGCCGCGCATCGCCGTCAGGAACTCGGCCCGCTCGGCGGGCAGCAGATTGCCGATGGTGCCGCCCAGGAACGCCACCAACCGACGGCCGCCGGTGGGCAGCCGGTCCAATTGCCGGGTGAAGTCGCCCACGATGCCCCGGACCCGCAGGCGGGGAAAGTCCGCGGCGATCTGGGCCGTGGAACTCGTCAACGCGCTCACCGACACGTCGAGCGGGACGAACGTGCCCAGCCCGCCGCGCCGGCTGAAGGCGTCCAACAGCAGCCGGGTCTTCTCCGACGAGCCGGAACCCAACTCGATCAGGGTCTTGGCCCCGGTCAACGCCGCGATCGCGGGAGCGCGCTCGGCCAGCACCGCCCGCTCGGCCCGGGTCGGGTAGTACTCGGGTAGCCGGGTGATCTCCTCGAACAACTCACTGCCCCGGGCGTCGTAGAACCACTTCGGCGGCAGCCATTTCTGCCCGGCGCTCAGCCCGACCCGGACGTCGTCGCGCAGGCCGCGCTCCAGGTCGCCCTCTTCGAGGTAGATCTCCAGCGGATCCGCGGTCATCGGTTCGCCTCTCTCTTGGACCAACAGGTGGTGCCTCGATCGGTGCGGTTCACCGGATCGCCAACGGGCGTACCCGCACCTCGCCCGCCGTGGCCAGGACCAGGTGCCCCTCCGGCACCGCCCGCCACCCCGGGTCGTCGTCGTGCGGCTCGGAGGCGAGCAGCACCGAGCCCGGCGTCGCACGGACGGACAACGCGTGCCCGTACACGCTGGCGACCGCCCGGCGGCCGTCGGTGAGCAGCAGGTTGAGCCGCGACCCGGGAGCCGCCGCGGCCACGTCCGTCACCGTCCGCCCGACCGCCTCGGACGGGTCCTCGCCGGCGCGCAGCCGATGCCGCACCAGCGCCCAGAGCAACGCCGAGTCGGTGGCGGCGTCCAGCGTGAGCAGGTCACGCACCGGCAGCCCGGCGGCGAGCGGCACCACCGCGTCCGGCCAGCCGCGGACCACGCCGTTGTGGCTGAACAACCACCGCCCCTCGGCGAACGGCGCGGCCGCGCCGTCGACCACCGCCATCCCGACGGTGGCCGAGCGCACCGCCGCGAGCAACGCGCCGGAGGAGGTGACCGCGGCGAGCTGGGCGATCGTCGGGTCGCTCCAGATCGGCTGCGCCCGCCGGTAGCGCACCGGCTCGCCGTCGCCCGGATACCAGCCGACCCCGAACCCGTCGGCGTTGATGGTGCCGCCGCCACGCATGTCACGCGGCGCCCAGGACTGCCGCACCAGCGAGTGCGCCGGGTCGAAGAGCACCTCGGCCAGGGTGACCGGCGGCCCCAGGTAGGCCAGGTGACGACACATCAGCGCCCCGCCCGCGCCGGGCCGCCGACCGCACGGTGGATCACCGGTACGACTCCTCCGGTCGGACGTCGCGGGCGCAGCGGAAACCACTGAAGATCTGCCGGCGGATCGGATAGTCCCAGTTGCGGAAGGTGCCCCGACAGGCCGAGCGGTCGGTGCCGAACGAGCCGCCGCGCAGCACCCGGTAGTCGCCGCCGAAGAAGACCTCCGAGTATTCGCGGTAGGGAAACGCGGTGAAGCCGGGATGCCCGTCGAACGCGGTCGAGGTCCACTCCCAGACGTCACCGATGAGCTGGTGCACACCCAACGGCGAGGCGCCACCCGGGTACGCGCCCACCGGCGCCGGCCGCAGATGACGTTGGTCGAGGTTGGCGTGGGCCTCGGTGGGGTCGTCATCCCCCCAGGGATAACGGCGCGACCGCCCGGTCGCCGGGTCCCACCGGGCCGCCTTCTCCCACTCCGCCTCGGTCGGCAGCCGCTTGCCGGCCCACGCCGCGTACGCCTGCGCCTCGTACCAGCACACGTGCACCACCGGCTCGTCGGCGCGGACCCGGCTCCACCGGCCGAAGCGCCGGTACGACCAGTCGTCACCGTCGCGGCGCCAGTGCAGCGGCGCGCCGAGCTGCTCCCGAACCCGGTGCGACCAGCCCGCCGCGCTCCACCACCGCGGATCGGTGTAACCGCCGTCGTCGATGAACGCCGCGTACTGCCCGTTGGTGACCGGGGCGGCGTCGATGACGTACGCGGGCAGGTCGACCCGGTGTGCCGGGCGCTCGTTGTCCAGCGCCCACGGGTCGCTGTCGGTGCCCATGGTGAACTCGCCGGCCGGCACCAGCACCTCGCCACCAACCCCGACGGTGGGCTCGGGCGGCGGCGGGGCGTGCAGCACCGCCGAGCCCGACCGCAGTTGGTGGGTGGCGAGCATGGTCTCGTCGTGCTGCTGCTCGTGCTGCACGATCATGCCGAAGGCGAACCCGTCGGCGACCAGCGGCCGCTCGGTGAACGACACCCGGTCGAGCAGGTCGTGCACCTTGTCCCGGACGGTGGCCAGGTAGGCGCGCGCCTCGGCGGGCGGCAGCAGCGGCAGCGTGGGACGGTCCCGTCGCGGCTGCTTGAACGCGTCGTACAGCTCGTCGATGTCGCACCGGACCGGCTCGCGGCCCCCGACGTCACGGACCAGCCACAGCTCCTCCTGATTGCCCACGTGGGCGAGATCCCAGACCAGCGGCGACATCAGCGGTGAGTGTTGGCGCAGCAGATCCGCCTCGTCGACCACCTCGGTCAGCAGCGTCGTGCGGGCGCGGGCCCGCGCCAACTCTCCCGCGATCCGGTCGCGCAACCGCTCCCCGTCGGTGTGTCCCGTCGTGCTCGCGCTCACCACGCCGCCCTTCGCTCGCGTCCCCGGCGCACTCCTCGTGGTCACCTGTGCCGCCCTCCCGTCGCGGCGGACAGCCGCCGTCGTAGTCCGTGCTGGATCTCGTCGTGGATGCCCGCCGCCAGGTCCAGCCGGGGCAGTGTGCGCAGGGCCAGGTCGAGCAGCGCCGCCGCCGCGGCGGCGAGCGCGGGGTCGGCCAGGCCGTGTCGGGCGGCGGCCGACCAGCGGTGCGCCACCGGCGCGGCGACCTCGTGTGCCGCGCGCACCGTGCCCGGATCGGTGAAGAGGGCGGCCAGCACCGCCAGCGGTAGTCGCCAGTCCCGGTCGGACTGGGCGTCCAGGTAGCGCAGCTCCAGATAGCCGCGCGGGCGCACCGGCGGAAAGAGGGTGCTGACGTGGTAGTCGAGGTCGTCGGTGGTGGGCGGTCGGGGCAACGCGCCGTCGAGCCAGTCGGCGAAGGTCACGCCGGGCGGCGCGGTCCAGTTCGTGCCCTGCCGGCGCAGACAGAGCAGGGGCGCGGCCAGCACGTACCGGATCCAGCTGGCGGTCGGGTCGTCGTCGGCGTGGCCGGGCGTCCAGACCGGGCGGGTGCGGGCCGGGTCGATGGCCAGCCAGGCGGCCATCCGCGCGGAAGCCCAGCCGGTGCGCCGCCCGGCGTGCCGGTTGGCCGACGCGAACACCGCGAGCAGCGGCGGCCCGACCGCGTGGGCGGCCGCCCAGCGAGCCGCGACCTGGTCCGGCTCACCGGCGTCGAGGCAGATTTGCAGGCCGGCGGTGCTGTACATCATCGTGCGGCCGGCTGCGCCGTGCCTGTCGAAGGCGTCGCGCATCGCGCGGTAGCGGGGAGTTTCCACCACCGGGCGGGGCCGTCGGTGGGGGTCGATGCCGCTGCGGCCGAGGATCAGCCCGGCGGCGGCCAGCAGGTCGGTGACCTGGGCGATGTCGGCCTCGGTGGCCTGGATCAATGCGGTGACCGAGGGGCGGGGCGGGGTGGATATTTCCAACTGGCCACCCGGCTCGAGGGTCACCAGGCCGCCGTGTCGCAGCGGCTCGGCCGGGCTGGTGGCATCCAGCGTGGCGGGGCTGTGCCGCCCCAACGCCGCCCGTAGCCGCGTCGGGTCGACGGGGCGGGCGGGATCGGCGGCGTCGTGCACGGTCCATTCCAGTTCGACGCCGGTGAGTGTCGGTGGGCCGGTCTTGAAGCAGATCCGGGCGAGGTGGTGGCCTGCGGCCCCGGACTCGCGCAGGATGGCGCTGCGATCCAACTCGGGTGACGTCACCAACGGTAGGGACCCCTCTCCGTGTGCCGACTCCGGGACACGGGTGCCACCGTAAACCCACCCACCGACACCGTCGGGGACGTACGAGCGCCACCCACCCCTGTCTAACAGACGATTTTCCCACGCAGGGCGGAACGGAAACGCGGCTGCCACCGGCCGTTCACGGACGGGCGGGGTGGCCCGTCGGTGACGGTGGCGCCTTGGGCTTCGCCGGCTCGGACGGTCGGGACTCGGGCACCAACCGCTGGCAGTACGCCTCGACTTCGGCCACGCCGCCGGCGGCAGCGACCAACCGCTCGAAAGCCGGCGTCCGTAGTGCCTGCTCCCGTTGTTCGGGCTTCTTGGCCTGCCAGGCACGGCACAGGCCGTGCAACTGGCCGGCCGGCGCGCCAGGGGTCGACGGCGTGCCCGGTGACGGCGGGCCGGGCACCGGCGGCCGGTCCGACACCGGCGCGCTGGGAGACGGTTGGCCCGACGTCGGTGGGGCGGGCGGGGTCGATCGACCGGGCTCGCCGGACGTGGGTGCGCTCCGGTCGGGGCTCGCCGACGTCCGCGACGGCGTCGGTACGACCGGCTCCGGTGTCCGGTCGAGATTGACCGCGGCGAAGGCGGCGCCCGCCGTGGCGGTGGCCGCGACCGCGCCGATCCAGATCAACGCGCCGGTGGTCAGGCGGCGACGGCCGGGTCGGTGGGGCACGGACGGCGCCGGCGCGGCCCGGGCGGCCCGGAACGCGGCCAGCGCGGCCTCCTCGCCGGCCAACTCTCCGGGCCGGGCCGGGCCGGAGGCCGCGGCGAGCACGCCGGCCACCGGGTCCGCCGGGGGTACGCGGGCCGGCTCCCCTCCGGGCGACGTGGCCCGTCGTGCCTGGTCCGACGACGCGTCCACGTCGGCGCGGGCCGAGTCGAGCAGCCGTTCGGTCTCGGCGTGGTCGACGCGCCGGAACGGGTTCATCCAGAATCCCCTCACGTCAGCCGTCCGCCGGCTCGGCGTGCGGTGCCCGCAGGGATGCGCTGCCGCCCGTGCGGGGTGGTGGCACCCCGTCGACCTCGACGGACGGCTCGGCCGCGCGCTGCGTCTCCAGCACGGCCGCGAGCCGCCGCAGACCGCGGTGGGCGGCCGTGCGGACGGCACCGGCCCGGCGGCCCAGGACCCGACCGGCGGATCCCGCGTCCAGCCCGATCACGGCCCGCAGCAGGACCGCTTCGGCTTCCCGGGGAGGCAGGGTGGCGATCAGCGCCAGGGCCGTCTCGGTGCCGATCGTCTCGCTGGCGCCCTCGGCGGTGTCCGCCGTGCTGGCCAGGTCGACGAGCGCGTGCACCGGGACCGGCAGGGACGGTCGACGGCGCAGCCGGCGCAGGTGGTCCATCGCCCGGTTGCGGGCGATCGTGACGGCCCAGGCGCGGAACTCGCCACCGGTGAAGGTGGGCAGGTCGCGGGAGATCTGCAACCAGGTCTCGGAGGCGACGTCCTCCGCGTCCGGGCCGACCAGGGCGGTCAGGTAGCGCAGCAGGCCCGGTTGGAGACTGCGGTAGAGCAGGCGGAACGCGTCCTCGTCCCCCGCCTGCGCCGCGCTGACCGCCTCGGACAGTTCGCCGGTCATCCGCGCCCCGTGGCGTGTCCGGCTCGGGCCGCCCTGCTCCGCCGCGACGGAGCAGACCACGCGGTACGCATCGTCCGACCGCTCACCACCCGCCCCGCCGCCCTCCGCCGATCTGGTCCCACCCGTGACCGAGGTCGTCGGCCCGGGGTGTCTGTGGGCCGATGCCAGGGTCGTCAGCTCGGCGCGCCGACGGCCGAGGTGACCGGGGGCGGCTCGAGCCGGGCTAACGCTAGGACGGGGCCAACGACGCGACAAGCCGGGACGTTGTCACGGAAGAGTGACAATAATCAACCCGGCGAGCCGGCGTGTCGTCATCACTGCCCGTGAGCAGAGCGCGCAAACCTGGCCGCTTCCCACCCTTTCGGCCAGCGTCGATCACACCGACGTGCCGAGATATGTCACCTTTCGTCACAACACGTTGCCGCACCGTCACGGGGCGGCGGTGTCCATCCAGGTCAGAACGGATACGCCGCGGTTGTCACTCGTTCGGCGGACAGCCCGTGTCGCGCCGCCGTGCGCCACTCTGGGTACGGTATTGCGGTGTTGTCATCGGGGGTCGTGCTCAGCGGTCGGTACCGCCTGGACGAACGTGTCGCCACGGGCGGCATGGGCGACGTCTGGCTTGCCGCGGACCTGATCCTCGGCCGGCAGGTCGCGGTCAAGGTGTTGCTGCCGACGCTGGTCTCCGACCCCGACTTCATCGCCCGGTTCCGAGCCGAGGCCCGGATCATGGCGGCGCTGCGGCACCCCGGCATCGTGCAGGTCTTCGACTGCGGCGCCGACGACCTGCCCGACGGCGCCGGTCGGGCGGACTACCTGGTCATGGAGTTCGTCGCCGGCGAGCCGTTGTCCAAGCGGATCGAGACGGCCGGCCGCCTCGACGTGGGCGAGACGATGTCGATCGTGGCCCAGGCCGCCGCGGCGCTGAACGCGGCGCACCGCGGCGGCATCGTGCACCGCGACGTCAAGCCCAGCAATCTGCTCGTGCTCGAGGACGGCTCGGTCGTCCTGGTGGACTTCGGCGTGGCGCGTTCGCTCGACATCACCAGCATCACCAGCACCAACGCGGTGCCCGGCACCGCCCTCTACATGGCCCCCGAGCAGGCCGCCGGGCGACCGGTCACCGGCGCGACAGACATCTACGCGCTGGGCGCGGTCACCTACTGCTGCCTCACCGGAAGTCCGCCGTTCACCGGCGACAACCCCCTCCAGGTTGCCGTGCGACACCTCGACGACGAGCCGCCGGAGCTGCCGCACGAGATTCCGGAGGCGGTCCGCGCCCTGGTGTCCCGGGCCCTGGCCAAGGACCCGCTGGACCGTTTCACCAGCGGCGCGGCGATGTCCGAGGCCGCCCGGACCGCGGTGACCGGCGGCGAGCCGCCCACCGCGATGGTGGCAGCCGCTCCGCTGCGCGACGCCGGGCCGGGCGCCCGCGGCGACGGGCCGGTTGGCGCGGCGGTGGCGGGTGGGGCTCGGGACGCGCGTCAGCGACGCCGGGGTCCGCTGGTCGGCGCGGCGGTGGCCGTGCTCGTCGCGGTGGTCGGGCTCGGGGTGGCACTGGCCACGGCGCGCAAGCCCAACGACCCGGCGGTCAACCTGCCGTCCAGCTCGCCGACGGCGGCGCCGAGCGGCCCGTTGGATCTGCCAGCGGGCAACGAGCAGATCGCTACCGGTGGCCCGACCCGGCCCGACCGGTCGGTGGTGCCCGGCAACTCCCCGTCGGCGTCGATCTCCGTCACGCCGAGCACGCGCCCCAGTCAGACGGTCAACCCGCCGACACCTTCGGTGACGCCGACGATGACCACCCCGCCGACCACCACCGCGCCGAGCACCCCGCCGACCCCGTCTTCCGTGCCCACTCCGACGGCCACGGACAGCCCGCCGGCCGTTCCGGAGGGACCGGAGGTCAACTGAACGCGCCGGCTTCGCCGGGCGCCGGCAGTCCCACCAGCACCGATATCCCCAAAACGGACTTGAACCGCCGAACACCCCTCTAGGCTCCTCAGCAGGTCATATCCACCATCTGCTGCGGGAGCCTGGGTGAACGCTGAAAAGCTGGTCGTGATCGGTCAGGGGTACGTCGGGCTGCCGCTGGCGATGCGCGCGGTGGAGGCGGGGCTGGACGTCGTCGGCCTCGACGTCGACGCCGACCGGGTGAAGCGTCTCGCCTCGGGCGAGTCGTTCATCGAGGACATCCCGACCGACCGGCTGGGCCGCGCGTTGGGGAGCGGCCGGTACCACCCCAGCACGGAATACACGGATGCCGAAGGCTTCGACATCTGTGTCATCACCGTGCCGACCCCGCTGCGCGACGGCACCCCCGACCTGAGCTTCGTCGAGCAGGCCGGTGTCGGCATCGGCCCGTACGTCCGCCCGGGGTGCACGGTGATCCTGGAGTCGACCACGTACCCGGGCACCACCGAGGAGTTGCTGCGCCCCCTGTTGGAGTCGGCCAGTGAGCTGCGCAGCCCCGGGGACTTCCATCTCGGCTACAGCCCGGAGCGGATCGACCCGGGCAACCCGACGTGGCGGTTGGAGAACACGCCGAAGGTGGTCTCCGGTGTGGACGCGGCGTCGCTGGCCAGGGTGGACGAGTTCTACCAGCGCCTCGTGGAACGCACCGTGCCGGTGGGCTCGACCCAGGTGGCCGAGCTGACCAAGCTGATCGAGAACACCTTCCGCCAGGTCAACATCGCGCTGATCAACGAGCTGACCATGCTCTCGCACCACCTCGACATCGACGTCTGGCAGGCGATCGACGCCGCCGAGACCAAACCGTTCGGATTCCTGCCGTTCCGGCCCGGTCCCGGAGTCGGCGGACACTGCCTGCCGATCGACCCGTGTTACCTGTCCTGGCAGGTCAAGCGCCGCCTCGGCCGGCAGTTCCGGTTCATCGAGCTGGCCAACGACATCAACCACGAGATGCCCGAGCACGTCGCGCAGCGGATCATGGCGGGACTGAACCGGGACAGCCGGGCCGTCAGCGGCGCCCGGCTGCTGCTGCTCGGTCTGGCGTACAAGAAGAACACCGGCGACATGCGCGACTCCCCCGCGGTCGACGTGGCCCTCCGGCTCCGGTCGCTGGGCGCCGAGGTGCACGCGGTCGAGCCCTACGCCGAGGCGCACCAGATCCCGGCCGGGGTGACCGTGGTCGGGCTCACCGAGCAGGAGATCCGCGCCGCCGACGCGGTGGTGGTGGTCACCGACCACGACAGCTTCGACTACGACCTGGTGGTCCGGCACGCGCGCTACGTCTTCGACACCCGCAACCGGTGCGTCGGCCCGATGGTCGAGCGCCTGTAGACCCGGCACCGCTGGCCGGTCCCGCCGCCGGGGAAGACGGCGGGACCGGCCGGCGGATGTCCGTTCCCGCCCCCGGACGGCCGGCCCCGTCGACGGAGCCGGCCGGCCGCAGCGGGCGGCGGCAACCGCTGGACGCAGCGGACGGCGGCACCGCCGGCGGGTCCAGCGTCGGTCACTGGTCGGCGAGCGCCTCGACGACCGGGCGGGACAGCGCCCGGCGGGCCGGCAGGACCGAGGCGAGCAGGGCGGCCAGCACCGCGACGCCGAGGATCAGCCCGAGCTGGCCGAACGGCAGCACCAGGTGGAAGTCCCCGCCGAGGCGGGTCAACAGGGCCATCGCGGAGGCGCTGACGCCGGTGCCCAGCCCGACGCCGAGCACCGCACCGACCAGTGCCATCAGCACCGCCTCGACGGCGAGCACCGCCCGCATCCGTCCTCGGGTGAGCCCGACCGCCCGCAGCACGGCGTTCTCCCTGGTCCGCTCGACCACCGACAGGCTCAGCGTGTTCGCCACGCCGACCAGGGCGATCACCACGGCCAGGCCGAGCAGCGCGGTGACGAAGCCGAGCACCATGTCCACCGTGCCGGTGAGCATCTTCTTGTACGCGCCCTGGTCCATCAGGTTCACCGTCGGGTAGCTGGCCAGCACCGCCTCGACCACGTCCCGGGCCCGCTCGGCGCTCACCCCGGCGGCGGGGTCGATCTCGGCCAGGAAGCCGCGCTGACCGGGGAAGAGCGCGGCGAAGTCCGCGTCGGCCATGTCGATGACGTGACCCGCGGGCGCGCCGTCGGCGGGTGTGTCGTCGGTGACCACCGCCGCCACCCGGAACGACCGGTCCGCGACGGTCACCGGGGAGCCGACCTCCAGGCCGCGTGCCTGCGCCAACTCCCGGTGGACAAGCACCTGCCCGGGACCCACCCGGGTGGCGTCGCCGGTCAGCACCCCGCCCAGCGTCCGGCTGACCAGCGCCGGGTGGGCCGCCCGGATCTCGACGCCGGCGACGACGGTGTGGCGCTGCTCGTGCACCACCCCCAACTCGGGTCGGGCGGCAAGCTCGCCGGTGAGCGCGGCCGGGAGTTCCTGGCCGATTCCGCTGACCACGAAGTCCGTCCCGATCTGGGCGTCCACGCTGCGCTCGATGCCGTCCTTGGTGCTACGCGCGCCGACCACGAAGGCCGACACCAGTCCGATCCCGATCACCAGGGCGGTGGCGGTCGCGGCGACCCGCCGCGGATTGCGGACCGTGTTGGCCACCGCCAGCGCGCCGGTCGCCCCCAGGACGCGACGGGCCGGCCAGCCGAACACCCGGGCCAGCGCCGGGACGAGCACCGGCCCGAACAGCACGATCCCGAAGAAGGTCAGCACCCCGCCGGCCGCCACCAGCACCAACTGGCCGGCGCTGGCGGCACCGGCCAGCGCGGCGACACCGACGGCCAGCAGCACCGCGCCGAAGGCCAACCGAACCCGGCCGGCGCCCCGGCTCGGCTGCACCGCGGCGTCGGTGAGCGCGGCCACCGGCGCGATCCGGGTGCCCCGCCAGGCCGGGAACAGGGCGGCGCACACGGTGAGCGCGGTGCCCAACAGCAGGCCGGTCAGCACCGTCGAACCGGTCACGGTCAGACCACCGGTGCCCGGCACGTCCAGATGGGACATCAGCAGCCGCAGTCCGGCGGCGAGGGCCACCCCGAGCAGCACCCCGAGTGCGGAGGCGGCCAGCCCGAGCACCGCCGACTCCAGCAGGGCGGCCCGGAACACCTGCCCCCGGGTGGCGCCGATCAGGCGCAACAGGGCGGTGCGCCGGGTGCGCTGTGCCAGCACGATCGCGAAGGTGTTGGCGATCACGAAGCCGGCCACCACCACCGCGACCCCCACAAAGATCAACAGCAGCATCCGGAACTGGTCCACATTGCGGACGGACTCCTCGACGGCCTCGTCGAGGATCCGCTGGCGACTCTTCACGGTGGTGTCGCCGCCGGCCACGGCACGGACCCGCTCGGTCACCGCCGCGACGGAGGCGCCCGGTCGGGCCGCCACCATGATGCGGCCGTACCCCCGCTGGCCGGTGAGGGCCAACGCGTCCGGCCCGACCAGGCCGACGAACGGGCCTCCCACGTCGCGCACGGTGCCGGCCACGTCGACGGTGCCCACCAGGGTGTACGGGCGGGCCGCGCCGCCACTGCCGCCGACGCGAACCTCGTCGCCGAGGGCGAAGCCCTCCTCGGTCGCCGTCGGCGCGTCGAGCACCACCTCCCCGGCCCGGTCGGGCAGCCGGCCGGCGACCACGTCGTACGAGCGCAGAGCCTGCTCGGTGGGGATGGCCACGAGCATGGTGAAGCCGAGCACCGGACGGCCGTCGGAGCCGACGATCCCGGCGGTGTTGGTCAGCTCACCGGCCGCGGCGGCCACCCCGTCGACCGCCCGCACCTCATCGACGAGGGCCGGCGGCAGCAACTCCGCGCCTGTCGCGTAGACCCCCAGGTCGGTGTGCCGGTCGAAGGTGCCGGCCCGCTCGTACGCCCCGGTCCGCATCCCGTCTACGAAGATCATCGTGCCGGCGACGAACGCGACACCGAGCACGACGGCCAGCGCGGAGAGCAGCATGCGCAGCGCCTCGGCACGCAACGAGCGCAGGGTCAGGCGGATCATGCGGGGCTCCCGGTGCAGGTGGCGGATCGGACCCCTCCGACGCTATGGTCGCCGCCGGTCGGTGGATCTCCACCTGCACTCTCGACCTGCGTGCGTCCCGGGTCGCGGTGCGCCCACCGCCCCCTACGCCCCAGGTCGTACGCGGCGTCAT
Source organism: Micromonospora sp. NPDC085948 (assembly GCF_040686315.1). Taxonomy (NCBI): domain Bacteria; kingdom Bacillati; phylum Actinomycetota; class Actinomycetes; order Micromonosporales; family Micromonosporaceae; genus Micromonospora; species Micromonospora sp. NPDC085948. The sequence goes on along the minus strand of NZ_JBFBJW010000009.1, from coordinate 232,630 downwards.
CCGCCGGGTGTCACCAGCCCGCTCTCGTACGCCAGGACCACCGCCTGGACCCGGTCGCGCAGCTGGAGCTTCGCCAGGATCCGACCGACGTGGGTCTTCACCGTCGCCTCGGCCACGTGCACCCGGGCGGCGATCTCCGCGTTGGACAGGCCCTGTGCGACAAGCAGCAGCACCTCCCGCTCCCGCTCGGTGAGCTGCGTGAGGCGCGGGTCCGCGCTCGGGGCGGCGCCGAGCTGCCCGGCGAACCGGTCCAGCAACCGCCGGGTGATCGACGGGGCCACCACCGAGTCGCCCTGGGCCACCACCCGGATCGCGGCCAGCAGCTCCTCCGGCGGGACGTTCTTGAGCAGGAACCCGCTCGCCCCGGCCTGGAGGGCGGCGAACGCGTCCGCCTCGGTGTCGAAGGTGGTCAGCACCAACACCCGGGGCGGGCCCGCGGGCCGGCCGGCGCAGAGCTGCCGGGTCGCCTCCACGCCGTCCATGGTGGGCATCCGGATGTCCATCACGACCACGTCGGCCTCGGTGCGGGCGAGCACCCGCAGGGCGTCCGCGCCGTCGATCGCCTCCCCGACCACCTCCAGGTCGGGCTGGGAGCCCAGCACCATCCGGAACCCGGCGCGCACCAGCGCCTGGTCGTCCACGATCACCACCCGGACCGTCATGCCGCGATCACCTCCGTTGCCGGCTCCGACGGTAGCGGTAGCCGGACCTCGAGCTGCCAGCCCCCGGCCGGCCGGGGGCCGGCGGTGAGGCTGCCGTCGTACACCGTCACCCGCTCCCGCATGCCGAGCAGACCGTGACCGCCGGACGGCGCCGGGCTGACCAACGGGCGACCCCGACCGTCGTCGCGCACCCGGACCACGACGGCCTCGGCGGTGTGGGTCAGGGCGACCTCGACGACGGCGCCGACGCCGGCGTGCTTGAGCGCGTTCGTCAGCGCCTCCTGCACCACCCGGTAGACGGTCAGCTCCAACCCCGGAGGCAGGGCCGGCTGTTCGCCGGTGACGGTGCTGCGGATGTGCAGCCCGGCGTCACCGAAGCGGGCCAGCAGGTCGGGCAGCTCGGCCAGCGCCAGGCGCCGGTGCTCCGGGTCGGCGGCCGCCACGAGCCCGTCGCCGCCGGACGGGCCAGCGTCGCGCAGGACGCCGACCAACCGGCGCATCTCCTCCAGCGCCGACCGCCCGGTGTCCGCGACCACCTTCACGGCGGTGCGGGCCTGCGCGGGGTCACGGTCGAGCATGAACCGGGCGCCGTCGGCCTGGACGATCATCACCGCCAGGCTGTGGGCGACGACGTCGTGCAGCTCACGAGCGATCCGGGTGCGCTCCTCGGCGACCGCCGCCCGGGACTCGGCCTCCCGTTCGCGTTCCAGGGTGGTGGCTCGTTCCTCCAGGCTGAGCACGTAGAGCCGGCGGGTCCGCACGTTCAGCGCGACCAGCCACACCGCGCCGGTGACCAGCGCGTACCACAGCGCGGTCACCCACCAGCTGATCACGCCCGGCGTCTGCACGGCGGCGAGCACCACTCCCACGGCGGCGACCGCACCGGCGAGCACCGCCGCTCGCAGCCGCTCGCCGTACTTCACCACGCTGTAGAGCGCGATCAGGACGGCGACGTCGAACGGCAGCGGACCCCACCGGGCGATCACCTGCACCAGGCCGAGCGCGGCGATCACCACGGTCACCGCGCCCGGGTGCGCGCGGCGGAACAGCAGCGCCACGGCCATCCCCAGACAGACCAGCGCGGCCGCCCAACCGCCCGCCAGGTTCGCCGCGCCGGCCAGGCCGATGAGGGCCACCACGACGGAAACGGACACGTCGAAGGCGACGCCGCGCAGCGGGCGACCGAACATCGTGCGTTCCACGGTCACCCAGCGTACGTGCCGGTCGACGGGTCCTCGCGCCTTGGCCGGACCGGTTCGCGCGCGGTCCGGCGCGGGTCAGCGGCCGAGGACCTCGCGCATGCGGTCGATCTCGACGGTCTGCTCGGTGGCGACCGAGGTGGCGAACTCGTTGAGCGTGAGGTCGGAACCGACGGTCAGCAGGTTGGTGGCCATCTCGATGGCACCCTCGTGGTGCGCGGTCATCATCTGGACGAAGAGCCGGTCGAAGTCGGGGCCACGGCTGGCGGTGAGCTGCCGCATCGCCTCGGGTGACTGCATGCCGCGCATGGCGCCGTGGTCGTGCCCCTCGACCTCCGCCGGGAGGCCGCGGGTCTGCAACCAGCCCCGCATCATGCCCATCTCCGGTCCCTGGCTGGCCCTGATGCGCTCGGCGAGGGCGCGGATGTCGGGGTCGGCCGCGCGGTCCGGGGCGAGTTCCGCCATCGCGAGGGCCTGCGCGTGGTGCGGGATCATCATCCGGACGAACAACACGTCCAGCGAGTTGTGCGGTGCGGGACCCGCGTCGCGGACCTCGTGGGCCGCGCGGGTGGCCGCGGCCTCACCCGGGCGGCCGGGCGCGATGACGGTCAGGTCGGTGGGGACCGGGCTGACCGTCGGCGAGGCGGAGGTGGCGGGCGCGGATGCGGACTGGGCGGCGCCGGTCGGGGCGTCGCCGCCGGCGCGGCTCACGACGACTGTCACAAGCGCGAGCAGGAACGCCAGTGTGACGATCGCCAGGGTTCGTGCGCGCCGATCGGTCATGGGCCACTCCCTGGAGTCGAGGTCATCGCGATGCTATCCATTGACGCAGGCACTTTGATGTGACCCGCATCACATCGACGTTCTTCGTCGGACGGTAAGGTGTCGACAATCATCTCCCCCTTGCGAAGGGCCTCGCCGATGATCAGACTCCACATGCCACGGCCACGACACCTGCGCATCGTGGCGCTCGCCACAACCGGGCTCCTCGTCGCCAGCGCGCTCGTCGCCCCGCCCGGCAACGCCCAGGTGGCACCGCCGTCGGCCCCCACCACCAACGCGATCCCCGGCGTCGACGAGATCGTCAGCAGCCCCAACCTGCGGCAGATCGCCAACGTGCCAAAGGTCGCCCCACTGGACGCGACGAACAGCGACATCGCCTTCCAGGGCAAGTACGCGTTCGCCGGCAACTACAACGGCTTCGTCATCTACGACATCTCGCGGCCCAGCGCCCCGACGGTCACGGCCCGGGTGCTCTGCCCGGGGTCGCAGAACGACATCTCCGTGCACGGTGACCTGCTCTTCCTCTCCACCGACTCGTCGCGCAGCGACGACTCCTGCAACAGCACCACGCAGGGGGCGGACGTGAAGGGGTCCTGGGAGGGCATCAAGGTCTTCGACATCAAGGACAAGGCCAACCCCCGCTACATCAAGTCCGTCGAGACGGCCTGCGGCTCGCACACCCACACCCTGGTGCCGGGCAAGGACCGCAAGGCCATCTACCTGTACGTCTCGTCGTACAGCCCGCGGGCCGAGTTCCCGGACTGCCAACCGCCGCACGACTCCATCTCGATCATCAAGGTGCCGCTGAAGAAGCCCACCGACGCCGCCGTGGTGGCGACGCCGAACCTCTTCCCGGACGGCGGCTTCCCCGGCAGCGGGACCGGCTCGGCGACGACCGGTTGCCACGACATCACCGCCTACCCGTCGAAGGACCTGGCCGCCGGCGCCTGCATGGGTGACGGCATCCTGCTCGACATCAAGAACCGGGAGGCGCCCCGGGTCATCAACCGGGTCCGGGACACCGTCAACTTCGCGTTCTGGCACTCCGCCACGTTCAACAACTCCGGCACCAAGGTGATCTTCACCGACGAGCTGGGTGGCGGCGGGGCGGCGACCTGCAACGAGGCCATCGGACCGAACCGGGGCGCGGACGCCATCTACGACATCGCCGGCCGCGGCGACGCCCGGACGATGACCTTCCGCAGCTACTACAAGATCCCGCGAGTCAACGCGGCCACCGAGAACTGCGTGGCACACAACGGCTCGTTGGTGCCGGTGCTCGGTCGCGACATCATGGTCCAGGCGTGGTACCAGGGCGGCATCTCGGTCTGGGACTTCACCGACTCGGCCAACCCGAAGGAGATCGCCTTCTGGGAGCGCGGCCCGCTCTCGGCAACCCTGCCCGTCGGTGGTGGCACCTGGTCGGCGTACTACTACAACGGCCACATCTACTCCAACGACATGGTGAAGGGCCTGGACGTCCTGGAGCTGAACGACTGGCGGACCTGGACGGCCAAGCTGACCCGTTACAACGAGCTCAACGTGCAGACCCAGCCCAGCTTCCTCGGCTGGTAGGCACCAAGCACGACACCGGGCCCGGCCCTCGAATCCGCAGGGCCGGGCCCGTCCACGTTCCCAGGGGGTACGCGCGTCAGCGCACGGCCAACTGGTAACGGCGCTCGCCACCGCCCGCGGTGATCAGTCGAACCTCACCGCTGCGCAGGCCGTACGTCACCGACCAACGGGTATGCCCCTGCCGAACGGCGGCGAGGATGCGGTGCGCCGCGTCGGCGTCCACCACCGCGCCCGCGTCGGTGAGCACGGCGGCGATCTGCCCGTACCGGCGGTCCTCCCGGCGGCGCTGCTCGGGCACCCCTGCGACCGGCACGTTCGTGAGCGCCTGCCAGCCGCCCGTGCCCCGCTCCACCCGCATCTCCCCGTCCACGAACTCGACCACGGCGGATGCGCCGGACGCGTCGCCCAGCAGGTAGTGCAGCGGCGGCCCTCCGTCGAAGTCGAGGTTGTGCCGGGTGAACACGGCAACGGCCTCGTCGACCGTCGCGGCCCGGTCCAGCACCAACCGCAGGATCCGCACCGAACCGACAGTGGGTCTGCCCGCGACCGGGCGGGCGGTCGCCGCGTCGTCCGCCGCCAACCCCACGGCGAGGCCCCGCTCGTTCATGCCGTCGAAGGGCAGCAGCGGCGCGTCGAGCAGCCGACGGTCACCGGCCGGGTCCGCGCCGACCCCGAGGTAGGAGATGTCGACGAGCGACACGGCCGCGTAGCCGTCCGGCGGGTCGGTCCGCAGCACCAGCGCCGGGTTGGCGTCCCAGTCGAAGTTGCGGGCGAACAACGGCCGCGCCGGGTCACCGGCGGCGACGAACAGCGAGCAGCCGAACGGACTGGGCGGGGCCGCGTCGGTCCCCACCGTCGGGTCGTATGCCCCGACGTACGTCATCTCGTACAGCGGCAGGTCGTCGACCCGGCGCAGGCTGGCCATAGTCTGCTCGGCCTGGGCGGCGTCCTGGCGGGAAGCGGCCGGGGTGGCGGCCGGCGACCCGACGCGCGACGGGCCCGCCGGCCCGGATGTGGCACAGGACGTCAGGGCGAGCAACAGGGCCGTCGCAACGGCCGGCAGGGTCCTCCGCATACCCGTTGGACGCTATGGCAGCGGTAGACGGTTGTCCACCGCGCTGTTTCACCCCGGCGCATCGCCCACCCCGGCCGCCCCCGAGTTCACCGTTGCTCTGCTTCAACGGGCGAATCAGCAGGGCGACGGGCCGCCAACGGTGCGGCTCGTCACCCCAGTGGGGGCGGCGACGCCGCCGGCCGGACGCTGTGCGAACGTGGTCAGACGTGATGACCGCAGCCCCGCCCGAGCCGACCACGCGCTGGCGGCCCCACCCGCTGGACGCGGTGGCGGTCGTCCTCGCCGTCCTCGGCCTCACCTGCGCGCTGAGCGGGCTGCTGCCACGGGCGGAGACCACCGCCACCCTGCACCGGATCCTGCCGCTGCTGCTCTTCCTCGGCACCGTGATCGTGCTCGCCGAACTGACCGCCGTGGCCGGCGTCTTCGACGTGCTGGCCAGCCGACTGGCCATCGCCTCCCGGGGCAGGTGGGCGGCGCTGTTCCTGCTCTGTGGTGGCCTGGCCACGCTGACCACCCTCGTGCTCAACCTCGACACCACCGCCGTGCTGCTCACCCCGGTGCTGCTCGCGTTGGCCCGCAACCTGGGCGTCCCGGCCGGCCCGCTCGCGGTGACCACGGTCTGGCTGGCGAACACCGCGAGTTTGCTGCTGCCGGTGTCGAACCTGACAAACCTGCTGGCCGCCGACCGGGTCGGGTTGTCCCCGTTGGCCTACGCCGAGCGGATGGCGCTGCCGCAACTCGCCGCCGTGGCGGTCACCATGGCGCTGCTGTGGTACGCGTGGTGGCGGCGGGACCAACCGGTCGGCGGGCGTTTCGTACCGCCGGCCCGGCACGTGCCGCCGGATCCGGTGCTGCACCGCGTCGCGCTCGCCGGCTGTCTGCTCTTCGTCGCCGGCATCCTCGCCGGGGTGGAGATCGGTCTGGCCTCCACGGTCGCGCTCGCGCTGGTGCTCGTCGGGTTCGTCGTCCGCTCCCCCGCCACGCTGCGCCCGAAGCTGGTGCCGGTGCGGCTGCTGCTCTTCGTCGTCGGTCTGTTCCTGGTGGTGCAGACCCTCGGGCAGCACGGGTTGGACGACCTGGTCGGCGGCCTGCTCGGCAGCCACGGTGGAACGCTCGGCGAACTGCGTGCCGGCGGTACGGGCGCGTTGCTGGCCAACCTGGTCAACAACCTGCCGGCCTACCTGGCCGGCGAGTCGGTGCTGCCGCCCGGCGAGCACACCCGCCTACTGGCGCTGCTGATCGGCACCAACGTCGGCCCGCTGGCCGTCCCCTGGGCGTCGCTGGCCACCCTGCTGTGGTTCGAGCGGTGCCGGGCGGCCGGGGTGACGGTGCCGATGCGGCGGTTCGTGCTGACCAGCGCGCTGCTCGCGGTGACCGGCACGGTCGCGGCGGTCGGCGCGCTCCTGCTGGCTAGTTGAGCCACTATTGAATGGTTCTCACTCTCTTGCGGTGTTTGACCCACCGATACGTGTTATCGACCGGAAGCGCGAGATGACCGTTTATGCTGGTTCGACACCGATCCGAGTAGGAGAACCGATGACAGCGCAGCACGAACTGGACACAGCCCAGACGACCCCTTCGGACTACCGCCCGCCGACGATCCAGCGCCTGGGCACCCTCGCCGAGTTGACCAAGGGCGGCACCGTCGGCCCGGACGACGGCCTGGGCGGCGGCGGCGACGGTTCGCTCTGACCCGTCACCGCCCGCCATCGTGGGAGGACCGCCGCTGCTCACGATCCGCCGGGCACAGCGCCGGTTCGGTCGTCGGGTGATCTTCACCGACCTGGACCTCGACGTCCCGGTCGGTGCCCGGCTGTTCCTGGGCGGCAACAACGGCTCCGGCAAGACCACGCTGCTGCGGTGCCTGTCCGGCACGCTGACCCTCAGCGCCGGACAGGCCACCGTCGGCGGCCACCAGGTCGGGTCACTGCCTGCCCGGCGCCTGACCGCTGTCTGCCTCGCCCCGGAACAGGGCCTCTACGAGCAACTGTCGGCACGGGAGAACGTGACCCTCGTGGCCCGACTCCGGCTGCCCCGGCGAGCCGTCCGCGCGGCCGTCGCCCGGGTCGAAGCCGAACTGGACGTGGCCGGCTACGCGACCGTGCCCGTGCAACGGTGCTCGGCGGGGATGCGGGCCCGGGTCAGCATCGCGCGGGCTCTCGTCGCCGAGCCCGCGCTGCTGCTGCTCGACGAGCCGGGCCGCTCCCTCGACGAGACGTCACGGCTGCTGTTGTGGCAGGCGCTCGACCGGCGGCCCGAGCTGACCTGCGTGATCGCGTCGCACCTCGCCGACGACCGCGACCGGTGCCAGTCCGCCCTGACCCTCCCGGCCCTCCGATGACGACGCCGACCACGCCGGCCGTCTCGGCCGCGACCACCAGCCGACCGGTCGGCCGCCGGGCCGCCGGCGCCGGTCCGGTCGCGATGATCCTCGCGCTGGTCCGCCGTGATCTCGGCGACCCCCGGCAGTTCCGGCTGCCGCTGCTGCTGGACCTCGCCTTCGGGGTGGTGAACCTGGTCGTCTTCCTGTTCATCTCCCGGGTGCTCACCCCGTCGGCGGGCACCGACCTCGCCCGCTCGCCCAGCTACTTCGACTTCGTGGCGGTCGGCATCACCTTCCTGCTCGTCCTCCAGGCCGCCACCACGCAGCTGACCGGCCGGGTCATCCGGGAACAGCGCAGCGGGACGCTGGAGGTGCTGGCCGCCCAACCCGTGCCGGTCACCGCGCTGGCCATCGGGACGGCCGGCTACCCGTTCCTGTTCGCCCTGCTGCGCTCCTGCGTCTACCTGGCCATCCTCGGCACCGTGCTCGGCCTGCACACCGACCGGGCCGACTGGTGGGGAGTCGCGGTGCTGCTGATCGCCGGTACCGCGTCGGTGCTCGGCATCGGCATCGCGCTCGCGGCGTTCACCGTCGCCGTCGGGCACGGCGACGCCGCCGCCCGGCTGTTCGTCGTCGGGCTCACCTTCGTGTCCGGCACGTACTTCCCGGTCTCCGAACTTCCCGGCCCCCTGCCGGAGCTCGCCGTGGTGCTGCCCAGCCGGATCGCCCTGGACGGCCTGCGCTCCGCGCTGGCCGGCGGCGACTGGGCCTGGTCGGCAGGCGCGCTGCTCGGTGCCACCGCGCTCCTGCTGCCGCTGTCGAGCTGGGCCTTCGCGGGGGCGCTGCGGGTCGCCGCCGGCCGCGGCGCCCTGAAACGCGATTGAGGTACGACATGCTCCGTCCCACACCGTTCGACCTCGCCACCGGAACGCTGCTCGGTGTCGGCCCGCCACGGCCGCGTCGGCCCGTGCCGGTGGGCGTACCGGACCCGTTGGGTGCGCTCGACGCCGCCGTGCTGGCCGGTCTGACCCGCCCACCGTGTGTGGTGAGCTTCTCCGGTGGGCTGGACTCGTCGCTGATCCTGGCGGTGGCCGTCCGGGCGGCCCGCCGGGAGGGGCTGCCGGACCCGGTCCCGGTGACCTGGCGATTCGGCGGGGCTCCCCGGGCGGACGAGTCGGACTGGCAGCAGCGGGTGATCGGGGCGCTGGGGATCGGGAGGTCCTGGCAGATCCTGCGGGCCGACGACGACCTGGACCTGGTCGGGCCGGTGGCCCGCCGGCTGCTGCACCGCCACGGGGTGGTCCATCCGGTCAACCTGCACCTGCACCTGCCCATCGCCGAGTTGGCCACCGGCGGCTCGCTGCTCACCGGTGCGGGCGGCGACCAGATCCTGGCCGGGTGGCGTCGCCCACCGGCGACCTCGCTGCGCGGCCGGCTGTGGTGGCTGCGGCACGCCGCGCGTACCCGGCAGGGGCCGGCGGAGACGTTTCCGTGGCTGCGGGCGACCGTCGCCCGGGAGGCGCACCGCGCACAGCGCGCGGAGCAGCGTGCCGAACCGCGTCGCCTGGGACAGCGGATCGCCTGGCACACCCGGCGGCGGGACCTCCGAACGACCTGCTCGGCCCTGGCCGCGCTGGTCGCCGAGCACCGGGCGACCGCGATCCAGCCGCTGCTCGACGAGGGATTTCTGGCCGCGCTGACGATGCGGTACGGCGGCCACCGGAACATCGGCCGGGACCGGCTGCTGACGGAGATCGTCCAGGGCGCCCTACCGGCCGAGGTCACCGCGCCGCGCCGCAAGGCCCGCTTCCTCGAGGTGTTCTTCCGGACGCCGACCCGGGAGTTCGTCAGCTCCTGGGACGGCGCCGGCGCCGACGAGGAGTTGGTGGACACGGAGGCGCTCCGGGCGCTCTGGTCGCGCTGGCCGATCCCCGGCGGCACCGCCAGCCTGGTCCAACAGCTCTGGCTGGCCGCCAACCCGCCCGACTCCGCCCGCCGGCCGGAGCGTTCCGACATCGACGTGGAGGTCACACCGTGACAGAGCAGGAGATCGTGCACCGGGTCGACCCGGACCGGGTGGCCTGGCGGGTCGCCGGTGACGAGGTGGTCGTGCTGGACACCCGCAACTCGGTCTACTTCGGGCTGGACGCCACCGGCGCGTTGCTGTGGCGACGACTGGCGACCGGCGCCACAAGTGCCGAGCTGGTCACGGCACTCGTGGAGACCGCCCCGGTGGACCGGGAGCGGGCCCGCGCCGACGTGGCCGCGTTCCTGGCGGACCTGCGCGGGCACGGGCTGCTGGTCGAGCGTCCCTGACCGACGCCGTCGGCCGGACGGGGACGACAGGCGACGCCGGGCGGGTTGACGGCGCACCCGCCAGGGGTCAGCCGCGATGGCCGCGCCGGGCCGCGCGGACCTCGCCCAGCGCGGCCGGAAGTCGTCCGGCGTTGCGGGCCAGCCGGCCCAGGTGCGCCAGCAGCAGCCCGACCGGGCCACGTCGGGCCAGCGGGCTGGCGTGCCGCATCGACGCCGGTGTCGGGAACAACCGCGGGCCGAGGTGCCGCAGGCGGTCGACCACAGTGGGCAGTTCGGCGAGTTGCGCGAGCGTCAGGGCAGCGGGTGAGGCGCGGTGGGCGCGCAGCCACAGCGCCGGCGTGCCCTGCCGGGGCAGGGCCAGTGTGCCGGCCAGGGTCGCGCCGGCCGGCGTCAGGCGCAGGCCGAGCGCGAACGACGGCAGCGCGCCGGTCCGCGCGGCGAGGTCGGCCGCCGCTCGCCAGGTGTCGACGGGAAAGACCGCAAGCGCCCGCAGCAGGTCGGCACGCGGCCGGTCGGAGCGACCCGGTGCGGCGGCGTGCAGGGCGACCAGCAGGGCAGTGCCCGCCTCGTCCGGCACGGTAACCAGGCCGCCGGCCAATCTGATCCGTTCCGCCGAGCCCCACAGCCCGGTCCACAACGCCTCCGCGTCGGCGACCCCGTGGAAACCGCGGTGCAGGTCGACGGTGAGCGCCAGCGGGCCGGGCATCCGCCAGGGGCGCTCGTACCAGTGCGTCCGGTGGTCGGGCCGCCCCTCGGGGAGCGCGCTGGAACAGCCGAGGTCGGCGAGCGCCCGCTGCGCGGCGTCGAACGAGGCGGGGGCGACCAGCAGGTCGATGTCGGTGTAGACCCGGTGCCCCTCCTGGCCCAGCCGGCGCGCCAGCCCGGCCCCCTTGAGCAGGACGGCCTCCACCCCCCGGTCGGCGAGTGCGGCGGTGACGCCGACCGCGGCCCGGTCGAGGCTCAGGCAGCGGACCGCCTCCGGCCGGGCGCTCACCGGGTCGCTCCCACGGCCGAGGTGGCGGTGACGGCGTCGGCCAGCAGCCGGTGGGTGTCGGCGAGGGCGGCCCAGTCGCGCGGCCGGGTCAGCTCCCACGCCGGCAGGGCGGCGAGCGCCAGCAGCGCGGCCGGGTCGGAGGGCAACTGCCCGAACGACCGCCGGCCGGCGAGCCGGGCCAGCAGGGTGGCGCCGGGCAGCCGGGTCAGGGTGACCGTGGCCCCCCAGCGCAGGAACAACCAACCGCCCAGCGGTACGCGGGGCGCGATCGGCGGCAACCCCACCCGCAGCAGGGTGCCGGCCCGGACCGGCCGGGTGGGCAGGCCCACCCCGGGCACCGGCTGCCGCAGGTCGACACAGCGCGGGCCGGCGAAGGCGTCGCCGCCGTCGACGACGAGGATGTCGTCGGTCAGGATCGGCACACCCCCGGCGGCGAGGGCCGCGAGCAAGCTGCTCTTGCCGGCGGTACGCGGGCCGAGCACCGCCCAGGACCGGCCGCCGAGCACGAACGCGCCACTGTGGAACGTCTCCCGACCGGCCCACCTGTTGACTGTGGTCGCCACCGGGGCGAGGTACGGGTGGGCCAGCACGTCCGGGGCGAGCGGCGGCCCGTAGAAGGTGGCGGTGCCGCGCACCCGGTCGACGGCGAGGGTTCGCCCGTCGGCGAGGATCCGCGTGCCCCGCCGGTCGTCCAGGGGCACCGGTGGTGGTGGCGGTTCGTGCACTTGACCGACCCGGACGGTGGGCCAGTCGAGGGCGGCGCCCTCGGCCGGGGGCAGCTCGGACAGCCCGTCCAGGCCGTGCACCAGCAGCCCGTAGACACCGCGGCCGGGTGTCGGCATGATCTCCCCGCTCATCGTCTGCTCAACGGTCCTGGACGGCGACGCGATGCGGGTGGCGCTCGTGGAGACGCGCCACCCGCACCCCGATGCGGTGAGTGTCAGCGCAGGGTGCCCCTGTCGACGCTCACCTTCTGCGACTCCTTCAGCCGCTTGGCGTCCGCCGCGCGCTGCTTTGTCGCCTTGGCGCCCTTCGCCGACGTCGCGATCGTGGGGACGACGCCCCCGCCGATCGCGTCGACGTCGTACGCCACCCAGAACGATCCGGGGGTGTCCACCGCGAAGCTCAGCGCGATGTGGATCGACGCGCCCGGTGCGAGCCCACCCAGGTCGATGGGGATCGTCAGGGTCGTGCCCAACCCGCCACCCGGCGGGCTGGTGGCCGGCGTGTCCATGGACAGGTTGCGCACGAACAGCGTCCGACCGTCACTGATGGTGATCGAGGCGGTCGCGTTGACCGGGTTGACCAACCGCAGGTTGGAGTGCACCTGCGGCGACGACCCACCGGGGTACGGTGCGCCGTTCTCCGCGCTCAGCGACGTGATCCGGATCCGCGCCTGGGTGATCGGCGCGGACGACCGGTTGGTCAGCGTCCGGCGGATCACCAGGCTGTTGGGTGTGCGGACCCGGTTCGGTGCGGCCGACGCCGCCACGTTCGGGTCGAACAGCGTCGACTGCATGGCGGCGTTCTGCTGGTAGGTGCCCAGCGTGTTCTGCGGTGAGGGGCTGCCGAGGGTGGACGGCACCCCGTTGATCGGCCCGAGCACCGTGGCGACGAGTCGGAAGTCGGCCACGTTGTTGGCGGTGTCCTTCAGGTTGCCCCCGATGCGGAGTCGGTTCCAGGCGTAGGGGACGAACGGCGGCGAGTTGAAGGCGGGCAGTGGTGGGCCTTCGGAGAAGCCCGGTGTCGACCCGGCCCGGTCGGTGACCGTGTGCGCCGCGTCCGGTGCGACGAGCCGGAAGCCGCCCTGGCCGAGGCTGGGGACGACGAGGTCGGGTTGGATGTTGAACAGGGAGTAGTTGGTGGCCGCGATCAGGTAGCCCCGCTTGGGCGGCAGCGGCCGCGCGCTGCCCGGGATGGTGATGGACAGCCCGCCGGGCGCCTCGACCTTGAACCCGGCGATCGGCAGGTTGATCGCCGTGCCGTTGACGATCGAGACGAACTGGTCGGCAAGGCCGCTGATGCCGGACTGCGCGAACTGGTCGATGACCACCTGGCGGGGTGCGGCCGAGACCTCGATGACGACCTCGTTGGACACCGCCTCGCCGAGCGGGCCGGTCCCGTCGTACTGCGCCCGGAACTGGTTGTGCCCGAACGCCGGCACGTAGATCTGGAAGGTGGCCACGTTGAGCGACAGCGGGAAGGTGCCCAGTGGGGTCTCCACCCCGTTGGGCAGCTCGTCGATGAGTGTCACGCTGCCCTCGGCGACGCCGGGACCGACGATGACCTGGAACTGCACCGAGTTGCCGAAGTTGGTGGCGTTCGTGGACACGCTCAGCGTGGCCACGCTCTTGGGCTGGATCAGGATCCGGATCGGCCGGTTGGCGGCGAAGCCGTTGGCGTCGGTCACCCGGACCGTCGACGGGTAGGCGCCGACAGTTGTCGGCCGGCCGGACAGCAGGCCGGTCGTCGGGTCGAGGGTGAGCCCGGGCGGCAGTGACCCGACGGGCAGCGACCAGGTGAACGGCCCGGTGCCGCCGATCACGTTGAGCTGCTCGGAGTAGGGGGCGTCGACCTCACCCAGCGGCGGCGCCGGGAAGTTCAGGAGGGGCGCCTTGTTGACCACCAGGCTGATCAGCCGGGTGCCGGTCTCGCCGGCCGCGTCGACGACCCGGATCACCACCGGGTAGACCCCGGCGGTGGTCGGGACGCCCGAGATGCCGTTGGTGACGGGGTTCAGCGAAATACCGGGCGGCATGGTGCCCGAGTCGACGCTCCACAGGTACGGCGGCACCCCGTGGGTGATGTTCAGGGTTGCGGTGTACGCGATCCCGACCGTCGCGTCGTTCGGGTGGTTGAACAGCAGCGTCGGCGAGACGTTGGCGATCACCTCGTCCGACGGGGCGGACTCGGGGCCGGTGCCCTGGGAGGTGCGGGCCGCCACCGTGAACCGGTAGGCGGTGGTGGGGAACAGACCGGTGACCGTGTTGGTGGTGGCCGCCCCGAAGGTCTGGGCGGGCTGGCGCACGCCGTTGACCCAGGGGGTGACGATGTAGCCAGTGATGGGTGAGCCGCCGTTCGGGCCAGGCGTCCAGCTCAGCAGGGCCGTGGCGGTGTCGGCGGTGACCGCGATGATGGTCGGCGCGCCGGGCAACGCCATGATCTTGGCACCGGCGGAGCGCTTGCTGGCCGGGCCGACGCCCTCGGCGTTCTTCGCGGCGACCGTGAAGGTGTAGGTGGCCTTGGCGGTCAGACCCTCGATCTTCTGGGTGGTCGTCGACGCGTCGAAGGTGACGGTCTTCGCCTTCTTGCCGTTGCGGTACGCGGTGACCAGGTAGCCGGTGAGGGCCGAGCCGCGGTCAGCCGGCGCCTTCCAGTTCACCGTGGCCGTCCCGGCACGCCAGGACGCGGTGGGCCGGGCCGGGGCGGCCGGTGGCTGCGCCGGGGCGGCCAGCTCGGCGATTCGCTCCATGGTGACGGCCGGCGCCGCCACCGGCGCGGACACGGGTGTGGGGGTGCGACTCGGGGCGCGGGCCGAGGCCGCCGTGGGTGCGACGAGCAGGCTGACGAGCAGCGCCAGGATTGCGGCGCAGGCCGTGACGGCCCGTGGACGGGCACGGAGCACTGGGGACATGGATGTTTTCTCCCTCTCCCGGGGATGAGGGCCACCGCGGGCGGGGGGAGGAGACAGGCGACCGGCTGATCGTGCGTGGCGGCCACGCGCCTGATCCCCCCGGCCGCAGGGCGACTGGCGGAAATTCGACCGTCACGCACGGAATGGCTTTCACGTGTTGAGTGACGGATCTCTATCCACTCCTACCAGTTTTCCCAGGTCAGGCCATTTTCGGGCGGGGAAAGTGTCCAGCCATGGGCGAAGGCTGTCCGAATTCCGACTGCCGAGGCGTCCTTTTGCGGCGGACGCGACGGCAGGGCCGCGGTCAGTCCCGGCGCACCGCGAGCTGAAGCTCGGTGACGCCTTTCTCCGGCTGCTCCGGGCAGTAGTCCAGGTACACCTCGCGGGCGAAGCCGTCGGCGCGGTAGCCGTTGTCGTCGATCCAGCGGGCGAGCACCTGCATGCTCTGCTCGACGTCGTCCATCGCGCCGTGATGGACGATCGTCGCGGCGGCGCCCAGCGCGGGAAGGTCGCGTACCTCGACGTCGGGAACACTCGACGCGCCGATGGCGACGGTCACCCCGGCGTGCACCAGCACGGCGTCGCCGTCGCCGGGCGCGGCCGGCTCGTACCAGGCGATCGTCGGTCCGGTCGGGGTGATGCCGGCGTCGGCCAGTCGGCGGAACAACTCCGGGTAGAGCGGCCCGATCACCGGGCCGATGTCCTGGCTCTGGTAACTCGGCGCGAGCGCGGTCAGCTCCGCGACACGCACCGGTGCGACCTCCTTCAGGACGACGTCCTGCGTGCTCATGGTGCCCTCCGACTCGATCATCCGGAGCCTCGCCTCGACCGCCGCCAGCCGGGCGGCGTCCGCGGCCAGTTGCTCTTCCAACTGGGTACGCCGCAGCCGCAGCATGCCGCGCAGCTCCACCACGTCGACGGCGTCGTCGACGATGACCCGCACCTGCTCGAGGGTGAGGCCCAGCTCCTTCAGGGCGATCACACGGTTGAGCCGGCGCAGCTGGTCCGCGCGGTAGAACCGGTATCCGGTGTGGGCGTCGACGGCGGCCGGACGCAGCAGCCCGATGCTGTCGTAGTGGCGCAGCATCCGCACCGACACCCGGCCCAGTCGGGCGAAGTCTCCGATGGTGAACATGGTCCCCTCACGCTCGTCCCTGACACGGTGTCAGAGTCAAGCGGGGGGTCAACCGACCGACGAGCGCCGGGCCGGGCGCGGGCCGACCAACCGGCGCACCATCGGCGCGGCGTTCCACGTGGCGGCGCCGACCAGGTCACGGGCGTGCTCCAGGACCGTGTAGTCGGGCCGGTCCAGCCCGTCGGCGATGGCCCGGTCGAGGTCGTTGCCACACCGGCTCAGCACGGTGTCGAAGTCGCGGCGCACCGGCTCCTGAAGGTCGTAGCCGAAGGAGCGGTGCAGCCGGGCGAAGAGCGGCTTGTAGAGCCGGACCCGCTCGTGCAACCCCGACGAGTACGACATCGGGTTCTTCGGCCGCCGCAGGATGTAGTCGGGCAGCACGTCGGCGAACGCCCGCCGGACGATCCACTTCTCCTGCCCGTCGCGCAGTTTCAGGTGCAGCGGCAGCCGCATGGCCAGCTCCACCACGCTCAGGTCGAGGAAGGGCACCCGGGCCTCCACCCCGTACGCCATGGCGGCCCGGTCGACCCGCTGCAACTCGGTGCGGCACAGGTTGCGGATCCGGTGCAGGAACAGCCGGCGCGCCGCGGCCGGGCCGACCTGGTGGTACATCGGGTACCCACCGAACAACTCGTCGGAGCCGTCGCCGGTCAGCACCACCTTGATGCCCAGGTCCCGCAGGCGCCGGAAGATGGGGACCGACACGACGGCGTTGATGATGTCGCCGTACTCGGTCAACTCGGAGATCCGGATCGCCTCGCGCACGTCGGCGAGCCGGATGTCGCGCGGGCGCAGCTCGACCACGACGTGCGGCACGTCGAGGTCGGCGGCGAGCCGCCGGGCGTACGCGACGTCGGGGCTGTCCGCGACGCCGACCGTCACCGCGACGCAGTCCGGGTGGATGTCGCGCACCTGCCGCAGCATCAGCGAGCTGTCCAGCCCACCGGAGAGCACCACCCCGACGGTCAGGTCGGTCTCCACCCGCATCCGGATGGCGTCGCTGAGCGCGGCACGGACGAGCAGGGCGGCCTCCTCCGGGTCGTCGATGACCGGCAGGCCCGCGCCGATGGTGAGCAGGTCGACGTACGGGCTGAGGCGGACGTGCCCGTCCGCCTCCACCCACCCGTGGTGCCCGGGCGGCACCTCGACGATCGGCGCGCCGTGCCCGACCAGCGCCTTGACCTCGGAGGCGAGGTGCAGGCAGCCGGGCCGACGGGACCAGTACAGCGGTTTGACCCCGAGTGGGTCGCGGGCCAGGTAGGCCCGGCCGGTGCTGCGCTCCACGGCCGCGAACGCGTACTCGCCGCGCAGTCGGGTCACCGCCGCCTCGCCCCACTGCTGGAACGCGGCGAGCAGCACCTCGGTGTCACCCTCGGTGCGGAACGCCTGACCGAGGCGGGTCAGTTGCGCGCGCAGCTCCCGGTAGTTGAAGATCTCGCCGTTGAAGCAGAGCAGCCAGCGCTCGTCGGTCGAGGTCCACGGTTGCACCGCCCGGTCCCGGTCGACGACGCGCAGGCGGCGGGTGCCGGCGAGCAGCCCGCGCTCGGAGCGGGTTTCGGTGACCTCGCCGCGCGGGGCGAGGACGGCGAGCATCCGCCGGAAGGTGGCCGGGTCGGCCTCGGGGCCGATGCTCAGGGCGATGCCGCACACTGGCTCAGACCCCCATCTCGGCCTCGTACGCGCGGCGGAGGCGACGCCGGGCGGCGGGCGCGAGGCACAGGTGCCACGCCTGCCCCTCGTCGATAACGTTGAGCTCACCGGCCTCCTGCCGGGCCAGCAGCAGGTCCGCCAGCGCCTGGCGCGCGCCGAACCGTTCGAACCAGCTCAGCTCGACGTCGACGGAGTAGCCGAGGCAGTGCCCGCTGGGCAGCATGGCGGCGTAACCCAGCCGGCGCAGCCGGTACTGGTGTTCGGCACTGCGGACCAGGCTGGTCACCCACAGCGGCGGGGTGTTCGGCGGTGCGGCGGCGGCGAACTCCCGCGCGAGGTCGTTGAGCAGCGCCACCACCTCCCGGCGGGCGCGCCGGAACAGCAGCCCGGCGGTCTGCGGGGCGGCGTCCGGGCGCAGTCGACGTCGCAGCCCGCGGGCGGCGCGGCCCAGCAGGGTCGCGGGTTGCTCCTGGTAGCGGAACCGCAGCAGGTCGCGGCGGCGCAGCCACTCCAGGTCGACCAGCTCCGCGCTGCCGTTGACCTGGTCGTCGGTGACGAACGTCGGGGCGTCCTGCCACCACAGCACGTCGATGCGGGAGAGCAGGTAGATCCGCACCAGCGCGCCGAGGTCGCGCGCCGAGGTGCGCTCGTTGGGCTGGTAGCGGGCCATCTCCAGCAGCAGCGTCTCGCGCGCCCCGAGCAGCCCCTGGGGGGTGGCGTCGAGGACGGCGGCGAGCGCCGGCTCCCGCAACCGTTCGTCGACGAGCACCTGGCGGGCCCGGGTGCTCGCCGCGTCGGCCAGGGCGCCCACCTCGATCAGCAGTTCGGCGACGGCGGCCCGGTAGGCGGCCAGGTCGGGCTCGTCGGCGGCCCGGCGGCGCGGGGTGATGCCGGAGGGCCGGCGGCGGGGCGGCGCGGTGGGTGAGACGGGCGAACCAGGTTGCTGTCCCGGACTACGGCTGGGCACTCGCATGACGGGGGTCCCTTCTCCGCTCGCGGCACTGGGTGGATCGCCCTGAAACCACCGTAATCAGCCGGACCGGGATGGATCGAACAAT
Organism: Micromonospora sp. NPDC085948; assembly: GCF_040686315.1. Lineage (NCBI taxonomy): Bacteria > Bacillati > Actinomycetota > Actinomycetes > Micromonosporales > Micromonosporaceae > Micromonospora > Micromonospora sp. NPDC085948. The sequence goes on along the minus strand of NZ_JBFBJW010000009.1, from coordinate 214,226 downwards.
CCTCCGATTCACCCCTAACGGAGCTGACCTCGCGCTGGCCGCTACGCCGAACGGCGGCACCTGGCATACCAGCGAGTGATCAGACGCTGACGGAATGCCGCCATACTTCGTCAATGGCTGACGACATCGCACCGGCACGATGGGCGGGGGAGGCTTCCACCTCGATGACGGCGAACGACCCGGTTGGCGAGGTGAATCCCTTCGCGACAACCGCACTGCGGACCGCTCTGGTGATCGTCGCGCACCCGGACGACGAGGCACTGCTCTGCGGCGGCACCATCGCCCGGATGACCCAGGCCGGGATGGACGTCCACGTCGCCTCCCTGTCGCGCGGGAGTCAGGGCCGGGACAAGGCGTTCGACGCCTGCTGCGAGATCCTCGGGGCAACCGGCGAAGTGGGCGACCTGGCCTCCAACGACCTGCGGACCGGCGGGGACCTGGTCACCATCACGGACGCGTTGATCGACGCCCGCCGCCCGGACGTGGTGATCACCCACGGTCCCGGCGCCGGGCAGAACCAGGACCACAACGCGATCTGCCACGCCGTGCGGATCACCGTCAGCCGCAGCCGTCACCCGACGATGCTCCTGCTCGGCCACCCGACCTTCGCCACGACCGACTTCCGCCCGACCTTCTTCGTGGACGTCACGAACGTCTGGTGCGCCAAGATGAAGGCGCTCGCCGCGTACCGGCAGATCCTCGATCGGGACTACATGACCGAGGAGTACCTGCGGGTCAAGAGTCGGTGGTGGGCACAGGTGGCCGGCCGCGACCGAGGGCTGTGCGAGGCCTTCGAGGTCGGCCTGTGGCGTCCCGCGCCGGCCTAGCCCCGGTCCCGCTGGTCAGGTGCCAGGCCCTGCACCTCGGCGTACGACGGCAGCCCCGACGGGCTGACCGGCGCGCCCGCGCGGGCCCCGTCGGCGGCGGCGACGGCTGCGGCGAGCGCGGCCCGAAACAGCAGGGAGCCGGTGCTGACCCGGGCGACGCCGGCCCCGCCCAGCTCGTCCAGGGACGGCCCGCCCGGCTGGTACAGCGCGTTCAGCGGAGCGTCGATCCGCTCGCCGAGCACACGCAGCGTCCCCAGGTCGACCGTGCCGGGCACGAAGATCCCGTCCGCCCCGGCGGCCCGGTAGGCACGGGCGCGGGCCAGGGTCCGCGGCAACGGGTCCGGCACCCCGAGCCACCACGTGTCGACGCGGGCGTTGACGAACAGGTCCGGCACCGCCGCCTTCACGGCCGCGACCTTCTCGGCGACGCCCGCCGGATCGGCAAGGGTGCCGTCGGCGCACCCGTCCTCCAGGTTGATCCCGACCACGCCCAGCCCGGCCAGCTCCGCCACGTACCCGGCGACCGCCGCCGGGTCGTCGTCGAACCCGGCCTCGACGTCGACGCTGAGCAGCACCGGCAGGCGGGCCAGCCGGCGGGTCAGGGCCAGGGTCTCCCCCGCGGTGGCCGCGGCGCCGTCGGGTCGCCCGGCGGCCGCGGCGACCCCGAGGCTGGTGGTGCCGATCGCCAGGTGCCCGCGCGCCGCGAGGGCCGCCGCCGACGCGTGGTCCCAGGCGTTCGGCAGCAGCAGGGGCCGGCCGCCGTGATGCAGGGCGCGGAACTCCGCACGCCGATCGGTCATCCGACGCTCACCTCCAGGGTCGTCGCCACCGCCAGGGTCGGGTGCGGCTCGTGGCACAGCGGGACCCGGGTGCGCTGGCAGCGTTCGCGCAGCACGTCGAGCACCCCGGTGGCGAGGGCCAGGGCGTGCCGGTCGCCGGGGCAGCCGCGCTCCCCCGCCCCGAAGGTCAGCAGATCAGCGCCGGGCCGGCCCGGTCGGAACGCCGCCGGCTCGGCGAACACCGCCGGGTCCCGGTTCGCCGCGTCGAAGCGGAGAAGCACCGGGCTGTCCGCCGGCAGTTCCCGCCCGCCCAGTCGCACCGCGCTCGCGGTAACGCGCCGGGTAGCCCGCACCGGCGGGTCGAGCCGCAGCACCTCGGCCAGCAACTCCGCCGTCCGCACCGCGCCCGCACCGTCGCCGCCCGGCAGGGGCAGCAGGTGGTGGGCGGCGGCGCCGATCAGACCGGCGGTCGCGTCGCACGCCTGGACCAGCAGGCCGATCACGTTCGCGCGTACCTCCGGCGCCGCCGGCGGCACCTCCGCCAGCAGCGTCGCCACCGCCCGGTCGGCCCTCCGGGCCAGTGCCACGTCAACCCCCGGGTGGTACGCCGCCGCGACGACCGCGACCGCCGTCCCGGCGGCTGCCGGATCGGCGAGACCGAGACGATCGGCCAGCACCCGCAACGGCACCGACCGGGCCAGTTCACGCATGACGTCGAGGCGGTCACCGGCGCGGTCCAGGACGGCGCCGGTCAGCCGGGCCGCCTCCTGCCGCAGCTCGTCCGGGTCGAGCGCGTCCAGCGCGGTGACCACGATCGAGCGGCGCTCGGCGTGCCGTCGCGGTGAGCTGAACCTGCTCACCGAGGCACGCAGCCAGGCGAGCGTGCCGGGCGGGCCGCTCTCGACCGCCGGAACCCGGAAGGCCGTATCGGTCAGCGCCGCCCGTACGTCGGCGTGCCGCGTCACCCACCAGCCGCGCTCCGGCGCGAACGAGGGCGGGCCGCACGCCGGCGTTCCGGCGGCGGGTGCGATGTCGGGCCAGGTGTCAGTCACCGCCCGACGGTAGAACCCGAATTCTTCGGCCCCCGCCGAACGATCCCGCCCGGCCCGCGTACCGGGCGGGCGGGTCAGGCGCGGCCGCTGCCGGGGGCGGGGTGGGCGCGAGGGTCGACGCGGGGACGGCAAGGGTCTCGGCCAGCGCGGTGCGGCCGGTCGGGGTGAGTCGGACCGCGCGACCGGCGCCCGCGGTGATCCAGCCCAGGTCGCTGAAACGGCCGCGCAGCGCCGCGCCGAGCGCTCCGGCCAGGTGCGGGCGACGCTCGGTCCAGTCCAGACAGTCGCGGACCACCGGGCGTCGAGCGGTGCGCAGGACATCCACCGGTACGCCCAACCCGGCCGCCCACGCCCAGCCCTCGGCGGTCACCGTCAGGCCGCTGGAGCGGTCCAGTCGTCCGTCGGCCACCAACGCGTCGTACATCAGCACGCCCACCCGTCCGGCCAGGTGGTCGTAGCAGGTCCGGGCGTACGCCAGGGCGGCGCTGGTGGTGGCCGCGCGCAACGACCCGGCGGGCGCCGGTGGTGCCGGAGCGTGCCCGGCCAGATCCTCGATCAGCTGGGCCACCGACGGCCCGGCCAGCCGCAGGTAGCGATGCCGGCCCTGCCGCTCCTCGACCAGCAGGCCGCCGTGAACCAGCCGGGTGAGGTGGTCGCTGGCTGTCGACGGCGCGACACCGGCTCGCCGGGCCAGCTCGCCGGCCGTCCAGGCCCGACCGTCGAGCAACGCCACACAGATGCCGGCCCGGGTGCCGTCGGCCAGCAGGGCCGCCAACTCGGCCATGCCGCGGCCCTCGGTGCCACCACTCATGCCGCCATCATCGCCCCGACGAGCGCCGCACCGACCACCCGGGTCCGACGCGGTCCGCCCGGGGTGGTCGGACGAACCGACGCGCTTGCCTGCCGCCCTACTCTGAAGGAGCCACGACGCCACTTCGGCAAGTCGGGGCCCTAGCGCCCGCAGCCCGGGCGGATGGAAGCAGCCGCATGAACTGGACGACGTTCAGAAGCGCCCGCACCCCTCGCCGACTCCGCGCCGTGGCCGACCTGCGTTTTCCGGCCAGCGCGCGCGAGCATCTCCGGAACCGGTACCCCCATCTCAGCGACGACGACATCGCCGTCGTCGAATCCGCGACCCGGCAGTGGTTCCGGCTCGCCGTCCGCCAGAGCGGTGCGCAGCTGGCGATGCCGTCGGTGGCCGCGGGCGAGCTGTGGCAGGCGTTGACGCTGCACACGCAGGACTACGCCACCTTCTGCGAGGCGGCGTTCGGGCGACCTCTGAAGCACGAGCCGAGGTTCGCGGCGAGCGGTGACCCGACCGACGCCGGTCACCGCACCCTGCTGCTCGCCACGCTGAACCACGCACGCCGCGACGAGGGAGGTGACCCGGCCAGCCTTCCCCTGCTGTTCCGGGTCGACCACGAGCTTCGGATCCCGGGCGGCAGTCGCTACCTGGCCGACTGCGGAGGCCGAGGTGAATGCTTCCCGGTTGCCGAACGGGTCTGCCTGCAACACCTCGGCGGGCTCGGCAAGCGACCCAAGCCACGCGGCATCCGCGGCGATCTGCCCTTCCTCGACGGCCGCCACGGCTACGCCGGCGGTTCCGGCGGCGTGGGTGGCGGTGACTTCGACGGCGGGAGCGGCGGGGGCGGCGACGGCGGGGGCAGCAACTGACCCCGGCCATCCGCCGAGCCCGCTCGCCCCAAGGGCCTGCGCCGACGCACCCGGGACGGTCCGCGCCGCGGGCCTAGTGGGCGCGGCGCTCCGCGTCCGCGTGCCACCAGGCGGGTGGGCTGGGGTTGGTGGCCGTAGCGGTCGGCTGGTCCGGGTGCAGGCCGAGTCCGCGCAGCGCGGCAGCCTGGACACGGATGCCGACCCAGCCGTGCCAGCGACCGTCAGCGCCAACGCCACAGGCCAGGTCGACGCGGATCGCGTCGGCCTCGAGGGGCATCCAGTCGATGCCCCGATCACGTAGTCAAGCGCGGACGGCGGCCATCGGCTGCGGGCAACCCCGGGTGTTCGGATAGGCCGCGACGGTGACCCACTCAGTGTCCGGAACGTTCATGGCGACCATGATCCCTGCTGTCGTCGGGCTCCGGAAGTGCGATCCGCGGGTAGTGCCGGCGCAGGTGGCGGATCAGGCGGGCAACGAGTCGGGCGCGGACCCGCTGCACGAGGCTCGGCTTGCGGAGGCGGGTCTGGTCGGGCAGGTCATTCCAGGTCAGTTTCCGCCGAGCGGCGAGTTCCAGCAGGGCCGGATCGACCCAGGCGGGCTCCTCCGCCTCGTTCCACTCGCCCAGGTCCGTGATCGCCGCTCGCAGCCCTTCGCGTTCTTGCGGGTCGGCGGCCCGTTCCGCTGCCTGTGCGAGGGCGGCCTCCGCCGCTGCCGCCCGGATGGAGAACAGGCTCAGGAGGTCTCTCGCGGCACGACGGACCTCGGGTTCCGCCGCGTTGAGCAGCGCGGCGAAGACCGGCACCGCGTCCTGCACAGCCCGATGGCTCGCGCTTTCCAACGTCACGGTCTCACCCTGGTAGCGGACCGTGGATTCCGACGGCGCACCTGCCGCGCAGATCTCCGCGAGCACCCGGAGGCCGCACACCTGGCCGGCGGCGCTCCAGCCGGGCAGGGCGCGGACGATCTCAGCGGCGACCCAGGGCGCCGCCTCGTAGAGGATTCCTTGTGGTGCCACCTCGCAGGCGAGGTGGCGGAAGGCGTCCGCGCCGGCGGAGCTGCCCGCGTCGAGGTCAAGCCGGCTGATGGCAGCGGGCAACGTCGTTGCCCAGCCCGATGCCGCGCGCAACGAACCCCAATCGACAATCACCGACCCACGGTACGTGGCGACCGGTCACCCCCGTCGTCGCCGCTGCCGCCAGCCCACCGAGGCGCGTACGGCCAGCCGGCAGGCGTCGACCAGATCCGCGTCGAGTTCGACGGCGTGCCGAGCCTGGTACTCGGCCGGCAGCGACACCTTGCGGTCCTCGGACGCGACCCGCTCGACCCAGCCGCCCCGGAGCACGTGCGGCGTGAGCACCCGGTCCGCGCTGTCCAGGTCGGCAAGGAGCGTCGGCAGGTCGATCCGGTCCGGTGGAGCGCCGCCGAGCCCCGCGAAGATCCTCTCGTACGGGCCGCCCTCGTACCCCACCGTGGACGAGACGCCCAGCAGCACCCGACCCTCGGCCGGCGGGCCGACCGCCGGTGGCACCTCGCCGGCCCGCAGGGCGTGGAACGGAAGCATGGCGAACCACCCGTGCGCCGACCAGAGGATGAGCGTCCTGGCGGGCGGGCTGACGTGCACCCGCCACGCGTCGCCGCGCACACCCGTCCAGTCCGGCCACCGCCGGCAGAAGTAGTCACCGACACCACTCGCCCAGCGGCAAGCCAGACCCGACTCCCGCAGGCACCTGAGGTGGCACTGGCCGTACCGGTCGTCGGTGCCGGACCGGTCCGGACCGAGGAAGTACGGCGCCAGGTAGAAGTCCTGACCCGACAGCCCCAGCGACAGCCGGCCGCAGAAGCAGCACTGCTCAGGGACACCCGCGTCGCGCACCTGAACCTCGTGGGAACCGATATCCCGCACCCGGAACCCCCGCTCCGACGATTGGGCGCTGACCCTAGCGGAGCCGGGTCAGCGGCGTCACCGTCCGGTCCGACCCGTCGTAGCTGCGGGCGGCGTCGAAGTCCCCCGTCGGGCGCTGCCCGCCCGCGACGCCCCGGGCCACCCGCAGGTCCGCGTCGCGGAACCGCAGGGCCAGGCTCAGGTGCGGCACCCACGCCCCCGGGGCGTGCCACGGGCGGTGCCCGTCGGCCTCGGCGAGGACGTCCCAGACGGCGGCGTGCAGCCTGGTCAGCGCCGACGTCGGCCGGACGAGCCAGACCAGCGGGGCGCTGCCGTCGAGGACGACGACGCGGTCGAGCGCGACCGGCACCGGCAGCGCGGCGTCGAACACCTCGGCCAGGCGGTACTCGACCCCGGGCGGAAACTCGTCGACGGCGGCGAGGGTCAGGTGCGGCCGGTTGGTCGGATGGATGTTGCGCGCCAGGCTGGGCAACCCGGCGGCCGCCAACCGCTGCCAGACTGCCCGGACCGCGACCTCCAGGCCAGGCGAGCAGACCAGTTCCACCGTACGCACGCGCCCACGCTAGCCCGACCGTCCCCGTCATCCGGACGGATCGGCGTCCCGGTTCGTGAGCGCCGCCGGATTGTTCGCTCAGGCAAAGAAGATCTCGTCGGGACCCACGGCGTCTGCACGCTCCCCCAGCAGCGGGGACGGGTCAGCCGGCGAGATACCGACCTCGGCCCAGTAGACCCGGCCGGCCACGACATAGTCCGTGGCCCGGTCGCGGTCGAGGAGGAACATCGTCCCGTAGGGCCAGCGCATCCCGACCCGTTCCTCTTCGGCGGCCTTCTGCTCGGCGGACGCAACCCGGAGCTCGAACCGGCGGCACACGTCCGGAACGCAGATCCGCGAGACGTCGTGGAACACCAGGTCCAGCACCCGGAGGTCGTCGTCGCCCTCCTGGTCGCCGATGATGCCCCGCAGGTGCAGCTTGCTGTGACCGACGTCCATCGACCACGGCTTGACCACTCCCTCGATCCGCAGGGGCAGATCACCGTGGACGATCCGGGGCCCGCCGAACTGCCGCCGCCAGTCCGCGGCGTTCACCGCGCGCCCCTCGCCGTCTCGTCAGTCGTCCAGTTGTCGCCGCAGGGACCTGCCCGCCCGCCTCGCGCGGCGGGGCAGCCAGAGCCCGCCGACAACCAGCAGGACAATGAGAAGGAGGAGCAGCCAGCGCATCTCGGCCTCCGATTCAGGACTCCCAGGACACCTCGGATGTCGCTCCTGATTGCCCGGTCACCGGCCACCCCTAAACCGGCACGCCATCGGACGACGCCCGACGGGGCGAAGGCCGCCAGTGATCAGGGCCAGGGGTGGCGCGATCCCACGCCACGACGCACACCTAGCGCTGGGCTCGCGTGAAAGCGACGAAGCCTCGCCACGCCTCCGGCGCGAAGGCCAACGTCACGCCGTCACGGTCCTTCGTGTCCCGAACCAGGACGACGCCCGGAAGGTTGTCGGCGACCTCCACGCACGCTCCACCGTTGTTGCCGCTCTTGGTGCTCTTGCGCCACCGCGCACCGGTCACGTCCATGATGATGCCGCTTCCCTGAGCAGGTCTAGGGACTGTCCGCGCGAGAGGGTTTCCCCGCGAATGCGTTCCCATCGTCGGTCCAGGGTAGCAATTTCTGCCTGCTGCTCGGTTATCTGCGCCTGCGCCTGGCCATCGATGTGGGCGACGCGCCCGCCGCCGTCCAACTCGGCGACGATGAACGGCCCACCCAGGCCCGGGTACATGCCGACTGCGGTCGGCACGACGTAGACCTGCACCGACGGCAGTTGCGCACACGCGACGAGATGCTCGCACTGCTCGCGCATGAGATCTCGATCGCCGTACGCCGAACGCCGCACCACGGCCTCGTCCAGCACGGCGATCAGGAGTGGGGGCTGGTCACGGTGGAGGACGGCCTGCCGTCCGATGCGTGCCTGCACGAGATGATCGACGTCCTCGCCGGACAGCGACTCCCCCGCCAGCGTCGCCCGCGCGTACGCCTCGGTCTGCAGGAGACCAGGCACCCAGGCCAACTCGAACCAACGTAGCGAAACCGCCTCACGTTCGATGTCGGCCCACGGCCGGAACCATGCAGGCTCGCGCCGCTTCAGGACGTCCGGCCACAGGTCGATCACCTCCCGGCCGAGGATCGCCGCGACCTGGGCACGGTGTCGTGTCTGCGGAATCCGTCCCGGGTTTGCCCAACGGGCCGCCGTCTTCGGATCGACACCGGTCTGAGCGGCGAGAGAGTCGGCGGTCTCACCACGTTGGGTCATGGCTTCCACGACGGCGTGATTCATCCTCTGTCCTCCCGGGATATCCCGAACACCCACTGACCATAGTGCGACGCAGCGTGATGACGTCGCAACGCTCGGCGGGGTGTTGGTTGACGGCGTGGTCGTCACCGCGGCACGCCCGCACCAGGACACGGCGGTGGCGGGTCGCCACGCAAGCGGTCAGAGCCAGCCGTTGTCCCGGGCGGCGCGGACCGCCTCGGCCCGGTCGGCCGCGCCGAGCTTCTGCACCGCGGCGGACAGGTGGTTGCGGACGGTGCCGATGGACAGGTGCACCCGGCGGGCGATCACCGCGACCGGGGCGCCGAACTCGGCCAGCCGCAACGTCTCCAGTTCCCGGGGCGTCAGCGGGCACGCGGGCAGGGTCAACGCGTCGGCGGCCAGCGACGGGTCGACGTACCGGCCGCCGGCGTGCACCCGGCGGATCACGTCGGCGAGCGCGCCGCCCGGCGAGCCCTTGGGCACGAAACCGCGCGCCCCGGCGGTCAGCGCCTGCCGCAGGTGCCCGGGACGACCGTGCCCGGTCAGCACGACCACCGCGCACTCCGGGCGGACCCGGGTCAGCTCGGCGGCCACCGCGATGCCGTCCAGGCCGGGCATCTCCAGGTCCACCACCGCCACGTCCGGGCGGTGCGCGAGCGTCGCGGTCACCGCAGCGGCTCCGTCGGCGGCCTGGGCCACCACGTCGATGTCCGGTTCGAGGCCGAGCAGCGCGGCGACCGCGACCCGGATCAGGTCCTCGTCGTCGGCGAGCAGGACCCGGATCACGACGGCACCGGTACGGTCGCCTCAAGGGTGAACACCCGGTCCTCCCGGCGGACCCGCAGCTCTCCCCCGGCCGCGGCCAGCCGGTCGGCCAGGCCGCGCAGGCCGTGGCTGTGCTCGTCCGGACCGTTGTCGTCGGCACCGTCGTTGGCGATTGTCATCCTGGCCCCGTTCTCGTCCCGGTCGATGTGGATCCGGCACCACTCGGCCCGGCTGTGCCGGAGCACGTTGGTGCCCGCCTCGCGCAGCACCGCCGCCAGTTCGGTGGCGGCCGGCTGCGGTAGGTCGACGTCTGGCGGCACCGTGCAGCGCACCCCGCAGGAGCGCAGCACGTCCGCCACGGCGGCCAGTTGCTCGCCGAGGTCGACGGCCCGGTAGCCGTGCACGCTCTCGCGGACCTCGGTGAGCGCGGAGGCGGCAAGCCGTTGCACCTCGGCGGCCTCCCGCCCAGCCCGCTCCGCGTCGACGGGTGCGAGCCGCGCGGCGAGTTCGGCCTTCAGCGCGATCACGGTGAGACTGTGCCCCAGCAGGTCGTGCACGTCCCGGGCGAAGCGCAGCCGCTCCTCGGCGGCGGCCAGCCGGGCCTGGGCGGTCTGACCCTGCCGAGCCTCCACCAGCAGACCCCAGAACCAGACCTGGAACCAGTTGACCGCGGCCACGCCCACCCCGACGCCGCCGGTCACGGCCACGGACCGCCCCAGGGACCCGCCGGTCCACCAGGCCACCGCCGCCGAGACGAGCAGGGTGCCGGCGATGACCGCCAGCGCCCCCGGGAGGCGGACCAGCAGGGGGGCCATCCCCACCAGGGAGGCCCCGATCCACGCCCAGGTCGGCCAGGCCCCGGCCGCGACCGGGGCCACCGACGGCACGGTCAGCGCCGCCACGACGACCAGCCCGAACTGGGCGCGACGTCGCCACCGGTGCGCGAGCCAGGGGGTGACCGCCGCGTACAGCACAGCGGTCTGGGTGGCCGCGAAGACGAGGATCCCGACCGCGCCGAGCACGACGCGGACGGCGGACGGCTCCCGGGTCAGGCCGACCGCGGGCAGCAGGACGGCCGCCCACACGCCGGTGGCCAGCGACAGCAGCGTCGCCTGCCGAGCCCGGTGCAGCCGTCGGTCCGCCCGGGGGGTCACCGCCTCGCTCGCCACGCACCGATCCTAGGACCGCCCGGCACCCGGTCCACCCATGCGAGACGTCACGGTTGAACCGTGCGAACCGCACGGGATTTCCGTGCTCAACGAGCCTGCCGACCGCGCCGGGACACCGGCAGGGTCAACGGCATGGAAAACACACGGGTGTACGCGGACAGCATGGTCGTACCGTCTCCCGCGCCGACGCCGGCAGCGCCCGGCGCCGGCACGCGGCGGCTGTGGTGGCATCTGGTCGAGATGGCGCTGGCGATGGTCGGCGGGATGCTGCTGCTCGGGCCCCTGTGGGACGCTGCCGGCATCCTGCTCGGGCTGACCGGGACGCTGGGCCGGCCAGACGTCGCCGCGCTGGTGATGGCCACGAACATGACGGTCGGGATGACGGTGTGGATGCGCTACCGGGCGCACCACTGGCGGGGGGTCGTCGAGATGGCCGCGGCGATGTACGTGCCGTTCCTGTTGGTGCTCGTACCGTTCTGGGCCGGCCGGCTGGCTGGCGACGCCCTGATGCTCGGCGGTCACCTGCTGATGGTGCCGGCGATGGTGCTGGTGGCGGTGCGTCATCGGCACGAGACGCCGGTGGCGGTACGCCGGCATCCGGCCGTGACGGCGCTGGCCCACCACTGGCCGGCCGGTCTGGCGCTGTTGCTGACCGTGGAACTGTGGGTCGACCCGAGGATGCTCAGCCCGTGGACGATGCTGGTGCTGCCCGGCGGGTACCTGCTGATCGGCCTGGTCCGACGCACCCTGCACGGGCCGGGCGTGCTCGCCACCCAACTGGTCGGCCTGGTCGTCTGGGTGGGGCTGACGCTGACCGCGGTCAGCGTCGGGGGTCAGGTGGCCGCGTGGCTGGTGGCGTTGGGCTGGCTGGTGCACGCCGGGTGGGACCTGGTCCACCACCGCACCGGCCGGGTGGTGCCACGCGGGTACGCCGAGTGGTGCGGCGTGCTCGACGTCACGCTGGGAGGCATCATGATCGTGGCAATCCTGACCGGCGCCGTCTGACGGGGGCGACCCTGTGGGGGTGCCGCTGGTCGCCGATCGCGCTCTTGTGGCGGTCGGCGCAGCGGCCTGGACGGCGTAATGAAAGGCTTGGCCCATGAGTTCCGCACCTGCACAGCACGACGCACCGATCGACGCACCGATTGACGCCACCCCCGACGGCACCGACGAGGTGAGCGCCTTCACCGACCTCGGGCTACGCGCCGAACTGCTGGGCGCGCTCGCCGCCCTCGGGTACGAGGAGCCGACCCCCATCCAGCGGGAGGCGATCCCGCCACTGCTGGAAGGCCGGGACCTGCTGGGTCAGGCGGCCACCGGCACCGGCAAGACGGCGGCGTTCGCGCTGCCGCTGCTGAACCTCATGACGCCCCACCGCCGCGACGGCGACCCGGTGGCGCTGGTGCTGGTGCCGACCCGGGAGCTGGCGGTGCAGGTCTCCGAGGCGTTCCACCGATACGGCAAGGACCTGGGTGCGCGGGTGCTGCCGATCTACGGTGGGCAGCCGATCGGGCGGCAGTTGCGGGCCCTGGACAGCGGCGTCGACGTGGTCGTGGCCACCCCGGGTCGGGCCCTCGACCACATCGCCCGGGGCACCCTGCGCCTGGGCGGGCTCGCCACGGTGGTGCTCGACGAGGCCGACGAGATGCTCGACATGGGCTTCGCCGAGGACATCGAGGCGATCCTGGAGCACGCTCCGGCGCAGCGTCAGACGGTGCTCTTCTCGGCCACCATGCCGTCGCGCATCGACGGGATGGCCCGCCAGCACCTGCGCGAGCCGGTCCGGATCGAGATCGGCCGGGAGCAGACGGTCGCCGGTGAGGCGCCCCGGGTGCGACAGAGCGCCTACATCGTGACGCGGGCACACAAGCCGGCCGCGCTGGGCCGGGTGCTGGACGTGGAGTCCCCCACCGCGGCGATCGTGTTCTGCCGCAGCCGCGAGGAGGTCGACCGGCTGACCGAGACGATGAACGGTCGGGGTTACCGCTCCGAGGCGCTGCACGGCGGGATGAGCCAGGAGCAGCGCGACCGGGTGATGGGCCGCCTGCGGGCGGGCACCGCCGACCTGCTGGTGGCCACCGACGTGGCGGCCCGTGGGCTGGACGTCGAGCAGCTCACCCACGTGGTCAACTACGACGTGCCGTCCGCCCCCGAGTCGTACGTGCACCGGATCGGTCGGGTGGGCCGGGCCGGCCGCGAGGGCGTGGCGATCACCCTCGCCGAGCCGCGTGAGCACCGGATGCTCAAGACCATCGAGCGGGTGACCGGTCAGCGGATCACCATCGACAAGATCCCCACCGTGGCCGACATGCGGACCCGGCGGTTGGAGATGACCCAGGCGGCGCTGCGGGAGAGTCTGCTGGAGGACGACCTCGACGGGTACCGGGTGATCGTGGAGACGCTCACCGACGAGTTCGACCTGATGGAGGTCGCCCTCGCCGCCGTGAAGCTGGCCCACGAGGTGACGTCGCCGGGCTCCGACGACGAGGTGGAGATCCCGCAGGTGCCGGTGCGCGGTCCGCGCGAGGGTCGACCGGAGAGCGGCGGCCGGGGCGGCGACCGGCGGGGCGGGGGCCGGCCGCGCTCGGGCGGCGGCAACACCGTCCAGGTCTTCGTCGGCCTGGGCCGGCGGGCCGGGGTGCGCCCGCAGGATCTGGTGGGCGCAATCACCGGGGAGACCGGGATCCGTGGCCGGGACATCGGCTCGATCGAGATCGCCGACCGGTTCTCGTTGGTGGAGGTGCCGCAGGGGGTGGCCGACGAGGTGATCTCCGGGCTGCGGCAGAGCACGATCAAGGGCCGCAAGGCCACGGTGCGCCGCGACCGCGGGGGCGACGAGCGCTGAGCCCGCCGCCGGCGACCGCCGGCCTGAGCACGCCGCCGGCGACCGCCAGGCACGACGGTCGCCGGCGCTGCGGTTCAGAGGGAGTACGGGCCGAACCGTCCCCAGGCGACCACCGCGGCGAGGATGAGCAGCACGGCGCACACGATCGCGCCCTGAACCTCCCTGCGACGCTCGGCCGCCGTGTCGTACGTCTTCCGGTCGCGCAGGTGCACCAGGATGCCGCCGGCCATGACGATGACCAGCCCGACGGCGGCCAGCGGGGTGAGCACGGTGGCGATGCCGGTGAGCGGGGGCAGCACCAGCCCGAGGGCCGCCAGCACCTCGACCGCGCCCAGCGCCTTCACCTGGGTCGGCGGCACCGGGTCCACCCAGCCCATCCGGTCGCGCAGCTTCTCTTTGGGCTGGGTCAGCTTGGCCAGGCCGGCGCCGAGGAAGACGACAGCGAGCAGGATCTGGATGATCCCGAGCACCAGGTTCACGGGGGTTACCTCCGGGGGCACCGCCTCGCGGCGGAGAGGTGGTTGAGGGTTCAGCCGAGACAGTAGACCTGTTCCGCGTACGCCAAGGACCCCCGCCGTCTGCGCTGACGGCGGGGGTCCTTGGTGGTCGGAGCGTCAGACCTTGAAGAGCGCCGGCCCGTCAAGCGTCGTGACGTCGGCCGGGCGCAGCGCCAGGGCGAGCACGTCGGCCACGTCGGCCAGGGTGTGCACGGTCAGCGCCTCGCGCACCTCGGCCGGCAGGTCGTCCAGGTCGGGCTCGTTACGCGCCGGGATGATCACCTCGGTGAGACCGGCCCGGTGCGCGGCGAGCAGCTTCTGCTTCACCCCGCCGATCGGCAGCACCCGACCGGAGAGCGTCACCTCGCCGGTCATCCCGAACTCGGGGCGGACCGGCCGGCCGGTGACCAGCGACGCCAGGGCCGTGACCATGGTGATGCCGGCGCTCGGGCCGTCCTTGGGCACCGCGCCCGCCGGGAAGTGGACGTGGATCCGGCGTCCGGCCAGGACGTTCGGGTCGATGCCGAACCGGCGCCCGTTGGAGCGCAGGTACGACAGGGCGATGTGCGCCGACTCCTTCATCACGTCGCCGAGCTGGCCGGTCAGGGTCAGCCCCGGCTCGCCCTCCATGCTCGTCGCCTCGATGAAGAGCACGTCGCCACCGGCGCCGGTGACGGCGAGGCCGGTCGCCACGCCGGGCACGGCGGTACGCTCCGCCGACTCCGGGGTGAACTTCGGCCGTCCCAGATAGGTGGCGAGGTTGTCGGTGTCGACGCGTACCGGCGTCGGGTCGGTCGCCAGCGTCACCGCCACCTTGCGCAGGATCTTGGCGAGGCCACGCTCGAGCTGCCGGACTCCGGCCTCCCGGGTGTACTCCCCCGCGATCAGCGCCAACGCCTCGTCGGCGATCTCCACCTCGTCGGCGGTCAGCCCGGCCCGCTCCCGCTGCCGGGGCAGCAGGTGGTCGCGGGCGATGGCGACCTTCTCGTCCTCGGTGTAGCCGTCCAGGGTGACCAGCTCCATCCGGTCCAGCAGCGGGCCGGGGATGGACTCCACCACGTTGGCGGTGGCCAGGAACAGCACGTCGGACAGGTCCAGGTCGACCTCCAGGTAGTGATCCCGGAAGGTGTGGTTCTGGGCGGGGTCGAGCACCTCCAGCAGGGCGGCGGCCGGGTCACCGGCGTAGCCGGCGGCCAGCTTGTCCACCTCGTCGAGGAGCACGACCGGGTTCATCGAGCCGGCCTCGCGCAGCGCGCGGACGATCCGACCGGGCAGCGCGCCGACGTAGGTGCGCCGGTGACCGCGGATCTCCGCCTCGTCGCGGACGCCGCCGAGCGACACCCGGACGAAGTTGCGCCCGAGCGCGCGTGCCACGGACTCGCCGAGGCTGGTCTTGCCGACCCCGGGAGGGCCGGCGAGGGCGAGCACCGCGCCGGAGCCGCGACCGCCGACCACACCGAGGTTGCGCTCGGCCCGCCGGTTGCGCACGGCCAGGTACTCCAGGATGCGGTCCTTCACGTCGGCCAGGCCGGCGTGGTCGGCGTCGAGCACCGCCCGGGCCGCGGCCAGGTCGGTGTTGTCCTCGGTACGCGTGCCCCACGGCATTTCGAGCACGGTGTCGAGCCAGGTGCGGATCCAGCCGGCCTCCGGGGAGGCGTCGCTGGCCCGCTCCAGCTTGCCGACCTCGCGCATCGCCGCCTCGCGGACCTTCTCCGGCAGCTCGGCGGACTCGACCCGGGAGCGGTAGTCGGCCGAGCCGTCCGGCTCGTCCTCACCCAGTTCCTTACGGATCGCGGCGAGCTGCTGGCGCAGCAGGAACTCCCGCTGGGACTTCTCCAGCCCCTCGCGGACGTCACTGTTGATCTGCTCGGTGACCTCCTGCTCGGCCAGGTAGTCCTTCACCCAGCCGACCAGCAGCTCCAGCCGGGCGGTGACGTCCGGCGCGCCGAGCAGCTCGGTCTTCTGGTCCAGGGTCAACCAGGGTGCGTAGCCGGCGGAGTCGGCCAGCTCGGACAGGTCGGTCATCCGCTCCACCGCGTCGATGACCTGCCAGGCGCCTCGCTGTTGGAGCACGGAGGTCACCAGGGCGCGGTACTCGCGGGCGAGTTCCCGGGCGCGGCCGGCGGGAGCGGGTTCGTCGAGTTCGGTCGCCTCGACCCAGAGGGCGGCGCCCGGGCCGGGCACGCCGGAGCCGATCCGGGCCCGGGACAGGCCACGGATGACGGCGGCGGGCTCACCCTCGGGCAGCCGGCCAACCTTCTCGATGGTGGCGACGACGCCGACCGGGCCGTACTCGCCGTCGATGCGCGGCACGGCCAGCAGCTGGCGATCGCCGGTCGCCCGGGCCGCGTCGATCGCGGCCTGGGTGGTCGGGTCGAGGGTCACCGGGATGACCATGCCGGGCAGCAGCACGGCGTCGGTCAGGGGAAGTACCGGAAGAGTTGCCATCGAACACCTGCTATCGCGTTGAGTTGAGCGTGTCTCACTCAAGTAACAAAGCGTTCCCCTTGTTCCGGACTGTGACCCAGACCACTCCAGGGAGGGTTCCACCCGACTTCCCTCGTTCGGTGCGTACCCGCATGATCGGTACCCGCTGGGGAACGGCGCAGACATGCCGGGAGCAGCAACCCTTCGACTCGTCGTCGTGGACGATCACGCCCTCTTCGTCCGCGGGCTGGAGTTACTGCTTCCGATCACCACCGACGGCCGGGCCGAGGTGGTCGCGTCGACCGGCGACGCCGCCGCCGCGGCAGCGCTGACCAGCCGCTGCCGGCCCGACCTGGTCCTGGTCGACCTGCACATGCCGGCACCCGGCGGGATCCGGGCGGTGGCCGCGATCAGGCGGACCACCCCACGGGTACGGGTGGTCGCGATGTCCGGTTCCGTCGACACCGCTCCGGCGGTGGAGGCGCTGCGGGCCGGCGCCGAGGGGTTCCTGCCGAAGACCAGCGAACCGGAGGAACTGCTGCCCCCGCTGCTGGCCATCCTCGATGGCTGGGCGGTGCTCCCCGCCGAGTTGCTCCGTGCCATGCTGCGCCCCGCACACGCCACGTCCGTCGACCTGGACGGCGAGGAACGGCGACTGCTGCGCGCGATCGCCGCCGGCCGTACGACAGTCGACATCGCCGAGGAACTGCACGTCTCGGAACGGACGGTGAAACGGATGACCGCCGCGTTGCTGCGCAGGCTGCGGGTGTCGAACCGGGCCGAGGCGGCCGCCGTGGCCGGGCACACCGGCCTGCTCGATTGAGGGTTCCGTCATCGCACCGATTCACGGTTTTTTTCGGTACGGGAATCACGACGCGCCGAATGGGACGCATATTGTTGCGGATTACCGGGGTGATAGGTCAGACTTTGGACACATCCCGCCGGACACAGGGAGTAATCGGCAATGGCGAGAAAAGTAATCACGGTCCTGACCGACGACCTCGACGGCGGCAAGGCCGACCGGACGGTCGAGTTCAGTCTCGACGGAGTGGCCTACACGATCGACGTCTCGGACGAAAATGCCGGCGTCTTGCGCAAGTCGCTGGATCCGTACATCAATGCGGGTCGGCGGATCGGGCGCGGCCCGGTGGAGAGCACCCGATCGATCCGGAGGCCCGGACGACCCGTCGGTGCCGGAATGGATCGGGAGCAGAACCGGGCCATCCGGGAATGGGCCGTCAAGAACGGCTACAAAATTTCCGAGCGGGGTCGGATCCCGGTTGAGGTCGTCGAGGCGTACAAGGCGCGCTGACACGTACGTTGCCGACGGGGTCCCGCTGTGACGGCGGGACCCCGTCGGATTGTTCCGGCACGACACGACGGTGGCCGGTCACCCAGGGTCATCGCCCGGGTGACCGGCCACCGCCGGTCGTGCTGGGTCAGTTGACGGTGATCCGTACCGAGTCGAAGGCGGGGGTCTGGTTGGCCCGCTCCATCATCGGCAGGCGGTGCGAGCCGTCACCGGCCCAGACGGAGCACTGCGCGGTACCCGACTCCGGCAGGCCCGGAATCTGGATGGTCACCTCGTCGGGCTGGGCACCACCGCGGCCGTCCTCGGTCGCGACGAAGAACGCGGGCACCTCCTGCGGCTCCGGCGGGGCGGTCAGACTGTCCAGCATCCGGCAGGCGGTGTGGAAGTGACCCCGGACCAGGCCCTGGGCGTTGAGCAGCGAGCTCTCCACGTAGTAGCCACCCTGACCGGCGGCCAGGAAGCGGTCCCGGATCAGGTTGCGGGTGCTGACCCGCAGGGTGAAGGCCTGGTTCTGGCCGACCTGCTGGGGGAACTGGGTAATCAGCAGGGACGGGTTGTTGGCGGCGGCGCCGACCTCACCGAACTCGGTGCTCACGCAGCGGTTGCCGATCTGGAAACCGTCGTGCGGCTGGAGCCGGCTCTCGTCGCAGTCGTTGGCCAGCACGCCGAGCCCGGCGCCGGGGGCGTTGCCACCGTTGTTGCCGCCACCGTTGTTGCCGCCACCGGGAGTGGTGGTGGGCGTGCCGCCGCCGTTGTTGCCGGTCGGCTGCACCTGACAGTCGGCGAGCTGCGCGAGGCCCTGCGGCCGAGGTCCGACCCGGTCGATCGCGGTCGTGATCCGGTCCAGCACCGCGCGCCGCTTGCCGGCCAGCGGCTGGAGGATGGCGTTACGGATGAACGCCTCACCCTTGTTGCCCTCGGCGGCCAGCCGGCGGTCCGCCTCGGCGATCTGGGCCTGCAACTGGGCGAGACCGCGATCCACCTCGGCCCGCGCCTGGGCCGGCACCTGCGGCAACTTCGCCGTCACATCCGGACACGCGATGGCCGTGCCGGTGCCCACCGTGCCGTCCTTGCCGTCCTCGCACTCGGGGACCGACTGCTGTCCGTCACCCCAGTGGTTACGCACCCACCGGCCGTTCTGCCAGGTCCGGCTGGTCGAGGCGCCGCCAGCCGGCGCGGTCGAACCCGGGCTCGGCTCCACGCACTGTCCGGCAGCCGGACGCGGCTTATTTGTCCGCCGGTCCTGGGCCGACGAAATCTGGGTCACGGCGACGACTCCGCCGAAGACCACGAGCGTGCCGACAACGGCCAGCAGACGCTTGCTCCGCGCGTTGCCGGATGGCCGGCTCGCCCGTGTGGACCTGCGCATCGAATTGCTCTCCTTCTCGATCCGGTAGTGGATTCCTGCCCTCGGCGGACCGACGGATGTGAGAGGGCACGCCACGGCGGTGAGCACCGTGACCTACCCGGGTAATGCGTCGATGGCCGACGATGCCCTTTCCGCACCGTCTCCCGCGCCCGGCGGACGCGGATGGGGAGATCCTGTTCATTCGCGCAGGAGTACGGGACGGCGACCGGGAAGGTTCAACCGTCGGGCAGGAAATTGCCGGGGCCGGATCCGGAGCCGGTGTCAGCAGGAAGAACGGGCGCCGGTCAGTCGGCGCAGAGGTGGTCGAAGGCGAACCCGCCGACCAGTTCGTCACGGCGGCGGCTCAGCGCGACAATCTGCGCGGTCAACTCGGCGCGGGGCAACAGGTCAGTGCCGGCGTTCGTGCGCAGCCGCTCCCCCACCGCGACGGTGGCGAGATCCTCGGCCAGTTGGGCCGCGTTGATGCCGCAGGAGAAGCGGTGCTCGGTCACCGAGACCCGCTCGACGAGGCACGCGTCGGGGCGGACCTGCACCCAACTCCACCCCTGTGCCGTCCCGTCGGCCCACCGCACGTGCAGTCCTCGCACGATCGGGTCGGCAACCCGTCCCGCCACGTACGCGTCGACCACCGCCGCGCGGCTCAGCGCGCCGAGGTCGTTGACCGGCCCGGTACGGCCGTCCGGTAACCGACCGAGGATGTCCCGGAAGCTCACCGGGGCCGGGTCGTCCCCATCGACGGTCGCCCCGGCGCCGCCCGCCACGTAGGCGCGTGCGTCGATCACGTACTCCACGAGGCGCCGGCCGTGCTCGGCGGCCCGCAACGTGGGCGACCCGATCCGCAGCACGGGCAGGCCGGCGGCCGCGCTCACCGCGTCGGTGAGTCGCTCGACGCGCTGCTGCGCCGAGCCGGCGGAGGCGACCGGCCCCATCTGCACGGCGACGATCGCCCGGCCGGTGTCGGCGGCGCAGATCACGAGGTCGAAGCTGGCACGGCTGGCCGAACTCCACTGACTGCCGGTGACCCCGGGCGGGCGACCCTGGACCAGATCGCTGAGCCGAAGTGCCGGGTGGACCCGGTGGCCGGCGCGACCGAACAGCGGCTCGCGTCCGCCGTCGGCGGGCAGCGCCCGCAGCCAAGCGCGGTCGTCGCTGCCGATGCTCGTCATCTGCCTGATCCATCCGCCGGTCGGTCGAGCCGGGCCGAGTCTAGGTGCTCGATCATGGGACTCCGAGTCGGGCTGTGACCTGAATCACAGACGACCGACGTTCCAGGGACGCCCGACGGGTGTATCCAGCCACCGCCGGTACCGGACCGGCCGGAGGTGAGCATGTCGCGACAGCAGTTCGGCTTCCTCGCCGGGTTTCTCGCCGTGGCGGTCTGGGCACTCGCCGGCATCGGCGTGGCCGCCCTCGCCGTGCTCGCGGGCCTGCTCGGCTGGCTGGTGGTCCGGGTGCTCGACGGTGACCTCACGGTGACCGGCCTCGGCGACCGCCACCCGCACCCGCGGCGCCGCCGATGACCACCCACCCCGCCGACGCGGCCGAGGTCGCGCGGATCGCGGTCCAGACGGCCGGCCACGTGCCGGGCGTGTCCGTCGTCCGCCCGGCGGCGGTCCGCCTCGACGACCGGTCCGTCGGCCTCGACCTACACCTGATCACCTGGTACGGGCACAGCGTGCCCGCCATCGCCGAGACGGTCCGGGCGGTGGTCGCCGACCGGGTGGCCGCCAGCACCGGGCTCCGCGTGGCGGTGGTGACAGTCACCGTGGACGACCTGCTCGTCCCGGGCGTCGACGTCTCCGCCGCCCCCGCGACCGCCGAGGGCGGCTGAGATGCGCAGCGTCAACCGGATCGCCTCGCTGCTGCTGGCCACCGCCCTGCTCGTCGGCGGGACGCTGGTGGCCGTCCAGGCACTGCTCCTCGCCCTGCACCGGCCGGCGCCACTGGACCCCACCGGCTGGCTCGACGCCCTGAGCGGCACCCGGTGGCGCGACCCGGTCGTCCAGGCGGTGGCCGGCGGCGCCGTACTGCTGGGCCTGGCCATCCTGGTCGCCCAACTGCGCCCCTGGACGCCCGCGCGGTTGCGCACCGACGACCGCGACGGCTGGCACCTGCACCGGCGCAGCGTGGAGCGGCGGCTGGCCGACGCCGCCAGCGCGGTGCCGGGCGTACGCCGCGCCCGGGTCCGGGTCCGACGGCGCGGCGGCCAGTGGCGCCCCCGGGTGCGCGCGACAGGTGACCCGGCCGCCCGGGCGGAGATCGAGTACGCGGTGCACCAGGAGTTGCACCGGCTCACGGCGCCCCGCTCCGGCCACATCGACGTCCGGCTCCAACCCCGCCGGCGCCCGGCATGACCAACGCCGGACACCGCCTGCTGTGGACAGTCGTCGCGCTGCTGTTGGTGGGAGGCGGCGCGGTGACGCTGGCGGCCGGCCACGGCAGCCTGCCCGGCGCCGATCCACAGGCGGTGGTGCTCAGCGTCGGGCTGCTGGAACGGTGGCGGATGGCCACACCGTGGAGCACCCTGGCGGCGGCGGTCGGCGGGGCGCTGGTCGCCCTGGCCGGGCAACGCCTGCTGGCCCGGGAGGTGCGACGACCCGCCGGTACGCTGCGCGGCACCCTGAGCCACCCCGGGCGACGACCGGGCCGGACCCGGCTGGCCGCCGACGTCCTCACCGACGCGCTGGTCCGCGACCTGACCGGCAACCCCGGGGTACGCCGGGCCCGCGTGGTGCTCACCGGCGAGCCGCCGCACCCCGACGTGTGGATCCGGGTGGACCTGACCGCCGACGCGACGACCGCGGGTGTCCGCGAGCACGTCCGCGCCGCCGTCCGCCGGTTCGCGGCGACGACCGACTGCCAGCCGGCGCACCTCGACGTGACCGCCCACATCGAACCGGGCCGGCCCTGACCGACGCCCAGCCGGCCCGGCGCCGAACCGGGCCGACCTGTCGATCGCCGCGATCCGCGAAGACCGCATCCTCGACGGGGCCCACGCCACCAGCGGCGATGTTCGCCGCCTGGCCGACCTGTTCGGCCTGAGCATCCAAGTTGGCACCCGCTACACCGGCGTCGTGGCCACCCGGCCCTCACCGACGATCGGGCTTGCCCCGAAACAGCGGAAATCCGTCGCCGACGATCGGTCCGCGCTGCGAGGATGCCGAGCGTGTCCGTGAACTTCATCTCCGGCGTCGAGCTGTCCCGGCGGCTCTACGCCGACGCGGTCCAGCCCTTGCTGTCTCGGCACCTCCCCGACGTCACCCACAGCGCGGCGTTGATCGGCGCCGGATCCGAGGTCCTCGGGTTCGACACACAGCGCTCGACCGACCACGACTGGGGTCCGCGACTGCACCTGTTCCTCACCGCCGAGAATCTTGCCCGCCACGGCACCGGAATCGACAACCTGCTCAGCGAACGGCTGCCCGCCACGATCGCCGGCTATCCCACCAGCCTGGTCCCCACCGACCACGGCACCCGCCACCTGCGGCACACGACCGGACGCGCCCAGCACGGCGTCGTGATCGCCGAACTCGGCGACTGGCTGACCGGTCACCTCGGCTTCAACCCGCTGAACGGCATCACAACCCGAGACTGGCTGGCCACCCCGACCCAGACCCTGGCAGAGGCCACCACCGGCGCCGTGTACCACGACGGAATCGGTGTCCTGCACACGGCGCGGCGAGCGCTGGCCTGGTATCCCGACGACGTGTGGCGCTACGTGCTCGCCTGTCAATGGCAGCGCATCAGCCAGGAGGAAGCATTCGTCGGCCGCTGCGGCGAGGTCGGTGACGAACTCGGCTCGGCGGTCGTGGCCGCCCGCCTGGTCCGCGACCTCATGCGGCTGCGCCTGCTGATCGGCAAGACCTACCCGCCCTACAGCAAATGGCTCGGCACCGCCTTGACCCGCCTGCCCGACACCGACCAACTCGCCGCCACACTGGCCGCCGCGCTGGCCGCCGACAACTGGCGTGACCGCGAGCACCACCTCGTGACCGCCTACGAGGCCACCGCGGCCCAGCACAACGACCTCGACCTGACCGCGCCAGTCGACCCGCGCGCCCGGCTCTATCACGACCGGCCCTTCCGCGTCCTGCACGCGGAACGCTTCACCAAGGCGCTGATCCGCGCCATAACCGACCCCGCCCTGCGAGCACTGCCGCTGACCGGAGCCATCGACCAGTTCGTCGACAACACCGACGCACTCGGCCACCACACCCGCAGCCGTGCGCTTACCGCCGCCCTCTACCCGCCCGACCAGTAGCGAACACGCACCGTTTGCCGACAAGCAGGAGCTTCAGTAATTCCGAATCCGAGAGCTCTCGACCGGTAGTGGTCGGCTGAGGCGGGCGGTCCGGCGGGTCAGCGGATCAGCGGTCGACGCCGGGTCGGCGCGCGGCCACGACGCTGGCCCCGATGGAGATCGCCAGGGTCGCCACCACCACCGCGAGTGTCGACCAGACCGGCAGCTTGCCCACCGGCGTCTCGGCGAGGATGAGCTTCAGCCCCGCGAAAGCGAGCAGCAGCGCGAGCCCGTACCGCAGGTAGCCGAACTGGCGTAGCAGGCCGGCGAGGCAGAAGTAGAGGCTGCGCAGTCCCAGTACGGCGAACGCGGTCGCCGTCCACACCAGGAACGTGTTCGTGGTGATGGCGAGGATCGCCGCCACCGAGTCGATGGCGAAGACCACGTCGGTGGCCTCGATGGCGACGAGCGCCACCAGAAGCAACGTCGCGACCCGCCGGCCGGCGACCCGAGCGGTGAACCTGTCGTCGTGGTAGCGGGCGTCGGTGGGCACCAGCCGTCGGAAGAGTCGGACCACGACGTTGCGGTCCGGGTCGACGTCCGGTTTACCGCGGACGGCCAGCCGCCAGCCGGTCCAGATCAGGAAGGCGCCCAGCACGAACCCGGCCCAGGTGAGCCGGTCCAACAGTTCGGCGCCGGCGAAGATGAACAGCAGGCGGAAGACGAGCGCCCCGACGACACCCCAGAACAGCACCTTGTGCTGAAAACCCGGTGGCACACGGAAGTAGCCGAAGAGCAGGGCGAAGACGAACACGTTGTCCACCGAGAGCGCCTTCTCCAACAGGTAGCCGGAGAAGTACGCGATGGCCGGGTCGCCGCCGAGGCCCCACCAGAGGACCAACCCGAACAGCAGACCCGCGCCGATCCAGACGGCGCTCCAGAGCACCGCCTCGGGTAGCTCGATGACGTGGTTGTCCCGGTGCAGGAGCACGTCCACGGCGAGCAGCGCGGCGATCAGCGCGCTGGTCGCCGCCCAGGCCCACAGCGGCACCGTGACCGTCGCCTCAGCCACCGGTGCCCTCCGCCTCGACCACGGCCCACCCAACCCGCGGACCGCTTTCGAGCCTAAGGGTGCGCCCCCGCCCCCACCGGGGCTCCGAGGAAGTCGGTCCCGCCCGCCGATCTTGCACTTACTGCCCCGACGAAGGGCGTGAATACGGGCATACCGGCGACCGAAAGTGCAAGATCGACGCATGGTTGGGGTGGGGCTGGGGTCGGGGTGGGCGGGTCTGCCGCACATCGGTGGGGGGTGATCCGGCAGGATCGAGGTGACCGGACACATCAACCGACACGGCAGGAGATCCCCGCATGAACCAGGCAGCAGGCGCCTCATCCGGCAAGCCCGAGGTGGGTCCGATCGAGGGTGCGCCGCCGGCCGACCTCGTGATCGAGGACATCACCGTGGGTGAGGGACCGCAGGCCGAACCGGGCCAGCTCGCCAGCGTGCACTACGTCGGCGTGTCACACTCCACCGGCGGCGAGTTCGACTCGTCCTGGAACCGGGGCGAGGCGTTCGAGTTTCCGCTCGGCGGCGGTCAGGTCATCGCCGGCTGGGACCAGGGCGTCGTCGGCATGCGCGTCGGCGGCCGCCGTCGTCTGACCATCCCGCCCCACCTGGGGTACGGCGACCGCGGCGCGGGCGGCGTCATCAAGCCGGGCGAGACGCTCGTGTTCGTCGTCGACCTGCTCGGCGTGCGCTGACCGACGCTCGGGGGGTCGTCGGCGCGTGCCGACGGCCCCGCAGGTCGGATCGCTCGGAGGTCGCCGGCGCGTGGCGACGGCCCCGCAGGTCGGATCGCTCGGGGGTCGTCGGCGCGCCGACGGCCCCGGGGCGGTCTCCTCGGATCGCGGGGGCCGCTCCGGGTCAGGTCAGGCGGCCAGTTGCAGGTGCTCCGGCTCGACTGTCGGGCGACGGGCGGCCTCGACGACCCGGGCCGGCTCCAGGATCGGCATCACCCGGTGCAGGCCGGTGGCGCGCAGTACCCGGGCCACGACCGGGCTCGGGTCGACCAGGACCAGTGCGCCACCACACGCCCGCACCCGCAGGTGCGCGGCGAGCAGCGTGCGGACGCCGGCGGCGGAGAGCAGCCGCAGCCCGGACAGGTCCACCTGGAGCACCGGACGGGCCGGCACCGACCACAGCGCGGACCGGAAGGCGGCCACCGTGGCGATGTCGACCTCGCCGGCCACCCGCACGAGGACCATCTGGTCACTCACGCTGACCTGCACGTCCAGCCGGTCGTTCCGCTCTCCCATGCCGAGAAATCTAGCCGCACCCACCGACAGTTTCGGCCTCTGCCGGAGTGATTCCGGGTACGCCCAGGGTCTTACCCCGAGGCTCTCCCCATCCTCCTCGGGGTGGAGGTCGTGTCGATCATCGGTCGGCGGCCGCCGGCGGTGGAGGATGGGCCGATGCTGGTCCCTCGTCCCCGGCCGCCCCGGTTGATCCGTCCCGTCCGTGAGCCGGCCACCACGCCCCCGCCGTTGGCCGGGGAGTGGGCTCCGACGGACCAGAGGCTCGACCGGGCCGAGTTGCTGCCTCTGCCCGAGGGCGCCGTCGGCCCGGAGGACGTGCTCGTCGACGACGCCGGCCGGGTGATCAGCGGCGACGAGGACGGCCGGCTCTGGTGCTGGCCGGTCGACGCGCCGGTCGGCACCCGCCCCCGACTGCTGGCCGAGACCGGTGGCCGACCGCTCGGCATCGAGTTGGACACGTCCGGCGAGGCTCTCGTCGTCTGCGACGCGTACCGGGGGTTGCTGCGGGTGACGCCCGACGGCGCGGTCCGCGAACTGACCGGGACGGCACCCCTGGTGCACCTGGCCAACAACGCGACGGTGGCGCGCGACGGCACCATCTACTTCACCGACTCCTCCGACCGGTTCCCGGTCTCGCACTGGAAG
Source organism: Micromonospora sp. NPDC085948 (assembly GCF_040686315.1). Lineage (NCBI taxonomy): Bacteria > Bacillati > Actinomycetota > Actinomycetes > Micromonosporales > Micromonosporaceae > Micromonospora > Micromonospora sp. NPDC085948. The sequence continues at coordinate 188,097 of NZ_JBFBJW010000009.1, read as the reverse complement.
CGGGACCTGCTGGAGCATCGCCCCAACGGTCGGGTGCTGGCCCATCATCCGGGCAGCGGCCGCACCGACGTGGTGGCCGACGGGCTGTACTTCCCCAACGGGATCGCACTGACCCCGGACGAGTCGGCGCTGATGCTCGTGGAGACCAGCACCCACCGCCTGCTCCGCGTCGACCTGGGCGGCGGCGTCCGGGTGCTCGCCGACCTGCCCGCGTACCCGGACAATCTCTCCGCCGTCGGCGACGGGACGTACTGGATCGCGTTGCCCAGCCCACGGGTGCCGATCGCCGAGCGGCTCCTGCCGCACCCGCGACTGCGTCAGATCGCCGCGTTGCTGCCCGACGCGTTGCAGCCGCAGCCGCGCCGCTACGGGCTGGTCGCGCTCGTCGACGGCGCGGGCGCGGTCCGCCGGACGCTGCACGGCCCGGCCGGGCGGTACCGGATGATCACCGGGGTACGCCAGCACGGCGGGCGCCTCTGGCTGGGCAGCCTGGTCGGGCCAGGGGTGGCCCGCGTACCGCTGGGCTGACAGGTCCGGGCCGGCCCGTCGTGGCGGCGGGCCGGCCCGGGTGTCGGCGCCGGTGTCTCAGCGACCGCTGACCGAGGGCGCCGGGGCGGGCGAACCGCCGGCCACCGCGCCCGGGTGCGCCGGAGCGACAGGTGCGGGCTTGAGGCCGGGCGGCACCGGCAGGGCGCTGCCCCGGACGAACTCGTCCCAGCTCACGTTCCACGCGGTCCAGCCGTTGCCCGGCTGCAACTCCACCTCGGTGCCCTTGACGGTGATCAGGTCACCGACCTGCGTCATCCCCATCAACCAGTCGGCGGCGGTGGCGGAGACGTTCGCGCAGCCATGCGAGACGTTGGTGTTGCCCTGGTCGCCCTCCGACCAGGGCGCGGAGTGGATGAACTCACCACCCCAGGTGTAGCGCTGGGCGTCGTCGACGTCGACCACGTAGCCACCGTTCGGCTCACCCCGGGTGTCGAAGGTGGTCCGCTCGTGCTTCTCCATGATCACCATCTTGCCGCTGGAGCTTGGCGTGCTCGGCTTGCCCAGGCTGACCGGGATCCGCTTGATCTGCTTGCCGTCCCGCAGCACCGTCATCTGCTTGGTGGCATTGTCGATCTCCAGCGCCGTCTGGCGTCCGATCTTGGAGGTGGCCCTCCGCTCGGCGTCGCCGACCCGGTCCTTGCCGATCGGCAGGCCCTCGAGGCCGGCCCGGACACTGATCGTGGTCCCCGGCTTCCAGAAATCGGGCGCCCGGTAATAGACCTGACTACCGTCCTCGATCCACGACCAGGTGCCCGGCTGCGGCGGATTCGTCTTCACGAACAACCGCCGCTGGACATCTGCTCTGGCCTCTTTCGGAATTGCCGGGTCGAACGCGACGGTTACCGGCATCGCGGTGCCGTACGTCCGATTGCCCACGAAATAGAGAGTGCTGGTGATCTGCGGTTTGGTCGATCTGGCCATGGTGGTGAACGACGTGGTGCGGGTGGTGGTCGCACCGGAGTCCCCGGTCGCGGTCACCTCGGCGGTGTACGTCCGCCGCGGTTGCAGGGGCGCCGTCGGCACCCAACCCGAGCCGTCCTCGCGCGGCTCGGCGCCGACCTGCTTGCCCTTGTCGTCGGTGAGGCGTACCCCGGTGACCCGTCCACCCGTGACCACGGTGCCCACCTCGGCGCTGACCGGGACGTCGCGGGCCTTGTCCGCCGGCGTCACGGCGAGTTCCGGGCCGGCGACGTGGTCCTTGGCCGAACCATTGGCCGGATCCCGGTCGGCGGTGCACCCACCCAGGACGAGTGGTGCGGCTGCGATGGTTACCGCCAACAGCGTCAATCGCCGCCTAGACGTCATGTTCAGTCCCCCCCGTTTCGACTTCCCTCCGCCACATTCTCACCTGCTCAGCAGGCATATCCGTCGCATTCCGAAATAATCGGCGGCGCATTTACCGACGCATTTTCCGGTGATGTTCCAGTTGGCGGATCAGGCGTTCAACCGACAGGTCTCTGGCCCTCTGCTCCGCTTGAGCCGGGCGGGTGCGGTCGTCCCGTTCGTGATCGACTCGGCGTCGGTGCAGCCGGGGCGTCGGTACGTCCCGATGCCGCGAGTTGCCTGAGCGCGAGTGGATCATGCCGGGAAGCGCGGCGATGCCGCTCGGGTCCCGGGTGGATCACGCTCGGTTCGCGGCCGGGTCGGGTCCGGTGAGATCGGGTCCGCGCACCTCGGGGCCGGACTTTTGTCGACTGGAGCGAAACTTCTGCCGAACGCGACGAAGCTTTGCCTTCGTCCGGGGGCAAGGGTAAGGTCACTTTCCAGATAGAGGGTTGCCCATTAGTCGATCAGCCTGCCGCCACCCCTGCCGGGTTGCCGTGTTCCGCCCCCGACGGGGGGCCGGGCCGCACCGGAGCGCCGTCCTCACCGTCCAGCCGAAGCCCGCCTTCGGCCGGTTCGGCGCGCCCGGGTGGCGACAGCCAGGTCGACCGCCGCCGACGGCGTACCTGCCGTCAGGAAGGGACCACCACCATGGATCAACAGCTCAACCCACCGACACCGACGTCCGAGCCGATCAGCCGGCGCGGAGTGCTGCGCGCCGCGACCGTCTCCGCCGCCGCCGTCGGCACCGCCGGCCTGCTCGCCGGCCCGGCCACCGCCGCCCCCGCCGCCCCCGCCGCGCAGGCTCGGCGTCGGGTGCCGGTCGACCGGATCAGCATCCAGCTCTACACCCTGCGCGATCAGCTCACCGCAGACCTGCCCGGCACCCTGGACGCGTTGCGCCGGATCGGCTACCGGCGGGTGGAGCACGCCGGATTCGTCGGACGCACCGCCGCGCAGTTCCGGGCCGCGCTCGACGAGGCCGGGCTGCGATCCACCTCCGGGCACACCGGCATCCCGCAGCCCTTCGACGCCGCCACCTGGGAGCAGGCCCTCGAGGACGCCAACGTCGTGGGCTGCAAGAAGATCGTCCACCCCTACTTCGGTCGGGACGCCAACGGTCAGGCGATCCGGGACCCCAACGTCTACCGGGCCCTGGCGCGCGACCTGAACAAGGCCGGCCGGCTGGCCGAACGCGCCGGGCTCGACTTCGGTTACCACAACCACCAGCTGGAGTTCACGCCGCTGACCGACGGCTCGACCGGCTTCGACATCCTCACCGGGCAGACCGACCCGCGCCTGGTCCACTTCGAGCTCGACCTCTACTGGACCTGGCGGGGGGCGCACGACCCGGTCGACGTGATCCGGGCCAACCGCGGCCGGATCCGCCAGGTGCACGTCAAGGACCTCGACGTCGAGGGTGGCTTCGCCGACCTCGGCGACGGCCTCATCGACTTCGGCCGCATCTTCGCCCACGAGCGGGAGGCCGGCATCGAGGAGTACATCGTGGAGCGCGACGACGCGGGCACCGCGCCACGCTCCCCCGCCGACGCCCTGGACACCGCACGGGTCGGCTTCGACTTTCTCGCCTCACTCCGGTACTGAAACACCTCGGGGGACAATTGATGAACAGAACCGCATTCGTGTCTGCCCTGCTGCTGGTGACGGCCGGTCTCGCCGTACCGCCGGCGGCCGCGGCCGCCGCACCGGCCCCGCCGCCGGACAGCAGCTTCCAGAAGGTGACACTCAACGACTTCCCGGGCGAGCCGATGAGCCTCGCCGTCCTGCCCGACCTGCGGGTGCTGCACACCTCCCGCACCGGCGAGGTCCGCATCCACGACCCGCGCACCGGGCTGAACACCCTCGCCGCCGACATCCCGGTGTACGAGCACGACGAGGAGGGCTTGCAGGGGGTCGCCATCGACCCGAACTTCGCCCAGAACAAGTGGGTCTACCTCTACTACTCGCCGCCCATGGACACGCCGGTGGACGACCCGGCCACCCCGGGCGTCAACGAGGGCGACGCGCCGGAGACCGGCACCGCAGCGGACTGGGAGCCCTTCAAGGGCGCGCTGCGACTGTCCCGGTTCAAGCTGGAGGGGACGAAGCTCAACCTCGCCAGCGAGCAGCAGATCATCGACGTGCCGACCGACCGGGGCATCTGCTGCCACGTCGGCGGCCAGATCGACTTCGACAGCAAGGGCAACCTGTACCTGTCGACGGGTGACGACAGCAACCCGTTCGCCTCCGACGGCTACGTCCCGATCGACGAGCGGGCCAACCGCCACCCGGCGTTCGACGCCCAGCGCACCTCGGCCAACACCAACGACCTGCGCGGCAAGCTGCTGCGCATCAAGGTGAAGAACGGTGGCGGTTACACGGTGCCCGCCGGCAACCTGTTCAAACCGGGCACGGCGCAGACCCGCCCGGAGATCTACGCGATGGGGCTGCGCAACGCGTTCCGCTTCTCCGTCGACAGGCGTACCGACAACGTGTACGTGGGCGACTACTCCCCGGACGCCTCCAACCCGAACCCGGCGCGCGGACCGGCCGGGCACGGCCGCTGGATGCTCGTCGACAAGCCGGCGAACTACGGCTGGCCGTACTGCGTGACGCCGACGATCGCCTACCGCGACTACGACTTCGCCACCGGCCAGTCCGGCGCCAAGTTCAACTGCGCGCGCCCGGTCAACGACTCACCGCACAACACCGGCAAGCGCGTGCTGCCGCCGGTCGAGCAGCCGCAGGTCTGGTACGCGGCAGCCCCCTCGGCCGAGTTCCCGCAGCTGGGCACCGGCGGCATCTCTCCGATGGGCGGCCCGGCGTACAACTACGACGGGACCAGCACGTCGCGTACCCGCTGGCCGGCCTACTACGACGGGGTGCCGCTGTTCTACGAGTGGAGCCGGGACTACATCAAGGAGTTCCGCCTCGACGAGGATGGCGACGTCGCGGACATCCTTCCGGTGGCGCCGTCGCTGGTGGTGGACAACCCGATGGACATGGAGTTCGGCCCGGACGGCGCGCTCTACGTGCTGGAGTACGGTGACGGCTACTTCGCCGAGAACCCGGACGCCCAGCTGTCCCGGATCGACTTCGTCCGGGGCAACCGGACGCCGATCCCGAAGATCAGCGGCACGCCGACCGTTGGGCAGGCCCCGCTGACCGTCGCGTTCTCCAGCGCCGGCACCACCGACCCGGACGGTGACACGCTCAGCTACGCGTGGGACTTCAACGCGGACGGTTCGGTGGACAGCACCAACCCGAACGCGACCTGGACGTTCTCGAAGAACGGCTCGTACACGCCGACGCTGAAGGTGACCGACCGCACCGGACGGTCCGCCTCGGCATCACTGCCGCTGGTGGTCGGGCCGACCGCGCCGGTGGTCGAGTTCGTCACCCCGGAGGCTGGGCAGCCGTTCCAGTTCGGGCAGACGGTCGCGTACGAGGTGAAGGTCACCGACGACCTGCCGGTGGACTGCTCCAAGGTGAAGGTCACCTACGTGCTCGGGCACGACGAGCACGGGCACCCGCTCTCCACCTCGACGGGTTGCTCCGGAAGCATTCCCACCTTCCTCGACAGTGGGCACAGCGGTGCGGACAACCTGACCGCCGTGTTCGTCGCGGAGTACACCGACGCGGGCTCGCCCGCGCAGTCGGGCTCGGCCGAGGTCGTGCTGGACCCGACCCCGGTGGCCGGTCTGGCCGGCTGACCAACCCACGATGACAGCGGCGGCGGCCGGATCACTCCGGTCGCCGCCGCTCGTCGTTCAGCTCCGGTCTCGCCGGGACCACCGACGGGTCGCCGCTCAGGTCCACTCACTGTCGACGTGGTTGTCCCGCCAGCGCCCGCCCACCGGCGGGGTGTCCAGGAGCATCCCGTCGCCGGCGTTGCCGGCCAGGTCGTTGTCCTCGACCCGGCAGTCCACGCAACTGCCGCGCTCGGTGATCCACAGCCCGTGCGTCTGGGTCTGGTAGTCGTGGTTGTCCCAGATCCGGTTGCCCCGAACCGTGGCCGAGTCGAACGGCGCGTCGATCGTGATCCCGGCCCGCCGCTCGGGTGCGGGCGACAGTTCGTATCCGATGCCGGGCGGCGGCACGTCCCCGCTCCACGCGGTGAACCCGTCGGGGCGTACCGGGGCGAGGGTGAGTTCGTCGCCGGTGTTGGAGGCGACCATGGCGACGGCTCGTCCGACCCGTAGGACCTTGCCCCGGTGCCCGTCGTGCGGCCAGTTGGCCGACCGGTCCACCAGACACCGTTCGCTGTAGCGGACGGCGTCGCCGGTACCGCCGGCCCCCTCGGCACACTGCCGCCCGTTGTTGCGGATCCGGTTGTTGAGCAGCACCGCGTCGGTCATCTGGTGGTCGATGCGGACCGCGTCCAGGCCGTTGCCCCAGAACTCGTTGCTCTCGATGACCACGTCCCGGATCGAGCCCTGGTAACCGCGTCCGAGGTCGTGCGCGTGATAGCCGTGCCGCCCGTTGCCGCTGATCCGGTTGCCCCGCACGGTGTACGGGCCGGGGCTGTTGCCGATGCTGACCCCGTCGCGCATGTTGCCGTCGATGACGCAGTCGGTGAGCAGCCCACCCCGGCCGGCCACCGACGAGGTGCCCTGCGCCGACACGTCGAACCCGGTCTCCAGGTTGCCGGTCATCGTGCAGGCGGAGACGATCAGACCGTCCGCGCCCCAGTCGGAGATGCCGAACCGGTTGCCCTGGCTGTGACAGCCGATGATCCGGTAGCCGCGCGGCGGCGGCCAGTAGTCCTTCTGCAACTCCAGGAAGATGCCGTTGGTGCCGTTGGCCAGGGTGGTGCAGTTGGCGATGGTCAGCCGCTCCACCGTGCCCCACCCGCCGACGCCGACGCCGATGCCGGCGCCGCCCATCTGCTCGCCGTTGTCCAGTCGGCCGCAGCCGACCACCACCACCCCGTCGATCAGGGAGTCCTGGAGGAAGTCGCAGCCCAGCCCGGTGGCTGCGGTGTGGTGGATGTAGAGGTTGCGGAAGACGCCGCGCACCACGTACTGAAGGCCGAGGCCCTTGGCCAGGTAGTTGTACTCGGCCATGGCCACCCCGGACCCGTCGATCTGGAAGTCGGCGAAGGTGCAGTCGGCGATGTGCCGGTCCCGGTCGGCGCCGTGCTGCACGGTGGTCCAGAAGGCCAACGGGGTCGGGTCGGCCCGGTTGCCCTCGTTGCTGAGCATGAACCGCGTCGCCGCCGGGCCGGCCCCGATCAGCGACACACCGCTGCGCCACACCGTGCCCGCGTCCCGGATCGAGTAGATGCCCGGTGGGCAGTAGATGACCCGGGCCCGCCCGTCCGACGCGTACCCGGCGCCCAGGCGGTCCACGAGGGCAGCCAGCGCCGGCTGGTCGTTCGTCGCGCCGTCGCCGGTCAGCCCGTACTCCAGCGCGTCGCAGTAGAGCGGCGCGCCGGCCGAGGCGGGCCGTCGTACCCGGACCGAGTTCAGTAGCAGCTCGTTCGCCACGGCCACAGGCCGGCTCCCTTCGACACGTTCGGTGCGCTCCGGCGGGGCCGCCTTCCCGATGACGCCGCCGGGAAACCCCGGGCGTGCGTCGGTCCCGGCGCCGAGGGGGCAGCGCCGGGACCGAGGGGGTACGCCGTCAGACGGCGGCGATCAGCAGCGCCGGGCGCTCCACGCAGTCGGCGACGTGCCGCAGGAAGCCACCGGCCACCCCACCGTCGCAGACCCGGTGGTCGAAGGTGAGGCTGAGCTGGGTCACCTTCCGGACGGCGAGTTGCCCGTCGACCACCCACGGCTTGTCCACGATCCGGCCGACGCCGAGCAGCGCCGCCTCCGGGTGGTTGATGATCGGCGTGGAGCCGTCGACGCCGAACACCCCGTAGTTGTTGAGCGTGAACGTGCCACCGGTCAGTCGGGCCGGCGGGAGGCTACCCGCCCGCGCGGCGGCGGTGGTCGCCGCCAGTTCGGCGGCCAACTCGGCGGTGGTGAGCCGCTGGGCGTCGCGCAACACCGGCACCAGCAGACCCCGGTCGGTCTGCGCGGCGATGCCGAGGTGCACCCCGGCGGACTGGACGATCCGCTGCGCCTCGGTGTCCACCCGGGCGTTGAGCTGCGGGAACCGGCGCAGCCCGCTGAGGCAGATCCGGGCCAGCAGGGCCAGGATGCTCACCGGGGCGTCCGGCGTCGCCGCGTTGATCGCGGCCCGGGTCTCCAGCAGCCCGGTGGCGTCCACGTCGACCCAGATGGTCACCTCCGGGATCTCCCGTCGGCTGCGGGAGAGCTTGTCGGCGATGGCCTTGCGAACACCGGTGAGCGGGATGATCACGTCGTCGCCCCCGGACGGCACCGGCGCGACGGGGGCGTCCGGCACGGCGGCGAGCCGGGCGGCGGGCACGGCCAGCGCCGATTCCACGTCGGCCCGGCGGATCACTCCACCGGGACCGGTGCCCCGCACCGCGTTCAGGTCGACGCCGCGCTCCCGGGCCAGTCGCCGCACGATCGGCGAGATGACCAGGGCGGCCGGCGCCGGGTGGCCGGACGCGTCGCCCGTACCCGAGGCACCGCCGGCAGCCGCGCGGATCCCACCGGTCGGGGCAGCACCACCGGGCGAGGCGATGTCGGTCCGCGCGGGGTCGGTCCGCGCGGGGTCGGTCCGCGCGGGGTCGGTCGGTTCGGGAGCGAGCGTCAGCCGGGGCCGGCGCCGGCGGCGGGTGGCGCCGCCGTGGCCCGTGCCGTAGCCGATCAGCACGTTTCCGGAGCCGGCCTGCTCCTCCTCGCGGTAGGTGGCGTGCCCGGCGGGCTCGTCACCGCCGTCCAGCGGCGCGATGGTGATCAACGGTTGGCCGACCGGGCGTACCTCACCGGCCGCGCCGTGCAGGGTGACGACCCGGCCGGCGTACGGGCAGGGCACGTCCACGACCGCCTTGGCGGTCTCCACCTCGACCACGCTCTGGTCGACGGTGACCACGTCGCCCACCGCGACCCGCCACTCGACGATCTCGGCTTCACTCAGCCCCTCGCCCAGGTCGGGCAGGAGGAAGACCTGCGTGCGCGCGACCGTGGTCATGCCGCCGCCCAACGCGCGTCCGGCTGGTCGTCCCACTGGAGTCGGGCCACCGCGTCGAGCACCCGGTCCACACCGGGCAGGTGGGTGTGCTCCAGCATCGGCGCCGGGTACGGGATGTCCAGCCCGGCGACCCGCAGCACCGGGGCGTGCAGCGCGTGGAAGCAGCGCTCCTGCACCCGGGCGGCGATCTCCGCGCCGACCCCCGCGAAGCCCTGCGCCTCCTGGATCACCACGCACCGGCCGGTACGGCGGACCGAGGCGGCGATGGTCTCGTCGTCGAACGGCACGATGGTGCGGACGTCCACCACCTCCAGGTCCCAGCCCTCCTCGCGGGCGGCCTCGGCGGCCTCCAGCGCGACCGGCACCGCCGGCCCGTACGCCACCAGGGTCGCGTCGCGGCCGGGGCGGCGCACGACGGCCCGGCCGAACGGCTCGGTCCGCGTCGGCAGGACCGCGTCGGCGCTGCCGAAGTAGAGCTTCTTGGGCTCCATGAAGACCACCGGGTCGGGGTCGTCGATCGCCTCGCGCAGCAGCGAGTACGCGTCCTCGACGGTCGCCGGGGTGACCACCTTCAGGCCCGGGGTGTGCGCGTAGTACGCCTCGGACGAGTCGCAGTGGTGCTCGACCCCGCCGATCCCACCGGCGTACGGCACGCGGATGACGATGGGCACGCTGAGCTTGCCCCGGGTCCGGTTGCGCAGCTTCGCCACGTGCGAGGCGATCTGCTCGAACGCCGGGTACGCGAACGCGTCGAACTGCATCTCGACCACGGGCCGCAGACCGGACATGGCCAGGCCGACGGCGAAGCCGACGATGCCGGCCTCGGCGAGCGGGGTGTCGAAGCAGCGGTCCTCGCCGAAGCGGGCCTGGAGGCCGTCGGTGATCCGGAAGACGCCACCGAGCGCGCCGACGTCCTCACCGAAGACGACGACCCGCTCGTCGGCGGCGAGGGCGTCGGCGAGCGCCGCGTTGAGGGCCTTCGCCATGGTGGTGGCCATCAGGCGTCCCTCTCCTCGTCGCGGGCGGCGGCCAGCTCGGCGCGGACCTGCTCGCGCTGTTCGATCAGCTGCGGGGTGGGCTGGGCGTAGACGTGGTCGAAGAGGCTCAGCGGGTCCACGTTGGGCTGCTCGTTCATCCGGGTCCGCAGGTCCGCCGCGTACGCCTCGGCCTGCTCGGCGACCTCGGCGACCGCCGCGTCGTCGAGCACCCCGCGGGCCCGCAGGTAGGTCTCCAGCCGGGCGACCGGGTCGCGGTCGCGCCAGGCGTCGACCTCGGCGCCGTCGCGGTAGCGGCTGGCGTCGTCGGCGTTGGTGTGCGGTTCCATCCGGTAGGTGTGCGCCTCGACGAGGAACGGCCCGTTGCCGGCGCGGGCGTGGGCGACCGCGCGGGTGAGCACGGCGAGCACGGCCACCGGGTCGTTGCCGTCGACCTGCTCGCTGGGTACGCCGTAGCCGACGCCCTTGTAGGCCAGCGACGGCGCGGCGGTCTGCCGCGACAGCGGGACGCTGATGGCGTAGCGGTTGTTCTGCACGAAGAAGACCACCGGCGCCTTGAACACGGCGGCGAAGTTGATCCCCTCGTGGAAGTCGCCCTCGCTCGTCGCGCCGTCGCCGATGAAGGCCAGCGCCACGGTGTCCCGACCCTGGTACGCCTCACCGTGCGCGAGGCCGGCGGCGTGCACGCACTGGGTGGCGAGCGGGGTGCACTGCGGCGCGGTGTGCACCTCGGTCGGGTCGTAGCCGCAGTGCCAGTCGCCGCGCAGCAGGGTGAGCACCTCGACCGGGTCGATGCCCCGGGCAACCAGCGCCATCGACTCACGGTAGGTGGGGAAGACCCAGTCGGTGTCGCGGACCGCGAGCGTCGCGCCGACCTGGCACGCCTCCTGGCCCCGTGAGGACGGGTAGACGGCCAGCCGGCCCTGCTTGGTCAGGGCGGTCGCCTGGGTGTCGAACCGGCGGCCGAGCACCATCCGGCGGTACAGCTCGCGCAGCACCTCGACGGGTGGTTCCGGATAGTCGCCGCGGGCGGGCAGTGGCGTGCCGGTGGGGTCGAGCAGGCGGACGGGTTCGGTGTTCGGCAGCAGCGGGCGCGCCGGGTCGGGCGGGGTGGCCGCTCGACGCGTACGCGGGGATGCCCTGCGGACCGCCTGGGGAGTGGTCGTCACGGCGGAACCTCCTGGGACGTGTGGTGAGCCTATGCTTCCGCGTGTCGGATGATTGACTCAAGATCCACGCAGAACGCGGGACGGTTGGCACGCGGAGGGGGTCACAGTGAGCCAGGAGAGCGGCGACGACGCGGACCGGGTGGCGGGATCGGGACGATCGGTTCGAGCCCTCGACGAGGTGGACCGGCGGATCCTCGACGAGCTGGTCCGGGACGGGCGCACGTCGGTGCGCACCCTGGCCGAACGGATCCACATCTCCCGTACCAACGCGTACGCGCGGGTGGAGCGGTTGCTGCGCGACGGGGTGATCACCGGGTTCCACGCCCAGGTGGCGCCCGAGGCGGCCGGGTTGGGCACCTCGGCGTACATGGCGTTGACGATCGAGCAGAACACCTGGCGGGAGGTGTCGGCCGAGCTGGCCCGGGTGCGCTACGTCGAGCACGTGGCGTTGCTCAGCGGCGAGCACGACGTGCTTGCCCTGGTCCGGGCGCCGGACAACGCCGCCCTGCGGGATGTGGTGTTGGACCGGGTGCAGCGCATCGCCGGGGTGTTGTCGACACGGTCCTGGCTCGTCTTCGAGGAGTTCGGCGGAACGCAGAGCCCGTGGCAATAGAGGCCATAACACGAATTCATTAGCACGATGATGAAATAGGCGAATTACCGTAGAGCGCCGCTACTATCCGCGACGTGGCTATATCGAATGAGTTGTGGGAGCAGGCCCGGGTCGCCGCCCCGCCACCGACCAGGCCGACGTCGACCAGGCCGACGGCACCCGGTGCGCGGTCCTTCCGCGGGGACATCGAGGGCCTGCGGGCGGTGGCCGTGCTGCTGGTGCTCCTCGGTCACGCCGGCGTGCCGTACCTGCCCGGCGGTTTCGTCGGTGTCGACGTGTTCTTCGTGATCTCCGGCTTCCTCATCACCGGCCTGCTGCTGGAGGAACTCGACCATCGTGGACGGCTGTCGCTCACCGACTTCTACGCCCGCCGAGCGAAGCGCCTGCTGCCGGCCGCCGCCACCGTCCTGCTCGCGACCCTGGTGCTCACCTACTTCTTCCTGCCTCGCGGCCGCTGGTCGTCCACCGCCTGGGACGTCATCGCCAGCGCCTGCTACGCCATGAACTGGCGGATGGCCGCGCAGTCCGCCGACTACGTGGCCGCCAACGACGCCGCGAGCATCGCCCAGCACTTCTGGTCCCTCGCCGTCGAGGAGCAGTTCTACCTGGTGTGGCCCCTGCTGCTGATCGCCCTCGGGTGGTTCGCCCGCCGCCGGGGCCACGGTGGCCGCGGTCTCTACCTGCTCGGGTTGGCGCTGATCGCCCTCCCCTCGTTCGCCTGGGCGCTGTACGTCTCGCCGACCGACCCCTCGGCGTACTACGTCACCACCACCCGGATGTGGGAGTTGGCCCTCGGCGGCGCCGTCGCCGTCACGGCGATCTGGTGGAGCCGGTCACCGCGCCTGGTCGCCGTCCCGCTGGCGTGGGCCGGGCTGATCGCCGTCGGCGCCTCGGCCGCGCTGATCACCACGGAGGCCGGCTTCCCCGGCTACGTCGCGCTCGGCCCCACCCTCGGCACGGCCACGGTGATCGCGTTCGGGCCGGCCGCCGGTCGCGCCGGGCCCGCTCTCCTGCTGGGCCGGCAGCCGCTGCGCTATGTCGGCGGGATCTCCTACTCGCTGTACCTGTGGCACTGGCCGGTGCTGATCGCCGCGCAGGCGCACTTCGGTGACCTCGGTGTCGGCCCCGCGCTCGCCGTCGTGGCCGCCTCGGCGGTCCCCGCCGCGCTCACGTACCACTTCGTCGAGAACCCGGTCCGCCGGTCGCCCACCCTCGCCGACCGGCCCGCCGCCGCCCTGCGCATCGGTGCCGTCTGCACCGGCGCGGCCGCGCTCGCCGGCCTGACCTTCCAACTGGCCATTCCGACAACGACGGGTACGACACCCCCGTCGGTCATCATGGGCCAGGTGCCCGGAGGCTCCCCACAGGCGACGCCACCGGCCGCGCCCGGCGCCGCCGCGCTCGGCACATCCCCCCGCACCAGCCGGGCCGGGGTGCCCGTCGACAAGGTCGCGTCTATCACCCCCGAGCCGGCGCGCGCGGCCCGGGACGCACCGCTGTTGCAGGCGACGAAGAGTTGCCACGTGTCGCTGGAGTCCGCCACGCCGGAAGTCTGTGTCTACGGGAAGATGAACTCGGCGACCACGATCGCGCTCGCCGGCGACTCCCACGCCGACCAGTGGGTCCCTGCCATGCGGCTGGCGGCGGAGACCAACGGCTGGCGCCTCGCCACCTACACCAAGGGCGGCTGCCCGTTCCTGACGGCGGAGATCTCCCTGAACGACAGGCCCTACTCGGCCTGCACGGAGTGGAACAGGAAGGTGCGGGAGACATTGGTCGGCGCGGGCCGCCCCGACCTGCTGGTCGTGACCCACGCCGAGTACCCGGTCCACGGCGAGCCGGCCACGAAGTGGCGGTCGGCGCTGGTCCGGGAGCTGCGCAAGACGTGGAGCGGCATGATCGCGGAGAAGGTGCCGGTGGTGGTCCTGCGGGACACGCCGCTGCACCTGAAGGACGTCGCCGAGTGCGTGTCGAAGAACCCGAACCGCCTGACGAAGTGCGCCGACAGCCGCGACGAGGTCCTGGGCCGCGGGGGCGGTCCGGCCCAGGAAGAAGCGGCCGACGGGTTGTCCGGCGCCCACCTGATCGACCTGAACGACTGGATCTGCCCCGCGGACCGATGCGCCCCCGTCATCGGAGGGGTGCTCGTCTGGCGCGACGCGCACCACCTGAGCGCCACGTACTCGACGACGCTCGCACCCCAGGTGGGCGCCGCGCTCAAACCCGTGCTCGCCGAGCTGTGACCCGCCGGGCTGGCGGACCTCACCGTTCGGGTGGGGCCTCCAGCCCGTCCCGGTCGGCCAACGCCAACAGCGGCTCCAACGAGTGCCGGTCGCCGTCCAGCCCGGCGTGCGGGTCGCCGCGCTCGGCGAAGCGGGCCGGCATGCTGAGCACGTCGAAGTCCTCCGGACGGGCGTCGTCCAGCTCCGCCCACTCCAGCGGCGCCGACACCAGCGCCTGCGGGGTCGGCCGGATCGAGTACGCCGACGTCACCGTGTGGTCGCGGGCCATCTGGTTGTAGTCGATGAAGACCGGCCGGTCGCGTTGGTCGCGCCACCAGGTGGTGGTGACCAGCTCCGGGAGCCGGCGCTGCATCTCCCGGCCCAGGGCGAGCACCGCCCGGCGACACTCACCGAAGCTCCACCGCGGCTCGATCGACAGGTAGACGTGCAGGCCCCGCCCGCCGGTGGTCTTCGGGTAGCCGGTCATCCCCAGCTCGGCGAGGAACGCGTTGACCTCGCGGGCCACCGGCACCACCTGGTCGAAACCGACGCCGGGCATCGGGTCGAGGTCGATGCGCAGCTGGTCGGGTCGCTCCACGTCGGCGGCGGTGACCGGCCAGGGGTGAAACCGCAGGGTGCCCAGGTTGGCCGCCCAGATCACCACGGCCAACTCGCTGGGCGCGACCTCGTCGGCGGTCCGGCCACTGGGGAAGGTGATGTGCGCGGTACGCACCCAGTCGGGCGCGCCCGCCGGCAGCCGCTTCTGGTAGAACGCGTCGCCCCGGTTGGTCTGCCGGGTGGCGATCGTCGCGCCCTCGAAGACGCCACGCGGCCAGCGCTCCAGCATCGTCGGCCGGTCCCGCAGGGCGCGCAGGATCCCCTCACCCACCGACAGGAAGTAGCGGACCACGTCCAGCTTGGTCAGCCCACGCTCCGGGAAGTACGGCTTGTCGGGGCTGGAGACGCGGACCAGCCGCTCCCCCACCTGAATCTCCTCCGCCACCGTGGCCACGCCCCCGAGCGTACGGCTCGGGGGCGGGCCGGCGGGTTAGCGGCCGGGAACCAGTGTGGCGGGTTGCTGTGGCAACTCCTGGGTCGGGCCGCCGACCTGCGCCGGCGGCTCCTCGGCCACCGCGGTCTGCTGCTCGACCGGCACCCGCTGCGACGACCGGCGGGCCACGAAGCCCGGCGTCCAGTCCTTCAACCGCAGCGCGGGACGCTCGACCAACTTCCAGGACAGGAACGCGGCGGCGAACGCGACCGCCACCGACATCGCCGCGAACGGCACGTAACCCCAGCGGCTCCAGCCGAGGCTCGTCATCACCTGTTGGAGGACGAACCCGTAGATGTAGATGCCGTACGAGTAGTCGTTCTTGCGGCCCACCCAGTGCAGTTGGCGGGGCATCCGCACCGACAGCCAGACCAGCAGGTACGCGAACGCGGGCAGCCCGATGACGAAGAAGCCACCGAAGAGCAGGGACAATCCGAGCGCCACCGCCGAACCGATGCCCAGCGCGTCGTTGATCGGCACCCGCTCGCGGTAGAGGTCCAGGGTCGCCCCGGCGGCGAAGAGGAAGCCCAGGTAGACGATGTAGTGGAAGGTCATGGTGCCGACCAGCGGCGACACGAAGCTCCAGCTCGCCGTCGACACCGGGCCGCTGATCCGTCCGGAGCTGACCCAGTCCTGCAGGATGCTCAGGTAGAGCGCGACGGTCAGGAACAGCACGAACCGCCGGGCGTTCCGCAGCACCGCCGTCACCGCCAGCACGCCCACCATGACGTAGCAGAACATCTCGTACTTCAGCGACCACAGCGCGCCGTTGAAGACGCTGTAGTTGACCTTCTCGCCCCACGGGGTGGTGTCCGTGAACAGGTCCCGGACGCCGTACTGACGGACGCCGGTCCACCAGTTGGCCTGCAGGTAGGCCAGCGGGCCGCCCCGGTCCCAGGGGTTGTCGAAGAACCCGGCGATGGTGCCGTGCTCGCGCAACGCGACGAGCGGGGCGATCACCAGCGCGCTGACCAGCAGGCAGACCCAGAGACCGGGGAAGATCCGCAGGGCCCGGTGCCAGGCGTAACGGAAGATGCCGGTACGCCGGGCGCTGCGGGTGATCAGCAGGCCGGACAGCACGAAGAAGCCGTACACGGCCATGGTGCCGACGTTCGTCTGCCGACCGGTCAGGTAGTAGCCCAGGTCGTTGGCGCCGAAGCCGAGCGGCTTGGAGTGTGACAACACGACGCCGACGGCGAGGCAGAGCCGGATCAGCCCGATGCCGTTGCTCCGGCCGGAGAGCAGGTCGGCGAGGGTGCCCCGGGACCGGATGAGAGCGGGGGTGGTCATGCGCTCAGGAACCTCTCGGCATCAGGCGGGCACATCGGCGCCGGCGTGCTCCCACAGCTGCTTCATCTCGGTGTGCAGGTCGTCGCTCGGCGACCAGCCGAGCACCTCGGCGGCCAACCCGATGTCCAGCCGCTGCCAACTGGTCTCGGCGGGACCGGTCTGCTCGGCCTCGACGAGGTCGGTCGGCACCTCACTGACCTCGATGAGGAGCCGGACCATATCACGCGCGCTGGCCGCCACACCCCGACCAATGTTGATCACACGACCGGCCGCGTCGGGACGGGTCGCGGCCAACTGCACGGCGGCGACCACGTCACCGAGACCGATGAAGTCACGCCGGGAGCCGAGCGGAGCCAGCTCCAACCGGGCTCGCTCACCGGCCCGCTGGGCGTCGCGGAGCCGGCCCGCGACCACCCCGAGCAGGCTGTGGCCGGGCTGGCCGGGGCCGATGACGTTGCCGACCCGCAGCGTGACGCCCTCGATCAGACCCTGCCGGTCCGCCGCGGTGACCGCCTCGGTGCAGCGCACCTTGAACTCGCCGTACGGCATCACGGGCGCGGGGGTCAGCCGCTCGGGCATCGACGTGTCGACCGGGACCAGCCCGTACTCGTGCACGCTGCCCATCTGGAGCACCCGGACCCGCCCCGGCAGTCGGCCCGCGGCCGCCAGGAGCCGCTCGACCAGGGTGACGTTCACCGCGAGCATCTGCGCCTCGCTCAGGCCCCACATCCCACCCGCCGCGTTGATCACCACGTCCGGGGCGAGGTCACGCAGCACCGCGGTGATCTCGTCGACGTCGGCGGCGGCGAGGTCCAGTGCGCGGACCTGGACACCCGGGCCGATCGTCTTCGGGGTACGCGCCACGGCGACCACGGTGTGCCCCTGGTCGGCCAGGGCGCGGCAGATCGGGCGGCCGAGGAATCCGGTGCCGCCGAGCACCACCACCCGGACGGGCGGTTCGGCGTGCTCCGCCGGACGTCGTGGTCGGACGGTCATGGCGCTCCTCTGGCTCTCGTCGGTCATCGGCCCGGCCCGAACGCGTGCCGGGACAGACTGCGTACGCCGGACATCTTGCCGGAGAGGACCGCCGTCGGCAGCAGGGTGATGGCGTGCAGTCGGGACGAGGTGTAGCTGCGGGCCGCCCGAGCCGCCCGCGGCCAGCCCTGCTCGTCCATCCGCCGGGCGACGTCGAGGAAGAACGCCCGCGCCTCGGTGAACCGGGAGCCGTTGACCGCGTCGGCGGCGGACTTGCTGACCGCGTGCCGCCGGTACTGGAAGCAGAGGGTGTTGTCGATCGCCATCTGCTCACCACGCTGGATCAGGTCGATCACCAGGGCCAGGTCCTGGATGACCTGGAACTCCTCGCGGAAGCCGACGGCCTTGATCGCGTCCGTGCGCCAGCACATCGACGGAAAGTAGAACCAGCAGCCCCGTAGCAGGCTGGCTGCCAGGTCCTCGCCGCCCATCAGCTCGCGGGAGTCGATCCGCGGGGCGTAGATCCGCCGCTTCGCCTCGTCGACGATGGTGTTGACCACCGTGCCGTTGGCGTCGATGATCTCGACCCCCGGCTGGATCATGCCGACGCCCGGGTACTGCTCGGTCACCGATCGCACGGTGGCCACGTAGTTGGGGTGCATGATGTCGTCCGTGCCCATCATCACCAGGTACTCGTGCTCGGCGAGGCCGACGCACTTGCGGTAGTTGGCGGTGATCCCGAGATTGTGCTCGTTGCGCTGGTAACGGACCCGCTCGTCGTCGATGCCCGCGAACCACTCGGGCACACCCGGCTCGGTGCCGTCGTCGACCACGGTGAGGCGCCAACCAGGGTCACTCTGCGCCATCACGCTGCGCACCGCCGCCTGCATGAGGGGCACGCTTCCGTAGTACGGCAGCATAATGTCGACAATCATTGGGTCGGTAGGCCTCACTGTGCGTGGTGGAAATGCGCGACGGGCGCGGCCACATTATCAGGCCCACCCCCACGATCGGCCAGCGCCGAACCGGGCGGCGCGCCCACCCCGAGCGCACCGAGTCACCGCCCGACGCCCGACTTCGCGGGCGCTATCATCGTCGCGCCCCGTAACCCGCCCCCGATCGGACGCCGATGTCGAACCGCGCCGTCGCCATGGACGCGCAGCCCGCGCAGACCGACGGGAAGAATCCGCCCCGGCCCGCCGAGCCGGACCGCCAGCCGGTCCCCCTCGCCCGCCGGCTGGCACTCAGCGTCTGGTTCTGGCCGACCGCGTTCGCCGCGCTCGTCGTCGGGTGGCGGATCGGCAGCCCGGAGATGTGGCACGACGAGTTGGTCACCATCGACGTGGCGACGCGCTCCACCGGACAGATCCGGGCCATGCTGGCGAACGTCGACGCCGTGCACGGGGCCTACTACCTGTTCATGCACGCCTGGACGACGCTGTTCGGCACGAGTCCCGTCGCGGTACGTCTGCCGTCGGCGCTGGCCATGACCCTGGCCACCGCCTGTGTGGCGTTGGTGGGGCGCCGGCTCTTCGATCACGCGACCGGTGTCGCGGCCGGCTTCGTCTTCGCCCTGGTGCCCACGGTCACCCGGTTCGGGCAGGAGACCCGTTCGTACGCCTTCGTCGTCCTGGCCTCGGCGGCGGCCACCCTGTTCCTGCTCCGCGCGCTGGAGCGGCCCCGGTGGCAGCGCTGGGTGGCGTACGCGCTCGCGGTGGCCGGCATCGGCCTGGTCAACGTGGTGGCGCTGACCCTCCTGCTCGGGCACGGCACGGTCGTGCTGATCCACACCTGGCGGCAGCGCCACCGGTGGCCGCTGGTCTGGTTCCCCCTCGCCGCCGTCGCCGGGGTGGCGATCGCCGCGCCGGCGATCCTGCGGGGCATGACACAGGCGGGCCGGCAGATCAGCTGGATCCCGGACCTCTCACCCTGGACGGTCTGGGAGCAGGCGTACGGCTCGACGCTGCTCGCCGCCGCGGTGACCGCGCTGGCCACGGTGGGTCTGCTGACCCACCTGCGCGGCGACGCCCTGCATCGGGCGGTGAGCGTGACGCTTGTGGCCGTGCTGCCGGTGCCGGTGATCCTGCTGGCCTCGACCGGCGAGATCAACTACTTCTTCTCCAAGTATCTGCTGTTCCTGCTGCCGGCCTGGGCGGTGCTGGCCGGCGCCGGCATCACCGCGCTGCGCTGGACCCCGCTGATGGCGGCGGGGCTCGTGGTCGTCGCCGCGCTGTCCATGCCCGGTCAGCTCGCGCTGCGCGGCGAGTACTCGCACGGCTGGTACACCTACCCGCGGACACGCGCCTTCGACCCCCTGTCCTACTCCCAGGCGGCCAAGGTCATCGAGGCCGGCTACGAGCCCGGGGACGGCCTCGTCGTGGGCGGTGTCTGGTGGTGGATGACCGAACCCGGGGTGCGGTACTACCTCCCGGAGGACATCTCCCCGCGCAACGTGTTCCGGCAACGGACGGCGGCCCAGCGCAACGAGCTGTACGGCACGGACTGCGCCGAACCGGCGGGCTGTCTGCGTGACGAGCCACGGCTCTGGTTGGTGTCGCCGACGGTCACCGACGCACCGTTCAACGGACTGTCGAGGGAGCGGGCCGACCTGCTCGGCAAGCGCTACCAACTGGCCCGGATGACCCACGTGACCGGGCTGACCGTCTCCCTCCTGCAGCGGCGCGGCTGACCCGCCGCGATTACCGCCGCCGGCACCCGGGTAGGGGGTCGGCATGGCGGAACTGGCGACCCTCTGGATCATCCGACACGGTGAGAGCACCGCGAACGTGGCGGCGACCCACGCCGAGGCGTCCGGCGAGGAGCTGATCGGGCTCAGTCACCGCGACGCCGACGTGCCGCTCTCCCCCACCGGTGCGGAGCAGGCCCGTGCCACCGGCCGCTGGTTGGCCGAGCTGCCGCCGGAGCGCCGGCCGGACGTGGCGGTGGTCTCGCCGTACCTGCGGGCGGTGTCCACCGCGGAGCTGGCGCTGCGCGGCACCGGCGTGCCGGTGAGCCGCGACGAGCGGCTGCGCGACCGGGAGCTGGGCATTCTCGACGGCCTGACCGGGCGCGGGGTGCGTCGGCGTCACCCGGACGAGGCCGAGCGCCGGGAGCGGCTCGGCAAGTTCTACTACCGGCCGCCCGGCGGGGAGTCCTGGACCGACGTGGCGCTGCGACTGCGCACGCTCCTCGGCGACCTGCGCCGGGACCACGAGGGCCAACGGGTCCTGCTCTTCGGCCACGACGCGCTTGTCTTCCTGCTGCGTTATCTGGTGGAGGGGCTGACCGAGGAGGAACTGATGGCGCTGACCCGCCAACACGTGATCGCGAACTGCTCGATCACCGACTGGTCCGCCGACGCCCAGGGCCGGCTGACGCTTGGCGGGTTCAACGAGGTCGGTCACCTGCACCGGCAGGGCGCCGAGCCAACCAGGGAGGACGAGATCCATGCCGAACCGGTCTGACGTTCAGGTGATCACACCGGGGCTGCTGCGGGAATGGGCGCTGCCGGTGCCGGTCGGCGGCAAGGAGAGCCGGGGCACCGTGCTGGTGGTCGGCGGCTCCCGTTTCACCCCCGGTGCGGTGCTGCTCGCCGGGGTGGCCGCGCTGCGCGCCGGCGCCGGGGTGCTCCAACTGGCCGCCGCCGAGTCCACCGCGGCCACGCTGAGCATCCAGGTGCCCGAGGCGCTCGTGGTCGGGCTGCCGGAGACCTCCGACGGCGCGGTCGCCGCGGACCGGGACGGCCAGCTCGGCGAGCTGGTCGCGCAGGCCGACGTGGTGGCCCTCGGTCCCGGACTGAAGGCGATCGACGAAACCAACCGCCTGCTGAGCCTGGTCCTGGACGCGGCCCGACCGCGCACGTCACTGGTGCTCGACGCGTACGCCCTCGGCGCGCTCAGCCATGCGCCGGACCTGCTGGTCGGCTCGGGCCGGCCCGTGGTGCTCACCCCGAACGTCACCGAGGCCGGGCACCTGCTCGGCCGGGAACCGGGCGACGACCTGGACGCCGAGGCGGCCGAGCTGGCCGCCCGTTACGAGGCGGTCGTCTCGCTCTACGGGCACGTGGCCGCCCCGGACGGGCGGGGTTGGCGGGAGGAGAGCGGCGACGCCGGGCTGGGCACCTCCGGCAGCGGGGACGTGCTCGCCGGGTTGCTGGCGGGGTTGTTGTCCCGGGGCGCCGACCCGGCGCAGGCCGCCTGCTGGGGCTCGTTCGCGCACGCGGTGAGCGGGCAGCGGCTGATCCCCCGGTACGGCCGCATCGGCTTCCTCGCCCGGGAGTTGCTCGACGAGATCCCCGGAACGCTGTCGATGGTCTGATCAGCCGCGAGGGGCCCGGCGTGCTGCCGGGCCCCTCGTCGTGCGTCACCTCACGAGGACCGGGGTCAGCTACCGGAACCCGGCTCGGCCATGTGCCGATGCTGCTCGGACTTGAGCTTGTCGGGGATGATCTTGCCCGCGGCGGTCTGCACCTTGTTCATCAGCGACCCCGCGGTGATCGTCTGATCGCCCTTCATCAGCGCCTCGAAGCCCTGCGCGGCGACCTTCGCCGGGTCGTCCTTGGAGCCGGAGCCGACCCGGGTGTCCTCCATGTCGGCCCGGTCGAAGAACTCCGTGTCGGTCGGCCCGGGCATCAGCGCGGTCACCGTGACGCCGGTGTCCTTCAGCTCGTTGCGCAGCGCCTCGGCGAAGGACTGCACGAACGACTTCGACGCGTTGTAGACCGCCTGGAACGGCCCCGGCATGGTGGAGGCGATCGACGAGGTGAACAGCACCCGACCCGCGCCCCGCTCCACCATGCCGGGCAACAGCCGCTTGGCCAGGTGCACGGTCGAGCGCACGTTGAGGTCGACGATCTCCAACTCGTCGCGCAGGTCGGTACCGCCGACGAAGGCGCCGCCGGCGCCCCGGCCGGCGTTGAGCGCCAGGGCGGCCACCGGACGCCCGGTGGCGGCGATCGCCGAGGCCAACTCCTCCACGCCCTGCTCCCGGGCGAGGTCGACGCGGACGGGCTGGACCTGGGGGCCGCCGTCGCGGCGCAGCTTCTCGGCCGCCGAGGAGATGCCGTCGTCCTCGGCGGCCACGACCAGGTCGAACCCGTGCTCGGCGAACTGCACGGCCAGCTCGTACCCGATTCCGCTGGACGCTCCGGTCACCACGGCGAGCGGTCGGTCGGTGGACGGTGTGGTCATGATGGGTGACTCCTCTCGGGCGGGTGGCGGTCGTACCGGCAGTGGTAACCGCTCCCTTCCGTGTGCCCCGACGTCGGCCGCTCAACCCTGCCGACGCGTGGCGTACGGAGGTCGCCCGGGACGGCCCCGGCCGGCCCGGTAGGATCGGCGCGGGCCGTTACTGGCGCGTGGGGATGGACAACCATCGGGGAGCGGCCCCGTCACGAGGACGTTTGCCGAGCGCCTGGGCCTTCCCGCACGTCTGTTGGAGGTCGCATGTCGCACAACGCCGAGTCCACCGCATTCCGGAGCGCCCTTGAGGTGATCCGGGCTGTCGAGCCGCGGGTGGCCGACGCCATCGGCGCCGAGCTGACCGACCAGCGGGAGTCGCTCAAGCTCATCGCCAGCGAGAACTACGCCTCCCCGGCGACGCTGCTGGCCATGGGCAACTGGTTCAGCGACAAGTACGCCGAGGGCACCGTCGGCCGCCGCTTCTACGCCGGCTGCCAGAACGTCGACACCGTCGAGGCGCTCGCCGCCGAGCACGCCCGGGAGCTGTTCGGCGCCGCGCACGCGTACGTGCAGCCGCACTCGGGCATCGACGCCAACCTGGTCGCCTTCTGGGCGGTGCTGGCCGACCGGGTGGAGTCCCCCGCGCTGAAGAAGGCGCAGGTCCGCCACGTCAACGACCTCACCGAGGCCGACTGGTTCACGCTGCGCCGCGAGCTGGGCAACCAGCGGATGCTCGGCATGTCGCTGGACGCCGGCGGCCACCTCACCCACGGCTTTCGGCCGAACATCTCCGGCAAGATGTTCGACCAGCGCAGCTACGGCACCGACCCGACGACCGGCCTGATCGACTACGACCGGGTCGCCGAGGCGGCCCGCGAGTTCAAGCCGCTGATCCTGGTCGGCGGCTACTCGGCGTACCCCCGGAAGGTGAACTTCCGGATCCTGCGGGAGATCGCCGACTCGGTCGGCGCCACCTTCATGGTCGACATGGCGCACTTCGCCGGCCTGGTGGCCGGCAAGGTGTTCACCGGCGACTTCGACCCGGTGCCGCACGCGCACATCGTCACGACCACCACGCACAAGTCGCTGCGCGGTCCGCGCGGCGGCATGGTGCTCTGCCAGCCGGAGCTGGCCGACCAGGTGGACCGCGGCTGCCCGATGGTGCTCGGTGGTCCCCTGCCGCACGTGATGGCCGCCAAGGCCGTCGCCCTCGCGGAGGCTCGCCGCCCCGACTTCGCCGACTACGCCCAGCGCATCGTGGACAACGCGCAGGCGCTCGCCGAGGGGCTGCTGCGCCGGGGCGCGAAGCTGGTCACCGGTGGCACCGACAACCACCTGGTGCTGATCGACGTGTCCGGCTACGGGCTCACCGGTCGGCAGGCCGAGCAGGCGCTGCTCGACTCGGGCATCGTCACCAACCGCAACTCGGTCCCGCAGGACCCGAACGGGGCCTGGTACACGTCCGGCATCCGGATCGGCACCCCGGCGCTGACCACCCGGGGCCTGGGCACCGCCGAGATGGACCAGACCGCGGATCTGATCCACACCGTGCTGACCCAGACCACGGCCGGCGCCAACGCCGACGGCACCCCGTCCAAGGCGAAGTACGTGCTCGACGCCGACCTGGCCGACAAGATCGCCCGGCAGGCGACCGACCTGCTGGCCCCCCACCCCCTCTACCCGGGCATCAACCTGGCCTAAGGGTCAGACCACGTCGGCTTAGGCCACGTCGATCATGGAGTTGTGGTGCCCGGAACGGGACGGTAGGCGGCTTTCGTCCCCCACCACAACTCCATGATCGACGAGAACCGGCTTGCGGCGTCACTCCAGGGGGCGCTTCAGGTGGTAGCGGTGGACCTCGGTGCTGCCCTGGACGTTGTTCACGTCCTCGGCCGCGGAAACCAGCTCCCACCCCTCCCGACCGGCACGGTTGAGGTGCGCGATGGCGGTGTCACCGAAGGCGGTGATGTCCTTGCGGGACCCGTCCGGGGCGTACCAGACGAACGAGACGTGGAAATTGCGGCCCTGTCCCTGATAACGGCGAACGAGCAGGGCGTACTCCCAGGCAATCATGCGGACATTATGACCGTCCACCCAGGACCGGCCCACGCCGGCCGTCGCGCATTGCCATCCGGTGAACGCGGTGCGTCAACCCGCGGGTGGTCGCCCCGCGATCGGCCCGGCCCGGCGATCACCTCCGACGACCGTCGCGGCCCCCACCCGGGGAGATCGTGCGTGCGGGAACGTCAGACCAGCGCGGGTGTCTGCGCGTGGATGTGGAAACGCAGCGAACGGGCGTCGGTGAAGCACTCCCGCATCGGGCGTACCAGGTCCCGATGCTCGGGGCTGCGCTCCCAGGCCTCGAAGTCGGCCAGGGTCACCCACTCACTGGTGATCAACCACTGCTCCGGGTCGGTCGACGAGCGGCACACCTGGTCGACCAGGTGTCCCGGCACCCCGTCGGCGACCAGGTGCCGCACCTCCTCGTAGGCGGCGAGGAACTCGTCGGTGCGTGGCACCGGGACCCGCACCAGGAACACGACCCGCGCCCGCTGTCCACTCATGGCGTCTCTCCCCTCATCGGCACGGCCCCGCGCAGGACCAGCGCACTGTTGAACCCGTCGAAGCCCCGCGCGCAGACCAGCGCGAGTCGGCTGCGCGGCTGGCGGTGCTCGCGCAGGAAGTCCAGTTCGCACCCCTCGGCGACCTCCTCCGGGCCGGCCGACGCGGGCAGCGTGTCGTGCGCGAAGGCGAGCAGCGCGGTGGCCACGTCCAACGCCGAGCCACCCTGGTACGCCCGCCCGGTCAGCGGCTTCTGCGTCGTCACCGGGACCGGCCGCTCGGCGAACACGGCGCGCAACGCCTCGGCCTCGCTGCGGTCGTAGCGGGGCACGCCGAGGGCGTCGGGCAGCACGACGTCGATACCGGCCGCGGCGACGCCGGCCCGGTCCAGGGCCAGCCGCATCGCCCGCGCGTACTGGGTCGGGTCGCCGGCGCTGTCCGCGGTGGTGTGCGCGGCGTCGTGGGTGGAGCCCCAGCCGCTCACCTCGCCGTAGACGCGGGCGCCCCGGGCGAGGGCGTGCCCCAACTCCTCCACCACGAACACCGCGCCTCCCTCGGCCGGCAGGTAGCCGCTGGCCGAGGCGTCGAACGGCCGGTACGCCCGCTGCGGATCGGAGACGTCACTGAGCAGCCCGGACCGCAGTTGGCACGCCAACGCGTACGGGCTCAGCGGGCACTCGGTGGCCCCGGCGATCACCACCGGGGTGCCCCGGCGTACCGCGCGGGCGGCGTGCGCGAGGCTGTCCAGCCCGCCGGCGGCCTCCGCGACCAGCACCCCGCTCGGTCCCTTGAACTGGTGGTGGATGGACAGTTGCCCGACGCTCGCCGCGTAGAACCAGGCGATCGACTGGTACGCCCCGACCGTGCGCGACGATCCGCCCCACAGCCGTTGCAACTCCCGCTGGCCGAACAGGTTGCCCCCGGACGAGCTGGCCAGGGTCACCGCGTAGCCGTACGGGTCGGGGGCCCGCTCGGGCAGGCCGGCGTCGGCCAACGCCAACCCGGTCGCGGCGAAGCCGAGGTGCGTCCACCTGTCGGTCTGCACCACCTGCCGGCTGTCCGCGTACGAGTCGGCGGTGAAGCCGGGCACCTCCCCGCCGAATCGCGTCGGATAGCCGGCCGGGTCGAACAGGGTGATCGGTCCGGTCCGGCGGGTGCCGGTCAGCACCGTTCGCCAGTGCGCGTCCACGCCGATGCCACTCGGTGCGACCACGCCGATGCCGGTCACCACCGCCCGCGCGGCGCTCACGCCGCCACCGGGCCGAACGGCGCTCACGCCGCCACCGGGCCGGCCGACCGGCGGAACACCATGGCCGACTGGAAGCCGCCGAATCCACTGCCCACCGACAGGGCCACGTCCACCGGGACCTCCCGCGCCTCGTTCGGTACGTAGTCCAGGTCGCACTCCGGGTCCCGGGTGCTCCAGTTGGCCGTCGGTGGCACCACGCCGAACTCGATCGCGAGGGCGCACGCCGCCATCTCGATCGACCCGATCGCGCCGAGCGAGTGCCCGACCATGGACTTGATCGAACTGATCGGCACCCGGTACGCGGCCTGGCCCAACGCCCGTTTGAACGCGGCCGTCTCGTGCCTGTCGTTCTGCTTGGTACCCGAGCCGTGGGCGCTGATGTAGGACACCTGCTCGGGCAGGATCCGCCCCTGTTTCAACGCGTCGGTCACGGCGAGGCTCATCTCCAGGCCGTCCGGACGCAGCCCGGTCATGTGGTAACCGTTGCTGCGGCTGGCGTAGCCGGCCACCTCGCAGTAGATGTGCGCGCCCCGCCGGCGGGCGTGCCCGAGCTCCTCCAACACCAGCACCGCCCCGCCCTCGGCCAGCACGAACCCGTGCCGGTCGGCGTCGAACGGGCGGGAGGCGTGCGCCGGGTCGTCGTTGTCCGGGCTGGTCGCCTTGATCGCGTCGAACGAGGCGACGGTGACCGGCGAGATCGGCGAGTCCGCCGCGCCGGCCAGCATCACGTCCGCCTCACCGTCCACGATGAGCTGGTGGGCGTAGCCGATGGCGTCGATGCCGGAGGTGCAGCCGGTGGACACCACCTGCGCCGGGCCGTGCAGCCCGTGCCGGCAGGCCACGTCGGCGGCGAGGCTGCTGGGCACCAGCGCCTGGTAGAGGTACGGGCCACCGCGCGTGGCATCGACCAGCCAGCGCTGACCGTGCTCGCTGACGGTGACGTACTCCTGTTCCAGCGCCATCGTGCCGCCCACGGCGGTGCCGAGCACCACCCCGGCCCGGTCCCGCTCGGCGTCGGTGAGCACCAGTCCGGCGTCGGCGACGGCCTCGACGGAGCAGGCCAGCGCGAACTGCACGTACCTGTCGGCCCGGCGTTGTTCGGCCTCGGTGAGCCCCGCGGCGGTCGCGTCGAAGTCGCATTCCGCGGCGATCTGCGACCGGAACGCCGACGGGTCGAAGAAGCTGATCCGCCGGGTGGCGGTCCGCCCCTCGGTGATGGTCTTCCAGAACCGGTCCCGGCTGGCGCCGCCGGGCGCGACCACCCCGATCCCGGTCACCACCGTGCGGCGTCCGCTCACGACGTCACCTCGGTTCGCGACTGCGGGGCTCGCAAGCCCGGCGCGCTCCTCGCGCTCACCCACGCCACCTCGGTTCGCGACTGCGGGGCTCGCAAACCCGGCTCACTCCTCGCGCTCACGACCCACCGCGCTGTTCGGCCAACTCGGTGTCGACGTGACCCAGCTCCGGGCGGGGGGCGAGCGGACCCAGGTGGAAGACCACCTCGGCCGGTTCGACGCCGGTGTTGCGGAGTCGGTGCCGCACGTTCACGGGCACGAACAGGGCCTCACCGGCGGCCAGCAGCGTCGGCTGGTCGTCCAGGTCGACGGTGATCGCGCCGCGCACCACGTACAGGAACTCCTCGCTGTACGGGTGGTAGTGCTCGGCGATCCGCTCCCCCGGCGCGAGGGCGGCGACCCCGAGGAAGCCCGAGGTGCTGCCGACCGTGCGGGGGCCGAGCAACACGCGCAGCTCACCGCCGCGTCGCCGGTCGGCGGGTACGTCCCCGGCGGCGATCGGCCGGGTGCTCAGGTCACTCATCGTCGGCCTCCGTCGGCTCGGTGCTGGTCAGGGGGGCGTCCTGGTCGGCGCGCTGCCGGGCGATCCGTTCCACCCGATCCTTGATCACCGTGAGTTGGATGACGCTGTTGGTGTTGATCCGCTCGGTCATCGCGGCGTTGTCCAGCGGCGCGGTCGGCTTCATCGCGAAGTCCTGCGTCCAGGTCATCCGGGTGCCGCCGGCCTCCTCGGTGTAGCGCCAGTGGATCCGCATGTACTCGAACGGCCCGGTCTCCACCCGGTACGCCCGCACCTGCCTGCTCACCGGGTCGGAGGTGCGCTCGCTGACCCAGCTCCAGGACACCCCGTTCTCGTCGGGGTACATGGTGAGCCGAAACCGCACGGTGTGGCCCTCGCGGTGCAGGATGTCCACCACGGCGTACTCGGTGAACAGTTCGGTCCAGTTCGCCACGTCGTTGGTGACCTCCCAGACCAGCGCCAGCGGCGCGTCGATGACCACGCTGTTCTCGGTGTGCCCGGGTGGGTCGACGCGGCGGGCGACCAGGTCGGCCACCGCCGGGATGCTCAGCTCCCCGGCCTGCTCGGGGATGCTCACCTGCCACCGGTCGGCGACGACCGCGGAGAGTTCCAGCAGTGCGAGGGAGTCCATCCCCAGCTCTTCCAGCGACGCGGCGGGCGCCCGGGCCGCCGCGTCGGGGTCCAGCCCGCAGTGCGCCACCAGGATGTCGGTGATCTCGGCGGTCATCGGGCGACCATGGGTGACGGTCATCGGGTCCTCCTGAGGGTCGTGTCGGGTTCCGCGGCGGGCGCGGGGCGCGGAGCGGGGGTGGCCGTCGACCGCCGCGCGGCCGCCGCGTCGGGCGCGGCGAGCAGACGGTCGACCAGGCCGGTCGTGTAGCGGCCCTTGCGGAATGCGGCGTCGTCGAGCACGCGCCGGACGAACGGGATGGTGGTGTGGACGCCCGGCCCGGCGATGTCGAACTCGTCCAGGGCCCGTTCCAGCCGGTTGAGGGCCAGCTCCCGGTCCGGCGCCCAGACGATCACCTTGGCCAGGAGCGAGTCGTACCAGGGGCCGACGAGGTAGCCGGCGCTGGCGTGGGTGTCCACCCGGGTGAACGGGCCGCCGGGTGGGGTGAACCGTTCCAGCCGGCCGGGGGTTGGTGCGAAGTCCCGGTCGGGGTCCTCGGTGTTGACCCGGCACTCCACCGCGACGCCGTGCAGGCGGATCTCCTCCTGTCGCCAGCGCAGCGGCACCCCGGCGGCGATGTGCAGTTGCTCGTGCACCAGGTCGATCCCGGTGACCATCTCGGTGACCGGATGCTCCACCTGGATCCGGCAGTTGATCTCCAGGAAGTGGAACTTCTCCTCGGCGTCGACAAGGAACTCCAGGGTTCCGGCACCGACGAAGCCGACAGCCAACGCGCCCCGAAGGGCGGCCTCGGCGATGGTGTCGAGAACGGCGGCGGACAGCGCCGGGGCGGGCGCCTCCTCGACCAGCTTCTGGTGCCGGCGCTGCACCGAGCAGTCCCGGGTGCCCAGGTGCACCCCGTTGCCGTGGGAGTCGCAGAGCACCTGCACCTCGACGTGTCGCGCCTCGGTGAGGTAGCGCTCGACGTACACCCGGTCGTCGCCGAAGGCGGCCTGGGCGGCGGCCCGGGTGCGGGCGTACGCCCGGCGCAGCTCGCCCGGCGTCCGTACGACGGTCATGCCGCGACCGCCTCCGCCGGCGGCGGCCTTCACGATCACCGGGTAGCCGACTGCCGCGGCGACCTCCGCCGCCGCGGCGGCGGTGGGCACCGGTGCGACGCTGCCCGGCGACAGTGGCAGGCCGGCACGGCTCAGCAGTGCCCGCGCCGAGGACTTGTCGGCCAGCGCGGCCATCACCGCCGGTGGTGGGCCGATGAAGGTCAACCCGTTGTCCACGCAGATCTCGGCGAAGTCGGCGTCCTCGGAGAGGAAGCCGTAACCGGGGTGCACGGCCTGCGCGCCCACCTGCCGGGCGGCCTCCACGATCGCGGCCGCGTTCAGGTAGCTGCGCCGACTCGACGCGGGCCCGATCCGGACCGCCTGGTCGGCGAGGCGGACCACCGGCGAGTCGGCGTCCGCCGCGGAGTAGACGACTGCGGTTCGCACACCCAGCTCCTTGCAGGCGCGCAGCACCCGCAGGGCGATCTCGCCCCGATTGGCGATCAGCACTGTCTCGAACATGGTCAACCACCCTGCGCCGTCATGCCGGGTCCAGCTCGACGAGCGGCTGGTCGTACTCCACCGGGTGGCCGTCCTCGACGAGGATCGCGACCACCCGACCGGCGCGATCGGCGGTCACCTCGTTCATCAGTTTCATCGCCTCGACGATG
Organism: Micromonospora sp. NPDC085948; assembly: GCF_040686315.1. Taxonomy (NCBI): domain Bacteria; kingdom Bacillati; phylum Actinomycetota; class Actinomycetes; order Micromonosporales; family Micromonosporaceae; genus Micromonospora; species Micromonospora sp. NPDC085948. Next base: position 157,712 of record NZ_JBFBJW010000009.1, on the reverse strand, counting down.
GCGACCGGTTGGCCCGGACGGACCAGGTCGCCCACCGCGACGAACGGCCTCGCGCCGGGCTCCGACGCGCGGTAGAAGGTGCCGACGACGGGTGCCCGCACCGCGGCCCGGCCGGGCGCCGGTGGCGGGGCCGGTGGCGGGCCGGCGGGCCGCGCGGCCTCGGCAGACCCGGGAGGTACGTCCGCACGGGCCGGCTCCTCCGGGTGCCACTCGACCTCCAGCACCGCCGGCCCGCTGCGTAGCCGGATCCGGCGCACCGGCCCGGCCAGTTCGGCGATCAGGTGTTGTGCCTGCCGGCGCAGGCCGGCGAGCGCCTCCTCGCCCTCCACCCCGGCCTCGTGGGGCACCTCGACGGTCGACACCGTCGTGTCCCCGGCGCTCACCGGGCACCCGCCCGAGTGCCGGCGCGTGCCATCCCGAACCGGCGGAAGCGCTGTCGACGCAGGCGGACCAGCATGGCGGGCGGCACGTCCAGCAGCGGCAGCAGGTTGCTCAGCAGGGCCGCGCGCAACCGGCGGGCGGTCTCCGCCGGGTCGCCGTGCGCGGCGGTGGTCGGCTCCGGCACGACCTCGTCGACCACCCCGAGTCGGCGCAGGTCGGGCGCGGTCAGCTTGAGCGCGCGGGCGGCCTGCGGCGCCGCCGAGCGGTCCGGCCAGAGGATGGCGGCGCATCCCTCTGGGCTGATCACCGAGTAGACGGCGTTCTCCAGCATCAACACCCGGTCGGCGACGGCCAGGGCCAGTGCGCCGCCGCTGCCCCCCTCTCCGGTGATCACTGCCAGCACGGGGGTGGGCAGCACGGTGAGGGTGAGGATGTTCTCCGCGATGGCCGCCGCCTGGCCCTGCTCCTCGGCGCTCACCCCGGGGTCCGCGCCGGGGGTGTCCACCAGCGTGATCACGGGCAGGCCGAGCCGGGCGGCGAGGCGCATCAACCGCAGCGCCTTGCGGTGCCCGGCCGGGCTGGCCATGCCGAAGTTGCGGGCCACCAACTCGGCGGTGGTGTGCCCCTTCTGGTGGCCGATGACCATCACGTGCCGGTCGGCCAGCCGCGCCACGCCGCCCACGACGGCCGGGCAGTCTCCGCCGATCCGGTCGCCGTGCAGCTCCAGGAACCCGTCGAAGACCGAGTCGAGGTAGTCCAGTGTGGTCGGCCGACCGGGGTGTCGCGCCAGTCGGACCGTGTCCCACGCGTCGCGTACCGCCGGGGTGTCACCTCCGCCCGCCGGGGCCGCGTCGGCGAGGCGCTCGCGACACGCCGCCGGGTCCTGCCGGGGTACGGGCGGACGGGCCGGGCGGGCGGCGCGGGTGGCGGCGAGCAGCGCCCCCAGCCGTGCCCGCAGTGACCGGCGCTGCACCACCATGTCGACCTGACCGTGGCGGAGCAGGACGTCGGCGCTCTGAAAGCCCTCCGGCAGCGCCCGGCCGGTGACCTGGCGGATCACCCGGGGACCGGCGAAACCCATCCGCGCGCCGCTCTCCGCGAGGACCAGATCGGTGTTGGTGGCGAACGACGCGGCCACCCCGCCGTAGGTCGGGTCGGTGAGGACGCTCACGGTGAGCAGTCCCGCCTCGCGCAGCGCGGCGATGGCCTGGCTGACGGTGGCCATCTGCATCAACGACAGCACGCCCTCCTGCATCCGCGCCCCGCCGGAGGCGGTGACCAGGATGAGTGGGACGCGGTCGTCCAGCGCCCGTTCGGCGGCCCGGGTGATCAGCTCCCCCACCGCGCAACCCAGGCTGCCGCCCAGGAAACGGAAATCCATCACCGCCAGCACGGCCGGGTGAGCGCCGATGGTGGCGGTGGCGCAGACGACCGCCTCGGCCAGTCCGGTGCTGGCGCGGGCGGCGCTGAGCCGGTGCGGGTACGGCAGCACGTCGACGAAGTCGATCGGGTCCGTCTCGGGAAGCTGGTCGGGCAACAGCCGCAGCGACCCCGGGTCGACAAGCTGACGCAGGCGTTCCGGGGCGCCGAGCCGGGCGTGCTCCCCACACTCCGGGCAGACATCCAGGTTGCGACGCAACCGTTTGCGGTAGAGCAGGCTGGCGCAGCCGGGGCAGCGGGACCAGAGCTGCTCCTCCCGTGGCGCGGTGGCGGTCACGACCGCCGCCGGGGGTCCGGGGCGTCGAACCGGTAGAAGCACCGCGCCATCGCGTCCCGCGGTGAGCGCCAGGTGGGCAGGTACGGCGACACGTACGGGCGCAGGCGGTCACTGACCCGGATGAACTCCGGGTGACCCCGGGCGCCCTCCACCGCGTCCGCTGCCGGATGCTCGGTCTCGAGCAGGTGCACATAGAGATCGTGGAGCCGGTACAGCGAACGGTGCCGGACGCCGACCAGGCGCGGCAGCTCCGTCGCGTCCGACTCGGCGAAGATCTCGGCGACCCGCTCCTCGGCGGTCGGATCCACCTTCGCGACGATCAGTGATCGGTCCATACTGCTCCTCCCCCACGGCGTCCGGGCGGCGACGGGTGTGCCCGGACGCGCTGGACGACTGCGGACACGATGCGGCAGTCCTCGTCACGGCGGCGTCACCGTGGCGCACCGGTCAGCGACGTAGGACGGTGACGCTGCGTTGACGCAGCCTGTGTACCAGCTATGCGTACGCTGCATCCCACACGGGCGGACCGACGGACGTTTCCGCAGTTCAGAACCGATCTCAGGTTGACTGTCGGCCAATAGAACATTCACCGCGGCGTTGACTCACCGTTACTGCTATTGATAATCTTCACGGTGGTCAGCCCGGCCGCCCCGGCGGGCGGGGCCGCCCCCGGCAGCCGTGGGCCGCGCCCCCACCGCTGGGGCCGACAGTGGCGTCACGGGCAACCGATCCGGGACACAGCAGACAGTCGGGACGAGCGTTCCGCAGGGGGTGCCGCCGTGACCGCTGACCCGTCCGTGCCGACCGCCGGGGCGCCGCCCGGGGAGGGCGTCTCCCTTCACCTGCTCGGTGGTTTCCGCCTGTTGTGCGAGGCGGTGCCGGTCGTGGTGCCCCGCGGGCTGCAACGGGTGATCGCCCTGATCGGGCTGCGCCCCGGCGCCACCCGCAGCCAACTCGCGGGCCTGCTCTGGCCGGACGCGTCGGAGGAACGGGCACTGTCCTCACTGCGCACCGCGCTGTGGCGGCTGCGGCAGGACCCGTGTTGCCCGATGACCGTGGCCAGCGACACCGTACGGCTCGGCCCGACGGTCCGGCTCGACGTCGACGACCTGGTCGGCACCGCGGCCCGCGTGCGGGACGGCGACGACCCGCGCATCGCGGCGGGAGCGCTCGCCGCCGGCCGGCACGACCTCCTGCCCGGCTGGTACGACGACTGGGTGCTGCTGGACCGGGAGAGACTGCGCCAACTGCGCCTGCACATGCTGGAACAGGTGGCCGGGCAGCACCTGACCGCGGGGCGGCACGGTGAGGCCCTCGACGCCGCGTTGGAGGCGATGGCCGCCGAGCCGCTCCGGGAGACGCCGCACCGCCTGGTGGTCCGCATCCACCTTGCCGAGGGCAACGCCTTCGAGGCCGTGCACGCCTTCTACGTCTACCGGGACCTGCTGCGCAGGGAGTTGAGTCTGGAGCCGAGCCCCGCGATGAACGCCCTGCTCGACGACACGCTCGCCCCGATCCGCCAGGCCACCCGCGAGGCCGTCACCGACGGCCCGTCACCGGCGGGCCGGCGTACGTGACGGTGATGTGACAGACGCTGCGGCACGGTAGGCGCACAGAGCACGTGGCGCCGATCCGAGGATCGGGAGGCCACCGGCGGAAGGGGTTCCATGAGTCGTCTACTGATCGTCAGCCGGATCATCCCGGGCGCGGAGGGGCGGGTCGCACAGATCTTCGCCGAGTCCGACGCCACCGACCTGCCCGGTCTGACCGGCGTCACGCACCGATCCCTGTACTGCCTGCACGACCTGTGCGTACACCTGCTGGAGACCTCGGACGACATCGACCCGGACGCCCTCGCCGCGGCCCGCAACCACCCGCTCTTCCAGCAGGTCAACGAGCGGCTCTCCGCGCACACGTCGCCGTACCTGCCGACCTGGCGCTCCCCCCGGGACGCCATCGCCGGCTGCTTCTACCGGTGGGATGCCCCCGACGCGCCCGCGGCACGTCCGGCCAGCACCGACGCGCCCGCGGCGCGTCCAGCCAGCACCGACGTACCTGCGGCGCGTCCGGCCAGCACCGACGCGCCCGCGGTGCGCCCGGCCAGTACCGACGCCGCGGCACAGCCGGCGGGCTGACATGCCCACCCCTCCACCGCACGTCCTGATCATCGGCGCCGGCACGGGCGGGTTGTGCCTGGCGCACGGCCTGCGCCGTGCCGGGATCAGCGTCGCGGTCTACGAACGGCACCGCGACCGCGCCGAAGGGCTGCTCGGCTACCGGGTCGGCATCGGCCCCACCGGTAGCCGAGCGCTGCGGCAGTGCCTGTCCCCGGAGTTGTTCGCCATCTTCCTGGCCACCTGCGCGCGGCCGCCGCACTACTTCAACGTGGTCACCCAGGGGCTCCGCCAGACCGCGTCGTTCGCCCTACGACCGAACGCCGACCCGGTGCACACCGAACACTCGGTGGCCCGGATGGTGCTGCGGCAGGTGCTGCTGACCGGCCTGGACGACGTGGTGCACTTCGACAAGACCTTCACCCGCTACGAGCAACGCGACGACGGCACGGTCACCGCGTACTTCGCCGACGGCACCAGTGCCACCGGCAACCTGTTGGTCGGCGCGGACGGCACCCACTCGGCGGTACGCCGGCAGTACCTGCCGCACGCCGTCACCCGCGACGCCGGCACCATCAACATCGCCACCCGGATCCCGCTCACCGCCTACACCCGCGGCCTCGTCCCGGAGCGGGTCCGTCAGGGCATCTCGCTGATCTTCGGCGTCGGCGGGATGATGGGCGTCCTGCACGTCATGGAGTTCAAGTGGGACGCCCGGCGGGCTGTCAAACCCGACGTCAGCGACGCCGACGCCGCGGTGCTGCGAAACTGGCCCGGCCTGGCCCACGACACCACCACCGACAACATCAACCTCATCATCTGGAGCACCGGCCGCCGATTCCCCGCCGACGTCCTGGAGCGTCGCGGCGAGAATTTGGTGAACGTCGCCCTGGACCTCACCTCCAACTGGCACCCGAACCTGCGGGAGCTGCTGACCCGCGCGGACCCGGCAAGTGCCCTACCGATCAGGGTGTCCACGTCCGAACCGACGCCGCCCTGGAAGAGCAGCACCGTCACCATGCTCGGCGACGCCATCCACACCATGACCCCCGGCCGCGGGGTGGGCGCGAACACCGCGCTGCGAGACGCCCGCCTGCTCTGCGACCAGCTCGGGCACGCCGTGACCGGCGACAAGACGTTGGTGCAGGCGGTCGCCGACTACGAGGCAGCGATGGTGCCGTACGGCGTCGCGCGGGTCGCCGAATCGCTGAACCGCAGCGGCACCAGCGGCGACGACCGGATGTACCGGCCGGTGGTGGGTCGACTCGCGCTGCTCGGCGCGCGCGGCTACTTCGGAGTGACGAGCCGGGTGCCGCGGCTGCGTCGCCGGTTCGTCGACGACTTCCACACCTACGAGGGCGACCAGGACTGAGCTGGACATCGACCCGGGCTCGGCGTCCCCCGCCGGGCCCGGGTCTCGTCGTGCCGGGCCTTTCCGCGCTTCGGTGCGACGCTGCTTGTTCGGTGCGGTGCTGGTTGTTCGCTGCGACGCTGCGTCACTCGGCGGGCACCGCATGACGTGGTCGCCACACCCGGGTCGCCTGCGGCCGATCCTCTCACTTGCCAGCAACACGCGTGTGCGAAGCTGCGGCGAGTTTTTCTCGTACCTTTTCCAACGAGCTGAGAGGGAGGTTCGCCGTGGCGTGGTCTATCGGACACTCGCTGATAGTGGTACTGGCACTGTTGCTGGGCCTGGCCGCCGGGTGGCTGCTGCGCGGCCGGCGGGGCGTGCAGGGTAAGTCGATAGTGGACGGAGATCCCGTCGCCGGCCTGGCCGTGATCGAAGCGCCGACGCCGGCGGCCACCACCGACGAGGCCCGGCCCGCGGCCGCCGTCGACCCGGCCCCCGTCGCGGTCGCCGACGAACCAGTGCCGGTGGACACGGTCAGCGCGCCGGCCGCCGTCACCGGACCGGACAGTGGGCCCACGCCGGTGGAAGTGCCGGCGGAGGCCCCGAGCGCCGTCGACCCGGCCGACATGGCACTGACCGAGGCCCCGCCGCCCGTACCGTCCGACGCGGATGACCTTCCGTCGGAGCCCGTTGTGGAGTCGACCCCCGAGCCGGTCGCGGTCGACGAGCAGCCCGCCCCGGCGGCCGTGATCGCCCCCCGCCAGCCCGCGGACGACCTCCCGCTCGACACCACCCCCGCCGACGAGCCGACCGCGACCGACCCGGCCGACGATGCGGCGACCAAGGCCAGCCCGGCCAACGAGCCGGTCGTGGCCGACCCCGCCGACATGGCGCTGACCGAGGCCCCGCCGTCGGCACCGTCCGACGCGGATGACCCGGCCGACGATGCGGCGACCAAGGCCAGCCTGGCGGACGAGCCGACCGCGACCGACGATGCGGCGAGCCCGGCCGACGAACCGACCGCCGTCAGCCCGCTCGACGAGCCGATCGCGACCAGGCCGGCCGACGGTGTGGCGGCCGAGGCCGCGGTGCCGACGCCGGTGAACGCCGACGCGCCGCACACCGACCCGTCGGACGCCGGCGGCGTGGAAGCAGCTCCGACGGACGCGGACGCCGAGCCGGAGTCGGTGCCGGCGGCGGCGGCGGCCGTGCCTGCGGTCGTACCGCCCGTGGCCGAGACTCCTCCGGTCGTCCCGGCCGCTGCCAGCGACACGGACTCCGGACCGGCCGACGACTTCCGCCGGATCCAGGGGATCGGGCCGAAGATGGCGGCGGCGTTGCAGGACGCCGGTGTGCGCACGTACGTCCAACTCGGTGCGCTGGACGAGGCGGCGCTGCGTGACCTGATCCGGGCCGCCGGCCTGCGCGCCGCATCCGCGCTGGCCACCTGGCCGCAGCAGGCGCGCGTACTCGCCGGTGCCGGCGACGAGATGGCCGCCGTACTCCCGGGCGGCAACCCGTCCTGACGCGCGACATCGAGCCCCCGGTCCACCGTCCGACGCGACGGTAGGCCGGGGGTTCGGCCGTCGAGGTCAGTTCACCACGGACCCAGCCGCCGGCGTGATCGACTCGGGATTCAGAAGACCGGGCCAACCGACCCGGACACCCCGGCTTCCCGGAAGCCGAGTGGATCACCCCCGGTTGGGGGACGCACGGCGAATTCGCGGCCGGGCTGCCGACCGCTCGTTACCGTCCGTTCAGGTGGGCCGGACGGGTCCGTCGAGCCGACCGGTTCCGCAGGAGTAGCCCGTGCACCACGCCGCGCCGGAGCCCGGGTCCCCGCGGTCCCGTCGTCCTCCGGTGCGTGATCCGGAGGCCCCGCGCCGGGTGACCCTCCTCGAACTCTTCTTCGACCTGGTGTACGTGGTCGCCCTGGCGCTCATCTCCCGGGGCATGGTCGACCAACTCGACTGGCACCGGGCCGGACAGGCGCTGATCCTGCTGGCCGCCGTGTGGTGGACGTGGGTGATCACCACCCTGGTCACCGACCTGTACAACCCGGAACGCACCGAGATCAAGCTGCTGATCAGCGCCGTGATGTTCGGCGCGCTGCTGATGACCGCGGCGATCCCGGAGGCGTTCGGCGACCGTGGGCTCGCGTTCGCCGGCACCTACGTGGCGATCCACCTCGGGCGCGGGCTGTTCCTGATGCCGGCCGTCCGCCGCGAACCGCAGACCCAGCGCCGCGCGGCACGCATCTTCATCTGGTTCGCGGTGTCCGCGATCCCGTGGCTCATCGGCGCGTTCGTCAGCGACGACGCCCGCCTGGCGTGCTGGGCGCTCGCGCTCGCCATCGACTACGTCGGCTTCCGGCTCGCGTACCCGGTGCCGGGGCTCGGGGTGGTGCCCGAGCCCCAGCGCAACGTCACCGCGGAGCATCTCTCCGAGCGCTACCAGCAGTTCTTCATCATCGCGCTCGGCGACGCCATCCTGACCATCGGCACCATGTTCAGCGCGGCGCACACCGAGGCGCAGAACATCGGGGTGTTCGCGGTGGCGTTCCTGACCACCCTGCTGCTCTGGCGGATCTACGTGCACAAGTCCGGTCAGCTGCTGCCGATGGCCATCAAGGGGTCCGGGTCACCCAGCAAGTTCCTGTTCACCGCCCCGTACACCCATCTGCTGATGGTGGCCGGGGTGGTGACCACGGCGACCGGGTTCGACCTCGTGCTGCACGAGTCGACCGGACGGACGCCGCCGGCCTGGGCGGCGGTGATCCTCGGTGGCCCGGCCCTCTTCCTGGCCGGCCGGGCCTCCTTCGAGTACGAGGTGTTCAGCCGGGTGTCGCTGTCCCGCCCCGGTGGTGTGCTGGCGCTGCTGACCATCGCGCCCGCCGTGTTGTACCTGCCACCGGTGTTCGCCTCTCTCGGTGCCCTGCTGGTGCTGATCGGAGTGGCCTACGCGGACTTCCGGCGTAGCTACGGCAAACCACCCGAGGCCCCCTCTCCACCGCACTGAACCGGCCGCCGCCCCCCCACTCAGGCCCCGGCGAGCAGCCGTCCGGCGTCCGGCACGTACGGTTCGACACCCAGCCTGGTGAGCAGCTGGTGCACGGTGGCGGTGGCCGCGGTGAGCACCGGACGGCCGAGTCGGGCCTCCACCCGCGGCACCGCCGCCAACGACGGCAGCTGCACGCAGGCGGACAGGACCACCGCGTCCACGTCGGTCACGTCCAGCCGCTGCGCCAGCTCGACCAGGTGAGCGGTGGGGACGCGCCCCACCGCGACGTTGTCCGGCTCGCTCAGGCTCACCGCCTCGGTCACCTGCACGCCGTGCGAGGCCAAATAGGCGACGACGGTCGCGGTCAACGGCGGCAGGTACGGCGCGATCAGGGCCACCCGACGGGCACCCAACGCGTGCAGCCCGGCGACCAGCGCCCCCGCGCTGCTCACCACCGGCATGTCGTGCCCGGCGCGACCGGCCGCCCGGCCCAGCCGCCGCTCGGCCCGTTCGTGCGCGCCGGGCCCCTCGCACATCACCGCCACCAGGCAGGCGTACGCGAGGACGTCGCAGCGGGCGTCGGCCAGCTCGGCGGCGCAGCGGAGAGCGGAGCGGTTCATCCGGGCCAACTCGTCGGGGGTCACCTGACGCAGGCGTACCCGGCTGGCGTGCGTGGTGAATCGGACCGTCGGGTCGACGGTCTCGCGGCGGCGCAGCATGGCCGGGATCTCGGTCTCCATGGTGGTGTTCGAACTGGGCACCACCAGGCCGACGCGGTAACCGCTCACACCAGCGCCCCGGCGTACGCGCGGACCTGCAGTCGTCGCGCGGCGGTGCCACCCAGGCGCACCTGCAACCCGAGCGGCGCGGCGGCGCGGCGGACGTCATCCAGGTGCAGCGATCCGTGCCGGTCCACGGTGAGCACCGGCGGCTCCTCGAGTTCGCCGTCCGACGCGTGGAAGGAGAGCAGGGTGACGGAGGTGGTGAGGTAGCCCGGGTACGCGGCGCGGGCCGCCGACTCGTCCCGGTGGGCGAGCACCACCAGGTCGTCGAGGTGGGCGAAGTCGGCGGCGAGAGCCACGGCCTTCCAGTGCGCCGGTTCCTCGGCCGCGCCGGTGAGATGCCGGGAGCGGTTCGCCGAGGTGATGTAGAGGTGGTCCGATCCGGTCTCGGCGAGCGCCCGCTCGAAGAAGACGTTGGACGGGCAGGTCAGGCCCGGCGCGATCACCTGGGTGGTGCGCAGCCCCTGGTCGACCTGGGTGAGGTGCTCGGGCAGCCGCTCCGCCGCCGGCCCCCGGAAGCCGAACGGCCCGGCGCCGTACAGGCTGTCCATCAGTGCCCGCACCCGGCCGACCGGCAGCCGCGGCGAGATCCGCGTCCAGTCGAACATCCCGGGGATCCGGCCAATCGCGGTGGTGATGCTGCCGACCTGCTCGGCGGGTCGGCCCTTGGCCAGGTTGACCCGGCGGACGGTGGCCGCGTCGGGACGCGTGACGATGACGTAGAAGTTGGCGAACGCCGCCGCGACGACCGCGCCGCGAGCCAGCGCGCGGGCCGCGACCGCGACGTCCTCGGGACGGTCGATGTACAGGGGTGGTGTCGGGGCGTCCATGAGTCCTCCTCGGCGGGGCCGTGAGGCAGTTCTACGTCCGCCGAGCGGCACGGGTGCCGGATCGGTCGTCGATCCGATAGCCGACTCGCGTTACCCCGTGCGAGCGGCCGATCCCGGGCGGTACGCAACGGCGATCGACCTCGGCCGGATGGGGGATCCGGCGCGGCCTCGTCCCGGTCTCCGTTAGCGGCACGACCCGATTGGGTACAACGACTGCACCTCAGATCCACCACATTTCCTTCAGGAGGCAGCGATGCGCGGCACCTCGATACTCGGAGTCATCGTCGTGATCTGGCTGGTGATCGGCGCGGTCGCCGCCGGCCAGCGTGGCTACTACAGCGGCGACGACACCAACTGCGCCGAAGCCGGCACCATCCTGGTCACCATCGTGGCCGGGCCGTTGAACTACATCGGCGCCAACCCCAAGGTCGACTGCAAGCTGCCCGAGCCCTCCAAGTAGGACAGATCTGCACCGGCCCCGCGCCCCCGACCCCCGGGGCGCGGGGCCGGTGTCCGCCTGGGGGTAGCTCAGCCGTCGGAGACGGTGCTCGCTGACGCGCCGACGCGCCTCTCGCTCCCCCAGGCGGCCAGCGGCTCGAGCGCCTCGTTGAGTCGCGTGCCGTCCACGGTCAGCGAGTACTCGACGCGGGGCGGCACCTCGTCGTAGGAGACGCGGTGCACGACACCGTCCCCTTCCATCTCCCGTAGGTGCGAGGCCAGCACCTTCTCGGAGATCCCCGGGAGCAGTCGGCGCAGTTCGCCGAAGCGGCGGTACGGGTGTTCGTGCAGCGCCCAGAGGATCAGCACCTTCCACCTGCCGCCGATCACCTCCATCGCGGCGTCGATCCCGCAGACGTGTCCGTCTGGTGCGCCCGGCCGGTTCAGCGTCGTCATGACCACCCCTTCCGACGTCCTCGCTCACCCGGGGGTAAGCGCCCACTCCGAAGTGCGTACTTGAGCACCGGAGGACTTCTGGCCAGCCTAATCGGCATGACACCGAACGCTGTTGAGCAGACCTCCGTCACGATGCTGGGGCTGGGCGCGATGGGCGCCGCGCTGGCCCGTGCCTGGCTCGTCGCCGGTCACCCGGTCACCGTCTGGAACCGCACCCCGACCCGCGCCACCGTCCTCGCCGGCGAGGGCGCTCGGGTCGCGGCCAGCGCCGCCGAGGCGGTCGCGGCGAACACCCTCGTCGTCGTCTGCCTGTTGCACGACACCTCGGTCGACGAGGCGATGGCCGGCGTGGATCTGACCGGCCGGGACCTGGTCAACCTGACCACCGGCACCCCCGCCCAGGCCCGCGCCCGCGCCGCGTGGGCACACGAGCGGGGTGCCCGCTACCTCGACGGCGGGATCATGGCTGTCCCGCCGATGATCGGCGTACCGGATGCGGGCGGCTTTGTCTTCTACAGCGGCTCGCGGGAACTGTTCGACCGGCACCGGGAGACGCTCGGCGTCCCGGCCGGCACCACCTTCGTGGGCGAGGACCCGGGTTTCGCCGCCCTGTACGACGTGGCCCTGCTCAGCGCCATGTACGGCATGTTCGCCGGGATCACCCACGCCTTCGCCCTGATCCGCGAGGAGGACATCGATCCCGCGGCGTTCGCCGCACTGCTCGCGGACTGGCTCGTCGCCATGGCCCCGACCGCGCACCAGACCGCCGACCGCCTGCGCAGCGGCGACTACACCACGGATGTCGTCTCCACTCTCGGCATGCAGGTGGCCGGCACGCCGACCTTCCTGCGCACCGCCGAGCAGCAGGGTGTCAGCGCGGAACTGCTCAGCCCCTACTTCGCGCTGATGCGCCGTTGCCTGGCCGAGGGCGCCGGGGAGGAGGATCTGGCCGGCCTGGTCGATCTGCTGACGCGCCGCACACCCTCTAGGGCGTCCTAGGAGGCTGGCCTGTGGGTGTCGTCGGTGTTTGCCGACCCGGAGGTCGGGAACCGACCCGCGTCAGTCGGCGGACGAGACCGGGAGCGTGGCATGCAGATCGGCTACAAGCTGGCCGCGGAGGGCTACGGCCCCCAGGAGATCATCCGGCAGGCCGTCCTGGCCGAACAGGCTGGATTCGACTTCGTCGAGATGAGCGACCACTTCCACCCCTGGCTGGACGCGCAGGGCCACTCGTCGTTCACCTGGAGCGTGCTCGGCGCCATCGCCGCCAAGACCAGCACCCTGCGTCTGGCCACCGGCGTCACCTGCCCGACCGTCCGCTACCACCCGGCGATCATCGCGCAGGCCGCAGCGACCATGGCGCTGGTCTCCGACGGACGGTTCACCCTCGGAGTGGGGGCCGGCGAACGACTCAACGAGCACGTGGTCGGGCAGGGCTTCCCCAGCGTCCGGGGCCGGCACGAGCGGCTCCGCGAGGCGCTGGAGATCATCCGGCTGCTCTGGCAGGGCGGCTACCAGTCCTACGAGGGCCGGCACCTGCACCTGGAGGACGCCCGGATCTTCGACCTGCCGGACACCCCGCCGGTGATCGCGGTGGCGGCCAGCGGCGAGGCGTCGGCCCGGCTCGCCGCCGAGTTGGGCGACGGGTTGTTCGCCACCGAGCCGGACGCCTCGATCGTCGATCACTACCGTCGGGCCCGCGGCTCCGGCCCGCGCTACGCCGAGGTTCCGTTGGCCTGGGCCAGTGATGAGGACCAGGCGGTGCAGGCGGTGTTGCAGACCAGCAGATGGATGGTCACCGGCTGGAAGGTGATGAGCGAACTGCCGAACCCGGTCAACTTCGACGCGGCCAGCGCGCACGTGGAGGAGAAACACATCCGCCAGCTCTTCGCCATCGGCCCCGACCCGGAACCGCACGTGGCGAAGGTCCGGTCGTACGTTCAGGCCGGCTTCGACCACGTCGTCCTGCAGAACGCCGGCCCCGACCCGGACGGTTTCCTCGACTTCTTCGCCGGCACCCTCTCCGACCGGCTGCGTGCCATGTCCTGACGCCGCCGGCACGGCCACCGCCCGCACGATCGCAGCGGTACGGCGAAACAGCGGACGGCCGCCCGGACGATCACCACGATCGTCCGGGCGGCCGGCTGTGCGCTCCGGATGGGTGCGCGGTTCGGCTCAGCGGAAGCAGCGCGCGACAGGTACCGCGCTGCCCTCGCAGTTGGTCGGCTCGTTCTCGATGACCACGCTCTCGTCGTCGATCTTGACCTGGGCGTGGGCGGCGAAGATGCCACCGGGCTTCACCGTCGACGCGTTGTGGGTGATCTTGCTGGTGTAGATCGCCACCGAACCCGCGGACGCGTAGATGCCACCGCCGCTGGACGCCGCGCCGACCGCCTCGTTGCGGGTCACGTCGCTGCCGCGGACCAGCAGGTTCGCCTTCTCGGCGTAGATGCCGGCGCCGACGCCGTGGGTGGTGTTGCCGTCGACCACGCTGTCGTCGAGCGGCGTCAGGCCCTTCACGGTGGAGATACCGCCGCCGTTGACGGTGGACGTGTTGCCACGGATGGTCATCGTGCGCATCACCAGCACCGCGTCGGAGTTGGCGGCACCGCCGCCGACCTGCGCGGTGTTGTTCAGCAGCTCGGTGTCGGAGACCTTCGTCCGGGCCGAGAAGCTGGCCAGCCCGCCACCCTGGCCGGCGCTGTTCTGGGTGAAGGAGACGCTCTCCACGTCGGCGGCACCGCGGTAGTTGCCGAGCCCGCCGCCGTAGGCGTTGGCGCTGTTGCGGTGGAACTCCGAGCGCTTCAGCGTCAGCACGCCACCGTTGAGCAGGCCCCCGCCCTTGCCCGCGGCGCCGGAGGCGCTGTTGCCGACGAACGTGGAGTCGGTGACCACCATGTTGCCGTCGTTGAAGATCCCACCGCCGCCGCCCTCGGGGGACAGCGAGGTGCTCTGCGTGACGGTGACCCGCTCCACCACGGCGGTCGCCCCGTGCACCACGTGCACGCTGCCGCCCTCGATGTTCGAGCGGCCGTTGTGCAGTTCCACGTCGCGCAGGGTCAACTCGCCGCCGTCGCGGACGGTGAAGAAGCGGAACGGCGCGGCCTGGGCGTCGCGCGCGATGGTGGCGCCGGCGCCGTCGATCGTGATGGCCTGGTAGATCACCGGCAGGCCAGCGGTGTCGTCGGCCGGGTTGTGCGGCGGCGCATCGGCGTCACCGGGGGTTTCCGCCGCGTCGGCCGCCTCCCGTGCGTCGCGGATCCCGCCGTCGTACTGGTCGGTCTCGTGGAACGCCTCGGTGAGCAGGTAGCGGCACCTGGGCGCGAGTCGCAGGTCCGCGCCGCCCTCGGCGTTGGCCGTCACGAGCGCCGCCACCAGCTTCGCGGCGTCGCAGGGCACCGACACCACGCCCCGCTTGCCGGTGCCCGGGCTGGGGGCAGTGCCCCGTTCGGCGTCGTCCGGGTCGCGCTGCGCCCCGCCCTGGTCGCCGGCACGGCGGTCGTCGTCGCTGCCGGCCGCCGCGCTCAGCCGGCCCAGACCGGGAAGGGAGAGGTCACGGTCGGCCGCGACGGCCACGCCGGTCACGCCGGCCGCTCCCACGACCAGGCTTCCGGCCAGCAACCCGCTGGCCAAGAACCATCGGGACCGGCGTCTGGGTCGGATCTCGCGGTCTCCTCCGTGGTACGTGGACATCAAAGGTGCCTGCCTTCCTGCCTGCAAGACGTGACCGCGCGCCGATCCGGGCGCGGGGGGCTCGACGTAGCGTCGACCGCCAAACGTCACGATAGGTCCGCAATACGGACAGGAAGGTGTGAACGTGAATAGTGCCCCTATTCATCTTTCCACCCCGTCAAACGGGCAGTCGGTCACCCGCCGACGTGGATGCCGGGACGACGCAGCGGGTCCCGCTCGGTCCGCCGGATGATCTCCCGCACCACCGGCGGGGTGTCCCCGCGACCGAGGATGAGATAGCGCGCCAGGTGCGCGATCGGGCTCCCCTCCGACCACTCGAAGTGCGCGTGCGGCCGCACCCCGGTGGCGTCGCGAAGGGCCAACAGGATCGCGGCGATCGCGTTGGGCACGGCGGGGCTGCTGGCCCGCAACACCCGGAAGCCACCCACCTCGATCCCGTGCACCCGCAGCACCTGGCTGAATTCCGACGGGTCGACCACGTCGATCTCCAGGAACAGCACGTCCGCCGCACCGGGCACCGGATTCATCCCCCGCTGCGCCCGTTCCTTGATCGTGTACTCCTTCACCGATCCGCTCTGCCGCTTGTTAGCGATCAGGTGCAGCTGCCCGTCGTGGGCCAGCGACTCGGTGATGAACCGCCGGGCCGGCTCGTCGAACTCGATCCGCTCGGCGCGCAGTTCGGTGGTCCGGGTGACCCGGGAGACCAACGAGACCACGATGATGCCGAGGATGAACAACGCGGAGATGGTGATCCCGTCCGGCTGCTCGATGACGTTCTCCAGCAACGCGTACAGCAGCACCAGGGTCAGCAGTGTGAACCCGACGGCTCCGCCGCGCTGGCGGTGGCGGACCGCGGAGATCGTCACCGCCACCGCGCCGGAGACCATCATCGCCAGGATGCCCGTCGCGTACGCCCCGGCCTGAGCGTTGACGTCGGCGCGGAAGGCGATCGTGATGGCGACGCTGACCACCGTGTAGACGATCACCACCGGGCGCACCGCCCGCGCCCACTCCGGTGCCATGCCGTACGAGGGCAGGTAGCGCGGCACGATGTTGATCAGCCCGGCCATCGCCGAGGCGCCGGCGAACCAGAGGATGAGCACGCTGCTGACGTCGTAGACGGTGCCGAAGGCCTCGCCCAGCTGGGCGTGCGCCAGGAACGCCAGGGCCCGGCCGTTGGCCGCCCCTCCGGGCCGGAACTCCTCCTGCGGGATGAGCGCCGTGGTCACGAATGTCGTCGAGACGAGGTAGACCGACATGATCAGCGCGGCGGTGGTGAGCAACCGGCGTGTGTTGCGGATCCGGGCGGCGAGCCGGGCCTGCTTGTCCGCCCCGTCGGCCCGGACCAGCGGCATCATGCTCACCCCGGTCTCGAAACCGGACAGGCCCAGCACCAGCAGCGGGAACGCCAGCACGGCCGTGAGCAGCACGTGACCCGGCCCGCCGCCGCCCGTGGTCAGCGCGGCGGTCCAGTCCGAAACGATGCCCGGGTCGTCGACGATCCGGGCCAGGGCCACCACGACGATCACCGCGTTGAGCACGAGGAAGACGGCGACCAGCGGGATGGCCACCACCACCGCCTCGCGGAAGCCGAGCAGGAACACCCCGCCGAGGATGAGCAGCAGCACCACGGTGACCACGACCGGGACGGCGGGGCCGTGCAGCGCGTCGGGCAGGTACGGGTTCTCCAACAGGTGCACGGTGGCGTCCGCCGAGGAGAGGGTGATCGTGATGATCCACGAGGTGGCCACGAAGCCGAGCAGCACGAGTACGAAGATCTTGCCCCGCCAGAACGGCAGCAGGCGCTCCAGCATCGCCACCGACCCCTGCCCGTGCGGGCTCTCCTGGGCCACCCGCCGGTACATCGGCAGCATCCCGAACAGGGTGAGCGCGACGATCAGCAGGGTCGCCAGCGGGGACAGCGCACCGGCCGCCACCGCCGCGATGCCCGGCAGGTACGACAGCGTGGAGAAGTAGTCGACGCCGGTCAGGCACATCACCTGCCACCAGGCGTGCCGACGGTTCTGTCCCTCGCCCGCCTCCGGGCCCGGCGGCTGCACCTGGTGCTGGAAGAGCCACCGGCGCAGTGGACTGGCCGGTGGCGCCGACCGCGCCGCCGTCGCCACGCGTTCGGGCACCACGACACCCGGCCGGCCACCCCGGTGCGGGCGGGCCGGATCGCGGGCCGCCCGCAGCGCCGGGTCCGGCCCCGTCGGCGCGTGGCGGCGTCCGCCCCAACGTCGTGGTTTCGCCCGGTGCTCGTCACCCATCGCCAGTCCCACCCTCACAGGTCCTGATCCGACGGTAGGCGGTGGCGCGGGACCCGACCGGCGGAACCGGGCAGGTGGATGGCCAGCTCAGGACAGGTCCGGTACGGCGAGCAGGCGGGCCAGTGCGGGCGGGTCGGCCACGGTCACCGTGGCCGCCGGATGTCGTGGCCGCCCGCCCGGCACCACTGCCGGCACCGGTACGCCGAAGCGCAGGCAGATCCCGCCGGCCGTGCTGCTGCCGAAGCTCGCGCCCCCGTCGGCCAGCGACACGTGTGGCCCGATCACCCGCCACCAGCGGTACGGACCGCTCAGCTCGACGGCTGTCACGTTCTCCCGGTCGGTCCGCAGCTGCCACGGCCCGTACCGGATCACCACATCCCGGTCGGTGACGGCGACCCAGGCCGTCGCCGGGCGAACCCCCAGCAGCGCCAACACCGGGCGGAACAGCGGATCGAAGCGGAACGCGAACCGCGTCGCGGCAGCGGTCATCGCGCACCGGGTCGGACGGTGGGTCGCGGCACCGGGCCACCTGGCCGCAGCGGGCCGGGCCGCGCGGGCCGGGGTCGGGCGGCGGGCCGGCGCCGGGCCAGGACGGTCATGGCGCGGGCGTACCCGTTAAGCGCCCGCCGACACCCCCGACATGCGCCACCGGCGGGACGAGCGCGACGCCCTCCCCCACCGCCGGCCGGCACCCCCCGGGCCGGCCGACGGTGGCAGACGGTCGGCACCCCCCGGAGCCGGCCGGCTGCACCCCTGGGTCGACCGGCCGCGGCCGGCCACCCGAGGGTGGGCGAATCTGATGGGACGCGCCCCCGCGCTCCGCCACCCCCCACGGGGCGGAACGCGGGGACCCCCCGTCCCGGCTACTGCAGAAACGCCCCCAGGGGCGACAGCAGTAGCCGGCCGAGCGCCGCGGCGTTGTCGTCCAACCGCGTGCGCTCACATTCGCGGGCGTCCGGATCGTGCCGGCACCGCCAGATCTTCTGCGCGTTACGCCAGGCGACATTGCGGGTGTACTCGACCAGCTCCCCCTGGTACCAGTCGTCGATGTCGCCGTTGAGCATGTCGATGAGCAGCTGCCACTGCTCCAGATAGCCTCGGCGCAGACCGGGGATCTTGTCCGCGAAGATCTTGTTGATCTCCAGGTAGTCGTGGTGCTGGTCGCTGCCGTCGACCGGCTCCGACTCCAGGTGGTCGAACGTGGTCACCAGCGCGAAGGGCAGGTCGAAGTTGATGTGCGCGTTGACCCCCGCCGCCGCCGACGGCAGCGGACGGGCGTCCGGTCCACGCATCCGCTCGAAGAGGCACGACCACGCCTTCGGGGTGCCCGGGCTGGAGTCGGTCCAGAGCCGCATCGCGTCGAAATACCGCGCGGCGAACTCCACGTCCAGCCGGGACAGGAAGGCCGGGTCGATGAAACGATCCTCGTACAGCCCGTCCAGCACACTGCTGGTGATGGTCAGGTAGAGCCTGTTGAAGTCGGCCAACGGGCAACTGGCCTCCAACGGAGGAAGCCGCACCAGCATGTCCTGAAGTTTGGTGAGGTGGTCGACCACGGCCGGCACGTCCGCGGGATGGTCGGCGAGCAGGTCGACGATGTCCCGGTGCACGGGCCCCCAGACCGGAGCGGTCATCTCTCCTCCATAGTGGTCGGCGGCATCCCCCGCGCCGTCGTCGACGCGGCCCAGCCTTTCAGCCGACACCCACTCACCGAATCAGTAGAACGACGTATCCCGGTACGCACACGCGCCAGTGGACGGTGTGGAACGTCAGCTTCGGACGTTGCGCAACTGGATCGCGCTGGCCTGGACCCGGGTACGGACCTGGAGCTTGTCGAAGATGTGCGACACGTGCACGCCGATGGTCCGCTCGCTGATGAACAGCCGCTGCCCGATCTCCTTGTTGGTCAGGCCCTCCGCGACAAGCGCGAGCACCTCCCGCTCCCGTGCGGTGAGCGGCGCCAACTCGTCGTCGGACGCCTCGGCCGGCGCGCTCCTCGTGCCGCCGAGTACCTCGTGCTCCTCCAGCGACACCCGGGCCCGCCCGGCCAGCTCGCGGATCTCCGAGGTCAGCGGCACCGCGCCCAGCCCCTGCGCCACCCGGTACGCCTCCCGCAGCAGCTTGCCGGCGGTGGCCAGCCGGCTGCGGCGGGCCAGCAACGCCTCGGCCTGCCGCAGCCGCGAGTACGCCGCCGGGTAGGGGTGGTGGCGTCGGTCCCACTCGGCGACGGACGCGGCCCACAGGTCCGGGTCGCTGCTGTCGAGGCGGCTCACCTCGGCGGCGCAGAGCGCCAGGAACCCCTCCACCACCGAGCGCACCGGACCGGCCGCGCCGACGCTCTTGCGGGCCACCCGGTCCGCCACGTCACGCAGCCGGCGCACCACCGTCGGGTCCACCGCCACGGCACGACTGGCGTGCGCCTCGGCCTCGGCTCGCAGGCCGTGCCAGACCAGCGCCGACAGGATCGTCACGTCGTCGGACCGGCTCTCGGTGAGGCCCCGTTGCACCGCCAACCGCGCCACATCGTGGCGGCCTTCCCACATGGCCAGCCCGGCGCGCAGGGTGAGCAGCGGAATGACGTGCCGCGCCCCACCACCGGCGAGCAGGGTCGCCACCGCGTCGAGGTCACGGCTGGCAGCGTCGATGTCGCCGTAGCCCACCGACAGCCGGCACCGGGCCAGCAGCAGCTCGACGGCGTCCGCACCGGACGGTCGGTGCCGCAGGGCGGCGGCGACCACCTTCTCCGCCTCGGCCCACTGGCCCACCCGGAACAGGCCGTTGATGGCGACGGCCAGCAGCCGGGTCTCCCAGGTGCGGCCCAACCCCAGTTCGGCGACCCGCTCGGCGCCACGACGGGCGACCACCACGCCCTCTTCGAGGATGTTCAGTGGCCCGGTCAACAGCTCCGCCAGGTGCAGGTACGCGCAGGCCACATCCTCGGGCTGGCCGGCGCGCTCGGCGGTGTCGAGGGCGTCGCGCATCACCGCGAGCCCCGCGTCCGGGTCCTCCAGGTAGGCGTCGCTGAAGCCCAGTGCCGAGCTGGCCAGCACCACCTCGGTGGCGGAGCCCTCCACGTCGGCGGCCAACGCCAGCGCCTCCCGGGCCCACCTGCCGGCGTCGGCGTAGCGGCCCAGGTGCAGGAGCAGCTCGGCGAGGCGGGCGGCGGCGGTGGCCCGGTCGCGCGGGGAACAGTCGGCGGCGGTCAGCGCCCGCTGGTATTCCTCCTCGGCCAGCGCCGAGCGGCCGGCGGCGGCCAGGTAGCGGGCCCGGCGGATGTGCAGCGCGCTGGGCTCGCCACCCGGCAGCGCGGCCACCTCTTCCAGGAGGACCAGCGCGCGGGCGTGCTCCCCGCAGTGGTGGGCCGCCTCGGCGGCGTTCTTGAGCAGCTCGACCCGGTCCACCGCCAGCGGACCCGGCTCGGCGGCCAGTTGCAACGCCGCCGACCAGTGCCGGTGCGCCTCGGCGTAACCGTGCAGCCGCTCGGCCTCCTGCGCCGCCGCCACCGCGGCCGGCAACGCGCGCGCCGGCTCACCGGCCAACCGCCAGTGGTGCGCCAGCCGGGCCTGGTGCAGCTCACCCGGCGCGGCGGTCAGCGCCTCGGCGTAGCGGCGGTGCAGCCCGGAACGCTCGGCCGGCAGCAGTTCGTGTGCGAGCACCTCGGCAACCAGGCGGTGCCGCAGCCGGTAACCGTCGTCGGCGCCGACCAGCAGCCGGTGGGCCACCGCGGCGCGGGCCGCGTCGATCAGCTCGTCCTCGGGCAACCGCAGCACCTGCGCCAGCAGCCAGTGCTGGACCGGCTCGACACCGGCGGCGACCGCGTGCACCACCGCGTGGGCGTGCTGGGGCAGCGCGTCGACCCGATCGAGGAAGATCTCCCGCAACGTCTCGGACAGGCCGTCGCGGCCGTCGCGGAGATCGCGGGCCAGCTCCTCGATGACGAACGGGTTGCCGCCGCTGCGCTGCCAGATCTGCTCGGCCGCCTCGGCGGGCAGCGTCTTGCCGACCACCGCGGCAGCGAGCTTCTCGGTGTCGGCCCGGCCCAGCGGAGCCAGGTCGAGCACCCGCACCGTACGCAGCCGACGCAGCTCGGTGAGCACCCGGCGCAGCGGGTGCGCGCCCTGCAGCGACTCGGCGCGCACCGCCGCCAGCACGGAGAGCTGGAGGTCGCCGAGCCCGGCCAACAGGTAGAGCAGCAACTGTCGGGTGCTCCGGTCGACCCACTGCAGGTCGTCGAGGATGAGCACCAGTGGTCTGCCCTCGGCGATCAGGTGCAGCCCGCGGCTGGCCCGCTCCAACAACGCGCCCGCGCCGTCCGGGCTGGCGGTCTCGTCGGCGAACATCTGCAGCAGCCCTCGCACCGCGGAGGAGGTGCGGGCGTGCGAGGTGGACAGATCGGCGTCGAAGCGGCGCAGCGCCTGCAACAGCGGGTGCAGCGGGGAGGCGTCGCCGATGTCCAGGCAGCTGCCGGTGAGCACCACGGCACCCTGGGCACGCAGTTGGTCGGCGACCTCACCCAACAGCCGGGTCTTGCCCACACCGCTCTCACCGGTCAGGAAGACGGCGGCGGTCTGCCCGTGCGCGGCGTCACCGTGCAGCGCGGCCCGAACCGTCTGCACCAGCTCGGCCCGGCCCACGAGCGGTGCGGTGTCCCCATCGCTGGCCATGGCACGCAGCCTAATCACAGGTCCCCGAACCGTTCTACGGCCAACTGCCGCTTCTGGTACTCCTCGCGTCGACTTTGCGACAAAAGGTTGCGGGTGGCCGACATACGTCGTTCGGCAGATCCCCGGTCAGCTCAGGGATGTCAATCTCCGGAGGTCACCTGGCATCAGCGGGGGGAAGGGTTGGTGCGAAGCCATGACCACCATCGCTACTACCAGCAGCATCATCGCCGGCGACGCACGGCGGCCCGTGCCCCCGCACTGGCCCGTGCCGGAGGAGAGACGTACTGTCACGGTGCTCTTCGCCGACATCGTCGGCTCCACGGCGTTGGTGAGCCGACTCGACCCGGAGGACGTCCGCGCGATGCAGCGGGTCTACTTCGACACCGTCACCGGCGTGCTGCACCGCTGGCAGGGAGTGGTGGAGAAGTACGTCGGCGACGCCGTGATGGCGCTGTTCGGCGCTCGGCGCTCCGACGGCTTCGACGCGTACCGCGCGGTGCGGGCCGGACTCGAGATCCAGGCCGCGCTGGACCGCCGGCCGATGGTCGGGGACATCCGACTGCGGGTGCGCGTCGGTGTCGCCACCGGCGAGGTCGTGGTCGACCTGGGCGACGCGGTCAGCGGCGGGCACGGCGTGGCCAGCGGCGCGGTGATCACCACCGCGGCCCGCCTCCAGGAGTACGCGCCACCGGGTGCCGTCGCGCTCTGCGCGGCCACCGCACGGGCCACCGCCGGCCTGATCACCCAGCGTCAGCTGCCACCGGTGCCGGTCGCCGGCCGGATGTCGCCGGGACCGCTCTGGCACGCCATCGGCCCCGTCCGACCCGGCCCGGACCGGCACGACGGTCCGCTGATCGGTCGCCGCCGCGAGCTGGCCACGATCCGCGACCAGCTGACCCTGGCCATCCGGGAGCGGAACCCGTGCTGGGTCTCGCTGGTCGGGCCCACCGGCAGTGGCCGCAGCCGGCTGCTGCACGAGTTGACCCGTGGGCTGACCACGGTGGACGGCGCTTCGGTGCGCTGGTCCGTGGAGGCCTGCCAGCCGTACCCCGATCAGGTCCTGGAACCGGTCGCCGAGCTGCTGCGGGGTGTCGCCGGGGTCCGCCGCGGTGACGGCCCGGCGGCGGTCCACGAACGGCTCGTCGCCGCCCTGACCGCCCTGTTCCCACCGGCGCGGGTCGCCGCCGCGGTCCCGACGCTGCAGCGGATGCTGACCAACCCGGACGACTCCGCCGCGGCGATGGCCGGCGCGGCGATCTGCCGCGACGTCCTGCTGCGGCTGGCCACCCAGGCGCCGCTTGTCGTCGCGGTGGACGACGTGGACCGGGCGGCGCCCGCGGTGAGCGGATTCCTCCGGGCGCTGTTCGACGCGGCGACGGCACGGCGGCTACCACTGGCCGTGGTCACCCTGCACCAACCGCAGTGGGCCGACACCCGGCCCGGCCCAGCCCGCCGGATGGCGATCCGACCGCTGACCACTGTGCCGTCCGGGCGACTGCTGCGCCATCTCCTGACCCGGTCCGGTCAGCCGGTGACCCTGGTGGACCGGCTGCTGCCGCTGGTGGGCGGCCGGCCCGGGCACGCGACGGCGTACGTCGCGTCGATCGCGGCCGGGGCCGACCCGGCGGTGCTCCCGCTGCCCGAGGCGGTCCGCCGGACCGTCGGCGCCGAGGTGGACCACCTCGATGGTGAGCGGCGAGCGGTCCTGATGGCCGCCGGTGTCCTCGGCGGCGTGGTCTCCGGCGCGACGGTCGACCGCGCGCTCGGCTGGACGCCCGGCCGGTCCGTGTCGGCACTACGCCGGCTGGTCGCCGCCGGACTGCTCATCCCCCAGCGCACCGGGGGGTACGCGTTCGCCTCGCCCGCGCTGCGCCAGGTCGCCGCCGAGCGGTTGCCCCGCGCGCTGCGGGCCGTCTTCACCCGCCGGGCCGCCGACGCCCCACGCCGCGACACCGCCCTCGTGGCGTTGGCCCCCGCGCCAGGATCCGGCCCGCCGCGCCTCCCCGCCCCGACGATGGCGACTCCGCCGGCCGCGCCGCCCCGCGGAACCAACCGTGCGCCGGGCGTCAACCGGCTCCGAACCGTCGCGCCGGCCGGTGGCGTGCCGCCGACCTCGGCGGTGCCGGCCGCGGTGGCGCAGGCCAATACGGGCGGTCACTGGCCCTCGGCCATCGACCGCATCCCGGTGGCGATCCGCGCGGTGCCCGCCGTGGCGGAGTCGACGAGACCCGGCACCGGCGTCGGCGGGCTGCCCGATCGGGTACGCGCCTTACCCGTCCCACCGTTGATCCGCCAGCCGGACAGCCTGGGCTACGGGCAGCCCGCCTCAGGCGGGTACGTCACGACGAACGACTGACCCCGGGCGGCCGCCCGCCGAACTGCCAGTTGTGCACCTCGACGTCGGCGTACCGGTCCACGGTCAGGATGGCGCGCGCCGCGTCCGGGGTCGGCGCCCGGACCAGCGCGGCGGTGCCGAGCCACGTGTCGCCGTCGTCGGACAGCAGCGGCCCGTACGCGATCAGCTCGTCCGGGTCGGGTGGCACGGGCAGGTCGACGGCCTGCCCCGCGCCGAGGCCGAGCACCAGGTAGCGGTTGCCGCCGTCCCGACCACCGGGGAAGTCCCACATGGTGCGGCCCAGCGTGTTGCGCCATCGGCGCAGCAGCACATCCCGGTACACGCCGGCCTGGTAGTTGGGCTCGTCGAAGGCGAACGTCCGCGCGGCGGCCGGATCGGGCAGGTCGACGATGTGCACGCTGCCGGTGGCGGTGTCACCGGACAGGGTGGGGCCGCGGGCGATCAACTCCTCCGCGTACCGGTCCATGTAGGACCAGTGTTCGGCCAACAACTCGTCGCGCAACGTCCCCGAGTCGGGCCGGTCGCGGTGGTAGCACAGGAATTCCATGCCACGCATTCTCGCCGTGGGGCGGACCGCCGGGTGGCCGGGTGTCGCCCGTGGCCTACGGCACGGACGCCGAGGCCAGCAGCGCCGCGGTCGGCAGGACGAGCAGACCGTCCGCGTCGCGGTAGGCGGCGGTCAGCTCGTCGTACGCGGCACGGATGCGGGTGATCACCTCCGGCGGCTGGGCCGCCAGCACCAGACCCGCCTTGCTGATGCCGTTGGCCGGGCCGCTCCACCAGGCATCGGGGTGGGTGCGGTGCGCCCAGGTGATCGGGTCGCAGCGCGCGTCGGCGAGACCGGCGGCGTCGAGCAGACCCGCGAACCCGTCCGGGGTACGCGGGAAGTCCCGCTCCGCGTCCACCGTCGGCACCGAGGTCGGGCGCTGGACCCCGGCGGCGTCGAACACCGCTCCCCAGAGCCGCTGCGCCTCGGGTGGCGGGTCGGGCCAGATCGTCACCGCGATCCGACCGGCCGGCCGGACGACCCGTCGCAGTTCGCTGATCGCGGCCACCGGATCGCCGACGTGATTGATCACGAAGTTCGCCACGGCCGCGTCGAAGTGCCCGGTGGGAAACGGCAGATAGGGCAGGGCCGCGAGGCGAACCTCGGCGGACGGGACCCGGCCGCGCACCAGCTCGACCATGCTGGGCTCGGCATCGACGGCCACGACGGTGGCGCCCCGAGCGCTCGCCAGCGCGGCCACGGTGCCGGAGCCGGTGCCCGCGTCCAGCACCCGCATGCCCACGGCGACGCCCGCGGCGTCCAGCAACGCCGGGGCGGGATGGGCGCAGAGGGCGGCGAAACTGCCGTCGTACGCCGCCGCGCGCCCGGCCCAGCGCGACCGCTCGTGTTCGTCGAAAGCTGTCGTCGGCACCGCGTCACCCCCGCTCAGGATCTTGCTGGTGGCGACGATATCCAACGGGATCTGCCGGGGTTGCCCCGCGCCCTCGACGCCGCCCGTACCCCCGGTGAGCTGGGTGTCCGATGTCCACCGGCAGCGGTGACTAGGATTGGTCGGTCATGCTGCTACGGGTGCTCGGGCCGCTTGAGGTCGAGGTCGACACAGGCGGACCGGTCGACCTCGGCGGCCCCCGCCAACGCGCCGTGCTCGCGCGGCTGCTGGCGGCCCGAGGCGAGGTCGTCTCCGTCGGTCAGATGATCGAGGACCTGTGGCGGGGTGACGCGCCGCCACGGGCGATCGCCTCCGTCCAGGCGTACGTCTCGCACCTGCGCCGCCTGTTGGAGCCGTCCCGCGAGCGCCGCACGCCGGCGCGGGTCCTGGTCACCGCGCCGCCCGGCTATGCGATCCGGGTGCCCACCGAGGCCGTCGACGCCGGCCGGTTCGAGACGCTGCTCGTCGAGGCGCGCACAGCCAGTGCCACCGATCCGGGTCGGGCGCGGCTGCTGCTGAGCGGCGCGCTCGACCTGTGGCGCGGTCGGGCGTACGCCGAGTTCGCCGGGGAGCCGTGGGCGCAGGCCGAGGTGCTGCGGCTGGAGGAGCTGCGGCTCGGCGCCCGGGAGTCGCTGCTCGACGTGGTCGTGCGGTGCGGCGACGCGGCCGAGGCGGTGGCGGAGGCGGAGGTGCTGACCCGGCAGGCGCCGCTGCGGGAGGAGAGCTGGCGGCTGCTGGCATTGGCGTTGTGGCGGGCCGGCCGGCAGGGCGACGCGCTCGCCGCGCTGCGCCGGGCGCGGGCGACCCTCGTGGACGAACTCGGCCTGGATCCGGGCCCGGCGTTGGTCGAGCTGGAGTCCGCCATCCTGGGCCAACGACTCGACCTGCTCCCACGGGTGGCCGCGGCACGCGTCGACACCGGGCGACCGGCGACCGCTGAGGTGTTCGTCGGGCGGGAGACCGAGCTGGCCGCTCTGGGACGGGCCGCCGCCGAGGCGGTGGCGGGCGGGCCGCGGGTGGCGCTGCTCAGCGGGGAGGCCGGCGCGGGCAAGACGAGTCTGCTCGCCCGCTTCCGGGAGGCGCTCACCGCCCGCGACTGGCTGGTCGCCGTCGGCCGCTGCCCCGAGGTCGAGGGCGCCCCGCCCGCCTGGGCCTGGGTCGAGGCGCTGCGGCAACTCGCCGAGCAGGTGCCGCCGGGTGATCTCGCACCGGCGCTCGTCCCGCTGCTCGGCGGAAGCGCCGGCGAGTCCGGGGGCGACGTCACCGCCGGCCGGTTCCGGCTGCACCACGCCGTTGGCGCCTGGTTGGACGCGGCGGCGATCCGCCGACCGGTCGCCGTCATCCTCGACGACCTGCACGCCGCCGACGCCGAGACGCTGCTCCTGCTGAACAGCGTCATCGAGGTGACCACCGGGGCCGTGCTGGTCGTCGCGGCGCTACGCCCCGCCGACAACCGCGAGCGGCTCGCCGACACGATGGCCGTCCTGGCCCGTCGGTCTCCCCACCGGATCCGGCTGGGTGGCCTGACGACGGCCGAGATCGAGACACTGCTCGGGGCGCTCGCCCGGCGACCCGTCGACGCGGAGACGGTCGCCGCGCTGACCGAGCGGACCGGCGGCAACCCCTTCTACGTACGCGAGTCGGCGCGGCTCCTCGCCGCCGAGGGCACGCTCGTCGCCACCAGCGACGTGCCGGACGGGGTACGTGACGTGCTGCGCCGACGACTGTCGCGCCTGCCGTCGCCGGCGGTCGCGGTGCTGCGCCTCGCCGCCACGCTCGGCCGGGAGGCGGACGTGCCGACACTCCTCGACGCCGCCGACACCGACGAGACCGCCACCCTCGAAGCGCTGGAGATCGGGCTGGCCGCCGGGCTGCTCACCGAACCGGCGCCGGGGCGGGTTCGCTTCGTGCACGGGCTGGTCCGCGACACCATCTACACCGACCTGCCCCACCTGCGCCGCACCCGACTGCACGCCCGGATCGCCGCCGCCACCCGGCGGTTGGCACCCGACGACTATCCGGCCCTGGCGCACCACTACGCCCGTGCGGCGTCGGCCGACACCGCTCCGCTCGCCGTCGACTACGCCATCCGCGCCGCCGAGCTGGCGGAGCGGCGGTACGCGTACGACGCGGCGGTCGAGGTGCTCGGCAACGCCGTCGACGCCGCCGGGTCGGTCACCGGGGATCGCGACGCGCTGCGGGTCGACCTGCTCGGCCGGCTGTTACGCGCCCAGGCTCGGGCCGGTGCGGTGGCCGCCGCCCGGCAGACCCGCGCCCGAGCCGTGGACGTGGCCGTCGCGTCCGGCCGGGACGAGCTGCTGATCGCGGCGTTCACCGCGTGGACCGTCCCCACGCCGTGGCTGACACACGCGTACGGCGTCGTGGACCATCGGGTCGTCGAGCTGCTCAGCCGGCTGTTGCGGTCCGACGACCTGGACCCAGTGGCCCGCTGCCGTGTGCTCGACGCCCTGGCCACCGAGTTGGACGGCGAGTCGGACCCCCGGGGTGTGTCGGCCGGGCGGGAGGCGCTGACGATCGCCCGGCGGCTGGGCGACCCGGAGCTGCGCGCCCTGGGGCTGGCCGCCCGGGTCCGGACCATGAGCTACGAGCGGGAGGCGCCGCACCGTCGGGAGTTGGCCCTGGAGTTGCGCGACCTCGCCGACGAGCACGGGCTGGTGATCTACCGCTGGGTCGCCGAGCAGGTGCTCGCCCACTGCGCCGCCGCGCTCACCGAACCGGCCGAGGTTCGCGCCGCGATCGTCCGACAGGGGTGGCTGGCCGAGACGTACCAGCTCAACGAGGGGCAGGTGATCTACCTGTGCGGGCGGGGTGCCCTCGCGCACATCGCCGGCGACTTCGTCGCCGCTCGCCGACACTACGACGAGGTGGCCGTGCAGATGCGGCGCCAGGGTTCGCTGCACGCCGAGGCCTTCCACTATTTTTCGGTCGGGACCCTGCTGATCAGCCAGGGACGTTTCGGCGAGCATCTGGAGGCGACCCGCCGCATCCGTCGGTCGCTGGGGCCGATCGTGGACGACCTGCTGGCGCTGGCGCTGATCGAGAGCGGACGGGTGGACGAGGCGCGGGCCATGCCGATCGGTCGGCACACCTACCGCCCGGACTACTTCGAGTCGGCGCTGCTCAGCGTACGCGGCATGGTCATCGTGGCCCTGGGTCGGCGAGACCTGGCCCAGCCCGTGATCGACGCCCTGCTCCCGGTCCGCGACCAACTGGCTGGTTTCTCCACCACCGCGGCCGTGGTGCGACCGGTCGCGCTGACGCTCGGGGAGCTGTTCCGGCTGGTGGGACGCACCGAGGAGGCGGCCCGGCACTTCACCCTGGCGGCCGGGGTGGCCCGCCGGTGGGAGTCGCCGCACTGGCTGGCCGAGTCGACGGCCGCGTTGGCCGACTGAACCGGTTACTGGGTTCCAAGCCGATTCCAAGTGCCACCGAGCATGATCAACAGATCTGTGTCAGTTGATTTCCTCGGAAAGGTCACCGTGAACCAGAACCACCGCGAAGCCATGGCCGACGTCCGCGACATGTACATGGCGCACACCGTCTTCCGTCGCGAGTTCGGCCTGCTGCCGCAGCTCGTCCGCGACGTCAGGCCGGGCGACGTCGGCCGCGCGGAGGTCGTCGGCGCCCACGCCGAGATGCTCTGTCACACCCTGCACCTGCACCACGAGGGCGAGGACCTGCTGCTGTGGCCCCGACTACTGGCGCGCGGCGGCGCGGAGGCCGCCGCCATCGTCCCCACCATGGAGGCGCAGCACCACGCCATCGAGGAGGCCCACGCGGCGGTGGTGGCCCTGCTGCCGGGGTGGCGGCGTACCGGGCACGGTGGTGACCACCTCGCCGACGCCTTCGAGCACCTCCGCACCGCGCTGACCGAACACATGGCCATGGAGGAGAGCGAGATCCTGCCGCTGGCCGAACGGCACGTCACCGCCGCGGAGTGGATGGAACTCGGCGAGCACGGGATGGGTAAGACCCCGAAGAAGCGGCTGCCGCTGGCCTTCGGCCTGGCCATGTACGAGGGCGACCCCGAGGTGATCAAGGCGGTGCTGGCGCACGCCCCGCTGCCGGCCCGGCTGCTCATGCCGATCATCGCCCCCCGGCTCTTCGCCGCCCACGCCAAGCGGGTGCACGGCACCGCGACTCCCCCGCGCATCGGCGCCGCCGCACGCTGAGCGAGGCCGGCCACCGACCCAGGCCCCGGGGTCGACGGCTCGTCAGCCGGCAGCGAGGAAGGCCAGCACCCGCGGCCAGGTCTCCGCGTCGGCGCTCGGGGCGTACTCGCTCAGGTCCGGGTCGGTGAACAGGTGCCCCGCGCCGGGATAGCGGAAGACCGTCAACTCGGCACCGGCGTCGGTCATCGCCTGTTGCCACTCGTCGACCTCGTCCGGCGCGTCGTACGGGTCGGGGTCGGCGAGGTGCAGCTGCACCGGTATCCCGGGCCGGACCGCGTCCGGTGCGCCACCGGTGCCGTGCAGCAGAAGTAGACCGGCGGCGGCGGGGCGCTCGGCCAGCAGCGCCCCGGCCACGCCGGCGCCCATCGAGAGGCCGGCGAGCACCGTCTCCGGTGGCAGGTCGCGCAGCGCGGCTCGGGCCCGGTCCAGCACCACGTCGTGGCCGATCTTGTCGAGCAGCGCGAAGCCCTCCTCGACGGTGTCCGTGGCCGGCACGCCGTACAGGTCGGGGGTGCTGACCTGGTGCCCGGCGGCGCGTAACCGGTCGGCGGTCGCGCGCACGGCGGGCCGTAGCCCGTACACGGAGTGGAACAGCAGGACGTGTGACATCACGTCATCCTGCCGCAGTCACGGGTCCGTCCGGTGTGGGCACGCGGGGCGGACGTCAGACCAACGCGGTCAGCCGCGCGACCAGGTCGCTCGGCGGTGGCATCGCGGCGATCTCGCGACTGACCTGGCCCGCGGCGGTACGCAGGCGCTCGTCGGTGAGCAACCGGGTCAGGGCCTGCGCGGTGATGTCCCGGGGGCGCAGCGCCAGGCCGACGCCCCGGCGAGCCAACAGCTCGGCGTTGTGCCGCCGGTCCCCCGGACCCACGGTGGCGAGTTGGGGCAGGCCGGCGGCGAGGGCGCCGAAGGCACTGCCCGCACCGCCGTGGTGCACCAGCGCCGCGCTCGCCGGTAACGCCTCGTCGAGCGGAATCCAGTCGACCACCCGCACGTTCGGGGGCAGCGAACGCGCCGACCGCTCGTCTGGGCGGACCAGCACGATCTCGGCGTCCACGTCGGCGGCGGCGGTGACCACGGCGGGCATCGGACCTCGGTCGCCGGGGCCGGTCAGGGTGCTGCGGGTGACCAGGATCCGGGGCCGGTCGCCCGGCTCGCGCAGCCAGGCCGGCAGCTCGCCGCCGCCGACGTAGGACGTGTAGCGCATCGGCCAACCGCCCTGCGCGGCCACGCTGGGCGGGGCCACGGCGAGGGCTGCGGCGGGTGGCGGCAGCTCGCTCAGGCCGTGCCGGCGTAGTGCGCCACCGAGTCGGACGACGGTGGCGCGGACCAGGTCCCGGCCGTCGAACAGGGCGTTCTCCTGGCGTACGGCCGGCACATCGAGCCGCGCGGCGGCCACCGCGCCGGCGACCGCGAACGGCTCGTGCAGCACCAGATCCGGTCGCCACCGGGTGGCCAGCGCGACCACCGGGTCGGTGAGCTGGTCGTTGAGCGCGCCGAACAGCAGGCCGGCGCCCCGGGTGCCGGCGGTGCCGGCCATTTCGGCGCGCGCGATCAGCGGATGGCGGGGAAAGACCCGCAGCGCGATTCGGCCGAAGTCGAAGCCCGGTGCGATGTCGTGCACCGGCAGACCCGCGTCGGCGGCGGCCAGGCCACCACCTCCGGTGGCCAGCAGCACGTCGTGGCCGGCGTCGCGCAGCGCGACGGCGAGCGGCACCAGCGGGAAGACGTGCCCGACCAGGGGCGCGGAGACCACCAGCACACGCATGGGCAGGATCCTATGTCCAGGACGCGACCGGGCGGGGTGGGTCAGCCGGCCGCTCGCTGGTCGACGATGCGGCGCATCTTGCCCATCGACCGCTCCACCCCGTCCGGGGCGAGGACGTCGACCGCCACGCTCACGCCGATGGTGTTCTTCACCAGCTCCACAAGCGTCGCGCCGGCCCGCTCGGCGGCGTCCACGGCGACGCCGGCCCGCCGCTCCACCCGCACGGTCAGGGTGTCCAGCCGGCCCTGCCGATCGAGGACGCACTGGAAGTGCGGCGACAGCTGCGGGGTCCGCAGGATCAGCTCCTCGATCTGGGTGGGGAAGATGTTCACCCCGCGCACGATCATCATGTCGTCCGTGCGGCCGGTGATCTTCTCGATCCGGCGCATCGGGCGGGCGGTGCCGGGCAGCAGTCGGGTCAGGTCGCGGGTGCGGTAGCGCACGACCGGCATCGCCTCCTTGGTCAGCGAGGTCAACACCAGCTCACCGCGCTCACCGTCGGGCAGCACCACCCCGGTCACCGGGTCGATGATCTCCGGGTAGAAGTGGTCCTCCCAGAGGTGCAGCCCGTCCTTGGTCTCGACGCACTCGGTGGCCACGCCGGGGCCCATCACCTCGGAGAGCCCGTAGATGTCGACGGCGTGGATGTCCAGCCGCTGCTCGATCTCGCGGCGCATGTCCTCGGTCCACGGCTCGGCGCCGAAGATGCCCACCCGCAGGGAGGTGGCCCGCGGGTCGATGCCCTGGCGCTGCATCTCGTCGACGATGGCGAGCAGGTAGCTGGGCGTGACCATGATGACCTCGGGTTCGAAGTCGCGGATCAGCATCACCTGACGCTCGGTCATGCCCCCGGAGACCGGGATGACCGTGCAGCCCAGCTCCTCGGCCCCGTAGTGCGCGCCCAGGCCGCCGGTGAAGAGCCCGTAGCCGTACGCGATGTGCACCCGGTCGCCGGGACGGCCGCCGGAGGCGCGGATCGACCGGGCCATCAGTCGCGCCCAGGTGCGCAGGTCGTCGCGGGTGTAGCCGACCACCGTCGGCCGGCCGGTGGTGCCGGAGGACGCGTGCAGCCGGGCCACCCGCTCCCGGGGTACGGCGAACATCCCGAACGGGTAGTTCTCCCGCAGCTCCGCCTTGCCGGTGAACGGGAAGCGGGCCAGGTCGTCGAGGTCCCGGCAGTCGTCGGGGTGCACCCCGGCCGCGTCGAACGCCCGACGGTAGTGCGGCACGTTGTCGTACGCGTGCCGCAACGACCAGCGCAGTCGGTCGCGTTGCAGGGCGCGCAGCTCGTCGATGCCGGCGCGCTCGATCGGCTCCAGCTCCTCCGGACGAGGGGTGCGGTCCTGCATCGGCTGCCTCCTTGGCGCGGCGGTCCCGGTGGGGCTGCGGGTACCGTACGCTCGCCGTCGCCGGGTCCGGCGGGGCGGTCAGCGGGTGGCCGGCAGCCGGTGCAGGGCGTCGACCAGCGGGGCCAGCTCGGGGGTGGCCTCCGCCTGGGCGAGCGCGTCGCTGAGCACCCGGTCGTGGGTGGGGCGGGTCTGGGCGAGCAGCTCGGAGCCGGCCGGCGTCAGCTCGGTGTAGATCCCGCGCCGGTCGTCGGCGCAGAGGATGCGGGTGAGCAGCCCCCGCTGTTCGAGGCGGGTGACCAGCCGGGTGGTGGCGCTGCCGGAGAGCGCGGCGGCGCGGGCGAGCTGGCTCATCCGCATGTGCCAGCCGTCCTGGCGGGAGAGCGCGTCGAGCACCGTGTACTCGACGACGGACAGGTCGTGGCCGGCCTGCAACTCCCGTTCCAGGGATGTCTCGATCAACCCGTGCAGGGCGGCGAGGGTGCGCCAGCCCTGCGCGCGGATCTCGACCGCGTCGTCGGCGATGCCCATGCCGGCCCTCCTCGGGTGTGCTCTCGACGGCCCAGGCTACCACGCTTGCGCTGATATCCAGCGCGTGCAAGTATTTCGTTGTCGACGCGTGTAGTTGCACGCGCCGAATATCCGCCCCCTCCCGATGGGAAGACCATGTCCGTACGCCACAAGTCCCTGCCACCCGGCCTGATCGCGCTGGCCATCGGCGCCTTCGGCATCGGGCTCACCGAATTCGTGATCATGGGGCTGCTGCCCGAGGTGGCCGCCGACTTCGCCGTCACCGAACCGGTCGCCGGCTGGCTGATCTCCGGCTACGCGCTCAGCGTGGCCGTCGGCGGGGTGGCCCTCACCGCGGCGGTCACCCGACTGCCGCGCAAGCCGGTGCTGCTCGGCCTGATGGTGCTGTTCATCATCGGCAACCTGCTCTCCGCCGTCGCCGGCGACTACGCCGTGATGATGGCCGGCCGGATCGTCGCCGCGCTCTGCCACGGCGCGTTCTTCGGCATCGGCGCCGTGGTGGCCGCCGGCCTGGTCGCGCCGGCCCGCCGGGCGGGTGCCATCGCCATGATGTTCGCCGGTCTGACCATCGCGAACGTGCTCGGCGTGCCCTTCGGCACCTTCCTCGGGCAGCACTTCGGCTGGCGGTCGACGTTCTGGGCGATCACCGCGATCGGCGTGGTGGCACTGATCGGGCTGGCCCTGCTCATCCCGGCCGGCGACACCGCGAACGCCGACCGTCCGGCCGGTGGGCTGCGCGGCGAGTTGCGGGCCTTCACCCACTCGCAGGTCTGGTTGTCGCTGGTGATCACGGTCCTGGGCTTTGGCGGCATGTTCGGCGCGTTCACCTACATCGCCTACACCCTCACCGAGGTCAGCGGCTTCGCCAGCAGCACCGTGCCGTGGCTGCTCGTCCTCTTCGGCGTGGGGCTCTTCGTCGGCAACCTGCTCGGCGGCCGGGCCGCGGACAGGTCACTGTCGCGCACCCTGGTCACCGTCCTGGCGGTGCTCACCGTGGTGCTCGTCGGCTTCGCGCTGACCGCCACGAACCCGGTGCTGACAATCGTCGCGTTGGTGCTGATGGGTGGGTTCGGCTTCGCCACCGTGCCGCCGTTGCAGATGCGGATCATGCACTACGCCCACCAGGCGCCGACCCTCGCGTCCGGGGCGAACATCGCGGCGTTCAACCTCGGCAACGCGCTGGGCGCGTGGATCGGCGGGGTGACGATCGCCGCCGGGCTCGGCTACACCTCGCCGATCTGGGCCGGCGCGGCGCTCACCCTGGTCGGCCTGGGTGTCCTGCTGGCAGCGCTGCGGCTGGCCCGCCGCCAGGAGCCGGCGAACGCCGACGCGGCCCTGGTGGACACGGCGGCCTGACCGGGTAGACGAGCGGACGCGGGGCCGGGCATCCGCCCGGCCCCGCGTCACTCTGATCATCACCCTGCCATCTTCTCGCAATTGCAAGTTATGTGCAACAAGGTCTGGACACCGCGATCGGTACGTAACTAGCCTGCTTGCCATGAGTCCTTACATCTTGGAGCCCTGGTCCTGGCAGGAGAGCTGGGATCGCCAGCAGGAGGCGTTCATGCCGGACCGGGAACACCGGTTCGCCACCATGCTGGACACCGTCGACGCGGTGCTCGACGGGCGGCCGCCGCGCGTGCTCGACCTGGCCGGCGGCACCGGCACGATCTCGCTGCGGACACTGGCGCGCTTCCCCGACGCCGAGGTGACCCTGCTGGACCTCGACCCGGCACTGCTGGCCATCGCCGGGGCCACACTTGCCGACCGGGCCACCATCGTCCCGGCCGACCTCGGCACCCCCGAGTGGCGCGCCGCGCTCCCCCACCGCGACTACGACGCCGTTCTCACCGCCACCGCCCTGCACTGGCTGCCGGCCGACCGGCTCGGGCAGCTCTACGCCGAACTGCGCGACGTGCTGCGGCCGGGCGGAGTCTTCGTCAACGCCGACCACATGCCCGACGACACCCTGCCGGAGCTGACCAAGCGGCTGATGGACCGGGCCCGGGACCGGCGCAACGCCCGGTACGCCGCCGGCGCGGTGCTGTCCTGGTCGGACTGGTGGGAGCGGGCCGGGGCCGACCCGGCGCTGGCCCCGCTGGTCACCCAACGGCAGGACATCTACCCGACCGGGCACAGCCCGGAGTGGAACCCGCCGGCCTCCTGGCACCTGGCCGCACTCACCACCGCCGGGTTCAGCGAGGTCGGCACGGTGTGGCGCGGCGGCCCGGACGCCGCCGTCGCAGCGGTGCGCTGACGCCGCCGTCGCCGCCGTCGCCGGCAGCACGCCAGATGCCGCCGTCGCCGGCAGCACGCCAGATGCCGCCGTCGCCGGCAGCACGCCAGATGCCGCCGTCGCCGGCAGCACGCTCGATGCCGCCGTCGCTGGCACTACGCTGAGGACTCGTGCCAGAGCCATTCGAGCCGCGTACCGACCCCGACGTCGACCTGCGCCTCCCCGCCGACCGCCGCGAGCTGACCGCGCGCCCCGCGACGGTTCTCGCCACCATCGCGGCCGGCGGGGTGCTCGGTGCGCTGGCCCGGGCCGGCCTGCAACACGCCGCCCCGCACCCGCCGACCGGTTTCCCCTGGGCGACGTTCGGCATCAACCTGTCCGGTTGCCTGCTGATCGGGGTGCTGATGGCGACGCTCGGGCACCTCGGCGGTGGGCACCCCCTGGCCCGCCCGTTCCTCGGGGTGGGGGTGCTCGGCGGGTTCACCACGTTCTCCGCCTACGCGGTCGACATCCAGCAGGCGCTGGTCGCGGGCGCGCCGGGCACCGCGCTGGCGTACCTGGCGGCGACGCTGCTCGGGGCACTCGTCGCGGTCGGGCTGGGCGACGCCGCCACCACCGCCCTCCTGGGCCGGAGGGCAACCCGGTGACCGTGCTGCTCATCGCCCTGGGGGCGGCCGTCGGAGCGCCGTTGCGCTACCTCACCGACCGGGCCGTGCAGTCCCGGCACGACTCGGCGTTTCCCTGGGGCACGCTCACCGTCAACGTGGTCGGCTCGCTGCTACTCGGCGTGCTCGTCGGGTGGCCGAGCGGCCCGGCGGTCACCGCGCTGCTCGGCACCGGATTCTGCGGGGCGCTGACCACCTACTCCACCTTCAGCTACGAGACGCTGCGGCTGACCCGGGGCGGTCACCGTCTCCTCGCGCTTGCCAATGTCGTGGGCAGCGTCGTCGCCGGGCTCGCCGCGGCCACCGCCGGCTATGCCCTGGCCCGCGCCCTGACCGGCTGACCTGCACGAATCGCGCCCTGAGCGGGGAACACACCGGAGGTATATACGCGAGGTATACCCCCGGTGTAGTCTCCTCCCATGAGCGTGCCACTGACCCTTCTCGGCCTCCTCGAACGGGAGCCCAGCCACGGCTACGACCTGAAGCGCGACTACGACGCCTTCTTCGGCCGGGGCAAGCCACTGCCGTTCGGCCAGGTCTACTCCACCCTCAGCCGACTGGCCCGCGACGGCAAGGTGGTGATCAGCGACGTCGCGCCCGGCTCCGGCCCCGACCGCAAGCGATACGTCATCACCGACCTGGGCGCGACCGAGGTCCAGCAGTGGCTGACCCAGCCGGTCGACCCGGAGCCGCACCTGCAGACGGTGCTCTTCGCCAAGGTCGTGCTCGCGCTGATGCTCGAACGTCCGGCCGACGAATACCTCGACACCCAGCGCAGCGCGCACCTGCACCGGATGCGCGAGCTCACCGAGATCAAGCGCGCCGGCAGCCTGGTCGACGCGCTGCTGGCCGACCACGGCCTCTACCACCTGGAGGCGGACCTCCGATGGATCGAGATGACAAGCGCCCGGCTGGACGCCCTGCGCAAGGAGGTGCGGCCGTGAGCGTCGTGATCGAAGCACGGGACGTGCAGTTCTCGTTCGGCCAGACGCCCGCCCTGCGGGGCGCAGGCGTGGCCGTCGGCGCGGGCGAGATCCTCGCCATCATGGGTCCCAGCGGCTCGGGCAAGTCCACCCTGTTGCACTGCCTGGCCGGCATCCTCGTGCCCGACTCCGGCGAGATCCTCTTCGACGGGACCCGGATCGACACCATGACCGAGACCCAGCGCAGCAGCCTGCGCCGGGACCGCTTCGGTTTCGTGTTCCAGTTCGGTCAGCTCGTCCCCGAGCTGACCGCCCTGGAGAACGTCGCCCTGCCGCTCCTGCTCAGCGGCGTACACCGCAAGCAGGCGCTGCCGAAGGCGAGTGCCTGGTTCGCGCGCCTGGGCCTGGACGGCCTGGAGCAGCGGCGCTCGGGTGAGCTGTCCGGCGGGCAGGCGCAACGGGTCGCCCTGGCCCGCGGCCTGGTCGCCGAGCCGCAGGTGCTCTTCGCCGACGAGCCGACCGGCGCGCTCGACTCGCTGACCGGCGAGCAGGTGATGGACCTGCTGGTCAGCGCTGCCCGCGAGCAGGGCACGACTGTCATCCTGGTGACCCACGAGGCCCGGATCGCCGCGTACGCCGACCGTGAGGTCATGGTCCGCGACGGGCGCGTGAACGCGCCGGACCGGATCGCCTCATGATCGGCTTCGGGCTCCGCCTCGTCGTGGCCGGCGGCCGGGAGGCGCTGACCCGCCTGCTCGTCATCGCCGCCGCCGTCGCGATCGGCAGTGGGCTGCTGCTGACCACCCTGGCCGGAGTCAACGCCGTCAACGCCCAGCTCACCCGGTACGCCTCGATGTATCCCCAGGCCTCGGCCGGCGACGCCGACCCGCTGTGGTGGTCGACCCGGTTCGACTACTTCCACGGCAAGCAGATCATCCGGATCGACGTCGCCGCTACCGGCGCGACCGCGCCCACCCCGGTCGGTGTCCCGACCACCCCTGGTCCCGGCGAGTACTACGCCTCGCCCGCGTTGCGCGACCTGCTGGCCGCCCACCCGGCCGACCAACTGGGCGACCGCTACCCCGGGCGGGACCTGGGCACCGTCGGACCCGCCGCGCTGACCTCGCCGGACACCCTGCTCGTCATCGCCGGCGGCACGCCCGACCAGGTCGCCAAGCTGCCCGCCGCGAAGCAGGTCACCAGCGTTGGCGACACCCCCGCCCTCCCCGAGACCACGGTGAACCTCATCCTGGGCGTGATCGCCGGCGGGCTGCTGT
The DNA here is from genome assembly GCF_040686315.1 of Micromonospora sp. NPDC085948. NCBI lineage: Bacteria > Bacillati > Actinomycetota > Actinomycetes > Micromonosporales > Micromonosporaceae > Micromonospora > Micromonospora sp. NPDC085948. The sequence continues at coordinate 119,282 of NZ_JBFBJW010000009.1, read as the reverse complement.
TCCCGGTGCTGATCTTCATCGGCACCGCCACCCGGCTCAGCGCCGCCCGCCGGGAGCAGCGCTTCGCCGCGATGCGGCTGGTCGGCGCGACACCCCGGCAGATCGCGATCGTCGCCGCGGTGGAGGCGACCGCCGCGGCCGTCGCCGGAACCGCCGTCGGCTTCGGCCTGTTCTACGCGTTCCGCGGTCCGCTCGCGGGCATCCCGTTCACCGGCATGCCGTTCTTCCCCAGCGACCTGTCGCTGGGGATGCTGGACGCCCTACTGGTGGCGCTCGGCGTCCCGGCCGGCGCGGCGGTGGCGGCCCAGGTCTCGCTGCGCCGCGTACGGATCTCGCCGCTGGGCGTCACCCGGCGGGTCACCCCCCGCGCGCCGCGCGCGTACCGGCTGATCCCGGCCCTGCTCGGTGTCGCCGTGCTGTTCTTCGCCATCGGCTTCAAACCGGAAACGTCCGACGGCCAAACCGCGGTGTTCCTGCCGGGCCTGCTGCTCATCATGGCCGGCCTGGTCTTCGCCGGCCCCTGGCTGACGATGGTCGGCGCCCAGGTCATGGCCCGGTACGCCAACCGTCCGGCCACCCTCATCGCCGCGCGACGCCTCGCCGACAACCCGAAGGCCGGCTTCCGGGCGATCAGCGGCATCATGCTCGCGCTCTTCGTGACGAGCGTGGCCGTCGGCGTGATCACCACGATCATCGCCAACCGCGGCCCGGCACCGGTCGGCTCGACCGAGGCGGGACAGGTGTCGCTCTACCTTCCTGAGGATGCACCGGCGACGCCTGACTCGCTCTTCACCGACCTGCGCTCGATCACCGACGTGCGGTCCGCGTTCGCGGTACGCGAGAACCCGGACTGGATGAACACCAGCGAGCCCGGCGTGATCGCGTGCGCCGACATTCCGAGCGCGTTCGGCCGGTGCGCCGAGGGCGCCACCGTCGCCGAGGTGGCGACGAGTCTCATCCCCTTCCGGCAGTCGGCGTCGTCCACCCGGGTCTGGCCCGCTGCGTCGGTCCCGCTCGGCGATCTCCAACGACTGCCGGTGATGTCGATCCTCGTCGACACGGACGGATCAGCAGCCGCCGTCGAACGTTCACGCACCGTCCTCGAGGCCGCCTTCCCGGCCTTCCGGGTGGCGCCGAACGTGCCCGGCGACTTCGAGTCGGACTTCGCCAACACGCTGCGTGGCTGGGAACAGTTGGCAAACGTCGTCATCGTCGCCAGCCTCGCGCTCGGCGGGTGCAGCCTCGCGGTCAGCGTCATCGGCGGTCTCACCGAACGCCGACGCCCGTTCAGCCTGCTGCGCCTCAGCGGCGCTCCGGTGCGCGTCCTGCGCCGGGTGGTGGCGCTGGAGAGCGCCGTACCGATGCTCGCCGTCGCCGCCGTCGCCATCGGGATGGGCCTGCTCGCCGCGCACCTGTTCCTGCGGGCACAGATGCACTACACGCTCGTCGCGCCGGAGCCACGCTTCTACGTGATCGTGGTGATCGGGTTGGCCACCTGCCTCGGTGTCATCGCCTCCACCCTGCCGCTGCTGGAACGCATCACCGGCCCGGAGACCGCCCGCAGCGAGTAGCCGTCAGTCCGTCGGCCCGGTGGTCGTGAGCGCGACCACCGGGCCGAGGACGAAGACGGCCGGCGGACCGATGTCCTCCCGGGCGGCGAGCGCGCCGATCTCGTCCAGCCGGGCCGGCACGGACCGCTGGCCGGGATGCCCGGCGTCCTGCACGGCGAGCACCGGAGTCTCCGGGGCGCGGCCGTGCTCGATCAGCACTGCGGCGATCTTGGCGATGGTGTCGACGGCCATCAACAGCACGACGGTCCCCCGGGCCCGGGCCAGCGCCGCCCAGTCGACGAGCGAGTCGGGGTGCCCGGGGGGCAGGTGCCCGGAGACCACCGTGACGTCATGCGCGACTCCCCGGTGGGTGACCGGCACGCCGGCGAGGGCCGGGGCGGCGAGGGCGCTGCTCACCCCGGGGACCACTGTCACCGGCACGCCGGCCGCCGTGCAGGCCTGCACCTCCTCGTGGCCGCGTCCGAAGACGTACGGGTCGCCGCCCTTGAGCCGGACCACCCGGCGGCCGGCGCGCGCGTGCGTCACCAGGGCCTCGTTGATCGCCTCCTGGGCCATCGACGGGCCACGGGGCACCTTCGCGGCGTCGACCACCACCACGTCCGGGCGCAGTCCGGCGAGCAGCCCCTGCGGGGCGAGCCGGTCGACCACCACCACGTCGGCGGCGTCGAGCAGGGCCTTTCCGCGTACCGTGATCAGGTCGTCGGGTCCCGGCCCTCCGCCGACCACCGCGACCGACCCGGGACCGTGACCGTGGTCGTGGCCCTGATCGTGGTCGTGGTCGTGGTGCTGGCCGTGGTCGTGCCCGTGGTGATGGTGGTGACCGACCGGGTCGTCGGGGTGGTCGTGCGGGCGTTGCGGGCGGCCCACCTTGTCGGCGAAGCCGGGCATCAGCACCCGGTACGCGCAGGTGTCGCAGTTCATCCGGATGTCGCCGCCCAGCGCCTCGGCGTAGCGCTCTCGCACCAGGTCGGCGAGGGCGTCGCAGTCGCCGATCACCTCGGCGACCCGCACGTCCAGGTCGGGGTGGGCGGCGGCGAACTCCGCCGACTGGGCGACGATCCGGTCGGGCAGCACCCCGGCGAACAGGAAGTACGGCGCCACGACGATCCGCCGCGCGCCGAGGCGGCGCAGCCGCTCCAGCACCGCCGGCACCGATGGTTGCGCCAGGGAGACGAACCCCGGCTCGACACCGGCGTAGCCGCGCCCCTCCCAGAGCAGCCGGGCCACCTTGGCCACCTCGGCGTTGGCGTCCGGGTCGGTGGAGCCCCGCCCGATCAACGCCACCCACGTGCCGGCCCGGTCGGCCGTGTCCGGCGGAACCGCACCGGCCAGCGCCGCGTCGGCCCGGTCGGTGCCTGCCAGCGCCGCGTCGATGCGTTCTTCGAGGGCTTCGTGCAGCAGCGGGTGCGGGCCGAGCGGGCGCCCGTAGCGGTAGGTCAGCCCCGGGTGCCGTTCCTGTTCCCGCGCCATCGCGGCGGGGATGTCGCCCTTGCCGTGCCCGGCGGCGGTGAGCACCAGGGGCAGCGCCACAAGCGCCCGGTGCCCGCGCGCGACGAGCGCACCGACCGCGTCGGTCAGCGGCGGGCGGGACAGCTCGATGAAACCGCCCTCGACGTCGCCGACGTCACCGCGCCGGCGGACCCGCTCGACGAGAGCGGCGAACTGGTCGACCCCGGCCGCGCTGCGCGTGCCGTGCCCGACGATGACCAACCCGGTCATGACTTCTCCTCGACGTAGAGCAGGGCGTTGAGGGCGGCGGCGGCGACCGCCGAGCCACCCTTCTCCCCCACGTTGGACACGGCGGGCAGGCCGCTGGCCCGCAGCGCCGCCTTTGACTCGGCGGCACCGACGAAGCCGACCGGCAGGCCGACGACGAGCGCCGGAGCGGCGTCCAGGGTGAGCAGTTCGACGAGCGCGGTGGGCGCGCAGCCGACCACCCACACCGCGCCCGGACCGACCCGGTCGAGGGCGATCCGCACGGCCGCCGCCGAACGGGTGATGCCGGCCGCGCGGCCCAGCTCGGCGGCGGCCGGCTCGGCGACCGGGCAGACCAACTCCTGGCCGGCACGGGTGATGCCGGCGGCGACCATCGCCACGTCGGTGACGACGGGCGCCCCGGCGCGCAACGCGGCCAGCCCCGACTCCAGCGCGGCCTCGTCGCAGACCAGCTCGTCGACGTACGCGAGGTCGGCGCTGGCGTGCACCACCCGCTCGGTCACCGCGCGGCTCAGCGGCGGCAGGTGCGACAGGTCGACGCGTTCGCGCAGGATGCGGTACGACTCGACCTCGATCGGATGCACCACTCGGTTCATCGGGCTCCTCCAGCAGGGTCGGGCTCGACGACGCGGGTCGCGTCAGGGTCAGCGACGACGCGGGTCGCGTCAGGGTCAGCGACGACGCGGGTCGCGTCAGGGTCAGCGACGACGCGGATCGCGTCGACGGGGCAGATCTCCAGGCACTCCAGGCAACCCGTACACCGGTCGGCGCGGACCGTCAGGCCGCCGGCGACCGGCCGGATCGCGTGCGTGGGGCAGGTGAGCAGGCACGCGCCGCAGCCCTGGCAGGCGTCGATCGTCACGAGCGCCACCGGTACCCCCGAGGCGTCACCATCCGGCCGGCGACCAGCCTCGTGTCGCTGTTGCCGACCACCACCACGCTGTACATGTCGACGACGGCCGGGTCGAGGGTGGCCAGGGTCGCGAGGTGGACCCGTTCGCCGGGGCGGCTGGCGTTGCGGACCACCCCGACCGGGGTGTCCGGTGGCCGGTGGCCGGCGAGGATACCGAGCGCCTTGCCGAGCTGCCAGTCCCGGGCGCGGCTGCGCGGGTTGTAGAACAGCGTGACGAAGTCACCCTCGGCCGCCGCGGCCACCCGCCGCTCGATGACCTCCCACGGGGTGTGCAGGTCGGACAGGCTCACGTAGGCGTGGTCGTGGCCGAGGGGCGCGCCGAGCAGCGCGCCGGCGGCCAGCGCCGCGGTCACCCCGGGCACGCCCACCACGTCGATGCGCTCGTCGGCGTACTCCAGGGCGGGGCTGGCCATCGCGTACACCCCGGCGTCGCCGGAGCCGATCAGCGCGACCGCCCGACCGGCGACGGCCTCGGCGACGGCGGCGCGGGCGCGCGCCTCCTCCGCGCCCAGCCCGCTGGACAGCACCCGGGTGCCCGGGCGGAGCACGTCGCGGACCTGGTCGAGGTACTGGTCCAGGCCGACCACCACGGCCGCGCGACGCAGCTCGGCCACCGCGCGAGGGGTGCGCAGGTCGGCGGCGCCGGGTCCGAGCCCGACGACGGCGAGCCGGCCGCGTGGCGCGTGCCGGGCCACCGCCACGGTGGCCATCGCCGTCGCGGTCTTGCCCACCAGCAGCGTGGCGTCGTCCGGCCGGCCGTCCGCGCCGAGCAGGGCCGCGGCCTCCGCCACGCTCGGCGTGCCGACCGCGGCGCGGACCACCTCGCTGGGATGCGGTACGTCGACGGTGGCCAGCCGCGTCGCCGGCCAGGTCACCAGGGGTACGCCGAGCGCGTCGACGGTGCTGCGGATGCCCGCCTCGTCGGCCTTGATGTCGGCGGTGGCCAGGCAGCGCAGGCTCGCCGGGTCGAGGCCGGCCTCGGCCAGCACCCGGTGCAGCAACTCCGCCACCTCGGCGGCCGGTACGCCCCGACTCGCCCCGACGCCGGCGACAAGCGACGGTGGTCGCAGCACGGCGGTCCGCCCGTCCAGCGGCACCACCCGGTCGGTGACCAGCAGCCGGTAACCGGCCCCCGCCGCGCCGCCAGCCTCGTTGTCGGCGGCGGCTTGGGCCTGGACGTTCGGCGGCAGGGCGGGCAGCGGCCAGTGGGCGTCGGCGAACAGGTGGACCGGCTCGCCGTCCAGGATGGCCCGGGACACCGCGGCGACCGCGCCCTGCACGGGCCAGCCCAGGGTGTCCAGCCCCGGCAGACCGACCGTGTCGGTGGCGGTGGTGATCACCGGGCGGGCGTCCAGCAGGGCGCCGACCTGCTCGGCGAGGTCGTTGCCGCCGCCGGCGTGCCCGCCCAGCAGTGCCACGGCGTGCCGAGCCGCCTCGTCGACGACCACCACGGCCGGGTCGCTGCGCTTGTCGGTGAGCAGCGGCGCGAGGATCCGCACCACCGCGCCGGTCGCCAGGAACGCGACCACCGCGTCGCACTCCACCCAGGCGGTCCGCAGCGCGTCGGTGACGCTCTCCCCCTCCACCAGCCGCGCGTGTGGCCAGGCGGCGGCGACGGTGTGCGCGTGTCGGCGGCCGGCGGCGGTGGCCGCCACCAGCCCGATGTGCGCGGGCGGGTTCTGGTGGTTCACGGGCGCTCCCCGGTGAGGACGACCACCGGGTTGGTGGCCGCGAGGCGGATCGACCCACCGGGCAGGTCGGCGAGGCGGGCGGCGGAGAGCTGAGCGCCCTCGACCGTGTAACCGGCGGCGCGCAGCAGACCCACGGCCGGCGCGACCCGGTCCAGGGCGGCCAGGGTGAGCACCACCCGCTCGGGTCGGCGCGCCACCACGGCGGCGAGGACGTCGACCCCGCCGCCGCCGACGAAGACCGCGTCCGGCTCGGGCAGGCCGACCAGCGCCTGCGGGGCTCGACCGGTGACGATCCGCACGTCCACGGCGTGCGCCCTCGCGTTGGCCCGGATGGTCGCGCCGGCCCCGGCGTCCTGTTCGACGGCGAGCACGGCCGCGCCGAGCAGCGCGCACTCGATGCCGACCGAGCCGCTGCCCGCGCCGATGTCCCAGATCAGCCGGCCCAGTCGGGGGCGGAGCCGGGCGACGACGAGGGCGCGCACCTCCGACTTGGTGATCATGGAGTCGCGGTGGGCGTACCGGCTCTCCGGCAACGCCCAGCCCCCGGCCGGGGCGGCGGCCGGCTGGTTGTCGGCGCGCATCCCGCCGCGCGGTCTGGAAACGCCGCCGGCGTCGGCACCGGAAACGGCGTCGGCGTCGGTGTCGGTGTCGGTGTCGGTGTCGGTGTCGGTGAGGCTGAGCAGGACGTGCGGGTCGGCCCAGGTCTCGGCGGCGGCCTGTTCGGGGCTCACCACGCGGATCCGTTCGGCGTCGGTGCCCAGGTGCTCGGCGACAAGCAGGCGGCGGGACCAGCCGATCAGGCCCTCGCCCAGCTCGGTGGCACCGGCGCCGGGCGCGGTCAGCACCGCGACCAGCGGCAGCGCCCGGCAGGCGTTCAGGGCCGGGCGCGGGTCGCGGCCGTGTGCGGTGACCACGGCGGCGCCGTCCCAGGGCAGGCCGGCGCGGGCGAACGCGGCGGCCACACTGGACACCGCCGGCACCACCCGCAGCGGCAGCCCGGCCGCGCGCAGCCGCCGGACGATGCCGAACAGGCCGGGATCCCCGCTGGCCAGCACCACGGCCGGCACCCCGGCGGCGACGGCCTCGGCCAACCGGTGCAGGGCGGGGGCGAGTGGCCCGAGGGTGACGGTGTCCGCGCCGGCCGGTACGGGCACGACGGCCAGGTGCCGGGCAGCCCCGACGACCAGCCCGGCGGCGCCCAGCACCGGTCCGAGGGCGGGGTGTGGCGGTGCGCCGGCGGCGTCCAGGCCGACCACGGTCACGGCGTTCGCCGGGGCCGCCGACGCCCCTGGCGTCGCCGAGGCCCCCGCAACCATCCGCGTCATCGGGACCACCGGCCGGAGGAGGCGACCACGTGCGCGCCGGCGAAGTCGACCATCGCCACGTCCACGGTGACCGTCGGCCCGGCGAAGCGCCGCAGCACCTGGCGGACCCGCTGGCAGAGCAGGTCGCCGGCCGGGGCGAGCAGCCCGGCGGCCTCCCACAGCTCGTACGCGTGCCGCCCGGTGTTCGCCTCGGTCACGGCGGCGACGAGCGTCGGGTCACCACCGGCCTCGGCGGTCACCGCGCCGAGCAGGGACAGGTCCACCTTCGATCGGGTGTAGTGGGTCATCAGGATGCCCGCCGCGAGTTTGGCCAGCTTGCCGGCCATGCCGACGAAGACCACGCCGGTCATCTCGTCACCCACGGCGGCCGTGACGGCGGCCCCGGTGAAGTCACCAACCTCGACGAAGCACACCTCGGGCAGGTCCGGCAGGAGCGCGCGGGCGGCCCGCTCGGTACGCCCGCCGGTGCAGAGCACCACGGTCCGCTCGCCCTGGGCGGCCATCACGTGCACGGCCTGCACGACGCTGGCCCGCCAGGACGCGGTGGAGAACGGGCGCACGATCCCGGTGGTGCCGAGGATCGAGATGCCGCCGAGGATGCCGAGCCGTCGGTTGGTGGTCTTGCGCGCCATGATCTCGCCGCGGGGCACGCTGATCACCACCCGTACGCCGACCTCGCTGAGGTCGACCACCTCGGCCACCGCCTCGCCGATCATCCGGCGGGGGGTGTCGTTGATCGCCGGGCCGCCGACGGCGAGCCCGAGGCCGGGTTTGGTGACCGTGCCGACGCCGGCGCCGCCGGCGAGCCGCAGACCGGGAACATCGGTCCAGTCCACGGTGGCGGTCAGCTCGGCGCCGTGGGTGACGTCCGGGTCGTCGCCGGCGTCCTTGACCACCACCGCCTCGGCGCGAACCGGCGGCGTGCCGGTCAGCTCACAGCGTTCCACTCCGAAGCGCACCCGTTGCCCGGCGGGCAGGCCGATCTCCACGTCCGGCTGGATCTCACCGGTGACCAGCGCGGTGACCGCCGCCTTGGCCGCCGCCGTCGCGCACGCCCCGGTGGTCCAGCCGGTACGCAGCGCGGTGGGCCGGACCTTCGCGGTACGCGGCAGGTCCGGCTCACGCAGCGGCGGCTCGGCGTACGTCATGGTGTGGCTGTCCCCCCGGTGCGGGCGCTGGCCTGGCGGCGCAGCTCGGCGCGGGCGGCCGGCTCGGCCCGGCGGAAGGTGTGGAAGTGCCCGGGGTGGTACAGGTGCGAGCGGGTGCCCTCGGCGGCGAGTGCCGGCCCGACCAGGAAGAGGGTGTGCTTCCACAGCTTGTGCTGCTTGACCGTCGCCTCCAGGGTGCCGACCGTGCAGCGCACCACCAGCTCGTCGGGCCAGGTCGCCTGGTACGCCACCACGGCCGGGGTGTCCTCCGGGTAGCCGCCGGCCAGCAGCTCGGCCTGCACCTGCCCGGAACGGGCGGCGGAGAGGAACAGCGCCATCGTGGTGCCGTGCCGGGCGAAGTCGCGGACCCGCTCACCGGGAGGCATCGGGGTCTTGCCACCTTCGAGGCGGGTGAGGATGACCGACTGGGCCACCTCGGGCACGGTCAGCTCCCGCCCGACGATCGCCGCGACGGCGGTGAACGAGGACACCCCGGGCACGATCTCCACGGCCAGGTCGAGTGCCCGGCACACGTCCAGTTGCTCCTGCACCGCGCCCCACAGCGCCGGGTCCCCGGAGTGGATCCGGGCCACGGTCAGCCCCTGCTCGGCGGCCCGCTGGTAGAGCGGCAGCACGCCCTCGATGGGCAGCTGCGACGAGTCGATGATCTCCGCGTCGGGGCGGGCGTGGTCGAGCACGTCGGCGTGCACCAGGCTGGCCGCCCAGATCACGATGTCCGCCTCGGCGATCACCCGGGCGGCCCGCAGGGTCAGCAGGTCCGCCGCCCCCGGACCGGCTCCGACGAACCACACCTTGCCGTCGCTTGTCACAGTTTTCCTCCTCGGTGCTCGCGGCGGGCCGGGACCAGCAGCGTCGACAGGTACGGCAGGTCGTTCGTGGTCTCGTCGACCGGGCCGATGTGTTCACCGGGCAGCCCCAGACTGCGTCCGAGCACCGCGTCGGAGAGCCGGCCCTGTCGGCGCAGCTCGGCGAGCAACTCCGGGTGCCGCCGCCAGCCCTTGTAGGCGACCACGGTGCCCGGCCCGGCGAGGGCGTCGGCGAACAGCGCCAGGCCGGCGGTGGCCGGCAGCAGGGTGAGCGGTTCGCGTCCCTCGCAGAGCGGGGTGCCGCTGCGCGCGGCCAACTCCTGCATCGCGGTGACGCCGGGGACGGTCGCCACCCGCACCGCCGGGCGCAGCGCGCGGACGCTCTGCGCCAGGTACCCGAAGGTGGAGTAGACGTTGGGATCGCCGATGGTGGCGAACGCCAGGGACCGCGCGCCCGCGTCGATCGCCTCGACCACCACCCGGGCCGCGTCGTCCCAGGCCGCCGCCCGGCGGGCGGTCACCCCACCCCGGTCGTCCAGGGCGAACGGCAGCCGGCGCAGCCGGTCCGCCGCGACGTGGGAGCGCACGGTCGCCTCGGCGCGCCCGGCGTCCGCACCCACCGGCGTCGCGGCGGCGGTCGCGGCGGTCGCGCTCCGGTCGGCCATCACGGGTACGAAGACCAGGTCGGCCTCGCGCAGCACCCGCACCGCCTTGACGGTGAGCAGTTCCGGGTCACCCGGGCCGACCCCCACCCCGGTCAGCGTGGCCTCGCCGGTCCGGCTCGCGTGGGCGCGCTGCGCGTCGGCGCTCATCGGCACGCCTCGACCAGTCGACGGGCCGCGTCCGGGTGACCGGCCCAGTGGGTGTGCAGGTAGGAGGCGTGCACCCGACGGCTCACGAAGCCGTGCGGCGCGTCGTCCCAGCGCCACGCCGGCCGGTCGCCGTGCCCCGGGTCGGTGGTGGTGCGGTGGAACTCGTGGCCGCGTACGCCCTCGCCGGCGCGGGCCACCGGGGAGTCGGTGACGGCCACGGCCTCGCGGTAGCCGAGGGTGAGCCGGCCGGTCATCCGGGCGGTCAGGTCCAGCCGTCCGCACATCGGTACGCCGTCCAGGGACCGCCCGAGGTAGAGCAGGCCGGCGCACTCGGCCACGATCGGCCCGTCGAAGTCGGCCAGCTCGGCGCGGAGCGTGGTGTTGCCGGCCAGCGCCTCCGCGTACGCCTCGGGGAAGCCGCCGCCGATGACCACCGCGCGGGTGCCGGCGGGCAGCGTCGGGTCGCGCAGCGGGTCGACGGTGACCACGTCCGCGCCGGCCGCGGTGAGCAGTTCGGCGGTCTCCGCGTACGAGAAGGTGAAGGCCGGGCCACCGGCGAGCGCGACCCGTGGCCGCTCGACGCCGGCCGGCCCGCCGACGGCGGTGACCGGGTCCCACGCCGGGGCGGTCAGCGGCGGGGCGGTGCGGGCCAGGTCCAGCACGGCGTCGAGGTCCACGGTGGCCTCGACCAGCTCGGCCAGCGCGGTGACGATCGCCAGGGACTCGGGTGCCCGCTCGGCGACCGGGACCAGCCCGAGGTGCCGGGCCGGCGCGGCCACCTCGACGGCGCGGGTGACGGCCCCGAGCACCGGTACGCCGACCTCGGCGAGGGCGTCGCGCAGCAGCGTCTCGTGTCGGGGTGAGCCGACCCGGTTGAGGATCACCCCGCCGATCCGTACGGCCGGGTCGAAGGCGGCCATGCCCAGCGTCAGCGCGGCGGCCGAGCGGCCCTGCGCGGTGGTGTCCAGCACCAGCAGCACGGGCGCGTCGATCAGCCGGGCGACGTGCGCGGTGGAGGCGTAGTCGCGGCGGCCCACGGCACCGTCGTGCAGGCCCATGACGCCCTCGACGACGGCGATGTCGGCAGGTGTCGGGACGCTCGCGCCGTGGCGCAGCAGAGCGGCGATCCGCTCGGCCCCGACCAGGAACGGGTCGAGGTTGCGCCCGGGCCGCCCGGCGGCGAGCGCGTGGTAGCCGGGGTCGATGTAGTCGGGGCCGACCTTGTGCGGGCTGACCGTCAGGCCGCGACGGCGCAGCGCGGCGAGCAGCCCGGTGGCAACGGTCGTCTTGCCGTGGCCGCTGGCCGGCGCGGCGACCACCAGCCGGGGCAGCGCCCAGGGTGCGCTCACCACTCGATGCCCTTCTGGCCCTTCTGGCCGGCGTCCATCGGGTGCTTGACCTTGGTCAGCTCGGCCACCAGGTCGGCGGCGGCGACCAGGCGCGGGTCGGCGTCCCGTCCGGTGATCACGACGTGCTGGAAGCCGGGCCGGTCGGCCAGGGTGGCGACCACCTCGTCGACGTCCACCCAGCCCCACTTCATCGGGTAGGTGAACTCGTCCAGCACGTACAGCCCGTAGCGCTCGGCGGCCAGGTCACGCTGGATCTGCCGCCAACCCTCCAGGGCGTCGGCGGCGTGGTCGGCCTCGCCGCCGCGCTGGATCCACGACCAGCCCTCACCCATCTTGTGCCAGGCCACCGGCGCGCCCTCGCCGGTGCGCTCGTGCACCTCGCCGAGCGCGCGGAAGGCGTTCTCCTCCCCCACCCGCCACTTGGCGCTCTTGACGAACTGGAACACGCCGATCGGCAGACCGGCCGTCCAGGCCCGCAACGCCAACCCGAAGGCCGCCGTCGACTTCCCCTTCATCTGTCCGGTGTGGACGATCAGCAGCGGTCGGTGCCGCCGCTGCCGGGTGGTCAACCCGTCGAGAGGCACCGAACTCGGTTGTCCCTGCGGCATCAGCCCGTCTCCCATCCCGCGTCGGTGTGTCCCGCGATCTTGCGATTTCTGTCGGTCATTTGCGTGCTTCGCCCCGTTATGCCGCGACAGGAAGTGCAAGATCGCGGGCGTGGGGGTGGGTGAGGGCTTCCAGGGGGGTTCGGGGGGCGTTCAGCTGGGTGGCCAGGCGGGTGGCCAGGTGCAGGCGGACGGGGCCGGACTCGCAGTCGACGACCACGCACGGGGCGGCCGTCGCCGCCAGGACCTTCGCGGCTGCTGCCGCGCGGTCGAGCGGGCGGGTGCCGGCGGTGGCTCGGCCGTCGGTGACGATGAGCACCAGCGGGCGACGCTTCGGGTCGCGCAGGCGTTCCAGCCGCAGCAGATCCGCGGCGGCGAGCAGCCCCTCGGCCAGCGGCGTACGCCCGCCGGTGGGCAACTCGGCCAGCCGGGTCGAGGCGGCCAGCACCGACGAGGTCGCCGGCAGCAGGGTCCGGGCGCCGGCACCCCGGAACGCGATCACCGCGACCTTGTCCCGCCGCTGGTACGCGTCGGTGAGCAGGGCGAGGACCGCGTCCTTGACGGCGGTCATCCGCTGCCGGGCGCCCATCGAGCCGCTCGCGTCCACCACGAACAGCACCAGGTTGCCCTCACGTCCCTCGCGAACCGCCTCGCGCACGTCGTCCGGGCGCAGTCGCAGCGGACCGCTGCGCCGGCCCCGGACCGCCTGGTGCGGCGCGGCGGCGCGGATCGTGGCCGGCAGGTGCAGCGCGCCGACCCGGCCCGCCGGCACCCGCGCGCCGGTGGTGCGACCCCGTCCGGTGCGCGCCCGCGACCGCCGGCCCGGCACCCCGTCACCCACGCCCGGCGCGGTGAGCACCCGCGCCTTCAACCCACCCCGGGGTACGGCCACCGACTGGGACTCCCCGCCGCGAGTCGGGTCGTCGTCACCGGTCGCCCATTCCCGGCCGGCGCGCGGGCGCGAGTTCTGACCGTCGTCGCCCCGGTCACCCGACTGGCGCTGCGGCCAGCCATCGGCGCCCTGCTCGCCCTCCTCGCGCTGCGACCAGCCATCGTCGTCGCCCGGCTGGCGCTGCGGCCACCCGTCGGCACCGTCGGGGCCGTCGGTGCGCCCGTCTGGGCCACTGCCGTCGCGCGCCGCTGAGTGCCCGGCCGACCCGGGCGCACCCTGCTCGGCCCCTTCGCCGGTGCCGTCGCCCTGCGGGCCGCCGCCGTTCGGGCCGCCATCGCCGTTCGGGCCGCCGCCGGCCGGGCCGCCGCCGTTCGGGCCGCCATCGCCGGCCGGCCCGCCGCCCCGCGGGCCGGTGTCGTCCGGGCCACGGTCGTCGGGGCCGTCGTCGTCCGGCTCGTCGGGGTGGGCGTCCTGGGCACGCTGCAACGCCTCGTCAAGGCGCTTCTCGTCCAGCCCCGGGGTGTCGAACGGGTCGCGACGGCGACGGTGCGGCAGGGCCAGCCGCGCGGCCACCCGGACGTCGTCGACGGTGACCCGGTCCCGGCCGTGCCAGGCGGCGTGCGCGAGAGCGGCACGGGCGGTGACGATGTCGGCGCGCATCCCGTCCACGTCGAACGCGGCGCACACCTCGGCGATCTGCCGCAGCGCGGCGTCCGGCAGGCGTACCCCGGGAAGCCGGCGGCGGGCGGCGGCCACCTGGGCGGCGATCTCCGCGTCGGCGTCGGCCCAGCGGGCGGCGAAACCGGCCGGGTCGGCGTCGGCGGCGAGCCGGCGGCGGACCACCTCGACCCGCACCTCCGGGTCCCGGCTGGCACCCACCTCCACGGTGAGCCCGAACCGGTCGAGCAACTGCGGACGCAGCTCCCCCTCCTCCGGGTTCATCGTGCCGACCAGCAGGAACCGGGCCGCGTGGCTGACCGAGACACCTTCGCGCTCGACGTGGCTGCGACCCATCGCCGCCGCGTCCAGCAGCAGGTCCACGAGGTGGTCGTGCAGCAGGTTGACCTCGTCGACGTAGAGCACCCCCCGGTGGGCGGCGGCGAGCAGACCCGGCTCGAAGGCGCGGACGCCCTCGCCGAGGGCCTTCTCCAGATCCAGCGAGCCGACCACCCGGTCCTCGGCGGCGCCCACCGGCAACTCCACCAGCCGGGCCGGACGGGTCTCGGCGGTGGCGTCGGCCGGATGCGGCCCGTCCGGGCAGGCAGGGTCCGGCTCGGCCGGGTCACAGCCGAAGCGGCAGCCCGCCACCCGGCGGACCGGGGGCAGCAGCGCGGCCAGCGCGCGCACGGCGGTGGACTTGGCGGTCCCCTTCTCCCCCCGGACCAGCACCCCGCCGATCGCCGGAGACACCGCGTTGAGCAGCAGCGCCAGCCGCATGTCGGCCATGCCGAGCACCGCGCTGAACGGATAGGTCGTGGTCACGGTCACTGGGCCTTCTTTCGTTCGCGACTGCGGGGCTCGCAGAACCGGCTCGCTCCTCGCGCTCACGCCCGGTCCTCCAGGTCGCCCTCGCTGGCCAGGTACGTGTCGCGCAGCCGGTCCAGGGTGGCCGGCTCGGGTTTGGCCCACAGCCCCCGGTCGGCGGCCTCCAACAGGCGCTCGGTGATGCCGCGCAGCGCCCACGGGTTGGACTGCTCCAGGAACTGCCGGGTGGTGTCGTCGAACAGGTACGCGGCGGCCAGGTGCTCGTACATCCAGTCGTCGACCACGCCGGCGGTGGCGTCGTAGCCGAACAGGTAGTCCACGGTGGCGGCCAGCTCGAACGCGCCCTTGTAGCCGTGCCGGCGCATCGCCGCGATCCACTTCGGGTTGACCACCCGGACGCGGAACACCCGCCGGGTCTCCTCGCCCAGCGTGCGGGTGCGCACGTCGTGCGGCATCGCCGAGTCACCCACGTACGCCTGCGGTGACGTGCCGGTGAGGTGCCGGACCATCGCCACCATCCCGCCGTGGTACTGGAAGTAGTCGTCGGAGTCGACGATGTCGTGCTCGCGGGTGTCCTGGTTCTTCACCGCCACCGCGATCCGGGCGAAGGAGCGTTCCATGTCGGCGCGCGCCTCCCGCCCGTCCAGGCCCCGGCCGTAGGCGTAGCCGCCCCACACCGCGTACACCTCGGCCAGGTCGGCGTCGCTGCGCCAGGTCCGGGCGTCGATCAGGGGCAGCAGGCCCGCGCCGTACGCCCCCGGCTTGGAACCGAAGATGCGGGCGGTGGCCCGCCGCTCGTCACCGTGCTCGGCGAGGTCCGCGGCGACGTGCGCCCGCAGGTAGTTGTCCTCGTCCGGCTCGTCCAGGGCGGCGACCCGCCGCACGGCATCGTCGAGCAGCGCCACCACGTGCGGGAACGCGTCGCGGAAGAACCCCGAGATGCGCACGGTCACGTCGACACGCGGCCGGCCCAGCTCGGCGGTCGGCACCACCTCGATGCCGGTGACCCGCCGCGATCGGTCGTCCCACACCGGCCGGCAGCCCAGCAGCGCGAGCACCTCGGCGATGTCGTCGCCCTGGGTGCGCATCGCGCTGGTGCCCCACACGGTCAGACCCACCGAGCGGGGGTACGACCCGGTGTCGGCGAGGTGCCGGGCCAGCAGCGAGTCGGCGAGGGCCACCCCGACGTCCCAGGCGTTGCGGCTGGGAATGGCCTTGGGGTCGACGGAGTAGAAGTTGCGGCCGGTGGGCAGCACGTTGACCAGGCCCCGGGTGGGTGAACCGGACGGGCCGGGCGGCACGAACCGGCCGTCGAGCGCGCCGAGAGTATTGGTCAGCTCGTCGGTGGTCCGGTCCAGCCGGGGCACCAGCTCGGTGGCGGCGAAGTGCAGCACAGCGGCGACGTCCGGGATCGACTGGCCGGTCACCTCGACAACCACCGCGTCGACGGCCTCGGCGTCCCAGCCGAGCGTCTCCATCCCGATAACCAACCGCCGGGCGAGGGCCTCGATCAGGTCGACCGCGTCGGCGGCGGTGCCGGCCGGCCCGTCCACCACGTCGGTCAGCTCCGTGGGCACCGCCAGTCGTTCGCCCGGTGCCGCGAGCAGCTCCTGCTCGTCGAGGGAGTACGCGACGGCGAGCGCCTGCCGCAGGCCGGGCAGGGCACGGGCGCCACCCCAGATCTGCGGGGCGCGCAGCACCGCGAGGACCAGGTTGACCCGGGGCTCACCGGTGGGCGCGTCGGCGAGGATGTGCAACCCGTCGCGGATCTGCACGTCCTTGACCTCGCAGAGGTACCCGTCGAGGTGCAGCACGAACTCGTCGAAGTCGTCCGCGTCGGGCATCGCCTCGGCGTGCAGGTCGTGGTGCAGCTCCGCCGCGCGGACGAGGTCCCAGATCTGCGCCCGCACGGTGGGCACCTTCGCCGGGTCGAGGGCCTGCACGGTGGCGTACTCGTCGAGCAGTTGCTCCAGTTTGGCCAGGTCGCCGTAGGTCTCGGCGCGGGCCATCGGCGGCACCAGGTGGTCGATGACCACGGCGTGCGCGCGGCGCTTGGCCTGGGTGCCCTCGCCGGGGTCGTTGACGATGAACGGGTAGACCAGCGGCAGGTCACCGAGGACCGCGTCGGGGGCGCAGTCGGCGGCCAGGCCGAGGCCCTTGCCGGGCAGCCACTCCAGGGTGCCGTGCTTGCCCAGGTGCACCACGGCGTCCGCGCCGAAGCCGCCGTCGGCGACCGGGGCGGCCAGCCAGCGGTACGCGGCCAGGTAGTGGTGACTCGGCGGCAGGTCCGGGTCGTGGTAGATGGCGATCGGGTTCTCCCCGAAGCCGCGCGGCGGTTGGATCAGCAGCACCACGTTGCCGAA
This sequence comes from Micromonospora sp. NPDC085948, assembly GCF_040686315.1. Classification (NCBI taxonomy): domain Bacteria; kingdom Bacillati; phylum Actinomycetota; class Actinomycetes; order Micromonosporales; family Micromonosporaceae; genus Micromonospora; species Micromonospora sp. NPDC085948. Next base: position 102,585 of record NZ_JBFBJW010000009.1, on the reverse strand, counting down.
GCGCAGCCCGGCGAGCACGATGTCCCCGCCCTCGGTGTAGAGCTGGCCGGGCGGCTCACCCCAGTGTTCCCGCATCCGTTCCCGCAGCTCGGACGGCACCTGGTCGAACCACCGCCGGTAGGTCTGCCCCGGGATCCGGGCCTCGGCGGCGGCCAGCTGCTCCGGGGTGAGCCACTCCACGTCGTGACCACCGGCGGCGATCAGAGCGTGGATCAGAGCGTCGCCGTCGTCGGGCACCGGCGCGTCGCCCAGGTGGTAGCCGGCCTCGGCGAACGCGGCCAGCAGTCGGACCGCCGAGACCGGGGTGTCCAGCCCGACGGCGTTGCCGACCCGGGAGTGCTTGGTGGGGTACGAGCTGAGCACCACGGCGACCCGCTTGTCGGCGTTGGGCACGTACCGCAGCCGGGCGTGGCGCACGGCGATCCCGGCGACCCGGGCGGCCCGGTCGGCGTCGGCCGCGTAGACCGAGAGGCCGTCGGCGTCGATCTGCTTGAACGAGAACGGCACGCTGACGATCCGGCCGTCGAACTCGGGGATGGCCACCTGCATCGCCGCGTCCAACGGGGACAGCCCCGCGTCGCTGCCGGCCCACTGCTCGCGGGTGCTGGTCAGGCAGAGCGCCTGGATGATCGGCACGTCCAGGGCGGCCAGGGCGCCGACGTCCCAGGCGTCCTCGTCGCCGCCCCCGGAGGCGTCCGCGGCGACCGCGCCACCGGCGGCCAGCACGGTGACCAGCAGCGCGTCGCAGCGGGCGAACAGCCCGAGCGGTCCCGCGCCGGTGGTCAGCCCTCGCAGCGAGCCGCAGAAGATCGGCACCGGGTTGCCGCCGGCGTTGTGGACCGCGTCCGCGAGGACGTCGACGAATTCGGTGTTGCCGGCGAGGGCGTGCGCCCGGTAGAAGACGATGCCCACGGTGGGCCGCTGCGGGTCGGTCGGGTGTTCGCCGTGCACGCCGTACGCGGGGGTGGGCGCGGGCGGGGCGAACCCCTCGCCGGTGAGCAGCACCGTGTCGGAGAGGAACCGGGCGAGCTGCCCGAGGTTGTCCGGCCCACCCTCGACGAGGTACGCCAACGCCTGGGTGACGACCCCGGACGGCACTGTGGAGATGGCCATCAGCTCCGCGTCGGGCAGCGCCTCGCCGCCGAGCACGACCGTCGGCACACCGGTGGCGAGCACCGCGGCGAGGCCGTCCGGCCACGCCTGCCGACCGCCGAGCAGGCGTACGACGACGAGGTCGACCCCGTCGAGCAGGGCGGACACCTCGTCGGCGGCGACCCGCGCGGGGTTGGCGAGCCGGTAGTCGGCGCCGCTGGCGCGGGCGGCCAGCAGGTCGGTGTCGGCGGTGGAGAGCAGCAGGATGCGCACGGCGGGCTCCGGAGAGTGACGCCCTGGCCGCTACGGAGGCGACCTGGACGAAGCGGGTGGGTGCGGCGTCAGCCGGTACGACGGCTCGGCCGGGCTCAGCGACGCGGACGTCGGGGCCGGTCAGCGCCAGACGCCCAGGTCAGCGGTACCGGAAGCCAGCGGTCTGGCACACGCCGCGACGGCCGGGCCGGGACGTGCGGGGCCGGCCGGTTGTGGGCGCGGTGCAGTGCCCGCCAAACGGCTCATGACGATGATCGTCAATGGATGAGACGCTGTGCGTCATCGGGTCCTCCTCGGGTGTCCACGCCCTGGGGTACATCCCGACGGCCGAAGTATCCTGGCTTCCGGATCGACGCTCTCCCCCGGCCTTCCAACCGCAGACACACGGTCGTGACTCACGAGGGGGGATCGCTCCCCGGTGACAGTGGCGGGACCGCGTCGGAATCGCACCGACTTCCTTCACTGCCGTCAGGCCGCGAATGCTGCCACACCCCTCCGCCGCCGGTCAACGCCGGCCCTGGCACCGCCCGGCCCCGCTCATCACATTGACCTGGGAAAATATAGGTGCGCGGGGTTGCCTGACCACGAGACGGCGAGCTGATTGGCCGGTGGCGGAGTGATCCCGCAGAGGGAGCCGAGTGTCTGTGTGACTCCCTCTGGAGCTGATGTCGTAGACGATTCAGCACCCACGGGGTCAGCCCTGGGTTACTCGTGCTCGAAGCGGCGCGGCCGGCGAGTCAGTGACAGCCAGCCGAGAAAACGGGCGTGCACTCCCCGCAGGTGTCCGAGACCACCTGGCCATCGGCGTCTACGACGAGTCCATTCGCGCCAACGTGCTTCTGATTGATGACCGACTCTGCGTCGTCCAGCACTACCTACCGCGGATGCGGGGCGTCGACTGCCCGACGATGGTCATCGAACGCGACACGAGTCCCTCCGGCCTCTACCCGATATTCGACGAGATGTTCACCTCACTCTGGGAGCGCAGCCGCCAGCTATGACCGACCACGCCCGCCTCCTCCCCCTCGCACAGGAGGCCGTTGACCTGGCACACGACCTGATGCGGACGCTCCAGCCCGGCGCGCTGACCTTCAAGGGTGACCGTGACATGGCGTCCGAGGTGGACTACGCCATCGAGCGAGCGGTTCGCGAGCATCTGGCCGCCACGGCGCCCGACATCGGTTTCCTCGGCGAGGAGTATGGCGGCAGCGGCGACGCCACCGAACTGACCTGGGCACTCGACCCCGTCGACGGCACCGTCAACTTCGTCCACGGCTCACCCCTGTGCGCGATCTCCCTCGGCCTCCTGCACGGCACAGACGCCGTCCTCGGCGTCATCGACCTGCCGTTCCTCGGCACCCGCTACCACGCCGTTCAGGGGCACGGCGCCTATGCCGACAACCGACGCATCTGCGCCAGCCAGGTCACCGATCTCCGGGACGCCGTCGTCGCCATCGGCGACTACGCGGTCGGTGCCGACGCCAGCCGGAAGAACGCCGAGAGACTCGCCATCACCGAGCAGCTCACCCGGCACGTCCAACGGATCCGCATGCACGGTTCCGCCGCGATCGACCTCGCCTGGTTGGCGCAGGGCAGGATCGACGCGTTCATCATGCTCAACAACAAGCCCTGGGACACCGTCGCGGGCGTCGTGATCGCCCGAGAGGCCGGTGCGCTCGTCGTCGACGTCGACGGCACGCCCCACAGCGCACACGCTGTCGCCACGATCGGCGGCAACGAGCTGCTCCTACCGCCCGTCCTCACGCTCGTTCAGCGATCACTCGCACGTGCGGAAGGCATGACTGGTCTTCCGCCTCACCCAGCGGATCCCCATTGATCACCTGCCGGTGATCACGCCACCGCTCACATGACGAGAGTGCACGGGCAACAACGGCTCCAACGTCGGGACACCACCTGGTCACAGTCCCGCCTTGTCGATCATGGAGTTGTGGTGGGCGACAAAGCAGCCTTTCGTCGCCAAACTAGGCACCACACCTCCATGATCGACCCCGATATCGGGTCGCTCGGCAGCATGATTCGTGGACGTTTCGCCTCAGCGGGCGTGGCGTTCCGGGTGGGCGCGGCTCCAGGTCCGCATCCGTTCCGGGTAGCCGGTGCGGCCCGCCTCGTACAGCGGCACCGCGTGCTTGCGGGCGATGGACCCGGCCGCGCGGGGGGTGCCGGTACGGCGGCGGATCCACTCCCCGTCGTGGGCGATCGCCACCACCGTGGTGTCCGTCGCGGTGGTCTCCGGCTCCAGGTAGAACTCCACCCCGCGCCGGCTCGTGACGAACGCCTCCAGCGCGGCGAGGTCGTCCCGGGTCGCCTCCCGGTCCAGCTTCGTCGGGGTCGCCTCGGCGCCCCGTGACCGGCGACTGAACCAGCTCATGCCCCACCCCTTCCCTCGACGCCCCTCCAGTGCAGCACCGAATCCTGGCAAGACGCTGCACGCCGGGTGGGAGACAGCTGATCCGACGGGGGTGGAACCCGCCACGCGTGGGCGGTGTCATGAGTGTGACCCGAACGGAGGTTCCCCTGGACGACGAGGCGCTCGTCACCCGCGCTCGCTCCGGTGACCTGGAGGCGTACGACCTCCTGGTCGCCCGGCACACCGCGTCCGCGTACCGGACGGCGTCGCTGCTCGGGGCGGGCTCGGACTCCGAGGACGTCATCCAGGAGGCGTTCGTGAAGGCGTACCGCAAGTTGTCCCGTTATCGGGGCGAGTCGTCCTTCCGGTCCTGGTTGCTCGCGATCGTCGCCAACGAGACCCGCAACCTGCACCGGTCGCGCGGCCGCCGCGACGGCCTCGTCCTGCGTGCCGCGGCGGCGGATCCGACGGCGGAGATCGCCGAGGACGGCGCGGTGGGCGCGGTCCTCGCCGGGGAGCGCCGCGCCGCGCTGGTGCGGGCCCTGCGGCAACTGCCGGTACGCGACCGCGAGGTGATCGTCTGCCGGTTCTTCCTCGACCTCAGCGAGGAGGAGACGGTGGCGGCACTGGGTTGGGCCCGGGGCACGGTGAAGTCGCGCACGTCCCGGGCCCTGGCGAAGCTTCGCGGCCTGCTCGACCGGGAGGAGGTCCGGCATGGGTGACCTCGAACGGGAACTGCGGGACCTGTCCGCCTGGCTGGAGACGCCCGAGCCGCCCGACGTGCGCGCCCAGGTTCGCGGACGGCTGCACCGGCCGGTGCGGCGGTGGCGTCCGCTCGCCGCGGCGGCGCTGGCCGCCCTGCTGCTGGTGGCGGTGTTGCCGCCGACGCGTGCCGCCGTCGCCGACGCGGTGACCGGGCTGCTGCGCTTCGCCGGCGTCAGCATCGCCGTCGCGCCCACGCCGACGGTGCCCAGCGGCGTCGCGTCGCCGTTGCCCGGGCAGCGGGTCGTGGGCCTGGACGAGGCACAACGGAGGGTACGGTTCCCGATCCGCCTGCCGGCGAAGCTGGGTCCGCCCGAGCGGGTGCTGGTCGCCGACCCCGACCCCGCGGGCACCTGCCGGGTCGCGACGCTGCTCTACGACGGCGGTGCGCTGCGCGTCGACGCGTTCGACGGTCGCCTCAACCTGTCGTTCCACAAGGAGGTCATCCTGCCGGGAGCGGACTGGGTCGAGGTCAGCGGCGACTTCGCGGTGTGGGTCGACGGCCCGCACGTGCTGTCGTATGTGGACCGTTCGGGAGTGGTCCGCAAGGAGAGCGCCCGACTTGCCGCCTCGACGCTGATCTGGCAGGACGCCGACGTCAGCTACCGGCTCGAGGGCGCGGTCACCAGGGCCGAGGCGATCGAGATCGCCCGCTCCCTGCGCTAGGAACCGGACGGGCGCGACCGGTGTCCTGAAGATGAGGTGAGTCGTCGACACGTACCGGAGGGTCGAGATGGGTTCATGGGGCCGGCCGCTGCTGGCGGCATCGGTGGTTCTGCTGGCGGGATGCGCGACCGCGACCGACCGTGGGTCGGCCGCGCCGCCCGCCGCCACCGCGAGCGCCGGGAGTAGCGCGAGTGCCGGGAGTTCCGCGAGTGCCGCGACGGGCTGTCATTCGCCGGTCCAGACGGAGTCGCTGCCCGACTGGGCGGACGCCGGGTTCCACGGGAGCAGCCGGGGGCCGCACGTCTTCGGCGCGAAGGGCGACATCGTGGCGGTGCTGTTCGCCCATCCGCTGCGCCAGGTGCGAAGCGACGGGTCGAACAACAAGATCCTGTGGGTGGCCCGTGCCGCCACGACGTCACCCGACCCGACCGCGCCGGCGACCCTGGTGATCACCGCGACGCTGGACGGCACCGCCACCCGGGTGACCCGAGAGGTCGCCGGTGGGCCAGGGCCGTCGATCATCGACATGCCGCAGGCCGGCTGCTGGCATCTCGACCTGCGCTGGTCCGGGCACACCGACACGATGGACCTGGTCTACGCCCCCTGAGCTACGTACCGTGGCGGCCATGGTGAGTCTGCTCGACGGCATGACGCCGCTGTACGTGGCGGCGGACATCCACGGTCACCGGTCGGAGTTCCGGGAGTCCCTTCGCGACGCCGGGCTCGTCGACCACACCGGCCACTGGTCCGGGGGCGGCGCGCGGTTGTGGCTGCTCGGCGACTACGTCGACCGCGGCCCGGACGGGGTCGGCGTCATCGACGACATCCAGCGGCTCGCGGTCTCCGCACGTGAGGCGGGCGGCCACGTCGGGGTGCTGTTGGGTAACCACGAGGCGCAGTTGCTCGCCGCGCACCGGTTCGGCACCAGGCCCGTCGCCGGGTGGGACGAGCCCGGTGGGTTTCAGGGTGGCTGGGCCCGGTTCGGCGGACGTGCAGAGGACCTGCGCCAGCTGACGCCGCAGCATGTCGAGTGGATGACGCGGCTGCCCGCGGTCGCGGTCGTCGACGGGTTCCTGCTCGTGCACTCCGACACCGCCCGGTACCTGGAACTGGGATCCAGTGTGGCCACCGTGAACGCGGCGGTCAGCATGGCCCTCGGCTCCAGCGGCCCCACGGCGTGGCTGGAGTTCTGCGGCCGGATGAGCGATCGGGGTGCCTTTCGCGACGCCGTGCCGACGAACCCCGACGACCCGGTGTCGATGATGCTGCGCACGCTCGGCGGCAGCGTGCTCGTCCACGGGCACAGCACCCTCACCAAGCACTTCGGTGTGGCGCCGCAGGATGTCACCGTCGCGCTGCGGTACGCCGACGACCGAGTCATCGCCATCGACGGCGGCGTCTACGAGGGCGGCCGGATCCTGCTCACTCGACTCCGCTGAACCTGGCTACGCTGCCCGACGTGCTGGACGACGTGCGGACGGCAGCCCGCGACAACGCCGAGTGGTGCGACATCGTCTGCGGCAGCCACGGGCTGGCCGGCCGTACCGACGCCGACGCCTGGTCGGTCCCCCACCGGTCGCCGCCGTGGTATCCGGACGCGGTCACCCTGCGGCCGGGCGTCGACGCCGGGGCCCTGCTGGCCCGGATCGACGCGGGGGACGGCGCGTCGGTGAAGGACAGCTTCGCCGACCTCGACCTGTCCGGGTATGGGTTCCGGGTGCTCTTCGACGCGCGGTGGATCCACCGGCCACCGTCGCCGCCGCCGGCCGACGAACCCCTCACCCCGGTCACCAGCGCCGACGACCTGGCGGTCTGGGCGGCGGCCCACGGCGGTGGGAAGTTGTTCCGCCCCACGCTGCTGGCCGATCCCCGGGTGCGGGTGCTCGCCCGCCGCGACGGCCGGGGTGTGCTCACCGGCGGGGCGGTGCTCAGCGGCGACGGCCCGTACGGCGTCTCCAACCTGTTCACCCGCACCGACAACCCCCGCGACATCTGGCGCGCGGTGTGCGCCACCGTGTCCGACGCGCCGCTGGTCGGCTACGAGACCACCCCGGACCTGGCGGCGGCCCTCGCCGCCGGCTTCACCACCACCGGCCCTCTCCGCGTCTGGCTGCGGGCCTAGCGCACCGGCCACTGGCACGGCGTACGGGCGGCTATGCTGGGCGGCATCGGCACCGATCCGGCCATCACCGGGGAGCCTCCGGAAGAACGGGCAGCTCGACCGCCCCAGTAGAACCGGACGTAGCGGCACGTCACGTCGCGAAATCGAGCGGCGCCCGCACCATCGGGGCGCAAGCGGGGTGGTACCGCGGAGTCCTGGCCATACGCCCGGCGCTTCGTCCCCGTGTGGGCAGTGAGCTGATGCCCGCGCGAGCGGATGTGGAGTGTAGGGAGAACGTCGGTGCCGGACGGTCCGTTGAAGTCGCCATTCGTCCCACTGCCCACCAAGATCGATCTTGGTGGGATGGACCGTGCGGTCATCGAGTGGTGGCAGACCAACAACGTGTTCAACCGGAGCCTGGAGCAGACTGCCGACGGTCCGCCGTGGGTGTTCTACGAGGGGCCGCCGACCGCCAACGGCACGCCGGGCACCCACCACATCGAGGCGAGGGTCTTCAAGGACCTCTTTCCCCGGTACCGCACGATGCGCGGCTTCTCGGTGCCCCGCCGCGCCGGGTGGGACTGCCACGGCCTGCCGGTTGAGCTCGCGGTGGAGAAGGAGCTGGGCCTCAGCGGCAAGCCCGACATCGAGAAGATGGGCATCGCCGAGTTCAACGCCCGGTGTCGCACCTCCGTGCTGCGGCACGTGGACGAGTTCGTCCAGCTCAGCGAGCGGATGGGGTACTGGATCGACCTGGAGCACCCGTACCAGACGATGTCCCCCGAGTACGTGGACAGTGTCTGGTGGTCACTGAAGCAGATCCACCACGCCGGGCGGCTGGTGGAGGACTTCCGGGTCGCCCCGTACTGCACCCGCGACGGCACGACCCTGTCCGACCACGAGGTGGCGCAGGGGTACGAGACCGTCACCGACCCGTCCGTGTACGTACGGTTCCCGGTGCGCGAAGCGGTGGCCGGACACCACGGCGTCGAGCTGCTGATCTGGACCACCACCCCGTGGACCCTGGTGTCCAACACCGCCGTCGCCGTCCATCCCACGGTGACGTACACCCTCGCCCGCACCGAGCAGGGCACGTTCGTCGTCGCCGAACCGCTGACCCGGCGGGTGCTCGGTGACGAAGCGGAGATCCTGGCGACCGTACCGGGGTCGGCCCTGGAGGGGTTGCGGTACGAGCGGCCGTTCGACCTGGTGGACATCCCGGACGCCCACCGTGTGGTCCTCGCCGACTACGTCACGACCGAGGACGGCACCGGCCTGGTGCACCAGGCGCCGGCCTTCGGCGCGGACGACCTCGCCGTCTGCCGCGCCTACGGGTTGCCGCTGGTGAACCCGGTCGCCCCGAACGGGCGGTTCGACGACGGCATCGACCTGGTCGGCGGGGTGTTCTTCAAGGACGCCGACGCGCTGCTCATCGATCGCCTCCGGACCTCCGGTCGGTTGTTCCGGCACGAGCCGTTCGAGCACCCCTACCCGCACTGCTGGCGGTGCCACACCCCGCTGATGTACTACGCGCAGCCGTCCTGGTACATCCGGACCACCGAGGTCCGCGACGAGCTGACCCGGGAGAACGAGAGCACCAACTGGTTCCCGGAGCACATCAAACACGGCCGGTACGGCGACTGGCTGAAGAACAACATCGACTGGGCGGTGTCCCGTTCCCGGTACTGGGGCACCCCGCTGCCGCTGTGGCGCTGCCCGGACAACCACGTGACCGCGGTCGGCTCCCGGACCGAACTCGGGGAGCTGGCCGACGCCGACCTGTCCGAGCTGGATCCGCACCGCCCGTACGTCGACGAGATCACCTTCGCCTGCCCGGACTGCGGCCGGACCGCCACCCGGGTGCCCGAGGTGATCGACGCCTGGTACGACTCCGGAGCGATGCCGTTCGCGTCGGTGGGCTACCCCCACCTGCCGGGCAGCAAGGAGATCTTCGAGCGCACCTACCCGGCCCAGTACATCTGCGAGGCGATCGACCAGACCCGGGGATGGTTCTACACGCTGATGGCGGTGGGCACCCTGGTCTTCGACAGGTCCCCGTACGAGAACGTCGTCTGCCTCGGGCACATCCTGGCCGAGGACGGCCGCAAGATGAGCAAGCACCTGGGCAACATCCTGCTGCCGATCCCGTTGATGGACACCCACGGCGCGGACGCGGTGCGCTGGTTCATGGCCTGCTCCGGCTCACCGTGGTCACCGCGCCGGGTCGGGCCCGGCCCTCTCGACGAGATCGTCCGCAAGGTGTTGATGACGTACTGGAACACGGCGGCGTTCTTCTCCCTCTACGCCGCGAACTCGACGTGGGCACCGGAGCTGGCGCAGCCGGTCGCCCAACGACCGGTGCTGGACCGGTGGATCGTCGGTGCGGTCCACGCCCTCGCCGCCGCCGTGGACGACCGACTGCAGAACTACGACACGGCCCGTGCCGGCCGACTGCTCGCCGACTTCGTCGACGACCTGTCGAACTGGTACGTACGGCGCTCGCGGCAGCGCTTCTGGGAGGGCGACCCGGACGCCCTCACCACCCTGTACGAGTGCCTCGACATCCTCACCCGGCTCCTCGCGCCGTTCATCCCCTTCCTCACGGAGGAGGTGTGGCAGCAGGTCATCCGGCGGGGCGCCGGGTCGGCCCCGGAGTCGGTGCACCTGGCGACCTGGCCGACGCCCGACACCACGGTGATCAGCGCCGAGTTGTCGGCCCAGGTGGCCACGGCGCGGGCGTTGGCCGAGGCGGGCCGGTCCGCGCGTAAGGCGAGCAGCCTGCGGATCCGCCAGCCGTTGAGCCGGGCGCTGGTGGGACTACCGGCCGGCACGGTGCTTCCGCAGGCGTTGCTGGACGACATCGGCGACGAGTTGAACGTCAAGGTCCTCCAGCCGCTCGACTCCCAGAGCGGGGTCATCGACGTGCGGGTCAAGGCGAACTTCCGGACCCTGGGCCGCCGGTTCGGCAACCGCACCCAGCACGTCGCGAAGGCCGTCGCCGCCGTGGCCGCGCGGGAGCTGGTCGACGGTGTCCGGGCGAACGGGACGTTCCCGCTGGTGGTCGACGGCGAGCAGGTCGAGGTGGGCCTGGACGACATCCTGATCACGGAGGTGCCACGAACGGGCTGGGTCGTGGAGTCCCAGCGCGGAGTGACGATCGCTCTGGACACCGAGATCACCCCCGAACTGGCGGCCGAGGGCGTCGCACGCGACGTCGTCCGTACCGTCCAGCAGGCCCGCCGCGACGCCGACCTGGAGGTCGCCGACCGGATCACGGTGTCGATCGCCGCGCCCGCGCAGGTCGCGGCGGCGATCTCCACGCATCAGTTGCTCATCGCGCACGAGACCCTCGCGCGCACGCTGACCGTGGTGGACGCGTTGTCGGAGGGCTTCGCCGGCACCGTGGGCGACGGTCAGGAGATCCTGGTGCACGTCCTGCGGGCCTGACCGCTGCCGGGGCGGACGATCACCGCAGACGGGTCAGATCCTCCGGGGTCAGGCGAAGGGCTCCGGCGGCCACGTTCTGCGCCAGGTGCTCCGGGTCCGCGGTGCCGGGGATGGCGAGCACGTGGGACCCCTGGTGCAGGGTCCAGGCCAGGCGTACCTGCTGCGGTGTGACGCCGTGGGCGCGGGCGACGGCCTCGACGGCCTCGTTCTGCGTGGCGCTCGCGCCCGCCTCCCGACCGGTGCCGGCCAACGCGAAGAACGGCACGAAGGCGATCCCCCGCCGACCGCAGAGCTGGACGAGCTCGTCCTGGTTCCGGTAGGCGTCCACCCCGTAGTTGTTCTGCACACAGACCACCGGCGCGATGTCGGCCACCTCGTCCAGCTGCTCGGGCCGGACACCGGAGAGCCCCAGGTGCCGGATCACCCCGGCGGCCCGCAGTTCGGCGAGCGCGCCGAACCGGTCGGCCAACGGCACCGTGCCGACGCCCCGGCCGAGGCGCAGGTTCACCACGTCGAGCTGGTCGCGGCCGAGCCGACGCAGGTTCTCCTCGACCTGGGCGCGCAACTGCGCCGGGGTGAGCGCCTCGGTGAAGCCCACCTCCGGGTCGTACCCGAAGCCGACCTTGGTGGCGATGACCAGGTCCTCCGGGTACGGGGCGAGCGCCGCGCGGATCAGCTCCGTGGCGTAGCGGGCCGGGCCGGTGCCGACCCGCAGTGCCCCGCCGGGCGAGACGTAGAACGCGGCCGTGTCGATGTGGTTGACCCCCAGCTCGACGGCGCGGCGCAGCAGGGCGACCGCCCGGTCCGGGTCCGGGTTCGCGGTGATCCGCATGGAGCCGAAGCCCATCCGGCGGACGGTGCGGTCGCCCAGGGTCCAGGTGCCCGCCGCGTCGGCGGTGATCTCGTCGGTTGGCATTCGGCGACCCTAGCCAGCGCGGGTACGCGGCGCAGTCGGCCGCGCACCCGATACCGCTCGACGGCGCCGCGGGTTAGTTTTAGTGTGCGGCCGGCGTCGACTCGGCGGTGTGCGGCTCGGCGGTGTGCGGCGGGCGCAGCACCGGCACCAGCAGCAGGGTCGGCAGCAGCAGCAGCGGCACCACCAGCAGGGCACGCAGCGTGCCGACCTGGTCGCCGAGCAGCCCCAGCAGCGGCGGCCCACCCAGGAACGCGGTGTAGCCGATCACCGCGACCACGCTCACCCGTACCGGCGCGTGTGCCTCCTCGTCGGCGGCCGCGCTCATCCCCACCGGGAAGCCCAGCGACGCACCGAGGCCCCACAGCGCGACGCCGACGATCGCCAGCGGCCCCGAACCGGCCAGCACGGCCAGGCCGGCGCCGAGCACGGCGAGCCCGATGGTGCCGGAGAGCACCGGCACCCGCCCCCACCGGTCCAGCGCGACCGTGCCCGCGGTGCGCCCGGCGGTCATGCCGACGACGAAGACCCCGAAGACCGCCGCGCCGGCTGCCTCGCTCAGGTCCCGTCCGTCGATGAACGCGACGGCCAGCCAGTCGTTGGCGGCACCCTCGGTGAACGCCGCCACCAGCACGAACAGCCCGATCAGCAGGGTCCGCGGCTCCCGCCAGGCGGCGAGCTGCGCACGGCGGCGGGCCGCCGGGGTGGCGTCCGCCGGGTCGCCGGTGTGATCGCCCGCGACGGGCAGGAACGTCCGGGAGGCGAGCACGGTGCCGGCCAACACGACCACCGCCACCGCGACGAGGTGCGCGCCGACCGCCACGTCGAACCGGGCCGCACCGGCGCCGAGCGCCGCTCCGGCCACCGAACCGAGGCTCCACCCCGCGTGGAAACGGGGCATGATCGTACGATTCAGGCGCCGTTCCACAGCGGCGCCCTCGACGTTCATCGCCACGTCGCAGGCGCCGGAGCCGTAGCCGAAGGCGACAAGTCCCAGGGCCACGACGGCGAACGACCCGGTCATCGTGGCGCCCAGCCCCGCCACGGTCAGACCGAGCGCGACAAGCACGGTGGCCAGGGTCACGGTGCGGGCCGCGCCGAGTCGCTGCGCGAGCAGGCCGGAGGTGGGCATGGCGAGCAGCGCGCCGACGCTCATCGCCAGCAGGAGCAACCCGAGGCGACCGGCGGAGAGGTCCAACGCCTCACGGACCGCCGGCACGCGGGAGAACCAGCTGCCGACGGCCAGCCCGTTGAGGGTGAAGGTGACAGCGACGCCGTTGCGGGCGAGCAGCACCGCCCGTGCGGGCGGTGCGGTGTCCGGGGTTACGGCTCTGCTGGTGGGGGCGCTCACGGGGTCTTGTCCTCTTTCTCGGGGTGATCTCCTGGCACGATCGCACACCTGAGAGCGCTACCACCACAACCGGCAACCGCCCCTTACCGCCGACGGACCGGCCAGGGCATGATGTGAACAGGCGTTTGTCCGACCGGACGGGCCGCCGCGGGGAGGCGACGATGACGGCAGCGGCACAGCGACCGGCCACTCTCGAGGACGTCGCCCGGGTGGCCGGGGTGTCGCGGTCCACCGCGTCGCGGGTGATCGCCGGCACGGGGTTCGCCTCGCCCGCAGCTCGGGAACAGGTCACGGCAGCCGTCGACCACCTCGGTTACGTGCCGAACCCGGCCGCCCGGGCGCTGGTCCGCGGCGGCGGCCTCCGGCTGGTCGTGGCCGCCCAGGGGGCCAGCCCGGCGGTGCTGGACGACCCGTACGTGCACCAGGTGGTCGGCTCGGCCGCCCGGGTGTGCACACCCGCCGGTGTCGGGGTGGCGCTGCACTGGCTGCCGCTCGGCGACCCGCGCGGCCTGCACCAGCTCGCCGGGGACCGCACCGTGTGCGGGGTGATCCTGGTCAACACCACCGAGGACCTGCTGGCGGCGGTGCCCGGGTCGCTGAGCGGCCGGGTGGTCTCGATCGGAGTCGGCTCGGCGACCGTGCCGTCGTTCGACGTCGACAACGCCGCCGGCTCGGACGCCGTGCTGCGCCACCTGTACGCCTCGGGCCGCCGCCGGATCGCCATGGTGACCGGCCCCCGGTGGCTGCCTTGCGCGCAACGCCCCGTGCAGACGTACCGCCGACTGATGCGCCAGGCCGGCCTGCCGGAGTGGGAGATCACCGGGGACTTCACGGCGGCGCGCGGCCGGGCGGCGGCCGGCGAGGCGCTGCGCCGCTGGGCGGACGTCGACGCGATCTACGCGATCAGCGACGACACCGCGCTCGGAGTGATCGCGGGCCTGCGCGACGCCGGTGTGCGGGTGCCCAGCGACGTCGCGGTGGCCGGCTTCGACGACATTCCGCTGGCCGGGATGACCGCCCCGGCGCTGACCACGGCGAGCCATCCGGTCGGGCGGATCGCCGTCGCCGCGGCCAGCGCCCTGTTGGACGGGCGTCCGGCCGCCCGGGTGACGCTCTTCCCGTCCACCCTGGTGGCCCGCTCCAGCGCCTGACGGCGACGAGATCCCCGGTCCGCGAGTCGACCACGACCCCGGAACGCGTGTGGGGACGTCAGACGGCGGGGAGGCCGAGGGCTTCGTCGACGCGGGCGAGGACGGCGGCGTCGTCCTCCGGGTTGACCCCGCGCAGCAGGTCGATGGCCGTGGCCCGGACCTGACCGATGATCATCGCTAGGGGCAGGGTCGGCGTGGCGCCGAAGAGCTGCCCGGCGGTGTGCACGGCGGCCAACGCGGACTCGTCGGCCCGGCCGCCGTGCCGGTCGGCGGTCTCGTCCTGGCCGTCGAGGTCGGCGGCGAGGGCGGCACCGGCCTGGCGGACGGCCTCGGCCAGGGATCGCAGGGCGGCGCCCAGCTCGGGTGGCGCCGGGGTGTGCAGCCGGCTCAGTGTCACGCCCGCGCGGGCCAGCACCCGGACGTTGCGCACCGCGTAGTCGATCTGCCGGATCGACTCGTCCACGGACCTCAGCCGACCGATGTGCCGGCGCCGACGGACGTTGAGCCGCAGCGCCTCACCGGCGGCCAGCACCCCGTCGCGCAGCCCGTCCACCCGGGCGTCCATTCCCCGGGCCTGGGTCAGCGCCGCGAACGCGGCGGCCTCGTCGCCGCGGTCCAGCGCGTCGGCGATCTCGCCCAGCAGCCCGGCGAGCTCGTCGAAGGTCCGCCGCACCTCGGCGACCAGCGGCGCGAGGGGGTGCCGGGCGTCGACCAGCAGGCTGGCCGCGAGCGCGACCGCGCCGCCGATCAGCGCGTCGACGAACCGGAACGGCACCAACGACCCGTCCGGCGGTGCGACCACCACCAGGTAGAGCGCGGAGACCGCGGCCTGCACCAGCGTCACACCGGTCGCGCCGAAGGCCACCGCGAGGAGAACGGTGAGCAGGATGACGGTGCCGACCGTCCAGGTGCTGCCCGGGCCGAGTGCCTGCACCACCAGGTCCGCGACGAGCACCCCGGCGGCGACCCCGAGCACGACCTCGACGGCTCGGCGAATACGTTGACCGCGCGCCTGACCGAGAACGATCAGCGCCGCGGCCGGCGCGAAGAAGGGCTGCGGGTGCCCGAGCAACCGGGTGGCCAGCAGCCATGCCACGGTCGCCGCGACGGTCGCCTCCAGCACCGGCCGCCAGCCGTGCCGCAGCCGCCCGCCGGCCGTCCGCAGGCCACTGAACCGCACCATCGCCACCCTCCTCGCGCCGCCGGCCCACGACACCCGAGGTGATCGTCTCCCATCACGCGACGGACCTGCTCACTGGGCTGCTCCGGGGTGCGGTCGCGGACCGGGGCGGTGGACTACTGCCCGGTGAGGGCGCGCAGCAGCGTACGGATCGCGGCGCTCAGGTCGGCACGGCTGGCCGGGCTTCCGGGCTGCGGGGCACTGAGCGCACCCGCGCCGACCAGCCGGTCGAAGAGCAGCCCGTCCACGAACGCGACGAACTGGTCGCCCTGCCGATCGGGGTCGGTGGCCCCGGCCCGGGTCAACAGGTCCCGGGCCTGCGCCCGCAGGCCGGTGCCGTGTTGCAGGATGCCGCGCAGCTCGGGCCGGTGCACCGCCTCCAGCAGGCAGGCGTATCGGGCCAGGGTCCGGCTGCGCCCGGTGCTCAACCAGCGGTCGAGCACCTCGGCGACGCCGACGGCGAGGCCGTCGAGATCGTTTCCGTCGAGCCGGGGCGCGACGGTCGGGGGCGGACCGGTCGGCAGGTCGTGGTGCGCCAGGTCGGCCCGGTCCCGTTCGGCGAGCCGTCCCACCACGGCCTCGATCAGCGCCTGCCGGGTGCGCAGGTACGCGGAGGTGGTGCCGGGCGGCATCGCGGCGCGGCCGTCGACCGCCCGGTGGGTCAGCGCTCGCATGCCGCCCTCGGCGATCAACTCGATGGCCGCGTCGGTGAGCGTCGCGATCCGGTTCGCCCGCGCCGTCATGGCACTCCTTCTTCTCGGGGTCCGCAGGTAGTATCACTCTTCTACAGATGTAGAAGGAGGTTCGACATGGACGACGCACACGCGGTCTTGGTGGGCGGCGGGATCGGCGGGTTGAGCGCGGCTCTCGCCCTGCACCGGCACGGGTGGCGGGTCACCGTGCTGGAGCGCGCCGCCGAGCTGCGCGAGGTCGGCGCCGGCCTGAGCCTGATGGCCAACGCGGTACGCGGGCTGGACGCCCTCGGCCTCGGCCCGGCCCTGCGCCGGGGTGGCCACGGCGAGGCACCCGGCGGTGTCCGCGACCGGCACGGGCGGTGGCTGTCCCGGATGGACGCCGCGGAGATGATCCGGCAGCTCGGCACCACGGCGCTCGGTGTGCACCGGGCCACGCTGCACCGCACCCTGCGCGAGGCCCTGCCGGTCTCCTCCCTGCGCACCAACGCCACGGTGGACCACGTCGAGTCCGGCCCGGACCACGCCGAGGTGCGCTACCAGGGACCCGACGGCCCACACACCCTCGACGCCGACCTGGTGGTCGCCGCCGACGGCCTGCGCAGCCGGGTCCGCGCCCAGCTCTGGCCGCACCACCCCGGCCCGGTGTACGCCGGATCGACGACGTGGCGGGCGGCCATCGCGTTCCCGGACCCGATCCCGGCAGCGATCACCTGGGGACCGGGAGCCGAGTTCGGCATGGTGCCGATCGGCGACGGCCAGCTCTACTGGTACGGCGCACTCAACGCCCCGCCCGGCGGCCACGCCCCCGACGAGCTGGCGGTCCTGCGGGAACACTTCGGCGACTGGCACGACCCCATCCCGGCGCTTCTCGCGGCGACCCCACCCGACGTCGTCCTGCGCAACGACATCCACCACCTGGCCGTCCCGCTGCCCTCGTACGTGCGGGGACGGGTGGCGCTGCTCGGCGACGCCGCCCACCCGATGACGCCCAACCTGGGGCAGGGCGCCGGGCAGGCGATCGAGGACGCCGTGGTGCTCGGCGCGGTCTGCGCAGGCGGCGCCGAGGGGGTGCCGGCCGCCCTGGCCGCGTACGACCAGCAGCGTCGACCGCGCAGTCAGTCCGTCGCCCGGGCCTCCCACGTCGCCGGGCGGTTCGGGCAGCAGTTGCACAACCCGATCGCCTTCGCGGTACGCAGCACCGCGTTGCGCCTCATCCCGGCCCGGGTCGCCCTGCGCAGCGCGGCCCGGTACGCCGACTGGCGACCGCCCGCCGGTTAGGCCGACTCCGCGGGGCCCGGGCCGGTGAACGCGGCGGTGTACTCGGGCGCGGCGAGGAACGGGGTCAGCACCTCGACGGTGCCCGGCGTCCAGGGACGACCGTTGAGCACCTCGTCGCCGGGCACGAAGACCATCGCCGCGCCCTCACCGAGCACCACGTCCTCCTGCCCGGCCCGGGTACGGCCGAGAAAGTAGTGCATCTCCCGGTTCAGCTCGGGTCGCGACTGCACGGCGATCAGGCGCAGCGGCCCGTCGGCGCGCAGGCCGGTCTCCTCCCACAGCTCCCGCTCGGCGGCCTGCTCCGGCGTCTCCCCCGCCTCCGCGTGGCCGCCGGGCAGCCCCCACACGTCCGGGTGGTGCATCGCGCCGGCGTCACGCAGTTGCAGCAGCAGCCGCCCGGCGGGATCCACAAGCAGCACACACGCGACGACAATCACCGACCCAGCTTAAGGCTTGTTTCATAAGAACTGGCCGGCCTGCGGCGGGCCCGGACGACGACCGGCGGCGTTGCGGTTTCGCCCGGATACAACACCGGTATCCGGACGAAACCGCGCCTTGCCGGATCGCCGCCCGGACTCCGCCTCGGCTCGACCGCCCTTATGAAACAAGCCTTAGGCGGGTGAACCGCCCCGGTACGCCTGCTCCCCCACCGCCACCAGGCGCGCGTGGTCGGCGGCGTCCCCGAGCAGGCCGCGCAGGCCCGCGGCGTAGGCGGTCGCGGCGGTCACCCCGAGCTGGGCGGCGAAGGCGTACTCGTCGGCCAGGGTGATGTCGAAGATGGCCGGGTCGTCGGTGGACACCGAGCAGGCGACCCCGGCGTCGGTCAGCACGGTCAACGGATGCGGACGGTCCTCGCGGGCCACGCCGAGGCGCAGGTTGGAGGTGGGCGTCACGTCCAACACGACGCCCCGCGCGGCCAACTCGGCGACCAGCTCCGGGTCCTCCACGGCCCGCACCCCGTGCCGGATCCGGACCGCACCCATCGCCAGCACCTCGCGGACCGCCTCCGGCCCGGCCGCCTCGCCCGCGTGCGGCACGAACGGCAGGCCGCCGTCGCGGGCCAGCTCCACCATCCGGCGGTACGGCGTGGTCGGGTACCGCCCCTCGGCACCGGACAGTCCGAAGCCGACCACCCCCTGCCCGGCGAACCGGGTGGCGATGCGGGCCGCGCTCTCGGTGAAGTCGACGTCGTGACCCCGGCAGACCTGCGGGGTCAACCCGATCGACACCCCGTACGACTCGCGGGCCTCGGCCGCCGCGTCGACCAGGGCGGCGAGCAGGTCGGCCCAACCGGACAACCCGAGCCGCTGGTCGGCGTCCACGATCGGTTCCAGGTGGACCGCGCCGTCGCGGGCGGCCTCCGCGGCGTACGCCAGCAGTGCCCGCTGGTAGTCCTGCGGCGTCCGCAGCACCGTGGTCATCGCGTTCCAGGTGGTGATGAAGTCGTACAGGTCGTCGAACCGTCCGGACGTCTCGGCCGGCACCGGGAGGCGATGGCCGTGGGCCAGCGCGGCGAGCAGCGCCGGACGGACCGTCCCCTCCAGGTGGACGTGCAGTTCGATCTTCGGGGTGTGGCGCTGAGCCGGCGTCATCGCGATCCTCGGGGGTCGGCTGAACGGGTGCGCCCAGCCTGTCCCACCCCGACCCGGCTGGCCTCCCCCAGGCGGGGGATCACCACCGGAAAACTGTTCTCGGCCCAAAGCTCCAGGGTAGTCAATTCCGCCCCGATTCACCTCGGTCACATATGACAGTGCGTCGGTACAATCGGCGACTGCCTTGTGACTGATCGCTGACTGCCGATGGTGAAATGGATCACACACACTGAGCCCATGAACAGGAGAGTCAACCGCGGTAAGGCACTCCGCGTCGCGGTGTGTCTCCTTCTGGTGGCGGCGTTGGGTGGCTGCATGCAACTCAACATGGGGCTCACCGTGAACGCCGACGACACGGTCGACGGGCAGTTGCTGCTGACCGCCGAGAAGTCCCTGCTGACCTCGCGAAACAAGAACATCCCGGCAGCCTTCGCGGAGCTGCGGCAGAACATTCCCGCCCTGCCGGCGGGCGAAGAGACCCGGTACGAGGACGACAAACTCTTCGGCGCCCAGATCAGTTATCGCAAGGCGCCACTGGCAGGCTTCGACACGGAGAGCGTAAAACTGGTTCGGGACGGCGACTTGTACCGTTTCACGTTGCCGCTCGATCCGTCGAAATACGGCGGAAAGGTAGCGCAGCAGAATCCGCAGCAACAGCAGGCGTTCCTCAAGCTGATGTCGTTCGAGATCTCGGTGGCATTTCCCGGCCGGGTGATCGACAGCAACGGCACCGTCAACGGCCGCTCGGTCAGCTGGAAGGTCGAACCCAACCAGGACAAGCCGATCGAGCTGCGCGCGGTCGCCGAGGCGCCACCTCGACCGTCCACCTCACCGGTTGCCGCCGGTGACGACGGCGGGATCGGCTGGCCGCTGATCGTCGGCGGCGTACTCCTGCTGCTGCTGCTCGCCGCGGTGGGCGTACTCCTGCTGCGACGCCGGCGGCCGACGGCGCCGGACGCCCCCGGACCGACCTCGCCCGGACCGACACCGCCGGGCCCGCCCGCCGGCGCGCCGGGGCCCGGTTGATCCACCCGGTGGCCGGCTCTGCCGGCCACGCCCGGCCCCGGCCGCCCCGAGACGACGGCGACCGGCCCCGGTGCTCCCACTCGGCAGCACCGGACCTCACCACCACCACATCCCGGTCGCACCATCGCAGAAAAGGGGGATCGTCATGAACGATCTCTTCACCTGGGCAGCCCTGGGCACCATCGCCGGCGCGAGCGCCGCCACCCTCCTGGCCACCAACGTCATCGGCGGGCTGATCGGCCCCAGTGGCGACAAGCTCCGCAAGTGGATCGCCATCGCCATCGCGCTCCTGCTGTCCTACCTCACCGCGGCGTTCGCGGATGAGGTCGGTGGCGAGAAGTGGATCATCGCGTTCTTCAACGCGCTCGTCATCTTCTCCGCCGCGCTCGGCGTCAGCCAGTTCCCGCCCGGCAACCGGCAGGCGACGCCGACCCAACTCGCGAGCGGTCGCGAGCCCAAGATCTTCCGCTCCTGGGTCTGAGGGGTACCGTCATGGTCTTCGGAATTCTCAGCGCGGCGATCCAGGTCATCCTCGGCGCCCTGTTCGGCTTCCTCGCCGGCGGCTCGATCGGACTTCTGGTCGGCGCCGTCGTGGGCCTGCTGGTCGGCGCGGTGTTCGGCTGGGCGGTGGCCTCCGCCGGGGTGTACGCGGCGGACGCCCGCGGCATCTTCCTCTTCGTCGTCGACCACACCTGGAGTCTGCTCAACACGGTCGTCGGCGCCATCTACCTGACCGTGCACCTGGTCTTCGGGCACTCACTGGACCGACCCACCTCGTCGGGCAGCGGCCGGGTCAGCGTGGTGGAGGGGGTCTCGCCCCGCTACGCCACCACCATCGGCACCGTCTGCGCCGGCTCCAGCTCGGGCATCCAACGGCACGAGGACGTGCACATCTTCCAGGGTCGCCTGCTCGGCCCGCTCTACATCCCGCTGGTGCTGGCGAACTACGTGCTGTTCACCATCGCCCCGGTGTGGTTGCTCTACCACGACCACACCAACGCCCCGATCAACCGGTTCACCAGGTACTTCGAGATCGGCGTCTACCCGCACGTGTGGAACGAGGCCATCGCGTACCGGATCCAGGGGACGCCGCCGCGATGACCACCGACGGGCGCGGACCGATCGAGACGGCCACCGCCGAGTTGGCCGCCTGGCTGACCAGTGCCGCGGGGGAACCCGTCCCGGTCGGCCCGCCCCGCACCGGCGGCGACGCCGCCGGGCTCACCCTCTGGCCGCTGGAGCTGCGCCCGGCCCGGCAGACCCGCTCCAGCGGCGTGGTCCGCGAACCGTACCGGTTCACGGTCCGCTACCTGCTCTGCGTGACCGGGCCGGCCGGGTTGCCCCGGCTGGACCGGGTGCTCACCGCCGCGACCCGCGAGGGCAGCTACCCGGTCGTCCTGGAGGCCGGCGATCCGCCACTGTGGGCGGCGTTCGGCGCCGCGCCGCGCCCGGCGCTGCTGATCGACGTACCCGCCCAGGTCGACCACCCGACCCCGGCCGCGCCCCCGGTGCTGCAACCGCTGCGGCTGCGGCACCTGGAGGTACGCACTCTCACCGGCCGGGTGGTCGGCCCCGAGGACCAACCCCTCGCCGCGATGCGGGTCGAGCTGTCGGCCACCGGGTCCGCCACCCGCACCGACACCGACGGGCGGTTCCACCTCGTCGGCGTCCCGCACGACCCCGAACACCCGAGCCCGGCCCGGCTGCGGCTGACCGGGCGTGGGCTCGTCCTCACCGCCGACGTCGACCCCGGCGAACCCGACCTCGTCATCGTCTGCGCGCCACCGACCCACTGACGCCCGCCCACCCGCACAGGAGGATCGATGCCCAGCTACTTCTCCCCCGGCATCTATGTCGAGGAGGTCCCCAGCGGCGCCCGACCGATCGGCCCGGCGAGCACCAGCATCGCCGCCTTCGTCGGACTCGCCCCGAACCACGACGCCCACCTGGGTCGGGCGGTGCCGGTCAACAACTGGACGGAGTTCCTGCGGCTCTTCGCCGACGGAGACCGGGTGGAGAGCACCCCGCTGGCCCGAGCGGTCTTCGGCTTCCTGGACAACGGGGGCGCCCGCTGCTGGGTGGTGAACGTCGGCGAGGGCGGCGCGATCACCGGCACCGGGCAGCGACGCGGTGGCCTGCAACTGCTGGAGGCCATCGACGAGATCTCCATCATCGCCGCACCCGGTTTCCACGACGTGGTGTCGCACGAGGCGCTGCTCAGCATGGCCGAGCGGACTCGCACCATGGTCGCCATCTGCGACCCGGCACCGGACATCGACGACATCGCCGCGCTGACCCGGGTCGCGACGCCGTCCACCGGCAAACCCCCCAAACCCGCCGAGGGTACGGGCGGCGGCGCGGCCGGTCCCGGCGGCGGCGGCTCGGCCGGTTCCGGCGGCGGGTCGGCCGGTTCTGGCGGCGGGTCTGCCCAGCCGGGTGGCTCGGGCGGGCACGAGGGGGCGGCGTACCGGCCCCGGCAGTCCGAGTTCGGCGCCTTCTACTACCCCTGGCTGCGCGTGCGCGACCCGATCAGCGGCGAGCTGGAACTGACCCCGCCGAGCGGGCACCTGGCCGGCATCTGGGCCCGCACCGACGCCCTGCGTGGAGTGCACAAGGCACCGGCCAACGAGCCAGTGCGGGGTGCCGTCGACCTGGGCTACCTGGTCACCCGGCCGGAGCACGACGTGCTCAACCCCAAGGGCGTCAACGTGATCCGCTACTTCGCCGGTGAGGGCATCCGGGTCTGGGGCGCCCGTACGCTCGCCGCCGAAGCCAGCGAGTGGCGCTACCTCAACGTCCGGCGACTCAGCATCGCCATCGAACAGGCCATCGCCAACGGCACCCGGTGGATGGTCTTCGAACCCAACGACTTCACCCTCTGGCGCTCGATCCGCCGCGACATCGGGGCGTTCCTCACCCGGGTGTGGCGCGACGGCGCACTGCTCGGGCGCAGCCCGGAGGAGGCGTTCTTCGTCAAGTGCGACGAGGAGACCAACCCGGTCGACGTCCGCGACGCGGGCATGGTGATCGCCCACATCGGCATCGCGGTCGTCAAGCCCGCCGAGTTCGTGGTGTTCAAGCTGAGCCAGTGGGCCGGCGGCACCGAGACCGAGACGATCGGAGGCTGACATGCCCACCACAGCCACCCAGCAGCCCGGCGCCCCGGTCGACCCGTACCGGGCGTACAACTTCCGGCTGCTCATCAACGGCGTCACCAACGGCCACTTCACCGAGATGACCGGGCTGGAGGTGAACATCCCCGGCCAGCCGTACCGGGAGCACGGCCTGGGCCGGATGCGGATGGTGCCCGGCCAGGCCGAGTACGAGCCGGTGACGCTGCACTTCGGCCTCACCGCCTCCCGCGAGCTGTGGGACTGGGTGAACGCCACCGCGCAGGGCACCCTCAACCGGCGCAACGTCTCGGTGGTGCTGCTCGACTCGGTAGGCACCGCCGAGGTGCTGCGGTGGAACCTGATCGACGCCTGGCCCACCCGGTGGCGTGGCGCGCACCTCAACACCCTCAGCCACGAGATCGCCATCGCCTCGTTGACCCTGCGCTACGAGGGTCTGGAGCTGGAGACCGGCGGTGCCACCGCGCCGACACCCGCGTAGCTGGCTGGCCGGCCGGCTGCGCTCGGCTGCCGGGGCGGTGCAGCGCCTCGCCGGGCGCGTCGAGCCCGCCGAGGACCGTGCGCCCGCCGGGGATCGTGCGCCCGCCGAGCACCGGGCGCCACAGCCGTCGCCGGAGACGTCCGGAGCTCCACCGCGCCGCTTCGGGGAGCCACCGCAGCACTGGCTGGACCTGGTCGCCGCCCACGCGCCCGGCCTGCTGCACGACCTGGACCTCGACCGGCCCGCCGCCGCACCGACGGAGGGGCGCGATGACCCGGCCGACGGCTTCGGCTCCGGCTCGGACTCCGACTCCGGCTCCGACTCCGACTCCGACTCCGGCTCCGGCTCCGGCTTCGGCTTCGGCTTCGGCGATCGAGTCGATAGCGGCGGACCGGACCGGTGGACCGCGGTGACGCGACCACCTCGGGCCGCCGGGGAGGATGCCTGGTTGCCTGATGATCCGGCGGGTCGTCGTGCCCCTGGCATGGTGGACCGTCATGCGCCCGGCACGGGTGGTGGGCACGGCCGCGGAGCCAGCGTGAGCGGCCCGGACCCGGACGCGCACTCCTACCGGCGTGACCGCCCGGCGTTTGCCACACCGGGCACGGTGGGTGACGACGGCACGGTCGGGCACGACGGCACGGTGGACGTGGCGTACGGCGTCAACGGGCCGGAGGCGGTGAGCGGGGTGGCAAGGCCGGACGGGTCGCGGTCGACGGGCGCGACCGGGTCGACGGGCGCGTCGAGGGCAGACGACAGGTCCGGCGGCCCACGGATGGGTGGCACCAGGCCCCGGGGCGGCAACGATGCCTCCGCCGTCGCAGTGATCGCCAACGCGCCCCTCACACCGGGTGCGGGCCGACGTTCGCCAGGCCGGCTGCTGGACGCTTGGCGCCTGCGCACAGCCCGACGGGGCGCGGCGCCAGGACCGGCGCCGGATGACATTCCGGCCACCGACACGAAGGAGCGGCCCCGACTCGGAGAGCCAACCACCCCGGCCAATCCTCGCCTCCGCACCTACCCTGCCGAGATCTTGGAAGATTTCGGCCCCTCCAGGGGCACTTTCCTTCCAAGGTCTACAACCGACTCCGCCGATGTCGGCGGGGCGAGGCCGGACCAGGCGGCAGCTCGGGACGGGCGATCAGCCGTCGGCGGGACGGCTGACGGTGGGGCGGTAGCCCACGGTGGGGCGGCAGCCAGCGGTGGGACGACGGCTGGCGGCGGTCTCTGGCCGGCCCTGCCCGACGAGCGGGCACGGTCGGGGCAGCAGGTTGGTGATCGGGATGGTCAGGGCTCCGTAGCCCGCTACGGTCCGGCCGTCGGTGTGGCCTGGATCGGCTCGGCGCGCCGCGATCCGGGTGCGCAAGGGCCGGAGAGCACTGCCGACGCGACGGCGTTCGACAGGTGGCCGGCGCTGCCCGACGACACCGCGCTGTGGACGGTCGCCGGTACGGCGCTGGACAACGCTCAGCTGACCCGGCTGGACCGGGAACAGGCGGGTGGCTGATGGAACGCGTCGCCTTCCTCATCGACTCCTCTGGCGAGCGCGTGGACTGCCTGCTGAATCCGGAGACGGTGCAGGTGACCCGGCTCGCCGGCGTACGCCAGCGGGGTGCCGGCGACGGGCAGCTCACCGGGTCCGGGCTGGCCGACGACCCGCTGGTCTTCACCGGCGGCGGCCGGACCGAACTGGTGCTCGACCTGCTCTTCGACGTCGACTTCGTCCAGGCGCCGACCCGTCCGGCCGACGTACGGGTGCTCACCCGTCCCCTGTGGATGCTCGCGGAGAACTCGGCCGCCGAGCATGGCTGGCTGCGTCCGCCGCTGGTCCGGCTGGTGTGGGGAAAGACCTGGAACGTGCCCGGTGTGATCATCGCGGTGGCGGAGCGGTTCGACGCGTTCACCGGCACCGGCTCGCCCCGGCGTTCCTGGCTGCGGCTGAAGCTGGTCCGCGCCGCCGAGACGGCCGACCAGGCCGAGGCGGGATTCGCCGAGGAGTTGGCCGCGGCCAGCACCCCGACCGCCGCGCCGGGCAGCGCGGTGATCGCCGCCGGCGACGGCGCGGCCGAGCCGGGCCGTTCCGGTGTGCGCTTCGACCTGCTGGCCAACGACGCGCTCGGCTCGCCGCTGCGCTGGCGCCTGCTGGCCGAGCACAACCGGATCACCGACCCCCTCGCCGTACCGGCCGGCACCACGCTCGCCGTGCCCCCCGCGGCCGGCGTCCGCGCCGGCGGCGTCCCGGGAAGCGGATCGACGGTCGCCGGTGTGCTGGCCGGGATGGCGCAGGCGGTGGCCGGCGCGCTGAGCACCGGCCCCGGCAGCACCGCAGCTGTCGCCTCCGACGGGCGCGGCAACCCCGGGGGTACGCCGTGACAAGCGTCGCGCCCCGGGCCTTGCTCGTCCTGCTCGACGGCGCCGAGCTGACCGGCGCGGTTCGTCAGCGGATCCGCTCGCTGCGGGTGGCGGCACGGCTGGACCAGCCCACGCAGGCGGAGCTCGTGCTCGCCACCTCCGTCGGCGTCGGCGCGTTCGACCCGGCGGTACGCCCCGGCACGGCGCTCGACATCCGACTCGCCGACCACGCCGACGCCCTGTTCAGCGGGGAGGTCACCGCCGTGGAGGTCGAGTACGCCGCCGACGGTACGGCGGTGCTGCGGCTGCGGGCGTACGACCGGCTGCACCGGCTGCGCAAGCGGCAGGGGTTGCGGGTGTTCACCTCGGTGACCGCCGTCGACCTGGCCCGGGAACTGTGCGGCGCGGTGGGGCTCGAGGTGACCGCCGAGGTCGACGGGCCCCGGTTGGACCGGCTGTCGCAGCACCGGCACAGTGATCTGGAGTTGCTGTGCGAGGTGGCCGGCCGGGCCGGGCTGCACCTGGCCGCCGACGGTGACGGGGTCCGGTTGGTCACCCTCGCGGGCTACGGGGAGCCGGTCGCGCTGACCCTCGGCGCGGACGTGCACACCCTGCGCCTGTCCACGAACGCCGACCAGGCCAGCGGTGCCAGTGCCGCGTTGGGCTGGCACCCGCAGCGGGCCGAGGTGATCAGCCAGCAGGCCGACGAGGCACGGTGTGGCCGGCCGGCGTACGACCGACCGGACCCGGCCGACGTGGGTGCCGACGGGGTTCGCACCGCCGTCGACCAGCCGGGGCGCAGCGACGACGAGTTGGCGGCGCTGGCCCAGGCGCGACTGGACACCCGCGCGGCCACGCTGGTCACCGCCGAGGGGGTGGCCGAGGGTGATCCGGCGCTGCGACCGGGCCGACGGATCGACCTGAGCGGTGTGCCCGAGCCGGTCGCCGGGGCGTACGTGCTGACCGAGGTGGTGCACACCGTGGACGGCAACGGACACCTGACCCGGTTCTCCACCGTGCCGCCGGTCGCCCCACCGACCCCGGCCGGCGGTGCGGTGGTCACCCTGGGCACGGTCACCGACGTCGCCGACCCCGACGGGTTGGGCCGGGTCCGGCTGACCCTGCCGGCGTACGGGGACCTGGACGCCGGCTGGCTCGCCGTGCTCTGCCCCGGCGCGGGGCGGGGCAAGGGCCTGGTGGCGCTGCCGGATCCGGACGACAGCGTGCTGGTGGTGCTGCCCGGTGGCGAGCCGGCCTCGGGGATCGTGCTCGGTTCGCTGTTCGGCGCCGTCGAGCCGTACGACGCGGGCATCGACGACGGGAAGGCGCGGCGCTGGACGCTGCGCACCGCCGGTGGGCAGTCGATCGTCGTCGACGACGTGCGGCGCAGCCTGCGGCTGGGCACCGAGGACGGCAGCTATCTGGAACTGACCCCCGACCTGGCCACGCTGCACGCGGCATCCGACCTGGTGATCTCCGCGCCCGGCCGGGCCATGGTGGTCCGCGCCCGCAGCGTGGACTTCCTGCGCGCCGAGTCGACCGAGGACCCGACCACCGCGGCGCGGCAGGCCCGAACGCTGGCCCGCGCCCACCACGAAGGAGGCGGCTGATGCGCTGGATCCACCGTGACTCCGTGATCACCTGCGATCACGACGGCCGGGTCGAGAACCGACCCTCGCAGCAGTGGGTGACCGTCACCGGCGTACCTGTGCTTGTCGACGACGACCCGCAGGGGCGCGACATCACGGCCTGTCCCAACTACGGCCCGACGATCAAGCCGTGCGGCAAGACCCTCAGCGTCCGGGTCGGCTACAGCGACTGGCTGCGGGTCGACGGGCACCGGGTGGTGCTGTCGCACCTGGAGGGGTTCACCGACGGCACCCCACCGGGGCTGGTCCACCACACGGTGCGTGACCCGGGTCAGGGGTTCCTCGGGGCGGACCGGTGAGGGCCTTCCGCTTCGTCGGGGCCGGCTTCGACGCCGGGCGCGGCGGCGGCCTGGCACTCACCGCGGCCGGCGGCCTGGCGATGACCGAGGGCGACGAGAGCGTACGGCAGGCGCTGTTCCTGCTCCTGTCGACCACGCCGGGCGAGCGGCTGATGCGACCCGGGTACGGGTCCCGGTTGCACCGACTCGTCTTCGCGCCCAACGACGACACCACGGCCGGCCTGGCCATCCACTACGTCCGGCAGGCCATCGCCCGGTGGGAGCCACGGGTCGAGGTGATCGACGTGGACGCCGGGCCGGATCCGGACGACGCGTGGCGGCTGGTGATCCGGCTGGACTACCGGGTGCGCGCCAGCCTGACGCCCGGGCAGCTGGTCCTGTCCGTGGACCTGCTTCCCGCCGACGAACCCGCGCAGGGAGGACCGTCATGACGTTGCCCGTGCCGCACCTGGACGATCGCGGTTTCCTCGACCTCGTCACCGAGGCCCGGGAACGGATCCGGCAGTCCTGCCCGGCGTGGACCGACCTGTCGGCGCACGACCCCGGGATGGCCCTGGTGGAGGCGTTCGCCCACCTGACCGAGGTGATGATCTACCGGTTGAACCAGTTGCCGGACAAGGCGTACGTCTCGTTTCTGAACCTGCTCGGGGTCACCCGGCACGCACCCACCGCGGCCTGGGCGGACGTCCGGTTCACCCGCAGCGGCAGCGACCGGGCGGCCATCCGGATCCCGGCGGGTCTGCGGGTCGCGGCGGCGCGCGGCGCGGATCCCCGGCCGGTCGTCTTCGTCACCACCGAGCCGACGCTGCTGCCCGCCGACGAGACGTCGGTGACGGTACGGATGCACCACTGCGAACTCGTCGAGGCGGAGTTGCTCGGCGTGGGCACCGGCCAGCCGGGGCAGGTGCTGCGGGCCGCGCACGCGCCGTTGGCGCACACCGCCGAGACGCTGGACCTGCTGCTCGGCGTGGAGGTGCCGGCCGGCACCGTGGAGTTGGGCGCGGCGGCCCGGGAGCACGACGGCCGTACGTTCGAGATCTGGCAGCCGGTGGACAGTTTCGCCGGGCTCGGCCCGCAGGCCAAGGCGTACCTGGTGGACCGTTGCTCGGGCACCGTCACCTTCGCCCCGGCCCTGGACCTGCGACCGCCGGCCGCGCCCGGCGACCCCGCACCACCCGGCCCGGCGCCGGTGACAGTGGCGGCGGTGCCGCCGGCCGGCCGACAGGTCCGGCTCTGGTACCGCGCCGGCGGCGGCCCCACCGGCAACGTGGCGGCGGGCACGCTGACCAGCCTGCGCGACCCGCTGCCCGGGGTACGCGTGGACAACCCCGCCCCGGCGGCCGGCGGCCGGGAGGTGGAGGCGTTGGAGTCGGTGCTGCTGCGCGGCCCGTACGAGTTCTTCGCCCAGCAACGGGCGGTCACCGCCCGCGACTTCGAGGTCCTCGCCACCAGCTCCGGGGCGGTGGCACGGGCGCGGGCGTTCACCCGCGCGGCGGTGTACAGCTTCGCCCGGCCCGGTGAGGTCGAGGTGGTGCTGGTGCCGTACGTGCCGCCGACGGCCCGCCCCGGTGGCCGGTTGCCGGTGACCGTGCTGCGCGAGCACGAGGTGCCCGAGGCGCGTCGCCGGGTGGAGGCGGACCTGGAGGAACGCCGGATGGTCGGCATCCGGTCCCGGGCCACCTGGGCCCGGTTCAAGGCGGTGTCGGTCCGGGCCCGGGTGGTGGTCCGCCGGGAGGAGGACGTGGACGCGGTACGCCGCCGGATCCACGACCGGCTGCACCAGACGCTGAGCCCGCTGCCGACCGCGCTGAACCCGACCGGGTGGCCGTTCGGGGAGCCGCTGCGCGCGTCGAACGTGTACCGACTGCTGGAGCACGCCGAGCCCGGTGTGCGCTACGTCGAGTCGGTCCGGTTCGTGGTCGACGAGGCCCCCGACGCGGGGGTACGCGCCCTCGCCGTCGACCAGTACCAGCCGCGCACCTGGTACGCCGGGCGCGGCCCGGTGCTGTTCCGCTCCAGCAACGGCGGCGCGGGCTGGGAGCCGGCCGGCCGGTTCGACGACGAGACGGTGCTGCGGGTGGCGCCCGCTCCCGCGCCGGTGCGGCCGGGCATCGTCGCGCGCCCCGGCTCGGTGGCCGTGGTGACGCTGCGGTCGTCCGGCGGCTCCCGGGTGCACCTGAGCACCGACCTGGGCGAGACCTGGTCGCTGCTCACCGACCTGGACGCGCGGATCTCCGACGTGGCCTGGCTGGACCGCGACGGCGCGGGCGCGCTCCTGGTGGCCACCGACACCGGCCTGTACGAGGTGTCGTTGCTGCCCGGGGCGGTGCCGTTGCAGATCCTGGTCGACCCGTCCGACGCCGACCGGGGGTTCTACGCGGTGCGCGCGTTCGTCTCGGAGCGGGGCGCGCCGGGGGTGGCGGTGGCCGCGCAGGCCAGCTTCGGGGTGTACCTGTCGACCGCCGGCGGCCGACCGGGCAGCTTCACGCACGTGGGCCTGGCCAACGTGGACAACCGGGTGCTCGCCGTGCAGTACGACGGCCCGGCGACCCTGCTGTGGAGCGGCGCGGGCGAGCCGGACCCGAAGAAGCCGGGACAGGGTTGCCACCGCACCCGGTTGTTCGAGTCCGACGTGAAGTGGCAGCCGGTGCAGTCCGGCTGGGTCGGCGGCACGTGCCGCGACCTGGCGTTCGCCGGCCAGCTCGCGGTGGCGGCGACGCAGAGCGGCGGGGTGCTGCGGCTGGACACCCTGGGCGCGCAGCCGCAGTGGCAGTCGGTGTCGGTCAACTGCGGGTTGCCGCTGCGCGACCGGACCCGGTTCGTGCCGGTGGACGCCATCGCGGTGGGCGGTCCGACAGTCGGCGGCGCGGGCGGTGCGACCGGCGGCACCGGCACGGCGGAGCGGCTGCTCCTGGCCGGCGGCGAACGCGGCGTGCACCGCAGCGCCAACGCGGTGGACTGGACGCCCAGCGCCAACCAGGCCACCGCCGACGTGGTGACCGTCCCGGATACCTGGCTGCTCTGCTCCGGCGAGCACGACATCGAGGTGGTGCGCCAGGATGCGACGTTCGGCGATTGAACGGCTGCTGCCCGCCGCCTACCAGCGGGCCTGTGTGCCCGGCAGTGTGCTCTGGGCGCTGCTGGACGTGATGGAGGGGCTGCACGCCCCGGACGAGGCGATCCTCGCCGAGGTGGACGCCCTGTTCGACCCGTACCGGGCGCCGGACGGGCTGGTCGTGCGGTTGACCCGCTGGGTGGCGATGGACCACGTGGTCGCCTCACCCCGGCCGGACGCGCCCCTGCCGCTGCCGGTGGGACGACTGCGCGACCTGGTGGCCAACGCCGCCCTGCTGGCCCGGTGGCGCGGCTCCCCGTACGGCATGCGGCGGGCCCTGGAGCTGGCCACCGGTCTGCCGGGCTTCGCGATCGACGAGCCGACCGAACGGCCCTTCCACGTCGTGGTGCGGGTTCCCGCCGCCGCCGCCGGCCAACTCGCCGTGATCACCCGCATCGTCGAGGCGGAGAAACCCGCCTCGACCACCGTCGAGATCGTCCTGGAAGAGGAGTCGTCATGACCACCGAATGGGCGGTCGTCGCCGCCGCCGAGCAGTTCACCCTCGACCCGCGCAACAGCGGCGAGCTGACCTTCACCGTCTCCAACCCGGGCGCCGCACCGGACACGGTGGTGTTCGACGTGGCGCCCGGTGACGGCTCCCAGCGGGCGTGGTTCACCGTCGCCGAGCCACAGCGGGTGGTGCAGGGGCAGGGCTCGGTGTCGTTCCTGGTCACCCTCGCCGTGCCCGCGGGCACCCCACCTCGACGCTACGACATGACCGGGTTCGCGTACTCGGCGAACACCGCGCCGGAGGAGAGCTCCCGGTCCAGCGGTCGGGTCACCTACGAGGTACGGGCGGTCGCGCCACCTCGGCGTACCCCGTGGTTGTGGATCGCCGCCGCGGCGGCGTTGGTGCTGGTGGTGGTGGCCGTGGGGGTGGTCCTGCTGACCCGCGACGGCGCGCCGGATCCCGGCGAGCCGCGGGTGGTCACCATCGAGGCGGAGAGCCTGGTGGACGCCGCGGTCATCACGTCGCCGCAGAAGACCAAGGCCGCCGTGGGCGCGCAGCCCAACTGCTGCGCGGTGACCTGGTCCGGGGACAAGCAGCTCTTCTTCACCGGGTTGGCGATCGGCGATCAGGTCACCGTGACGGTGCAGATCCCGGCCGACGGCACCTGGCGCTTCGCGACGGTGCGCACCACCTCGTTCGACTACGCCAACACCGTCTTCACCATCGACGGCAACCAGGTCGGTGGCACGTTCCTCGGCTTCACGCCGACGACGCAGAAGACGGAGTTCCTGGACGTCGGCACCGTCCAGCTCAGTAAGGGGGCACACCAGGTCACACTGCTGGTGGTGGGCAAGACGCAGGGCACCAACCGCTACTTCGCGGGTGTCGACCTGATCCGGTTCAGCGAGGTCGTCGCGCCGGCCGCCGCGCGATGAGTGGCCGGCAGAAGGCGCTGCTGGGGCTGCTCGCCGTGCTGCTCGTGGCGCTGTTCGTGGTCGCGGTCGGCGTGGGCGGCGACGACCGGGGTGATCCGGGTGCCCGGCACGGGTTGGTCGACCGGCTGGGCGTGCTGGGCGGGGAGCGCGCGGCGGTGGATCCGGCCACGGTCGACGCCGACTGCGCCGACCAGACGGGCCGGTTGACGTTCTCCGGCAGGTGCGTGGTGCGGGTCGCCGATCCGGGTGGGCTGCGCACCCTGGTGCTGCGCAGCGCGGCACGGTTCACGGTCGTCGCGCCGGCGCCCGGCGACGCCGACCTCACCATCCGCGACGAGGTCGAGCCGGCGCCCGACGGCACCGGCGCGGTGGCGAAGGTCGCGGTCGACGAGGCCACCGAGGTGGGCCTGATCTGCCCCGGCCTCGGTGGTTGCACGGTCGTCGTGGCCACGTCCTGACCCTGATCGTCACGGTCAGGTCCTGACCCTGATCGTCGCGGCCACGTGTTGAGCTGAGAGGAAGGTGCCGCCGTGGGTGACCTGCGTAAGCCGTTCCTGCTGCTGGCGATGCTCGCCATCGTCCTGGCGATCGGTGTGGAGCTGGGTGCCGGGCTGCTGCTGGGCGGCGCCGACGCCGGCGCGGCCCTCGCCGACACCGCCGGCGCGCTGGAGGTGGACCTCGACGACGTGTCCGGGGTCAGCGAGCCGTCCGGCCGGGCCACCGGCTACCTGGCGTTGATCGACGCGGTGGCGGTCTGGAGCACCGGGCTGTTCTGCCTGGGCATGCTGCTGCCCGAACGCGTGCAGGGCCGGGTACAGGGCATCGCCAGCCTGATCTTCTCGATCATCCTGATCATCGTCGGACTGGTCGCGCTGGTCATCGCGTTCGTGGAGCTGTCCATCATGGTGTCGCTGTTTCTGGCGGTCCCGTTCGGGACGATCGCGTACCTGGCGCTGTGGGGGTTCTTCCCGGTCGGCGAGGCGGCGCTGCTGCTGGGGCTGGTGCTGCTGCTCAAGCTGGTGTGGGCCGGGCTGTTGGTGCTGGCCCAGCCGCGCTTCCTGCAGAACAAGGGCCTCGTCCTGCTGATCCTCACCACCCTGCTGTGCACTGTCGTCCTGGAGTTCCTGCACCACCTGGTGCCGGTGATCCTGGTCAGCATCGTCGACGACGTGGCGGCACTGGTCTTCGCGGTGATCGCGATCATCTGGGGGCTGGTGCTGCTGATCGGGTCGATCCCGGCGATCGTGAAGGCCATCCGGGTGACGGCCGCCCTGCCGGCCCGACGCCCACCCCGGTGATCCCAACGCCCACCCGGGTGTCGTGCCGCCAACTCCATGATCGACGAGGCAGCGCGGCGGCCGGTCACTCCACCTTGGTCAGCAGGGGCTTGCCCTTCTCCACCACGTAGGTGGCCAGCTCCACAGCGATGCCGTCGCCCACGTTGCGGGCCTGGTGGTGGACGCCGTACGGCACGGTCAACGCGTCACCGGCGTTGCACACCACCGGCGGCTGGCCTTCGAGCGTGTACTCCAGAGACCCCTGAAGAACGCAGATGATCTCCTCGCCGGGGTGGAAGTGCTTGAACGGCGGCGAGTCCGGCGTGAACTCCACCCGACTCTGGACGACCTCCCGTCCGGGGATGCTGAGATCGTGTTTCTGCAGATCGACGCGCCACAGTCCGGGCGCCCCCTGCACCGCCGTCGGACTGATGCCCTCCGGTCGATCCTCTCCGCTCATCACGGCCCCCTGTACGCCGTCGCACCGACGGCACCCGCTCCGGTTGGCATGTCGGCTCGAGGATAAGGGGCCGCCGACCGGTCGGGGGCAAGGATGCCGAACGAGGGAGCTTCAGTGCGGTGAGCTGGGGTGATCCGTCGCGCCGGTCGGGATGCGCGGACCTGCGGGGCAGTGCGGGTCCGGGCCGTCCGGTACGGCCAGGGAACGTGCGGATCGGGCGTACGGCCCCGGACCGGTCGAGTTGCGGATGACCAGGTCGGTCGGGAGCATGACCCGCGCGGTGGTACGACGGACGCCGAGCGCCGGGCCGGCACCGGGTCCCCGCGCGCCGCGTGGTGACTCGACGCCCTGTTGCAACAGCATGTCGACGGCCGTCCGGCCGGCGGCACCGGTGGGTGTGGCCACCGTCGTCAGTTTGGGGCGGGTGAGCCGGCTCAGGGTGATGTCGTCGACCCCGACTACGCTCACCTCCTGCGGCACCCGCACCCCGAGCGCGTCCAGCCCTTCGATGAGGCCGATCGCCATCAGGTCGTTGTAGGCGAGCACGGCCGACACTCCGCTGCGTCGCACCTGCTCGGCGACGGCGGCGCCGCCGACCTCGGTGGGCGCGTTCGGGCCGAGCACGGTCAGCTCCGCGCCGCCGGCGCGGGCGGCCGTACCGGCGGCGCGGCGCATCTCCCGGTTGGTCCACGAGTTGCGCGGGCCGCCGAGCAGCGCGATGCCGCGGTGCCCCAGGCCGACCAGGTGCTCGATCGCCGAGCGGGCGCCCTGCCCGATGTCCATCAGCACGCAGGGCAGGCCGGTCACCTGGCGGTTCACCACCACCATCGGCACCTCGCGGCTGAGCTGCTCGATCAGGCTGTTGCTCATCCGCGGGCTGCACAGCAGCACCCCGTCCACCTGCTTGGCCAGCGCGTGGACCAACTCCTCCTCGGCGGTCGGGTCCTCGTTGGTGTCGGCCACGAAGACGTGGTAGTCGCGGTGTCGGGCCTGAGACTCCGCCGCCTTGATCAGCGGCGGGAAGTACGGGTTCGCGATGTCCGCGATGATCAGCCCGAGGTTGTGCGTCCGCCCGGTGATCAGGGCTCGGGCGGCGCGGTTCGGCCGGTAACCCAGGTCCTCCGCGCAGGTCAGCACGCGGACCCGGGTGTCCGGGTTGACCAGGTGCGGGGCGGAGAAGGTGCGGGACACGGTGGAGATGTGCACACCGGACGCCCGGGCGACGTCCCGGATGGTGACGGGCACGGCTGACCCTTCGTCCGAGGTGGCGGCGGTGCCGTGGGTGTGGCCATTAATGCAAACGGTTGCAGCATTGTCAATTGTCGATAGTCACGGGGGTTGTCCAGCACGGACACGCCGATCCGTGATCCGCGGCCGTACGAAATCGGTGATCGCCGTCGGTTGACGCAGTCGCATTGATCGTGATTACTTCATTGCAAACCTTTGCAGGATCACCGGTAGGCGACCGCAGGTCACCGAGAGCCGGCGGCCGGGTGACCCGTCGCGTTCGACCACCGCCAACCGGTCCAGGTCACCGACCCGCTCACTCCCGCTGACCAGGAGACGAGGAGCCCCTCCCCGTGCCGACGTTCGACCACACCGACCTGCTCCTGCCGCCCGAACCGGGCCAACGCGCGCTGGCCCGGGAGCTGTACGCCCTCGCGGCGGAGCAGCCCATCATCTCGCCGCACGGGCACGTCGACCCGGCCCTGCTCGCCGAGGATCGGCCCTTCCCGGACCCGGCGCGGTTGCTCATCGTGCCCGACCACTACCTGACGAGGATGCTGCTCAGCCAGGGCGTCCCCCCGTCCGACCTGGGTGTGCCCACCCGCGACGGCAGCCCGGTGGAGACCGACGGGCGGGTGATCTGGCGGCGCTTCGCCGCACACTGGCACCTGTTCCGGGGCACCCCGTCGCGGCTCTGGTTGGAGCAGACCTTCCGCACCGTGTTCGGGGTGCACACCGCGTTCGGCCCGGCCACCGCCGACGCGATCTACGACGAGATCGCGGCCCGGCTCGCCGAGCCGGACTTCCGGCCCCGGGCGCTGTTCGAGCGGTTCGGCATCGAGGTCCTCGCCACCACCGAGTCGCCACTTGACGACCTGAGCCAGCACGCCACACTCGCCGCCGACGGCTGGGGCGGGCCGGGCGGCCGGGTGGTCACCACCTTCCGCCCGGACGACGTGGTGGACATGGAGTACGACGGCTGGGCGACGAACGTGGACCGGCTCGGCGAGCGGGCCGGCGAGGACACCGGCACCTACGCCGGCTACCTGGCCGCCCTGCGGACCCGACGGGCCGCGTTCATCGCCGCCGGGGCGACCTCCACCGACCACGGCCATCCCACCGCGCGCACCCTGGACCTGACGCCGGCCGAGGCGGAGCGGCTCTACGACCGGGGCCGGCGCGGCGAGGCGAACGCCGCCGACGCGGAGGCGTTCCGGGCGCACATGCTGATGGAGTTCGCCCGGATGTCGCTCGACGACGGCCTGGTCATGCAGCTGCACCCCGGCGCGGTACGCAACCACAACAGGTGGCTGCACGCCCGGCACGGCCGCGACGTGGGCGGCGACATCCCGCAGGCCACCGAGTACGTGCACGCGCTCGCCCCGCTGCTCGAGCGCTACGGCAACGACCCGCGGCTGCGGCTGGTGCTCTACACCCTCGACGAGGACACCTTCACCCGCGAGTTGGCGCCCCTCGCGGGCGGGTACGCCGCGGTGCTGCTCGGCGCGCCCTGGTGGTTCCTGGACTCCCCCGAGGTGCTGCGCCGGTTCCGGGAGACGGTCACCGAGACCGCCGGCTTCTACAACACCACCGGATTCGTCGACGACACCCGGGCGTTCTGCTCCATCCCGGTCCGTCACGACGTCGCCCGCAGGGTCGACGCCGGCTTCCTGGCCCGGCTGGTCGCCGAGCACCGGCTGCCGATGGACGAGGCCGCCGAGACCATCGTGGACCTGGCGTACCGGCTGCCCAAGCGGGTCTTCAACTTCGGAAAGGTGGAGCGGTGAGCATCACCATCACCTCCGTCGAGGTGCACGACGTGCGGTTCCCGACCGCCGCGCGGGGCGACGGCTCCGACGCGGTCAACCGGGGCGACTACTCCGCGACGTACGTGGAGTTGGGCACCGACGCCGGCCCGACCGGCGCGGGGTTCACCTTCACCAACGGCCGGGGCAACGAGATCACCTGCGCGGCGGTCCGCGCCCTTGCCCACCACGTCCAGGGCCGCACCATCGAGGAGATCACGGCCGAGCCGG
The DNA here is from genome assembly GCF_040686315.1 of Micromonospora sp. NPDC085948. Classification (NCBI taxonomy): domain Bacteria; kingdom Bacillati; phylum Actinomycetota; class Actinomycetes; order Micromonosporales; family Micromonosporaceae; genus Micromonospora; species Micromonospora sp. NPDC085948. The sequence continues at coordinate 65,277 of NZ_JBFBJW010000009.1, read as the reverse complement.
TCGCGTTCTGGCGCTCGCTCAGCGCCGACGTGCAACTGCGGTGGCTCGGTCCCGAGAAGGGCGTCATCCACATGGCGACCGGCGCGCTGGTCAACGCGGTGTGGGACCTGCGGGCCACCCTCGCCGGCAAGCCGATGTGGCGGTTCCTCGCCGAGCTGCCCACCGACGACCTCGTGGCCAGCGTCGACTTCAAGCACATCACCGACGCGCTCACCCCGGACGAGGCGGCCGCCATCCTGGACGAAGGACGCGACGGGCTGGCCGACCGGTTGGCCACCCTCGAACGCGACGGCTTCGCGTCGTACACCACCTCGGTCGGCTGGCTCGGCTACCCGGACGACAAGGTGCGGGCGCTGACCCGGCAGGCGTACGCCGACGGCTGGCGGGCGATGAAGATGAAGGTCGGCGGCCCGCTCGCCGACGACCTGCGGCGGGCCCGGATCATCCGGGAGGAGATCGGCCCGGACGCGCTGCTGATGATGGACGCCAACCAGGTCTGGGACGTGGACGAGGCGATCACCGCGATGGCCACCCTCGCGGAGGTGGATCCGTACTGGATCGAGGAGCCGACCCACGCCGACGACATCCTCGGCCACGCCCGGATCGCCCGCGCGGTCACCGAGCTGACCGGTGGCCGGTGTCGGGTCGCCACCGGCGAGGTGGCTGCCAACCGGGTGATCTTCAAGCAGTTGCTCCAGGCGGAGGCGATCGGCGTGATGCAGGTCGACGCCTGCCGGGTCGGCGGCGTCGACGAGGTACTCGCCGAGTTGCTGCTGGCGGCGAAGTTCGGGGTGCCGGTCTGCCCGCACGCCGGTGGGGTCGGCCTCTGCGAGTACGTCCAACACCTGGCGATCTTCGACTACCTGCGGGTGGGCACCGGCCTGGAGGGGCGGATGATCGAGTACGTCGACCACCTGCACGAGCACTTCGTCGACCCGGTCCGCACCCGCGGTGGCCGCTATCTTCTGCCCGAGCGGCCCGGTTACAGCGCCACCATGAAGCCGGCGTCGATCGCCGAGTTCCGCTTCCCGGACGGCCCGGCATGGCGATGACCGTCGGCGCCCGACTCGGCCTGGGCGTGCTGCGCCGACTGCCCGCCGAGGCCCGCCCGCTGATTCGGCCGGGCACGGTCCCGACCGGCGTCGTCCACCTGGGTGTGGGCGCGTTTCACCGGGCGCACCAGGCCGTCTTCACCGAGGCGGCGGTCGGCGCGGCCGGCGGTGACTGGGGCATCGTGGCCGTCGCTCCGCGCAGCACCGCCGTGGTCGAGGCGCTCGCCGCGCAGGACAACCTGTTCAGTGTCAGCACGCTCTCCGCGGCGGGCAGCGGCACCCGGGTGGTGGGCGCTCTCAGCGGCGTACTCCACGCTCCCCGCGACCCGCAGGCGGTGGTCGCGCTGCTCGCCGACCCGGCGGTGCGGGTGGTGACGCTGACCGTCACCGAGAAGGCGTACCAGCTCGATCCGGTGACCGGCCAGCTGTCCCCGGACGCGGCGCTCGCCGCCGACCTGGCCGGCGGCCGACCGCCGACCACCGTGCCGGGGTTGCTGCTGCGCGGGCTGGCCGCGCGGGCCGCCGCGGACGCCGGACCGGTGGCCCTGGTGAGCTGCGACAACCTGCCGGCCAACGGCCGGCGTCTGCGCGGCATGCTCGACCAGACGGTCGGCCGAGCCGCTCAGGTGCCCGCCGGGCTGGCCGAGTGGGTGGCCGGCAACGTCACCTGCCCGGGCACCATGGTGGACCGGATCGTGCCGGCCAGCACGCCGGAGACGATCGAGGCGGCCCGCCGGGCGCTCGGCGTGACCGACCTGGCCGCGGTCGCCGCCGAGCCGTACGCGCAGTGGGTGATCGAGGACGACTTCCCCGGCGGTCGGCCGGGCTGGGAGCAGGCCGGCGCGGTCCTCACCGACGACGCCGGCTCGTGGGAGCGGCTGAAGCTGCGCACCCTCAACGGTGTGCACTCGGCCATCGCGTACCTGGGTGCGCTGGCCGGGCGGGAAACCATCGCCGACGCGCTGGAGATCCCGCACCTGGCCGACGTGCTGCGCCGGCTGATCGCCGAGGACGTCGCGGCCAGCCTCACCCCACCGGACGGCGTCCGGGTGGTCGACTACGGCGAGCAGGTCCTCGCCCGGTTCGGTAACCCGGCGATCCACCACCGCACCCTCCAGGTCGCGGTGGACGGCTCGCAGAAGCTGCCGCAACGGGTCCTGCACACCATCGCCGACCTGCGCGCGGCCGGCCGGTCCGCGCGCTGGAGCGCGCTGGTCGTGGCGTCCTGGTTGCGCTTCGCGCTGGGGTACGCCGACGACGGCCGACCGTTGCCGTTGCAGGACCCGCTGGCCGGGCCGATCCGGGCCGCCCTGGACGCCGGCGCGCACACCCCGGCCGGCGCGGTGGACGCCGTCTTCGCGCTCCGCGAGATCTTCCCGGCGGAGGTGGCCGACGACGACGAGGTCCGCGCCGAGGTGATCGCCTGGCTGACCGCGCTGGGACGCCACGGTGTCGAGGCGACCCTGGCCGGCGCCCGGTGAGGTGGCCGGTCGGCGAGCGCGCGCCAACCGGCCGTCGGCGTTGTCGCGAGATGTCGGGTCGGGTCGGCGACGTACGGGCTCATCGACGTGGGGAAGATCGGCTATAAGTGACGCATGGACTTCCCGCCGCACCTGGGCAGCATGCCGATGCACGCGATCACCGAGATCCACGGCGAACCGGGCCTGCTGGAGCGCTTCCGGTTGGAGGTCCAGCAGTTCGACGACGCCGCCCGCGAGCGGTTGACCGCCGCGCTCGACCTCGCCGCCGAGTTGCACCGCGACGACCGGCGCGTCCGGGAGCCGTACCTCAACCACCTGCTGCGGGTGGCGATCCGGTTGATGCACCACTACCAGGTGCGCGACGTGGACGTGATCGTCGCCGGTCTGCTGCACGACGCGGTCGAGGACCATCCGGTCGAGCTGGCCGGCGGCGACGCGGGCGCCGACCCGACCGCGGCCGCGCTGGCCGCGCTCGCCGCGCGGTTCGGGACGCGCGTCGCGACGCTCGTCGCCGCCGTCACCAACCCGGTGTACGACCCCGAGCGGGACCGCAACACGCAGTATCGGGAGCACCTGGCGGTCAGCCTGGACCGCGAGCCCTGGGCCCGGGTGATCAAGGTGTCGGACTTCACCGACAACGGCGTCGGGGTGATCCACACGGTCGGGCCGAAGGTCGTGTCGTCGGCCCGGAAGTACCGGCCGCTGGTGCCGCTCTTCCGGGACCTGATCGGCCGGCCGGACACACCGTTGTCGGCGGTGGTGAAGAAGCACATCTTCGGCCAGCTCGACCTCGCCGAGGAGCGGTTCAGCGCCATCCTGGACCAGCCCGCGCACCCCAACTGAGCTGCCGCTTCCTCACCCGACCGGGTTCTGTGACAACTTCTCGGATCTTTACCGCCGCCTGCGGCATTACGGTGGTTTTGCGTCAGTTGAGAGGCAAAAGTCCTCTCGATCGAAGTTCTGGCGTAACCCCGATCGAGAGGACTCGGACCATGCGCGACCTTTCTCGTCGCGACCTGCTCAAGGCGACGGCCGTCGGCGCCGGAGCGGTCGCCATCCCCGGAGTGATTGCCGGCAGTTCGGCGTTGGCGGCGGCGGACGGCCCGTCCTTTGGCGGGGAGAAGTTCCCGCCCGCCACGTTGACCGGCCGGATCGTCCGTCCCCAGAGCCCCAACTACGCGGAGGCGAGCCTCGGCTGGGACGAGTTGTTCGTGCGCTACCCGCTGGTGATCGTCTTCGCCCAGGAGACCCAGGACGTCGTCAACGCCCTCACCTGGGCCCGGCAGCACGACGTCGCGCTGCGGGTGCGCAGCGGCCGGCACAGCCTGGAAGGCTGGTCGAACGTCGACAACGGCATCGTGATCGACGTCAGTGAGCTGAAGGACGTCGACATCAACACCGCCAGCCGCACGGCGAAGCTCGGCGCGGGGCTCACCCAGTCCGAGGCGGTCGCCGCACTCGGGGAGTACGACCTCGCGGCGACGACCGGAGGCGAGGGGACCGTCGGCCTGTCCGGTGCGACCCTCGGGGGCGGTCTCGGTTTCCTCACCCGCTACATCGGCATGGCCTGCGACAACCTGATCGGCGTGGAGATCGTCGTCGCGGCGGGGGCCGACGGCGCGAAGGTGCTCCACGTGGACCCGTGGAACCACGCGGACCTGCTCTGGGCGCTGCGCGGCGCCGGAAACGGCAACTTCGGAATCGTCACGTCCCTGACCTACCAGGTGGCTCCGCTGGAGAGCGTCGCCTACCTGCAGGTGACCTGGCCGGGCCTCGACAACCTGCACGACGTCTTCGACACCTGGCAGCACACCGGACCGTTCGCCGACCCTCGTCTCGGCACCCAGGTCGAGGTCCACCCGGACGAGATCCTGCTGTTCGCGGTGCTCGCCGAGGGGTCGGAGACCGAGGCGAGAAGACTGCTCGAGCCGCTCCTCTCGATCGGCAACCCCGAGGTCGTCGTGCGAATCGGCGGCTGGGCCGAGACGTACGCCGGGTTCCAGATCCCGACCGACGAAGATCCGGCGAAGTGGAAGTTCTACTCGCAGTTCACCAGGGAGTTCTTCCCGGCGGAGGCGATCAGCATCGTCCGCCGGTTCATGGAGAAGGCCCCGTCGCCGGACAGCAACTTCTTCGCCCAGGCCTTCGGCCGGGGAGCCCAACGACAGGAGCCCTTCGGCGGCGCGGCGTTCCCGCACCGCGACGCGCTCTTCTACTCCGAGCCCGGCGCGGGCTGGGGCACTCGCGGCGAGCCGGACAGCGACGACGCCGTCACCCCGATCGCCCAGGCCTGGATCGCCGAGTTCAGCCTGGCGATGCGGCCCTACGTGGACGGCGCCTACGTCAACGTGCCGAACATCGGCATGGCGGAGTGGGAGGAGGCCTACTGGGGTCGCAACTTCCCGCGGCTGCGCAAGATCAAGGCAAAGTACGACCCGCACAACGTCTTCCAGTACGAGCAGAGCATCCCGCCCGCGACCCACTGACCTGGACGGCCGGCGGCGAGGGTGACCCCCACCCGCGCCGCCGGCCGCTTCCAACCGCGCCCAGCCCCACGTCGGGATGCGAGTTCCCACCGGTCAAGGGGACTAGGCATGACGCAGGACGACGCGCAGCGGGTGCGGGGCGGTGGTGGCCAGGTCGCCCAACACGGCGAGCAGCAGGACGTACTGACCAGCCGGCTCGTCGGCGAGCAACTCACCGGCGTCGTCGATCAGCAGGGTGAGCGGACCGGCGTCCAGCCGGTCCCGAAGCACGTCGGCGAGGGCGTCCCAGGTGCCACCCAGGTGAGCGGGCAGGGTCAGCGCGTCGGCCAACGCGGCGAAGAGCGCGGGCCTGGTCCGGGTCGTCGCGCCGGCCAGCACCGACGCGCCGCGCACCTCCGGGCACCCGTCCCGGCACACGGTCAACCACCGGTCGTCGTCCGGAGCGACCATCACGTACCTCCCTCGTCTCACCGGTGCCGGCCGGGTCGGACCGGCCGGCACCGGGGGCGGTCAGAGCCGGTAGAAGTCGCTGTAGTGGTTCGGCGAGAACCAGGTGACCCCGGTGCTGCGGTTCACCACGATCCGGTACGCGTCCCGCGCGGCGCCCTGAGTGCGGGGGTAGACGTCGTACTCGTGGTAGGTGGCGTTGGTGGGCAGTTGACCCTCGTAGTTGTAGAACCGGCCGCCGGCGAAGTTGGAGGTGCCACCGCTCCAGGAATACCAGCCACGGCTGGTCGGAAAACCCTTGGCGGACCAGCCGGAGCGGGCGGTGCGGGCGTCCGCGCAGCGGCTGATGGTGCAGGAGCTGTAGACCGCCGCCGAGGCGGAGTCGGTCAACCGGGGGGTGACCACGGACGGACCGACCAGCGCGGCGGCGACCATGGCGAGGAGCAGGGTGAGTGTGGTGGTACGCCGGCGGATCGCGCCGAGCGTGGCCAGCGGGGACACGGGGGTGGACACAGGCTGCCTCCAGACCATCCAGTCCATCGATCCACATGATTGTCGGATCGGGTCCAGTCTCGCCGCTACCGTCCGGCGGTAACACCCCTGGGCACCTCAACTGCTCCACAATGCTCGGTGAACGCCGGATGATCCTCTCCCCGCGGCACCCACGGCGCTTCCCGACGGTGCCGGCCACCGAGGTCGAAAGCCCGGCAGTGACGCGTGGCGTGCCAGCGGGACGGTCCGGTTCGCACCGGTATGCGACGGCGTGGCGACGGGCAAATCCGTCACCGGTTGTTAGCGTGAAACGCGGAACCGTGACCGTGGAGGGGTGCCATGACGGACGCCCCGGACGGGAGGCCAAGGCCGGCGGACCAGTGGCGGCACCGGGGCGTTCGAGGGCTGACCATCGCCCGCGACGCGAGTGTCCGCGGTTGGCGGTGGTGGGCACGAAGCTGGGATCGACTGGTCGCCGCGCTCCAGGACGAGGCGCCCGTCGGATCTGGCGCCGCACCCGCGCCGTCCGGCCCGCTCGTCGAACAACGCGACGTGCCCCGGCTGATCGCGGTCCCGGCCCGCGGGTACGTGTACTCGTTCTACATCCGCGCCACCTTCGCCTGGTCGTCACCGGCGAGCATGCGGGCCGAGGTGCTGAGCTGGTACGTGCAGTACTTCCAGCCCAACGCCATCCAGCGGCTGACCCGGCTCGCCTCCGACGCCGCCCGGGACCTCCCGCCGCACCGGGCCGGGGACCTGGAGTTGGCGTTGCAAGAGGCGCTCGCCGAGGATCCCCAGTGGCACTACCAGCGGGGTGACATCGTCATCACCTGCCGCCCCGACGCCGCCGTCCGGCTCGACGAGCGCATCATGCCGGCGCTCCAGCCGCACGTCGACCGGCTGGTGGAGCTGGAGTACCAGTTCGACGAGCAGCTCCGCAAAGCCCGGTACGCCGAGGAGGTGAGCCGCCAGTGGGCGACGCTCCTGAGCGACCACGCCGAAGACCAGGACATCGCCGACGCCCGCGACCACATGCTCACCGCGCAGAGGGATGCCGCCCGCTGGATCACCGAACTCCTCCGCCGCCACTCCGAGCACCCGACAGACTCGATGAGCGCGCCCCCGATCCCGCCGCAACAGAGCCGCCCCACCGAGCCCTAGCAGCGGCCCTCCGCCCCCGGAGAAAGAGCACGAGTGAGGAAATACCCCCGATCTCCCGGGCGCGGGTCCGCTACCCACAGGTGATTGGCAAGGTGCAGACGGGCGAGGTCGAGGGACTTCCGCCGATTCTTGGCGTTGAATCTCGGCGCGCCATAGACGGATGTACGCGCCGCCTGCATCGACTGATGGTGTCGGATTTCTGATGGACGTGGCCGAAACGATCTGCGCGTTCTCTCTGGGTCTAACCGCCGAAGCTCAGCGCCTGCCGCAGACCCACGTCCAGGCTCTCGTTGTACTGCGGATCGGGCTCCGCCCCGGAAGCACTGAGGACGGTGCTGAAGAAGCATCTGGCGCCGACGGCGAGGATCACGCGGAAGATCTCCGTGTCATCGAGACCGTGACTGCGCAGACCCACGACGTCGGCCTCGGTGACGGAGTTCGCGTCTGCCGCGACCTTTCCGGCGAAGTTGACGACTGCGACCTCCTGCGGGGAGAGACCGGCGCTGCCGTGGTCCGACGCGATGGCGGCGACGGTCGGCGCGTCGAAGAACTTGTCGCGTAGGACCTTTCCGTGTGCCAGGCCGCAGTAGGAGGATCTCAGGGCCCGAGCCGCGGCGAGGGTCACCAACTCATAGCGGCGCAGCTCCATCTCTGCCTTCACCGCACCGTTGAGCTGCTGCCATGCCAGGTACGCCGCCGGGCTGTGCGCGAACAACCTGGTGTAGTTGGGCAGGTAGCCCATTGCCTTCGTGTCCGTGTCGAACATCCGATCGGTGTCCGGCGACTGCTCTGCCTGCTGCAGAAGACTCATCCGACTCCCCCCGTGGTTAACGCGGACGGTACGCGGTCGGGACTGCGGACGCTGTCGGGAAATCGGCCGTGCACGGGGGCCGCTACGTGGCCTCCCGTCAACCCAGTCGACCGGGGCAACCGGTCAGACGGCTGCCGCTGCGCTGCGGTGGGCGTTGACGACCCAGGCATCCGGCAAGGCGATCCACTCGTTGTCTCCCACCCGCACCACCGCGCCGTCCAACTTGGGCAGCAACGCCGGATCCTCCATCGGGCAGAGCAGCCACACGTCTCCCGCCCCGCCGCGCGCCGCATCGACCAGCTCGTGCAGCCGCTCCATCGCCCGGTATGGCACCAGCACCGCCGCGTCGTGCAGGAGCACCGGCCCGTCGGCGGACGAGAGCGAGACGCGCAGGGCCGGCGCGGTCATCTGCCACGCCTGCTCGACGTACTGCCCCAGCTTGATCGCCGCCCGCGACCTCTCCTCGGCGACGTCCGCGCCGAAGCCGGCCGTTCAGGCTCTTGATCTCGATGAGGTAGAGGCCGCGGGGGCGGCAACCAACAGATCGACCTCGTAGGGATGGCCATCGTCTCCCGGCGCACCTCGTCGATCTCGTGTACCAGTCGACGGTGGGCGAACCGGACCACCACGATTCCGATGGTTGCGAGCAGCGCATCCCGGCGCAGGTCGATCTCCCGCTGACGCGGGTCGCCGTGGCTGGTCGCACCGTCGAGTTCGAGGTTGACCCGTTCCCGCTCGGCGAACATGTCGAGGTAGATCGTCCGCCCGACGCTCACCGGCACCTGCCGGCGGAACGCCGGCATGCCGGGGCCCCTGAAGACGTGCTCATGTCCCCAGATCTCCAGCGGGCTGCGGCAGCCGTCGGCGAGCTTGGTCAGCAGTGTTCGGAGCACCCCGGTCGGCGAGCTTCGGCACGGTGTCCAGGGCCGCTGTGAGCCGTTGGGGTGTGGTCAGCCAGTTGTTCACCGCTCGGATCACCGGCGCCCGCCGCTCGGCGGGTGGCAGCATCGGCCAGGAGTCGACAAGTGCCCGCTCGATACGCATGACCGGCAGGTCCCGCCGGACGACGACGTGCGGTGGTCCCATGCTCAGGCCGCAGCGTCGATGTACGACAAGTCCGGGTCGGGTGCGCAGGCTGGCGCTCGCCGGTGTGCTGAGGTGCACCGGCTCACCGGGCGCCGACGGGCGCAACCCCCACAGATCGAGCGCGCTGAGGTGACTGAGCGCGCCGCAGCCGTCTGCCCAGGCGAGGGCCGCGCGCTGACTCAGGGCCGGGCCGAGCCGACTGACGGCAGGGGCGCCGGGTCGATTGTCGAGCAGGTAAACCGCCGCGAAGACCTCGGGCAGCACCACCCCGACCTTCGGCAACCACACCCGCAGCTGCCCTGTGGAAACCCAACCTCCTGTGGACAACGCCCCGCCCAGCTCGACGTCTGCTAGCCGCACTGATCGTTGGCAGCCCAGCAGGGCGGACAACGGCGTGTCGAGTCGCTCAGCTGCCAACGATCAGGGGGACGCGTGTGCAACTGGGAGAACGGGGTGCCTTTGCTGAGGCTGTCATCTCGCCACCTGATTGGTCTCGCCGTACTCGCCACGGATCGGTAGGTAGTAGGCGGGGAGGAAGCCGGCGATGATGGCAACGCCCGCGATCGGCACGAACCCGCCGACGAGGATGCCGGAGCCGATCCAGAGCAGCGCGAGCGCGAATCGGCGACCGATGGCCCGGACGCCGAACGCGCCGAGGGTGGGGTCGAGCAGTTTGGCGCGGCGGAGGTAGAACCAGATGACGTTGAACAGGGCCGCCGCCATCCACAGTGTGCTGCCGTAGACGAGGACCGCGGTGCGCAGTCCCTGCTCCGCACGGAGCGCCCCGGCGAGGAGCGAGGTGGAGAACGGCAGGAACGCGATGACCATCAGGAGCAACGTGTTGAGGAACAGGATTCCCCGGTTGACGTGTCGGACGCGGTCGTACATGACGTGGTGGTTGACCCACACCTGCCCGATGAGCAGGAAGCTCAGCGCGTAGGCCAGGTACGACGACCAGAGCGCCCCGAGGCCCCGCAGGAGGTGCCCGAAGTCTCGCGGCGGTTGGATCTCCAGCACGAGCAGCGTCACGGCGATGGCGAAGACACCGTCACTGAAGGACACCAGCCGACCCGGTTGACGGGTCAGTGGCGGCGTATCCTTCTGGGCGTTCATGCACCGATCATGCTATATGCCGTTTTGGCCCGTGGCTGGGAACCGGCTCAGGCGGCCAGGGTGGCGTAGCGGCCGTTGCGGTTCAGCAGGCTGTCGTGGGTGCCGGCCTCCACGATCCGGCCGTGGTCGAGCACCGCGATCTGGTCGGCGTCGCGCACTGTGGACAGCCGGTGGGCGATGGTGATCGTGGTACGCCCCTCGGCGAGCACGTCGAACGCCCGCTGCACGGCCCGCTCGGTCTCGGTGTCCAGCGCGCTGGTGGCCTCGTCGAGGACCAGGATGCGCGGGTCGCGCAGCAGCGTACGGGCGATGGCGAGCCGCTGCTTCTCACCGCCGGAGAACCGGTGGCCGCGGGAGCCGACCATGGTGTCGTACCCGTCGGGCAGCCCGGCGATCAGGTCGTGGATCTGGGCGGCGCGGGCGGCGTCCTCGATCTCGGTGTCGGTGGCCTCCGGTCGGGCGTAGCGCAGGTTCTCCCGGACGGTGGTGTGCAGCAGGTACGTCTCCTGGCTGACCACGCCGACGATCGCGGCCAGGTCGGCCAGGCGCAGGTCGCGCAGGTCGACGCCGTCGACGGTGAGCCGGCCGGCGGTCGGGTCGTGCAGGCGGCTGACCAGGCCGGCGAGGGTGCTCTTGCCGGAGCCGGTCTCGCCGACCAGGGCGAGGCTGGTGCCGGCGGGCACGTCCAGGGTGATCCCGGCGAGGGCGGCGGTGTCGCTGCCCGGGTAGCCGAAGGTGACGTCCTCCAGGCGCAGGTGTCCGCGTACCCGGGCGGGGTCGAGGCGGACCGGCTCGGCGGGGTCGGCCACGTCGACCGGCAGGTCGAGGTACTCGAAGATCCGGGCGAAGAGCGCCAGTGACGCGGTGAGCGAGACGCCCACGTTGAGCAGGCCCATCAGCGGTCGGAACAGGCCGCCCTGCAGGGCGGTGAACGCGACGAGGGTGCCGATGCTCAGCGTGCCGGCGGTGCCCGGCAGTCCGGCGGCGAGGTAGATGACCGCCGGTACGGCGGCGAAGATGATGCTCATCGAGGCCATCCGCCAGCGGCCGGCCAGCTCGCTGCGCAGTTCCAGGTCGACGAGTCGCTCCGAGGAGGCGGTGAACCTGTCGATCAGCGCGGGGCCGGTGCCGAGGGTCTTGGCGAGCTGCACGCCGCTGATCGACAGGCCCTCCTCGACCGTGACGTTGAGGTCGGCGAGTTCGCGTTGCCGCTGGGCGGTGATCTCGCGGCGCATCCGAGCGACGCGGCGAGTCAGCCAGATCGCCGGCGGCAGCACCACGAGCGAGACGAGGGAGAGCTGCCAGGAGAGCGCGACCATGGCCACGGCGGTGGCGACCACCGTGGTGAGGTTGGCCGCGACGGCGGTGGCGGTCGAGGTGACGACCGACTGCATGCCGCCGATGTCGTTGGTGATCCGCGACTGCACCTCGCCGGTGCGCGTGCGGGTGAAGAAGCCCAGCGACTGGCGCTGGAGGTGGCTGAAGACGTCGGTGCGCAGCCGGTGCATCACCCGCTGCCCGACCTGGGTGGAGATCCAGGTCTGCACGACGCCGAGGGCGGAGGTCACGGCCGCGACGGCGACCATGCCGAGGACCAGCCAGACCAGCAGGGTCACGTCACCCTGCGGCAGGGCGCGGTCGATCACGGTACGCAGGAGGAAGGGAGTAGCCATCGCGATGATCGAGGAGAGCACGATGATCACGGTGACCACTGCCAGGGCGGGCCGGTGGGGAGTGAACAGGCGGCCGATGCGGCGTAGTGACACCTGGCGGGCCTGCGTCTTCTCTTCGGCGCTGAGGGTGCGGCGGCCGCGGTCGCGGCCCATGGGGGTGGGTTCCAAGGGGCACTGCCTTTCCGTCGGATATGCTGAGGTTACCTCAACATGAGGTAGCAACCGCATTGGCTGCTACGGTATTCCGGTGACCGAGGACACCACCGGGACTGGCGACGACGACAGCCTGGCCGAGACGTTCTGGGCCGTGGCGTCCCGTTTGCGACGGCAGACGCGGGAGTCGTTGGCCCCCTGGGACATCACCCCCAGCCAGTCCCGAGCCCTCGGTGTGCTGGGCCGCCACGGTGAGGTACGCCCCGGCACGCTCGCCGAGCACCTGCGCATCGCGGCCCGCTCGGCAACCGAGGTCGTCGACGACCTGCAGACCCGGGGGCTGGTCGAACGCCGACCCGACCCGGCCGACCGGCGGGCGACCCTGGTCGCGCTCACCGAGGAGGGCAAGCGCCTCGGCACCGCCATCCGCACCGCCCGCCGCGCCGAGGCCGATCGCTTCTTCGGCCACCTCAACGACACCGACCGCGCCGAGTTGGCCCGCATCCTGCGCACGCTGCGCGCATAACGACCGCCCGCCCGGGTAGCCAGCGGCCCCCGTCTGGTCGGCGGGACCGGCCAGCAAGGGCCGGGGCGACGGTGACGGGAGGCCCGGCTGATGTGCGGGATCAGCGGGGAGGCGCGCTTCGACGGCCGGTCGCCCGACGCGGCGGCGGTCACCCGGATGACCGAGGCGATGCGCTCACGCGGCCCCGACGACGAGGGCCTGCTCGCCGACGGCTGGGTGACCCTCGGGCACCGCCGGCTGACCATCATCGACCTGTCCGACGCGGGCGGACAGCCGATGGTCCGCGACGACCTGGGCCTGGCGCTGGTCTTCAACGGCTGTATCTACAACTACCCGGAGCTGCGCGAGGAGTTGCAGAACGCCGGGTACGCCTTCGAATCCACAAGCGACACCGAGGTGATCCTGGTCGCGTACGCGCACTGGGGTGAACGCTTCGTCGACCACCTGGTCGGCATGTTCGCGATCGGGCTGGTCGACCGGGTGCGGCGACGGCTGGTCCTGGCCCGCGACCGGCTCGGCATCAAACCGCTCTACCTCGCCGAGACACCTGGGCGGCTCCGGTTCGCCTCCACCCTGCCCGCGCTGCTGCGGGCCGGCGACGTCGACACCGGCATCGACCCGGTGGCGCTGCACCACTACCTGTCCTGGCACTCCATCGTTCCCGCGCCGCGCACCGTGCTGCGCGGTGTGCGCAAGCTGCCACCGGCCACCCTGCGGGTGATCGAGGCGGACGGCCGCAGCCGCGAGGAGGTGTACTGGCGGCCCGACTACGTGCGGGAGCCCGCCGACGCGGGGATGGACGCCGCCGACTGGCGGGCCGCCGTCGGGGACGCGCTGCGCACAGCGGTACGCCGACGGCTGGTCGCCGACGTGCCGGTCGGTGTGCTGCTCTCCGGTGGGCTGGACTCCAGCCTCATCGTGGCGCTGCTCGCCGAGGCCGGCCAGCAGCACCTGCGCACGTTCAGCATCGGCTTCGACAGCCGCGACGGCGAGTCCGGCGACGAGTTCCACTACTCCGACCTGGTGGCCCGCGCGTACGACACCGACCACCACCGGATCCGGCTGGCCGACGACGACCTGGTGCCCGCGGTCCGGCGTGCCGTGCTGGCGATGACCGAGCCGATGGGCAGTCACGACGTGGTCGCCTTCCACCTGCTGTCCGAGCAGGTGGCGCGGCATGTGAAGGTGGCGCAGTCCGGGCAGGGCGCCGACGAGGTGTTCGCCGGCTACGGCTACCACCAGCCCCTCACCGAGGCACCCCGACACAGTGCCGCCGAGACGTTCGCGGCCGCGTTCTTCGACCGCGACCACGACGAGCTGCGCACCATCGTCGGCCCGGCGTACGCGCTGGAGCACGACGCCAGCCGGGAGCTGCTCACCGAACACCTCGCCGCGCCCGGGGCGCAGACCGCGCTGGACGCCGTGCTGCGCCTGGACACCCACCTGATGCTGCCCGACGACCCGGTCAAGCGGGTGGACAGCATGAGCATGGCGTGGGGCCTGGAGGTGCGCACGCCGTTCCTCGACCAGGACCTGGTCACCCTCGCCGCGCACTGCCCCCCGCAGCACAAGGCCGCCCAGAGCGGCAAGGGCGTGCTCAAGGAGGTCGCCCGGGAGGTGCTGCCCGCCGAGGTGATCGACCGTCCCAAGGGCTACTTCCCGGTGCCGGCACTACGCAACGTGGACGGCCCGGTGCGCGAGATGGTCGCCGAGGCGTTGCAGGCGCCGGCCGCGCGCGAGCGGGGACTGTTCCGCCCGGAGTACGTGGCACGCCTGCTCGCCGAGCCGGACCGGGCCGAGGCGGCGGCCGGCAGCAACAAGCTGTGGCAGCTCGGCCTGCTGGAGCTGTGGCTCCAGACCCACGACATCCGCTGAGCGCCGCCGATCACCAGGCCGTGGTGCGGGCGGCCAGGTCGTCGAGGACGGCGCGCACCTCACCGGTACGCTCCAGCACCCGCCGCTGCCGGGCGGCGCCGGTGCCGTCGCGGCGCAGCCGGGCCAGCTGTGCCAACACGTACCCCAGGTCGCCGTGGCGCAACAGGGCCGGCGCGATCACCGCCATCAACTCATCGACGAGCGCCCAGGCTGGCCGGGTGCCGCCGGCGCGCAGGTCGATCAGCTCGCCGTCGAGGCCGTCGTGGGCGGCCCGCCAGTGCGCGGCGGCCACCAGACAGTCACGGATGGGCGGCGCGGTCACCCCGGCACGGACATCGTCGGCGAGGGTGGCGACAAGTGAGCGGACCAGGGCGGCGACCAGCACCGCGTCGTCCACCTCGGTGCAGACGTCGCCCACCCGGATCTCGACCGTCGGGTAGGCCGACGACGGTCGGGCGTACCAGTAGACCATCGCGGCGTCGAGCATGATGCCGGCGGCGATCAGCTCGTCGACGGTCCGGTCGTAGTCGGCCACCGAGTCGAAGTACGGCGTCGGGCCGATGCTGGGCCACCGCTCCAGTTGCATCGACCGCCAACTGGCGTGCCCGGTGTCGTGGCCGTCCTGCAACGGCGAGTTCGTCGTGATCGCCTGCACCACCGGCAGCCACGCCCGCAGGTGATTGCAGACCTGCACGGCCAACTCCCGGTCGGGCAGCCCGACGTGGATGTGGCAGCCGCACACCGCCGGGTCGTGCGCCACCGGCCCGTACCGGCGCGACATGGCGTGGTAGCGCGGCTCGTCGGGGACCGTCCGGTGCGGCTCGGCCACCGGCGTGGCGCCGATCGCCACGAGCCGCGCCCCGGCCGCCGTGGCGGCCTCGGCGGCGGAGTGGCGCAGCGCCACCAGGTGCGCGCGCAGCTCGCCGAGGTCGGCGCAGACCGGGGTGACCATCTCCACCATGCTGTGCCGGAACTCCTGCCGGCTCTGGTCCCGGGCCGGTCCACGCAGCGCGGCCAGTACCTGGTCGGCCACCGGCAGGTTGCGCCCGCTGTCCGGGTCGAGCAGCAGGAACTCCTCCTCGACGCCGAGCGTGAGGGTGGACAGGTCGGGCACGATGCCGGCGGTCGCCGAACGGTATGCCATGACACCTCCCCCACTGCTGCGGCCGGCGCCTCGGTTTCCCGGGCCACCCCGGTGACAAACGCGCGCTCAGGAGAGCAGTGTGCGGGGATGCCGTAGTTGATGCCGTTCGGAGGAGGTTCGGTGAGTCATGGGCCAGGCGGTTGCGGGTAAGCAGAGCGCCGTGACCGACGGCATCCGGGTGGTCGTGGTCGGCGCCGGTTTCTCCGGTCTCGCCGCCGCGCTGGCGCTCAGCCGCGCCGGCGCCCAGGTGCGGGTGTTGGAGGCCCGCGACCGGGTGGGCGGTCGGGTGTTGACCCGTTGGCTGCCCGAGGTCACGCAGCTCGACCTGGGGGCGCAGTGGATCGGCCCGACCCAGGACCGGATGTACGCGCTGGTCGCCGAGCATGGCCTGGCCACCTTCGCGTCGGCGGCCCTCGGCGCGCCCACCCTGCTCTGGGCCGGCCAGCGCCGGGCCGAGCCACCGGCGGACGTCGGCCGGGTGCTCGGCCTGCTCGACGGGTACGCCGCCCGCCTGGACCCGGCCGCGCCCTGGCAGGCGCCGGAGGCCGCGCAGTGGGATCGGACGAACCTCGGCGGCTGGCTGCGCGCGACGGCCGGGGACGACGACACCGCCGACTACCTGGGGCGGCTGCTCGCCGGCGGGCTGCTGGCCACCGGCGCGGACGAGCTGTCCCTGTTGCATCTGCTGTTCTACCTGCGCAGCGCCGGTGGGACCGGTCCGTTGCTGGGGATGGCCGGCGGCGCACAGCAGGACCGGATCGTGGGTGGGCCGCCGGCGCTCGCCGAACGGATGGCCGCCGCCCTGCCCCCGGGAACGCTGACGTTTGCCACCCCGGTGCGGTCGATCCAACAGAGCATCGACGGGGTGACGGCGTGGACCGACACCGGCCGCGTCGCCGCCGACGCCGTGGTGGTCGCGCTGCCCCCGGCACTGGCCGGCCGGATCCGGTACGACCCGCCGCTGCCCGTGCTGCGCGACGGGCTGACCCAGCGGATGCCGATGGGTTCGGCGTTGAAGGTGCACGCGGTCTACGCGGAGCCGTTCTGGCGTGCCGACGGGCTGTCCGGGGTGTCCACCAGCAGCGCCGGCCCGCTCACCGAGACGGTGGACAACTCCACGCCGACCTCGCCGCTCGGCGTGCTGACCGGGTTCAGCTACGCCGGGGAGGCCGCCGCGCTGCGGGGCATGTCCCCCGCGCGGCGTCGGCAGTGCCTGCTGGAGGCGTTCGCCAGCGTGGTCGGGCCGCGCGCCGAAGAGCCGGTGGACCTCGTCGAGTACGACTGGTCGGCCGACGAGTGGACCCGGGGCTGCTTCTGCGGCGCGCTCACGCCGGGCACCTGGCAGACGTACGGTCCGCACCTGCGGGCGCCGGTGGGGCGGGTGCACTGGGCGGGCACCGAGACGGCGACCCGCTGGACCGGCTACCTGGAAGGCGCGGTGCGGGCTGGTGAGCGGGCGGCGGCGGAGGTGCTGGCGGGTTGAGCGGGCACGACCGAGGCCGGCCCGGTCTCGGCGGGACCGGGCCGGCTCGGCCCACGGTGGCGACCCGCGCCAACCCGGCAACCACCGGGCCGGCGCGGGCGCACCGGTCAGGGGTAGGTGGTCAGGTACACCTGCTGGTTGGCCGCGTTCGCGGTGCCACCGGCGTTGTTGATCACCCGGTTGATGGTGCCGACGCCACCGAGCGAGACGGTGACCATGTT
This sequence comes from Micromonospora sp. NPDC085948, assembly GCF_040686315.1. NCBI lineage: Bacteria > Bacillati > Actinomycetota > Actinomycetes > Micromonosporales > Micromonosporaceae > Micromonospora > Micromonospora sp. NPDC085948. The sequence continues at coordinate 48,073 of NZ_JBFBJW010000009.1, read as the reverse complement.
GGTGAAGCGCACGTTCGGGTTGGTGGGCACCTCGAAGGCCCGTTCCTCCACGACGGCGGGGTTGACGTTGAAGTAGCTGTAGCTGCCCAGCCCGAACGCCTGGTGGCTGGTCACCGAGTCGGCGACCTTGTACGCGGCGTAGCCCCGGGTCGACCCGTTCATCCAGGCCGCCTGGTTCGGCGGGTCGTACGGCAGTTCGTTCTGGTAGAAGTACGTCCGACCGCCGTTGCCGTTCCAGATGGTCTGGTACTTCTGGTAGTGCTCGACGAAGAGGCCGTACATGGTGACGTTGTCGCCGTTGACGGTGAGCCCGGTGTCGGCGGTGTTCAACGTCCACCCGGTCGGTACGCCGCTGGCGGCGTGGTCGGCCCGCCACAGCCACATGTGGTCACCGATCACGTTGTCGCTGTTGACGGTCAACGTGTTGGTGGCCTTGCCGACGTGTGGCCCGCCGATGCGGAAGAACACGTCGTGCAGGGAGGTCGGGTTGCTGGCGTGGTTCGCCGACGATCCGGACGGCCCGACCTCCATCAGTACCGGCGAGTTGGTCGTGCCGGCCTCGAACATCAGGCCGGCGACCTTGACGCCGTCGACGTCGGCCACCCGCATCCCGACGCTGCCGTTGTCGGCCTGGATGGTGGCCAGGCCGAGACCGAGGATCACCGTGTCGGCCCGGTTGACCTGGATCGGCTCGGTGACGTGGTGCACGCCCGGGGTGAAGAGCAGGTGCTTGCCCTGGGCGAGGGCCGCGTTGATGGTGGCGGCGCTGGTGCCGGCCTGGACGACGAAGAACTGCGACAGCGAGATGGACGAGCCGGCCGGGGTCTTGTTGTACCAGCTGGTGCCCGTCGAGTTGGTGCGCAGCGCCGGCACGAAGACCCGGTACTCGCCGGTGCCGTCGACGTAGAGGAACGGCTTCTCGCGGACCTGTGGGGTCTGCGCGATGACGGTGTGCGACGGGTTGGGGAAGCTCGGCGCGGGAGCGCCGTTGACGCCCTGGAAGACCATGTTCCACACCGAGCCGGTCCAGCCGTTGCCGAACTCGCTGTTGCGGGAGTACCACTGCTGCTGCGAGCCGGAGACGACCAGGCCGTCGACGCGGGTGTCGGCCATCAGGCCGCCGCTGGACCAGCCGTCGCCGCCGTTCCAGAGCTGGATCTGGTTCTGCGCGCCGCGCAGGTGCATCCGCCGGTACGGCGCGGCCTGGGACACCGCCCAGCGCTCCACGGTCTGCCCGGCGGGCAGGGTGACCGAGAGGTTCTCGGCGGCCCGCCAGAAGTTCTGGGTGGCGTTGCCGCCGAACCAGAACGCCTCGGTGCGGACGTGACCGTTGAGGTTGACGTCGTCCGGGCTCATGCCGAGGCCGGCGACCTGGGTGAAGAAGCCGAGGTTGACGTCGGCGGTGTAGGTGCCGGGCTTGAACAGCACCGCGTAGCGCTGCGGGCCGAACTGGTTGGTCTCCTGCTGGGTGAACAGGGTGTTCAGTCGACTCTGGATGGTCGACGTCGGGGTGCTCGGGTCGAAGACGAACGTGTTCGGGCCGAGGTTCGGGTTGCGCGGGTCGGTCGTGTCGACCGGGGGCTCGCTGGTCCCGCCGCCGGTGGTGTTCACCGCCAGCTCCCACAGCGAGTAGCCGTAGGCGGTGCCCCGCGCGGTGCCGTACATCCGCAGGTAGCGGCCGCTGCCGCTGACGGTGAGGGACTGCGTGCCGCCGGTGCCGGTGGTGGTCGAGTAGATCGACGTCCACGTGGACCCGTCGGTCGAGGTCTGGAGCTGGAAGGCCCGGGCGTACGCGGCTTCCCAGGTGAGCACCACCCGGCAGATCGTGCGGGTGCTGCCCAGGTCGACGCGCAGCCACTGCGGGTCGCTGGCGGTGCTGGCCCAGCGGGTGCCGGTGTTGCCGTCGACGGCGGCGGACGCCGCGAGGCCGGCGTCCTGGGTGGACGAGGCGGTCGCCGGGCTGCCCTGGGCGACGTTGGTGCTGCCGCAGGTGGGCGTGGTGCCCCCGGTCTCGCCGTAGACCTGGAACTCCCAGAGCGAGTAGCCGTAGGCGGTGCCCCGGGCGGTGCCGTTCATCCGGACGTAGCGGCCGGCGCCGGTGACGGTGAGGTTCTGGGTGCCGCCGGTGCCGGTGGTGGTCGAGTAGATCGTGGTCCAGGTGGCACCGTCGTCGGAGGTCTGGAGCTGGAAGGCCCGCCCGTAGGCGCCCTCCCAGAGCAGGTTCACCTGGCTGATGGTGGCCCGGGCACCCAGGTCGACCTGGAGCCACTGCGGGTCGCTGAACGCGCTGGCCCAGCGGGTGCCGGTGTTGCCGTCCACGGCGGCGCTGGCGGGGGTGCCGGCGTTCTCGGTGGACGAGGCGGTGGCGGGGCGGCCCTGCGAGAGCAGGGTGGGCGCGGCCTGCGCGGGGGTGGTGGCACCGGCGGGCGTGAGCGCCGCGACCAGGGCCACGGCGAGCCCGACGAGCAGGTGTCGAACCGCCCGTCGGGGACGCGGGCGTACGGATGTTGCACGAGATGTCATGACATCGCCTGTCGATAGGGGGTTACGGATGCCGCGAGGGTGGGATCGGGCTCGCCCCGTGGTGCCGTGGGTGGTGCCGCCGACGCGACGCCGCGGGTCGGAGAGCGCTCTCGTAGGAGTGTTGCGGCGAGATTGCGGCGGCGTCAAGACATCGATCTATAAGTTCGTTATTTATCCCGAGGATTCTTTTTGTGTAATTCGCCGCAGCCGCCGCCGGTCGTGTTCACCCGGTGATCAAGAGGTTTGCGTCATCCCAGGCGTGATTCCTGACGCAAACCTCTTGATCAACAAGGGAGAGGGGGGTGGGGCTCAGCGGCGGACGCCGCCCTCGGTGAGGAAGCGGGCGATCGGCAGCGTGGCGGCGCCCAACGCCACCGCGTCCACGCCGAGGCGGCACAGCTCGATCGACGCCTGCTCGAACGGTTGGCGCAGGGCCTGCCGACCGGCGGCCTCGCGGACGGCCGGCAGCAGGTCGCCCAGCGCCATCGCCGCCCAGCCGCCGAGCACCACCCGCTCCGGGTTGAACAGGTTGATCAGGTTGGCCACGCCCGCACCGAGGTAGCCGGCGGTCTCGTCCAGCACCCGCCGGGCGGTGACCGAGGTGTCGGCGGCGGCGACGAGCGCGGCGAGCTGGGACTCCTCGTCCTCGCCCGGCACCTGTCGACCTCGGCGCGCCTCCCGGTAGCGGTCGATGATCGCCTCCGCGCCCACGTACGCCTCCAGGCAGCCGCGCGCGCCGCACCGGCAGGCCCGGCCGCCGTACACCAGGGTGGTGTGCCCCCACTCCCCCGCGCTGCTGGACGCGCCCCGGTAGGTGGCACCGCCGGTCACCACCGACGCGCCCACGCCGGAGCCGACGAGCGCGAAGACGGCGTGCCGGGCGCCTCGGCCGGCGCCGAACCACATCTCGGCCTGGCCGAGGGTCTTCGCGCCGTTGTCGATGTGCAGGGGCAGGTCGGTGCCCGCGCTGATCAGCCGTTCCAGCGGCACCCGGTCCCAGCCGAGGGCCTGGGCGTGCACGACGGCCTCGACGCCCTGCTCGACGACTCCCGAGACGCCGATGCCGACGCCGAGCACGTCGCCGGGGGCCACCTGCGCCTGACCGGTCACCGCGTCGATGCCCGCCAGCACGTGCCCGGCCACCAGGTCCGGCTCGGTGCGGGCCGGGTCGAGCGGATACTCGACGCTGGCCAGCAGGGTCATCGCGAAGTCGAACAGCTCCACCCGGACCCGGGTCTCACCGACGTCCACGCCCACCAGGAACGCGAAGCGGGGCGCGATCCGCAGCAGCATGCTGGGCCGCCCACCGTCGGACTCGGCGGCCCCGGCCTCGGCGACCAGCCCCTCGTCGATCAGGTCGGCCACCACGTTGCTGACCGCCGGCTGGCTCAGCCCGGTGCTGCGCACCAGGTCCTGTCGGGTGAGCGGGCCGTCGAGGAAGAGCTTGGTCAGCAGGGCGGACCGGTTGCGCAGCCGCACACTGCGGTTGGTGGCACGCGCCAGCTCCACTCGACACCTCGTTCCCGTCGGTCGTTCGAGGCGACTGTAACCGCCTCGTGCTTGACGACCCACCGGCCAACCACTTTAATGACGACATAAATTAAGCCGTGATGTAACTCCCGGGAAACGCCGACGGACCCCGACGGCGCACCCCCGAACCCTGTCCCGCAGCCGGCCACCCGTCGCCCGACCCCTATCGGCGACGGAGGTCGGCGGACCCCCACCACGCACCGGAAGGGCTGACCCGTGTCGAGACGACACCTCGGGATATTCACCGCCGCCGTACTGGCCGCCGCCTCGCTGACCGCCTGCGGCGGCTCCGGCGACGACTCCGCCGCATCGCCCAAGACGCTGACCTACTGGGCCAGCAACCAGGGCGCCAGCCTGGAGGCCGACAAGACGACCCTCCAGCCCGAGCTGGACAAGTTCGAGAAGCAGACCGGGATCAAGGTCACCGTCGAGGTGGTCCCCTGGTCGGACCTGCTCAACCGGCTGCTCGCCGCCGCCGCCTCGGGCAAGGGCCCGGACGTGGTCAACATCGGCAACACCTGGTCGGCGTCGTTGCAGGCCACCGGCGCGCTCGTCGAGTTCGACGACGCCACCCTGCAGGCCGTCGGCGGCAAGGACCGGATCGTGCCCGCCGCGCTCGCCGCCGCCGGCGCCCCCGGCAAGCCGCCGGCCGCCGTGCCGCTCTACAGCATGGCGTACAGCCTGTACTACAACAAGAAGTCGTTCGCCGACGCCGGCATCACCGCGCCGCCGACCACCTGGGAGCAGCTCGCCGAGTACGGCAAGAAGCTGAGCACCGGCGGCAAGTGGGGCCTGGCCATCGAGGGCGCCAACCCGTCGGAGAACGCCCACCACGCGTTCACCTTCAGCCAGCAGTACGGCGGCGAGTGGTTCGACTCGGCCGGCAAGCCGACCTTCGACACCCCGCAGAACGTCTCGGCGATCAAGCGGTACATCGACTTCATGGCCGCCGACAAGATCACCAACCCGAGCAACGCCGAGTACGCGCAGAACCAGTCGGTCTCCGACTTCGCCAACGGCAAGGCCGCCATGCTGCTGTGGCAGTCCGCCGGCTCGAACCTGAAGACGCAGAACATGCCCGCCGACGCGTACGGGGTGGCCCCGGTGCCGTTCCTGGCCAGCCCGCCGGCCGGCGGCAAGAAGGTCAACAGCATGGTCGCCGGCATCAACATGGCCGTCTTCAAGCACACCAAGAACAAGGACGGCGCGCTGAGCTTCGTGAAGTTCATGACCAGCGACGAGGAGCAGACGATCCTCAACAAGACGTACGGTTCGCTGCCGGCGGTGAAGACCGCGGGTTCCGACCCGGCGTTCAGCGCCACCGAGCAGAAGACCATCCAGGAGACCCTGGTCACCACGGCGGCCCCGCTGCCGCAGGTGCCCGAGGAGAGCACCTTCGAGACCCTGGTCGGCACCGCGATGAAGGAGCTGTTCGCGGACGCGGCCAGCGGCAAGCCGGTCACCGAGGCCTCGGTGAAGGCGAAGCTGACCGACGCGCAGCAGAAGATGCGCTGACCCAGGCGTCACCGGTGGCCGTGGTCAGGCGCTGAGCCTGGCCACGGCCACCGCCTCCGAGAGGACCCCGATGGCAACCAGCACCACCGCGCCGGACGCCGACCGGCGCGAACCCCGGGCCGGGTCACCGGCCCGGGAGCCGGCCCGCCGGCCCCGCGGCCCCCGCCGCTCCCTCCTGCCGTACCTGCTGCTCGCCCCGGCCATCGTGCTGGAACTCGCCATCCACGTGATCCCGATGGTGGTCGGGGTCTGGATGAGCCTGCTGGAGCTGACCCAGTTCCACATTCGCAACTGGTCCACCGCGCCCTTCGTCGGACTGGAGAACTACCGGGCGACGCTGGATCTGAACAGCGCCGCCGGCAAGGAACTGCTGCACTCGTTCTGGATCACCCTGGCCTACAGCGTGCTCTCGGTCGGGTTCGCCTGGCTGCTCGGCATCTCGGCGGCGGTCGTCCTGCAGAAGCCGTTCCGTGGGCGGGCGATCCTGCGGGCGCTCTTCCTCACCCCGTACGCCCTGCCGGTCTACGCCGCGGTGATCACCTGGAGCTTCCTGCTGCAACGCGACACCGGCCTGGTCAACCACGTGCTGGTCGACCAGCTCGGGCTGCTCAACGAGCGGCCGTTCTGGCTGATCGGCGACAACAGCTTCTGGTCGCTGCTGGTGGTGTCGGTGTGGCGCAACTGGCCGTTCGCGTTCCTCTGCCTGATGGCCGGCCTGCAGAACGTGCCCGGCGAGATGTACGAGGCCGCCGCGATCGACGGCGCCGGGTTCTGGCGTCGGCTGCGCTCGGTCACCCTGCCGATGCTGCGGCCGGTGAACCTGGTGCTGCTGCTGGTGCTGTTCCTGTGGACCTTCAACGACTTCAACACCCCGTTCGTGCTCTTCGGCGGCTCCGCCCCCGAGCAGGCCGACCTCATCTCCATCCACATCTACCGCAGTTCCTTCAAGACCTGGGACTTCGGCTCCGGCTCGGCCATGTCGGTGGCGCTGCTGCTGTTCCTGATGATCGTCTCGGCCGCCTACCTGCTGATCACCAACCGTCGGAGGGACGACCATGCGTGAGACCGCCGGTGAGCGCTGGGGCCGGCGCATCGTGCTGACCCTGCTCACCCTCTTCGTCGTCATCCCGCTCTACGTGATGGTGACCTCCGCGGCGAAGCCGTTGCAGGACGTGCAGAACGGCTTCACCTGGTGGCCCAGCCGGCCCACGCTGCAACCGTTCATCGACATGTGGAGCACCGTGCCACTGGCCCGGTACCTGGTGAACAGCCTGGTGGTGTCGAGCATCGCGGCGATCTGCTCGGTCGTGGTGGCCATCTTCGCCGCGTTCGCGGTCAGCAGGTACCGGTTCCGCGGCCGGGGCGTCTTCACGGTGACGGTGCTGTCCACCCAGATGTTCCCGGGCATCCTGTTCCTGCTGCCGCTGTTCCTCATCTACGTCAACCTCGGCAACGCCACCGGCATCGAGTTGTACGCCAGCCGTACCGGTCTGGTCATCACGTACCTGACCTTCTCGCTGCCGTTCTCGATCTGGATGCTCGTCGGTTACTTCGACTCGATCCCCCGGGGCCTGGACGAGGCGGCGCAGGTCGACGGCGCCGGGCCACTGCGCACCCTGTTCCAGGTCATCCTGCCGGCCGCCGTGCCGGGCGTCGTGGCGGTCACCGTGTACGCGTTCATGACCGCCTGGGGCGAGGTGCTCTTCGCGTCGGTGATGACCGACGAGGGCAGCCGCACCCTGGCCGTCGGCCTGCAGGGCTACTCCACCCAGTTCAACGTCTACTGGAACCAGATCATGGCCGCCTCGCTCGTGGTCAGCGTCCCGGTCGTCGTCGGGTTCCTGGCCCTGCAGCGGTACTTCGTCGCCGGGCTCACCGCCGGCGCGGTCAAGTGAGTCAGTCAATCCCAGAGGAGACCCGTCCCGTGCCCGACCTGTCCAAGCTGCCACCCGACTTCCTCTGGGGTGTCGCCACGGCGGCGTACCAGATCGAGGGGGCCGTCGACGTCGACGGCCGGGCGCCGTCCATCTGGGACACCTTCTCGGCGACCCCCGGCAAGGTCGAGAACGGCGACACCGGCGCGGTGGCCTGCGACCACTACCACCGGTGGCCCGAGGACTTCGCGTTGCTGCGTCGGCTCGGCGTGGACGCGTACCGTTTCTCGGTGGCCTGGCCCCGGGTGATGCCCGACGGCGTCGGTCGGGTCAACCCCGCCGGGCTGGACTTCTACGACCGGCTCGTCGACACGCTGCTCACCGACGGGATCCGGCCGTTCGTCACGCTCTACCACTGGGATCTGCCGCAGACGTTGCAGGATCGCGGCGGCTGGCCGGAGCGCGCGACCGCCGAGGCGTTCGCCGACTACGCGGCGGTGGTCGCCGCCCGCCTCGGTGACCGGGTCGGCGACTGGAACACGGTCAACGAGCCGCTGTGCGTGTGCTGGATCGGGCACCTGGACGGCACCATGGCCCCCGGCGAGCGGGACCTCACCCGCGCGGTGCACGCCTCACACCACGTGCTGCTCGGGCACGGCCTGGCCACCCAGGCGATCCGCGCCAACGCCACCCGGCCGGCCTCGGTGGGTCTGGTGCTCAACCTCAGCCCGATCGAGGCGGCCACCGACCGACCCGAGGACGTGGCGGCGGCCCGCCGGGCCGACGGGCACGTCAACAGGTGGTGGCTGGACCCGATCCACGGGCGCGGCTACCCCGCCGACATGATCGCCACCTACGGTGTCGAGCCACCGGTACGCGGTGACGACCTCACGGTGATCGCCACGCCCACCGACTTCCTCGGAGTGAACTACTACTTCCGCCAACTGGTGGTCGACGACCCGACCGGCCCGGCCCCGTACGCCCGGCAGGTGCCGGTGCCCGGCTCGGTGGAGACCGCGATGGGCTGGGAGATGTACCCGGCGGGACTGGAACGGCTGCTCGTCGACGTGCACGAGGAGTACCGGCCCGGCCGGATCATCGTCACCGAGAGCGGCTCCGCCTGGCCGGACGAGGTCACCGCGGACGGCCGGGTGGAGGACAAGGAGCGCACCGACCACCTGGAGCAGCACCTGGCCGCGTGCGCGTCGGCGGTGGCCCGGGGGGTTCCGCTGGACGGCTACTTCGTCTGGTCGCTGCTGGACAACTTCGAGTGGGCGTACGGCTACGACAAGCGCTTCGGGCTGGTGCACGTCGACTACGCCACCCAGCGTCGGACGGTGAAGGCGAGCGGCCTGCGCTACGCCGAGCTGATCCGCGCGCACCAGCGGCTCGTCCGGACCACCGGCACCGCGACGCCGGTGGCCTGAACGGCGGCGGCGCGACCGGCCGCCCGGGGTGTCGACCCCGGGCGGCCGTTCCCGTCTCCGTTCGGACGACCCGCCCGCTGGCTCACCCGTCGATGAGGGTGCGCAGCCGCAGCAGGTCGGCCGGGTTGTCCACGTCCAGCGGGGACCCGACGTCGTCACAGGGCACCTCGACCACCAGGTCCGGCCGGTCGCGCAGCAGGTCGCGGGCACCCCGGTCGCCGAGGGCGTAGTAGTCCAGCAGCGTCCAGGTCTCCCGACCCAGCAGCACCGGGTGCCCCGGCCGGCCGGCGTAGGTGGCGACCGCGACGACCGCGCCGTCGGCGTACGCGGCCCGAACCCGGTGGACCGCGACCGGGCTGAGCAGCGGCTGGTCGACGAGGACCACGACCACGGCCGGCACGTGGGCCGGCAGGGAGGCCAGGCCCCGGCGCAGCGACGAGCCCAGCCCGTCGGACCAGCGGTCGTGCCGGACCGACACCGCGCCGGGCAGGGCGGGCATCTCGTCGGCGCCCGCGCCGAGCACCACGTGCACGGGTGCGCAGCCGCCGTCGCCGAGCAGCCGGACCCCGCGCCGCACCAGCGGCTCACCATCAAGCTCGACAAGCGCCTTCGGGAGGCCGTACCGCCGCCCGGCGCCGGCGGCCAGCAGCAGCCCGGCGGTCACCGATGGGTCCGGCACCCGGTCACCTCCTGTGTTATTCGCCCTTATTTGTACCGGTAAAGCTAGTCTGGGCCGGTGCCGGACCGAGCAGAGAACGCGACGACCACCGACGAGCGCCACTCGTCCCGGGTGACGGTCGAGGTCAACGGCGCGACCCGCGCGGTGACCCTGGACAACCGCACCACCCTGCTCGACACGCTGCGCGAGCACCTCGACCTGACCGGGGCGAAGAAGGGCTGCGACCACGGCCAGTGCGGCTCCTGCACGGTGCTGCTCGACGGCCGGCGGGTGAAGAGCTGTCTGGTCTTCGCGGTCACCGTGGACGGCCGGTCGGTGGTGACCGTCGAAGGGCTGGCCGGGCCGGACGAACTGTCCCCGTTGCAGGCCGCGTTCATCGCGCACGACGCGTTCCAGTGCGGCTACTGCACCCCCGGGCAGCTCTGCTCCGCCCGCGGCATGCTCGACGAGGTCGCCCGGGGTTGGCCCAGCGCGGTCACCGACGACCTGAACAGGTCCGCCGAGTTGACCGACGCGGAGATCCGCGAGCGGATGGCCGGCAACCTGTGCCGCTGCGCCGCGTACCCGCACATCGTGGCGGCCGTCCGCGAGACGGCCGCGACGCGATGAGGGCGTTCCGCTACCACCGGCCGGTCGACGTGGCCGACGCGGTCGCCGTGCTCGGCGCGGAACCGCACGCGGCCTACCTCGGCGGCGGCACCAACCTGGTGGACCTGATGAAACTCGGCGTGCAGCGCCCCGACGTGCTGGTGGACGTGACCGGGCTCCCCCTGGACACCGTCGAGGAGTTGCCCGACGGCGGGCTGCGCATCGGCGCGACCGTGCGCAACAGCGACCTCGCGGCCCACCCCGTGGTCCGCCGGGACTACCCGGTGCTGGCCCGCGCCCTGCTCGCCGCCGCCTCCGGACAGCTGCGCAACATGGCCACCACCGGCGGCAACCTGTTGCAGCGCACCCGCTGCGTCTACTTCCAGGACACCGGCAAGGCGTGCAACAAGCGGGAGCCGGGCAGCGGGTGCGCCGCCCTGCACGGCCAGAACCGCGATCTGGCGGTGCTGGACTGGTCCGAACAGTGCGTGGCCACCCACCCGTCCGACCTGGCCGTGGCGTTGACCGCCCTCGACGCGGTGGTGCAGGTGCACGAGACCGACGGCCCCCGCGACCTCCCGATCACCGCGCTGTACCGCGCCCCCGGCACGCACCCGGAACGGGAGACCACCCTGGCCCGGGGCGCGCTGATCACCGCCGTGCGGTTGCCACCGCTGCCGGCCGCGCGCCGCTCGACGTACCTCAAGGTGCGCGACCGGGCCTCGTTCGCCTTCGCCGCCGGGTCGGTGGCCGCCGTGCTGGACCTCGACGGCGACGTGGTCCGCGACGTGCGGCTGGCGTACGGGGCGGTGGCGCACCGGCCGTGGCGGGCGTACCGGGCCGAGGAGGAGCTGCGGGGTCGACAGTTCAGCCCGGAGCTGGCCGGGCGGGCCGCCGACGCGGAGCTGGCCGAGGCCCGCCCGTTGCGGCACAACGGCTTCAAGGTGCCGCTGACCCGGGCCATCACCGTGCGGGCGCTCAGCGAGCTGGCGGCGTCGTGAGCACCGACGCGGTCGGCCACGCGTACCCCCGGCTGGAGGGCCGCGCGAAGGTCACCGGCACCGCCCGGTACGCGGTGGAGTACCCGGTGGACGGCATCACCTACGGCTGGGCGGTGCCGTCCGCGGTGGTGCGCGGCCGGATCACCCGGATCGACACCACGGAGGCGCTGGCGTCGCCCGGTGTGCTGGCCGTGGTGCACCACGGCAACGCGCCCCGGATGGCACCCGGCCCGCAGCCGGAGCTGTGGCTGTTGCAGGAGCCGGCGGTGCACTACCGGGGGCAGTACGTCGCCGTGGTGGTGGCCACCAGCCTGGAGGCGGCCCGGGAGGGTGCCCGGCTGGTCCGCATCGACTACGACGCCGGCCCGCACAGCACCGTGCTCACCGACGACCACCCCGGCCTGTACCAGCCGGACCACGTCAACCCCAGCTACCCGACGGACACCGCCGAGGGTGACTTCGACGCCGGGTACGCGGCGACACCGGTGCGGGTGGACGCCACGTACCGCACGCCGGCGTACCACAACAACCCGATGGAGCCGCACGCCACGACGGCACAGTGGCGCGACGGCCGGCTGTTGGTGCACGACTCCACCCAGGGCGCGTCACCGGTGCGGGCCACCCTCGCCGAGATGTTCGAGCTGCCCCCGGAGTCGATCCGGGTGGTCGCCGAGCACGTCGGCGGCGGCTTCGGCAGCAAGGGGTACGCCAAGTCCTCGGTGGTGCTGGCCGCCCTCGCGGCCCGGCACGTGGACCGGCCGGTGAAGCTGGCGCTGACCCGCCAGCAACTGTTCGGGCCGGTCGGCTACCGCACCCCCACCATCCAGCGGGTCCGCCTCGCCGCCGACACCGACGGGCGACTCACCGCCATCTGCCACGACGCGATCAGCCAGACCTCGACCGTCCGGGAGTTCGCCGAGCAGACCGCCGTCTACACCCGCAGCATGTACGCCGCACCGCACCGCCGCACCACGCACCGGCTGGTCCGCCTCGACGTGCCGACCCCGTTCTGGATGCGCGCCCCCGGCGAGTGCCCCGGCGCGTACGCCCTGGAGTCGGCGATGGACGAGCTGGCCATCGCCGTCGGCGTCGACCCGGTGGAGCTGCGCATCCGCAACGACACCGCGGTCGACCCGGACCAGGGGCGGCCGTTCACCAGCCGCAACCTGGTGTCCTGTCTGCGCGAGGGTGCGCAGCGGTTCGGCTGGACCGACCGGGACCCGACGCCCCGCGCCCGGCGCGACGGGCGCTGGCTGATCGGCACCGGGATGGCCGGGTCGAGCTACCCGGCCCGGGCCCGGCCGTCGTCGGCCACGGCCACCGCCCGACCGGACGGGAGCTTCCTGGTCCGGATCGACGCCACCGACATCGGCACCGGCGCCCGGACGGCGATCTGGCAGGTGGCCGCCGACGCCCTCGGGGTGCCGCCGGAACGGGTGGAGATCCACATCGGGGACAGCGCCCTGCCGACCGCGCCGTTGGCCGGCGGCTCGATGGGCACCGCCAGTTGGAGTTGGGCGGTGATCCGCGCCGCGCAGGCGCTGCGCGACAAGCTGCGCGACGGCGGGCCGCCGACCGGCGAGGTCACCGCCGAGGCGGACACCACCGAGGAGGTGGGCGGGCAGCCCGCCCTGCCCCGGTACGCCTACGGGGCGCAGTTCGTCGAGGTGCGGGTCGACGCGGACACCGGCGAGGTACGGCTGAACCGGATGCTCGGCGTGTTCGCGGCCGGCCGGGTGGTGAACCCGACGACGGCCCGCAGCCAGCTCATCGGCGGCATGACGATGGGGCTGTCGATGGCCCTGCACGAGGAGGGCCTGCTCGACGAGCGGTACGGCGACTGGGTCAACCACGACCTGGCCACCTATCACATCACCGGCTGCGCGGACGTCGAGTCCATCGAGGCGTACTGGCTGGACGAGCGCGACGACGAGCTGAACCCGGCCGGGGTGAAGGGCATCGGCGAGATCGGCATCGTCGGCGCGGCGGCGGCGGTCGCCAACGCGGTGCACCATGCCACCGGCGTGCGGATCCGGGACCTGCCGATCCGACTGGACAAGCTGATCGGGTTATCACGCTTGGCTTAAATAAGCTTCTGCTGATATAACTGTCGCGTGCACGCCTTCGACGTGCTGGGCGATCCGGTCCGGCGCCGCATCCTGGAGCTGCTCGCCACCGGCGAGCAGACCGCCGGCGCGGTCAGCGCGGTGATCCGCGACGAGTTCGGCATCTCCCAGCCCGCCGTGTCCCAACACCTCAAGGTGTTACGGGACAACGGTTTCGCCACCGTGCGGCCGGAGGGCACCCGGCGGCTGTACGCGGTCGACCCACGGCCACTGCGTGAGGTCGACGGCTGGCTGGAGCACTTCCGCCGGTTCTGGACCCCGCCCCTGGCGGCACTCGCCACCGAACTGGCCCGGGGCCGACGCGAGCGCCGGCTGCGCGAGGCAGCCGACCCACCCGACGAGAGGAACACCTGATGTTCGACGCCACCGAGCAGATCAACGCCGTGCGGCGCACGGTCGGCAGCCGCACCCTGGAGGCCGGTGAGGCTCGGGTGACCACGATCAGCCAGACCTACCAGGCGACGGCCGAGGATCTGTGGGACGCCTGCACCAACGCCGAGCGCATCCCCCGCTGGTTCCTGCCGATCTCCGGCGACCTGCGGCTGCACGGCAAGTACGAGCTGCAGGGCAACGCCCACGGCGTCGTCGAGAGCTGCGAGCCGCCGCACCGCTTCACCGCCACCTGGGAAATGGGCGGCGAGGTGAGCTGGATCGAGGTGCGGATCACCCCGGTCGACGACGAGCGGGCACGCCTCGACCTGGACCACATCGCGCACGTCGACCAGGACCGGTGGGCCCAGTTCGGGCCGGGCGCCGTCGGTGTCGGCTGGGACCTCGGGTTCCTCGGTCTCGCCACCCACCTGGCCGGCGACGGCAGCGGGGTCACCCCGGAGCAGGCTGCCGAGTGGAGCGCCTCGCCCGAGGGCCGACGGGCCGTGGAGCTGAGCAGCCGACTGTGGGGTGCGGCGAGCATCGCCGCCGGCACCGACCCCAACGAGGCGAACGCCGCCGCCGCGCGTACCACCGCCTTCTACACCGGCGCCCCGGAGGCCTGAGCCTGAGCGCGGGCGGCGGCGCGGCAGAGTGGGCGGCGGCGGGGGGGGTAACGTGCTGCGGATGACCGGCACGCCGTACTCGCACTGCTCCTACTGCGGCGCCGCCTACCCGCCGGCCGCCGGATGGCCGCGGGTCTGCGCGGCCTGCGGCGAGACCGTCTGGCGCAACCCGCTGCCCGTGGCGGTCGCGGTGCTGCCGGTCCGCACGGCCGACGGCCTGGGTGTCGTGGTGGTCCGCCGGGACATCGAGCCGGCCCGCGGGCTGCTCGCGCTGCCGGGCGGCTTCGTCGAGTACGGCGAGGAGTGGTCCGACGCCCTCGTTCGTGAGCTGCGGGAGGAGACCGGCCTGGTCGCGGCCGCCGAGGACGCCCGACTGCTCGCGGTGCGCGGCGCCCCGCACGGCGGCACGATGATGATCTTCGGAGTGCTGCCCGAGCGAGCGGCCGAGGACCTGCCACCGTCGACGCCGACGGAGGAGGCCACCGAGTGGCTGGTGCTCTCCGACCCGGTCGAGTTGGCGTTCTCCACCCACACGCGGGTCCTGGCCGAGTTCCTGACCGCCACCTCCTGACGTCTCCAGCATCGGATACCCCACCTGCCCACGCGGCCACGGCAAGAGCCTCGATCCATTCTGGTGGCCCGACGACCTCTGACCGTGGCCGTTGCCGCCATCAAGGGTTCCGTCGATCCGCAGTATCATGCGAGCGCCGCCGCGCCGCTAGGCTGCGGCCTCGACATCGCATGGCTGGTAAGAGGAGACGGACATGTCGCAGGACCACGCTGAGCAGCCGGTCGGAGGTTCGGCCGCCAAGCTGGACACGACGGTGCCGCACTCGGCACGGGTGTGGAACTACTGGCTCGGCGGTAAGGACAACTTCGCCCCGGATCGCGAGGTCGGCCAACAGGTACGGGCCGTCTTCCCGGAAATCGTCGAGGCGGCCCGGTATTCGCGCGCGTTCCTCGGACGAGCCGTGACCTATCTCGCCGCGGAGGCGGGGATCCGCCAGTTCCTCGACGTCGGTACCGGCCTGCCCACGGCCGACAACACCCACGAGGTCGCCCAACGGATCACGCCGCAGGCGCGCGTCGTCTACGTCGACAACGACCCGATGGTTCTCGCGCACGCCCGGGTGCTGCTGACCAGCAGCCAGGAGGGTGCCACCCAGTACGTCGACGCCGACCTGCGCGACCCGGAGAAGATCGTCCAGGACGCCCGCGACACACTGGACTTCGGTGCGCCGATCGCGCTGATGCTGCTGGGCGTCATGGGTCACGTCGAGAAGCCGGCCGAGGCCCAGGCCATCGTCAACGCTCTGGTCTCGTCCCTACCGTCGGGCAGCTTCCTGGCGATGTCCGACGGTACGGCTACCAGCGAGCGGGTCATCGAGTCGCATCGGCAGTACAACGAAAGCGGTGCTCTGCCGTACCACCTGCGGGAGGTCGCGGACTTCACGGCGTTCTTCGACGGCCTCGACCTGGTCGAGCCGGGCGTCGTGCCGCTGGGGCACTGGCGGACCGACAGCAGGCCCCCGGCCCCGGTCGATGGCTACTGCGGGGTCGCCCGCGTGCTCTGACGCCCCGGCATAGACTCCGTCGATGCGTGAGGTGTCGGGGGACTTCGAAATCCACATCACTGTCCAAGATCACGAGGCGAACCTGCTGTCTGCCTTCACGGCCCGGCACGGGATGAAGTTCGTGCACATCGTGCTCGACCGGGGCACGTTCGCCTACCAGCCGATGCTCACCCTGACCGGGCGAGGCACGCTGGCCGAGCAGCGGGCCGCGGCGCTGCGCTGGGAACGCGAGGTGCGGGCCGCCGGTATGCAGGTGCGCCGCACGAAGATCGAAGCGGCACCGTGGTGCGTCGGCGTGCCGCAGTCGGACGAGCAGGCGGCGACGGAGCCGAAGGGCCGGTACTTCGAGCATCACCTCAAGCTGCTGCTGACCGGCCCGGCGGTGGCGCAGGTACTGGCGCTGACCGATCTGGTCGTGCCGCACGGGGCGCGGCTGTCCCGCAACGCCCGCCGGGAACGCGCTGACGGTGTGCAGGAACGGTTCGTCAACCAGCGCTGCCACGGCGTCGGGCTCACCACCGCCAAGCAGCGCCTGGACGACCTCGTCGCGGCCCTGGCCGCCGCCGGGCATGAGCCCGTCGCCGTCGAGCAGGAGTACGTCGTGTTCGACGGCAACCCGGCACACGACGACCGCTGGATGGACGTGCCCGAAGGCCGCGTGAACGAGTGGCAGGCGACGCGCGAGAACACCGTGAGGTCCGCACCGGAGGGCATGCCGGGCTTTCCGCCGACCTACCGACCACTGCCCGCCGACGTACCCGTCCGCCAGCGGGCGGCGTTCGATCCGGCGCTCAGGCAGTATTCGAACGCGTACCGGGCTGGTGAGCCCGACTTCCTCGCGGCCGCCACCGGTGAGCGGTGGACCACCGCCCGGCGCGCCGCGATGCGACAGATCCTGGCGGTCATCGCGGCGATCCCCGAGAGCCGCCATCTGGTGCTGCGCGGGAGTGTCCTCCTGCCGGCCCAGGTCGGTGACGGCGCCCGCGAGCCGGGCGACCTCGACTTCGTCGTCGTCCCACACACGATCACCAGCGACAGTGCCGACGCCCGTGCGCTACTCGACGCCGTCAAGGCCGCCGTCCGGGCCACCCCGGATGCCGGCCTGCAACCGGACCGGATCAGCGAGGCCGCCATCTGGACGTACGACCGGGCCGACGGCCGCCGCCTCGTCGTCCCGTTCAGCACGGCCGGGGCGCCGGACGGCCACGTACAGATCGACATCGTCTTCGGCGAACAGCTCCCCCTCCCACCGGAAACGGTCATGCTGCCGGGTGTCGCGGAGCCGATGCTGGCCGCACCCGCCGCGCTGGCGCTGGCGTGGAAGCTGCTGTGGCTGGCCACCGACTCGTATCCGCAGGGCAAGGATCTCTACGACGCAGTTCTCCTCGCCGAAACCACAACCGTCGACCTGGACCTGGTCCGCCGGCTCATGCGACCGGACCTCGCCGTCGAAGCCGACCGCTTCGACGCCGAGACCGTGCTGACCTGGGGCGTCGACTGGGCCAACTTCACCGACGAGTACCCGGGTATCGAGGGCACCGTCGAGCAGTGGACACAGCGGCTGGCGCTGGCCCTCGACCGCGCCTGGGCATAGGGCCTGTGTCAAAGTCCTCGGTGGAGCCGAGCCGTCTGGGGCCGTCGCAGGCCGGCCAGGGACTTTGACACCGGGCCCTGGCCGCCGCGTCGGTCCGCGGCAGCCTCCTCGGCTGGGCTCGGCGCGATCTGGTCAGCGGGTGTCGGCGGGGCGGCGTTCGTCGGTGCCGGTCAGGTAGCCGCTGGCCTGCAGGTCGAACAGCTCACGGTAGAGGCCGCCGGCGGTCATCAGTTCGTCGTGGCTGCCGTGCTGGACGAGTCGACCCCGTTCCAGCACGAAGATCCGGTCGGCGTGCCGGACGTTTGCCAGCCGGTGGGTGATCAGCACGACCGCCCGGTCGGGGCGGCGGCGCAGGTGCTGGAACAGGGCGTGTTCGGCACGCGCGTCCAGGGCGGCGGAGGGTTCGTCACAGATCAGCAGGGCGGCGTCGCGGTAGAGGCCGCGAGCCGCGACGAGCCGCTGCCACTGCCCACCGGACAGCTCGTGACCGTCCTTGAACTCCCGGTCGAGCAGCGTGTCGTAGCCGCGCGGCAGGCCGACGATCATGTCGTGCGCGGCGGCCGCACGAGCCGCCTCCTGCACACTCGGGCCGGACCGGTCCGGTGGGCGGTCGTGCCGGCCGACGCGGATGTTCTGCCCGGCGGTGAACGGGAACTTCCACCACTCCTGGGTCATCACGGCCACCTCGGCGCCCAGGGCGCGCGGGTCCAACTCCGCCGCGTCGACGCCGTCCCAACGGATCACCCCGCCGGTCGGCTGATAGAGGCCCGCGATCAGTTTGGCCAGGGTGGTCTTGCCGGAGCCGTTCTCGCCGACAAGCGCGATCACCTCGCCCCGGCGGACGGTCAGGCTGACCCGGTCCACCGCCGGGGCGTCGGTGTCCGGGTAGCGCAGGCTCACGTCGTCCACCTCGATCACGTCGACACCGTCGGTCACCCGGTTGCCGCCGATCGGCACCCGGGCGTGGGCGCGGGCCAGGAAGTCCTGGTAGTCCTGGTAGTAGAGGGCGTCCTCGTACAGCGAGTTGGTGGCGACGACGGCCACGCCCAGGCTGGTCCGCGCGGACTGCAACGCGAGCAGGGCGGTGGCCGCGGCGGCGAGGGCCACCATCCCACTGAGCAGCAGGCCGCCGAGGACCGCGTACACGCCGAAGGTGGCCAGCCCCGCCACCGTGGCACCGATGACCCGGGTGCCGGTCTGGGAGCGGACCAGCCGCAGCTCGGCGCGGGTCTCGACCGCCATCACCCCGCGATACTCGGCGAGCAGGAAGTCGCGCATCTGGTACGCGCGTACCTCGGCGGCGGTGTGCCGGTTGGCCATCAGGTGGGCCAGCATCCACATCCGGCGTCGCCTGGTGATCCGGGCCAGCATCGCCAGGTACTCCCGGCGGGCCATCCGCACCGCGGTGACCGCCTGGGGCACCGCGGCCAGCAGCAGGCAGGGCAGCAGCAGCGGTTGGATGACGGTCACCGCGACGGCGGTGGCGAGCATCCCCACCACGCCGGTGACCAGGTTGACGGTGTGGTCGACGATGTACGCGGCCTCCGCCATCCCCCGGTCGCGCGCCCGGTCCATCTCCTCGGCGAAGCCGGCGTCGTCGAACGCGGCGAGGTCCACCGCCGTGGTGGCCTCGAACAGCCGCAGCTCCACCTGATAGTTGATCTGCGGGATCAGCCGGGCCTGCGCCCAACCCGCCGCGATGGTCAGGCCGCCGCGCGCCGACACCGCCGCCGCGGCCACGATCAGCGCCGGCAGGGCCGAGCGGACCCGGTCCGGGGTGGGACCGACGGCGAACAACTCGCGCAGCACGCTTGTCGTCGCGAGCAGGCCGAACGTGGTCATCACCCCGGCGGCGATGTTCAGGCCGATGGAGGCGACCGTGTCCCGGCGGTTGGTGGACCAGGCCAGGCCGACCGCCGCCCGGACCAACCGGGGCAGCCGGCGGGCCACCGCCCAGAAGCTGGTGTGCGCGAACTCCTGTGCGTGGTGCAGCCACTCACGATCCTCCAGCTCCGGCAACATCGTGTCCGGTGGATCATCCGGCTGGTCGTTCTCCACGGTGGTGCGCTGGCGTGCCATCGACTCCACGGGACCCTCCTCGGGGGCGGGATCACGAAACGCCGCCCGAGACTACTGCCCGCTACCGCCCGCTGTCTCTAGGTAGCCGGCGCGTCGCCGGGCACCTCCGGTGCGCCCTCCGTGATCGGCAGCAGCACCCGGAACGTGGTCCGTCCCGGCTCGGTCTCCACCCGGATGTCACCGTGGTGCTTGTGCACCACGATCCGGTACGAGATGTCCAGCCCCAGGCCGGTGCCCGCGCCGACCGGCTTGGTGGTGAAGAACGGTTCGAAGATGCGTGGACGCACCTCGGGCGGGATACCCGGGCCGGTGTCGGTGACCTCGACCGCCAACTGGTCACCGACGCGGCCGGTGTGGACGGTCAGCACCCCCTTCTCCCCCATCGCGCCCAACGCGTTGTCGATCAGGTTGGTCCACACCTGGTTCAGCTCGGCCGCGTACGCCGGGACCGGCGGGATGCTGCGGTCGTACTCGCGGACCAGCTTCACCTCGGCGGGGATCTTCCCCTTGAACATCACGAGCGTGGCGTCGAGCAGGTCGTGCACGTCCACCACCCGGTGCGGCGCGCGGTCCAGCTGCGAATACTGCTTGGCGGCGTCCACCAGACCGGAGATCCGGGTGACCGCGTCGCCGATCTCCCGCATCAGCAGCTCGGTGTCGACCGTGTAGGTGAGCCAGCGCACCGCCGCCTCCAGGTCCGCCGCGCCGACAGCGGCCTTGACCTGCGCCAACCAGGCCGCGTCGAGCCCGCCTCCTACCAGGATCGGTGCCAGATCCCAGGCGCCGCCGACGCCGTGCTCCTCCAGCCAGTCGGTGAGGGTGTCCTCGGCATCGGCGGTGGCCATCGGGGTCAACTTCGGCGCGGTGGCCACCCGAGCGACAGCCTCCTCCTGCAACGCGACAAGGCCGTGCAGGGCGGTGCCGTCGAGCCGACCATCGGCGACCATGGCGAGCTTGTGCCGCATCCCGGCGACCCGGTCCCGCAGCACCGAGGTGGCCCGCACCGCCGCCGCGGCCGGATTGTTCAGCTCGTGGGTCAGCCCCGCCGACAGCGAGCCGAGGGCCAGCAGTCGCTCCCGCTCGCCGACGATGGTCTGGCTGTTCCGCAGGCCGAGGAACAACCCCTCCAACAGGTGCATCGGCATCGGGAACCAGGACCGCAGGGCGTGCGCGAAGTCCTCCGCCGGCAGCACGAAGAAGTCCGAGTCGACAAGCGCCCGCATGGTGTTGCGGTAGATCTGGTCGACCTGGTCACCCAGGTACGCCTGGACCGCCCCGCCGTACACGCCGCGCTGGTCGGTGCGGCTGACCTCGATGTCGTCGCCGCGCACCTGGCGGCTCAGCGCCACCGCGCCGCGCACCAGCACGAAGAAGCAGGTCCCGGGCTCCCCCTCGGCGTACACGAGGGTGCCGCCGGCGCGCTGCTCGACCCGGCCGCGTTCGGCCAGCCAGTCGAGCTGCCCCTCGTCGAGGGACTCGAACAGGAACAGGGTGCGCAACTGCGCGGGTGTCAGCCGATCAGACGCGGTGGTCACTGGATCTCCTTCGTTCGCGACTGCGGGGCCTCGCTGAACCGGCTCATTGGGCTTCCAAATAGCGGTGCACGAGCGAGACGGCCATCGCGCCCTCGCCGACGGCCGAGGCGACCCGCTTGACCGACTCGGCTCGCACGTCCCCGGCCGCGAACACCCCCGGAACGCTGGTCTCCAGGTGGTACGGGTCGCGCGACAGCGACCAGCCGGCCGGCCGGCGTCCCCCGGCCAACAGGTCCGGGCCGGTGACGATGAAGCCGCGTCCGTCCCGGACCACCACCCCGTCCAACCAGTCGGTACGGGGCTCCGCGCCGATGAAGATGAACAGCCAGGAGGTGTCGACCGAGCGGGCCTCCCCGGTACGGGTGTCGCAGAGGGTGAGCCGTTGCAGGTGGTCCTCACCCGCACCGCCGACCACGGCCGTGTGCGGGTGCACGGTGATCCGGTCGATCCGCTCCAACTGGTCGATCAGGTAACGCGACATCGAGGCGGTCAGGTCCGCGCCCCGGATCAGCAGGTGCACCCTCGACGCGTACCGGGAGAAGTGCACCGCAGCCTGGCCGGCGGAGTTGGCCCCGCCGACGATGTAGACGTCCTGCTCGACGCAGCTCGGCGCCTCGGTGGCGGCCGCACCGTAGAACACCCCCCGACCGGTGAGGTCGGCCAGCCCGGGAGCGTCCAGCACCCGGTACGACACGCCGGTGGCCAGCACCACGGTGTGCGCCGCGATCTCGGAGCCGTCGCCGAAGCGCAACAGCCGGGCGCCGCCGGCCTCACTCAGACCGACCACCTCCCGGGCACTGAGCAACTCGGCGCCGAACTTGACCGCCTGCCGCCGGGCCCGATCGGTCAACTGCGCGCCCGAGACGCCGTCGGGGAAACCCAGGTAGTTCTCGATCCGGCTGCTCTGCCCGGCCTGCCCGCCGGTCGCCCGCCGCTCGACGAGCACGGTGCGCAGCCCCTCCGACGCGCCGTAGACAGCGGAACCGAGGCCGGCCGGGCCGCCACCGATCACCACCAGGTCGTAGAAGTCCGACGCGGGCACCACGGTGAGCCCTGCCAACGCGGCCAACTCGGCCTCGTTCGGGGCGATCAACGCCTTACCGTCGGCCGTCACCACCAGCGGCACGTCCGCCTCGGTGGCCCCGGCCGCGTCGAGCAGGCGGGCGCCCTCCGGGTCGTCGGAGAGCATCCACCGGTACGGCACCAGGTTGCGGGCCAGGAAGTCACGGACCTTGAACGACGGCGCCGACCAGCGGTGCCCTACGACCCGGATCTCGGCGCTCACCGCGTCCGGGGTGACCGACCATGCCTCCAGCAGCCCGTCGACCACCGGGTACAGCTTCTCCTCCGGCGGATGCCAGGGCTTGAGTAGGTAGTGGTCCAGGTCCACCACGTTGATCGCCTCGATCGCGGCATCGGTGTCCGCGTAGGCGGTGAGCAGCACCCGGCGGGCAGCCGGGAAGATGTCCATCGCCGCTTCCAGGAACTCCACGCCGGTCATCTCCGGCATCCGGTGGTCGGCCAGGAGCAGCGCCACCTGCTCGCCGCGCAGCTTGACCTCCCGCAGCGCGTCCAGCGCCTCCGGTCCGGAGGACGCCCGCAGCACCCGGTAGCGGTCGCCGTAGCGGCGGCGGATGTCCCGGGCCACCGCGCGGGACACCACGGGGTCGTCGTCGACGGTCAGGATCACCGGATTCGCCATGGCGCCATGAAATCACCTGTTGACGGTCGGCCGCACCACGGCCCGGGCTCGGCGGATGGTTGACCGGGTTCGGGATGGGTAAGCCGGGGAGCCGCGTAGGTGGTCGTACGTCGACGACCCGCCCGGCTGCCGCGCACACCTCGGGGGGCCCATGGCGGACGTGTCGCCGACCGGACCGACCACGTCGGGCGGGATCGTGGAACTGCGGGTGCACGGTGTCTCCGGCGCGGGGGCGGATCAGGTGCTGGGCCGGCCGTACGTGCACCAGGTCGCCGGGGACCGCAGCGGCGGGTTCTACCGACCGCGCCCCGGCTACCCGGACTCGACCGGGACGGACGGGGTGACGCTGGAGGCGTACCGGTGGAGTGACCTGCCGTCCGGCACGGCCGTGCGGACGCTGTCGCTGGTGTTCCTGTTGCCCTTCATGCTCTGCAACGTGGCGCTGTGGATGCGCCCGGCGAACACCGCGTCGAAGTTGGGTTTCATGGCGCTGTGCCGGGTGCTCGCCCTCACCCTCACCATGCTCTACGTGCTCTCCATCGTCGGGGTGGCGTTGGACCTGGTCGCCTGGCGCTGCATGGACACCCCGTCGTGCCTGGCCGGGCGGAGCTGGCTGTCCTGGCTCGGCGGACGCCCGCCCGGGCTCCGCCTGGGTGTGCTGGCGTTGGTGCCGGTCGCCGCCCTCGGGTTGGTCTGGTGGCTCGGCGCCCGCCCGGGCCACTCGTTCGACGCGTTCCGCAGCCCGTCGGCCCCGACCTCGAAACACCGGTTGAGCGCGGTCGGCCAGTGGGACGGCGAGCCACTCGTGGGTCGGCTGCGCTCGGTCCACGTCGCGGCGGGATTCGCCACCCTCGACGGCAGCCTGCTGGCCGCCCGCGCCAGCCAACACCGCTCGTGGGTGATGGTGCTCCTGCTGGCGGCCACCGGGGCGGTGCTGCTGGCCTGCCTGGTCCTGCTCACGGTGGTGCCGAGCATCGACCGGACCGACCCGGCGCCCCGGGTGGACGCCCTCTTCCGCGGGCTGCGCACGATCGCCTGCGGCGTGACGATGCTGGTGATCGTGCACGTCGTCATCAGCCCGGCCCCGTGGCCGCGGGGCGGCGCTCTGCCCGGCTACGGAGCGATCGTGGCCTGGCTGTTCGTCAGCCAGATGATGCTGATAACCATCCTCGCCGCGCTGGTGATCTGGCGGCGGGGCGGCGGGCAGCGCGGGGGGCCGCTGCGCGCGTTGGGAGCGCCGGTCTTCGTCACGATCGCGGCCGGTCTCGCCGTGGCGTTCTCCGCCGAGCTGGTCTACCGCGTGGCGGACGTGCTCGATCGCGAGGGCACGACCGCGGACGGGCTGGAGACCAGCCCGCCCCTGGCGTACAAGTGGGCGATCTTCGGGTTTTTCCTGGCGGTGCTGACCGCTCTGCTGGTGGCCGCCCTGGTCACCAGGCTGACCCGGCGCGGGCGGCGGCGGGTAGCCCGGGCGATCGTGACCGCCGACTTCCCGCACGCTCCTCCGGCGGCGGCGGACCGGGTGCGGCGGGTCGAGCGGGCGATCGCCCGGGCCCGGTTCACCGAGCGGCTGGAACCGCTCTCCGTGGTGTACGCCGGGCTGGCGGCGCTCGGCCTGTCCACCAGCGTGCTCGGCCTGCTCCAGCTCCTGCCGGGTGAGCTGGCGCAGCGCTACGTCGGGGTGCCCGAAAGCATGGTCAACTTCCTGATCGGGTCGGGCAGCTACGCGATCGCCCTGATCCTGCTCGGCCTGGTGGTGGGCGGCATCTTCGCGTACCGGACGGCGCAGTTCCGTCGCTACGTGGGTGTGCTCTGGGACCTGGGCACGTTCTGGCCCCGGGCGGCGCACCCGTTCGCGCCGCCCTGCTACGCCGAGCGGGCCGTGCCCGAGTTGGCCAAGCGGATCACCTACCTGGTGGAACAGGGACAGGGCGTGCTGCTGGCCGGGCACAGCCACGGCTCGGTGCTGCTCGCCGCGACGGTGCTGCAACTGCCCACCCGGATCACCGACCGGGTCGCGCTGCTGACCTACGGATCGCCACTGGGTCGGTTGTACTCGCGGCTGTTCCCGGCCTACGCCGACGAGCCGGCGCTGCGGGAGATCGGCGAGCGGGTCGGCTGGCGCTGGATCAACCTGTGGCGCGACACCGACCCGATCGGTGGTTGGATCTTCGCCGCCCACCGACCCGGGACGGCCGAGACGCTGACCGGTCCGGCGGCGATGGTGGACCGCCGGTTGGTCGACCCGCAGGATGTGGTGCCGGCGCCCAGCGACAGCGTTCCCCCGCCGATCCTCGGGCACTGGCCGTGCGAGTCGCAGGACGAGTTCGCCGAGGCGGTACGGGAGCTGACCGGGCGACTGCTCCCCGAACGCCGGACGACCGGCTGAGACGGCGGCCGGATATCGTCGCGGGGTGAGCCCGTCCAAGCAGCCCGAACGCCGGTTGATCGCCTCGAACAAGAAGGCCCGGCACGAGTACACCGTGCTGCGCACGTACGAGGCGGGCATCGTGCTGGTCGGGACCGAGGTGAAGTCGCTGCGCGAGGGGCGGGCCTCGCTGGTGGACGCGTTCGCGCACGAGCGCGACGGTGAGATCGTGCTGTACGGCCTGCACATCGCCGAGTACACCTACGGCACGTGGACCAACCACGCCCCGCGCCGCAACCGCAAGCTGCTGCTGCACCGGGCCGAGATCGACCGGATCCTGGACAAGGTCCGCGAGGGCGGGGTGACCATGGTCCCGCTGTCGATGTACTTCGAGAACGGCTATGCCAAGGTCGAGCTGGCGCTGGCCAAGGGCAAGCGCTCCTACGACAAGCGGCAGACGCTCGCCGAGCGCGACGCGAACCGCGAGATCGCCCGCGAGCTGGGACGACACCTCAAGGGCCACCCCCGCCGGCCCTGATCTGCTGCCACTTCCGGTTTCTGTTCGCGGCGCGCCCGCGGGGTCGTTGACGTCCCTTCATCGACGTGGTCTGCTCAGTCGACGCCGTTAATGAAAACGGTAATCGTTACTCGATGCGGAGGAGAACCATGTCGCTCACCGTCCCGCCCGCCCTGCTCGACGCCGCCGAACGAGGCCCGATCGACGACGAGGCCTTCATCGCCTGCGTCCGCGACTCACTCCCGTACGCCTGGGCCACCGTGAGCCGGGTGGTCGCCGAACTCGAAGCCGGAGACGACGACCTGGCCGACAACGTCGTCCCGCCGCCCACCGACGCCGACCGGGGGCAACTGCTCCGGGCCCTGGCCAGCGACGCGATCCGCGCCGGCCTGGAACGGCACTTCGGCGTACGCCTGGCATTCCAGAACTGCCACCGCGTCGCCGCGTTCCGCCCGTCCGCCGTCGACGGGGAACGCTACCGCCGCTTCGTGTCGACCCGTGGCCAACTGCTCAACCAGTCCCCCGAACTCCGCAACTGCTGAGGATCCCCCTCGGGGCGGGCGGACCCCGCGGCCCGCCCGCCCCCGGGGACCCTGCCGCCCGACGCGCCGCCCCGCGCCCCGCGCCCCGCGCGCCCCGCGCCCCGCGCCCCGCGCGCCCCGCGCCCCGCGCCCCGCGCCCCGCGCCCCGCGCCCCGCGCCCCGCGCCCCGCGCCCCGCGCCCCGCGCCCCGCGCCAAGATCTGCGCAACTTCCCCGATGTTGCTGCCTCCGACGCGCCGGAGCCAGCAACATCCCCGATATTGCGCGAATCTTGGCGACGCGCAGCGCCCCGAGAGGCCGGCAAAGAGTTCGGGGCGTCCATGCCGCCAAGATCGTGCTCGATCCTGGTTCTAGTGGGGTCGGGCGTGCGTGATGCCACTACATCCGAGATGTTGCGTGACCTTGACGGCGCAGACGCTCCGTGCCGGCCGGAACGCAGCAACCCGCCGTCCGCGATCCGGGCACGTGGGTCTCACGGCCGCACGATCCGCACAACTTCGGGGCAGGTGCCTGCCTGCCTGCTCTGATCGACTCGGTTTCCTTGAATCCGCGCCGTCCGGGCCGGTCCGACGGGCCGACTTCCGGAAAGCCGAGTCGATCACACAAGAGCTGAGTCGGTCACACAAGAGCCGAGTCGATCACGGCGAAGCCGAGTCGACAAACAGGGGCCTGCGGGCGCTGTGCCATCGCCGCCGGGCGCTCGGCGGCGGGTCAGGCCTTGCGGGCCAGGTGGGTGGCGATCGCGGTGGCGAGGCGGTCCGGTGCCCCGTCGGCGTACCCGATGAACAGCGACGGCTCGGTCAGCTCCAGCTCGACCAGGACCGGCTCGCCGTCCGGGCCGGGGATCAGGTCGACCCGGGCGTAGAGCAGTTGCCGTGTGCCGCCGGGCACCGCGGCGAGCGTCCGCTCGGCCACCGCCAGTTGTGCGGGTCGGGCGGTACGGGCGCTGATCTCCTCGGCCTTGTAGAGCCCGTCCGGGCCGAGGTCCGGACCGGTGAGCATCGGGCCCTTGCGGATCGCGTGGCTGAAGGCGAGCCCGTCCGGGCCGGCCAGGAAGAGCAGCGCCGTCTCACCCTCGGTGTCGATCGCCCGCAGGTACGGCTGGACCATGGTCACCCGGCCGGCGTCGGAGAGCCGGCGGACGTGTGCGGTGGCCAGGTCCCGGTGTTCCGGGTCGGCCAGGTCGTACCGGCCGGTGTCCTGGCTGCCGGCGCTGACCGCGGGCTTGAGCACGTACTCGCCGGCCTCGGCGGGTGGCTGCCAGCGCTCCCCCGGCTCGACCCACGACGTCGGTACGGTCGGCACCCCGGCGGCGCTCAGCTCGGCGAGGTACCGCTTGTCGGTGTTCCAGCGAACCACGTCGGCCGGGTTGACAAGCGCCGGGACGGTTGCCGCCCAGGCGACGAACTCGTCGCGGCGCAGCGCGTAGTCCCAGGGGGATCGGAGCACGACCAGGTCGAAGGAGGACCAGTCGACGTCGGGGTCGTCCCAGACCTCGGTCGCGACGGAGATGCCACGGGCCCGGAGTGGGGCGAGGACCAGCCGGTCGTCCGGGTCGAGGTCGACGAGGTCGGCACAGGTGGCGAGAGCGACCCGGGGTTCCCCCCGGGTCGACTGGTGATGGGTGGTCAATTGAGCTGGCTGTTCAGCGGGCCATGGTGCGGCGGGCCATCGACCGCCAGAGGTCGTTGCTGGGGCGCATCTGGTCCATCAGTTCACGCTCCCAGGCGTTCTCGACGGTGACTCCCGCCTTGGCGCACGCCTCCCGTGCGGTGACGGTGTCGTCGGCGAACTGGTCGCCCCACTCGCCGTCGGAACCCACCAGCACGATTCGCGCGCCACGCTTGCCGACGTACTCGATGACCGCCTTCGCGCCGCCGTGGCCGGCGGCGAATGCCTGAAGGCTCGCGACCAGGCCCTGGGGTGCCTGCTCGGCGGTCTGCTCGGCCGTCAGCGTCGTATCGGAACCATCTGCCATGACGCGAAGCCTAAGCAGACTCGCACCCGCTCGGGCGAGAACCATGAACCTTTTGTGATGCCAATTACCTAGAGGTTTAACGACGACCACGCGTCACCTGCCCGGTTATATCCGGACTTATGCTCACAAAGATAGCGGCCAAATCGCCGTCCGGCCGACACAGTTGAGTCGATCCGACTCATGCTGAAAGTTACTCTGATGTGACGTTAAACCCGGACAACTCATCCATGGCCATGATTAGTCAGGAGCGCGTCGCCAGGCGCTGCCGGCGAGGACGGGTCAGATCAGCGCGTCGAGCGCGACGGCGAGGAACACGATCGTCAGGTACGTCGTGGACCAGTGGAACAGCCGCATCGGCTTGACCGCCTCGCCGCGAGTCGCGCGCCGGCAGAGTCGGTGCGCCTCGAGCACGAAGATGGCCCCCACCACCAAAGTCGGCACCCCGTAGATCGCGCTGAGCCCCAGCGGCCAGACGGCCAGGGAGGTGAGCACGGTGAGCCAGGCGAAGATCAGGATCTCGGCGTTCACCCGGCGGACCGAGGCCACCACCGGCAGCATCGGGATCCCGGCGCGGGCGTAGTCGTCCTTGTACTTCATGGCGAGCGGGTAGAAGTGCGGCATCTGCCAGAAGAAGACCACCGCGAAGAGCCCCCACGCGGCCGGCGCCAGCGAGCCGGTCACCGCCGCCCACCCGATCAGCACCGGGGCCGCCCCACAGGCGCCGCCCCAGAAGGTGTTCGTCGGGGTGGAGCGCTTGAGCCACAACGTGTAGATGACGTCGTAGTAGACGATCGCGGCGAGCGTCAGCCCGGCGGCGAGCAGGTTGGTGAACGCCGCCATCAGGGCGATCGACACCGCCGCCAGGACCAGACCGAAGACCAGCGCGTTACGCGGTGACACGGTGTGCGCCGGCAGCGGCCGCCGCTTGGTACGCCGCATCAACTGGTCGATGTCCCGGTCGATGTAGCAGTTGAGCACGCTTGCCGCGCCCGCGGCGAGCGAGCCACCGATCAGCACGACGGCCATCAGCCACAGCGACGGGAGCCCGCCGTCGGCGAGCATCATCGCCGGGACGGTGGTGACCAGCAGGAGTTCGACGATCCGCGGCTTGGTGAGCGCCACGTACGCCGACACCATCGCGCGTACGTCCCGCCGGGCCACCGGACCCTCGGCAGCCCGTGCCGGGTGCTGCCCGGCCGGATTGCTCGCGGGGCGCTCGGTGATCATGCTCACGGATTGCCACCTTCCGGCATCGGGCACGGGGAGATCGGATCGGTCGGGACCGCACGGGCCCGCACACCGACCCACACACTACGCGTTGTCGTTTTGGCTGCCCGGCCGACCCGACAACGGTGCGGGCCGTCACACCACCGGGTTGAACCAAGCATCCCGGAACGTCACCTCGCGCACACCATGCGAGATCCCCGGGCGCGCGTTTAGGGACGCTCGATAAGGTCATCGGTGAGGGTTCCGCCCATCTGCCGAGGAGCACAACCATCGTGGCTGCCAAACGACCCGAGCACTCCGCACTGAACTGGTCCGACCTCGATCGCCGGGCCGTCGACACCGTCCGCGTGCTAGCTATGGACGCCGTAGAGAAATCCGGCAACGGCCACCCGGGCACCGCGATGAGCCTCGCGCCCGCGGCGTACCTCCTCTTCAACCGCGTCATGCGGCACAACCCGGCCGACCCGAACTGGCCCGGCCGGGACCGGTTCGTCCTCTCCGCCGGGCACTCCAGCCTGACGCTCTACATCCAGCTGTTCCTGTCCGGTTACCCGCTGAGCCTGGACGACCTCAAGTCGCTGCGGCAGTGGGGCTCGCTCACGCCGGGTCACCCCGAGCACGGGCACACCCCGGGCGTGGAGACCACCACCGGCCCGCTCGGGCAGGGCCTGGGCAACGCGGTCGGCATGGCCATGGCGGCCCGCCGCGAGCGCGGCCTGTTCGACCCCGAGTCCGAGCCCGGCGCGTCGGTCTTCGACCACAACATCTGGTGCATCGTCTCCGACGGCGACATCGAGGAGGGCATCAGCCACGAGGCCAGCGCCCTCGCCGGGCACCAGCAGCTGGGCAACCTCACGGTGATCTACGACGACAACGAGATCTCCATCGAGGACGACACCCGGATCGCCAAGAGCGAGGACGTGGCCGCGCGTTACGAGGCGTACGGCTGGCACGTCCAGACCGTCGACTGGCGCAGCGGCGACGCCGACCAGGGTGACTACCACGAGGACGCCGAGGCGCTGTACGCCGCGCTGGTGGCCGCCCGTGCCGAGTCCGGCCGCCCGTCCTTCATCGCGCTGCGCACCATCATCGGCTGGCCCGCGCCCAACAAGCAGAACACTGGCAAGATCCACGGCTCGGCGCTCGGCGCCGACGAGGTGAAGGCCACCAAGCGGATCCTCGACTTCGACCCGGAGCAGACCTTCCAGGTGGACGAGGAGGTGCTCGCCCACGCCCGCACGGTGATGGGCCGCGGCTCCGACGCCGAGCAGGAGTGGACCGGCGCGTTCGACGCCTGGAAGAAGGCCAACCCGGAGCGCACCGCGCTCTACGAGCGGATGGCTGGTCGCGTACTCCCCGACGGCTGGACCGACGCGCTGCCGGTCTTCCCGGCGGACGCCAAGGGCGTCGCCACCCGCGCCGCCTCGGGCAAGGTGCTGGAGGCCCTCGCGCCGGTGCTCCCGGAGCTGTGGGGTGGCTCGGCCGACCTGGCCGAGAGCAACAACACCACGATGAAGGGCGAGCCGTCGTTCATCCCGGCCGCGCACGCCACCAAGGACTTCCCCGGTCACGAGTACGGGCGCACGCTGCACTTCGGCATCCGTGAGCACGCCATGGGCGCGGTCCTCAACGGCATCGCCCTGCACGGCGGCACCCGCCCGTACGGCGGCACGTTCCTGGTGTTCAGCGACTACATGCGCCCGTCGGTGCGGCTGGCCGCGCTGATGAAGCTGCCGGTCACCTACGTGTGGACGCACGACTCGATCGGCCTGGGCGAGGACGGCCCGACCCACCAGCCGGTGGAGCACCTGACCGCGCTGCGCGCCATCCCGGGGCTGGACGTGGTCCGTCCGGCGGACGCCAACGAGACGGCCTGGGCCTGGCGGCAGGCGCTGGAGCACACCGACCGGCCCACCGCGCTGGCGCTGAGCCGCCAGCCGCTGCCGACCCTGGACCGCGACGTCCTGGGCAGCGCGGAGGGGGTGGCCAAGGGCGGTTACGTGCTGGCCGAGGCGTCCAACGGCAAGCCGCAGGTGATCATCATCGGCACCGGTTCCGAGGTGCAGCTCTGCCTGACCGCCCGGGAGCGGCTGGAGGCCGACGGCACCCCGACCCGGGTCGTCTCGATGCCCTGCCAGGAGTGGTTCTACGAGCAGGATGAGGCGTACCGGGAGTCGGTGCTCCCCCGTGGGGTAAAGGCACGGGTGAGCGTGGAGGCGGGCATCGCGATGTCCTGGCGCGGCATCGTCGGTGATCTGGGCGAGAGCGTGAGCCTGGAGCACTACGGGGCGAGCGCCCCGCACACCGTGCTCTTCGAGCAGTTCGGGTTCACCGGCGACCGGATCGTGGCGGCGGCACACGCCTCGCTGGCCCGGGTGGGCGACATCACCGGTTTCACGACCGGCAACTGAGGGAGCGTGGACGGCATGACGGACAAGTTGAATGAGCTCACCGCCGCGGGTGTGGCGGTCTGGCTCGACGATCTTTCCCGGGTGCGACTGAGCTCCGGCGGGCTGGACGAGCTGCGCCGTGAGAAGCACGTGGCCGGTGTCACCACCAACCCGACGATCTTCGCAAAGGCCCTGAGCGACGCCGACGAGTACAACTGGCAGCTTCGCGACCTCGCCACCCGTGACGTGGACGTGGAAGAGGCCGTACGCATGCTCACCACGTACGACGTGCGGTGGGCCTGCGACGTGATGCGCCCGTCGTACGACGGCAGCGAGGGCGTCGACGGCCGGGTCTCCATCGAGGTGGACCCGCGCAGCGCGCACGACGCGGACAAGACGGTGGCCGAGGCCAAGGCCCTGTGGTGGCTGGTCGACCGCCCCAACCTCTACATCAAGATCCCGGCCACCGAGGAGGGCCTGTCGGCGATCACCGACACCCTCGCCGAGGGCATCAGCGTCAACGTGACGCTGATCTTCGGCCTGGACCGCTACTCGGCGGTCATGGAGGCGTTCCTCACCGGCCTGGAGCAGGCCAAGGCCAACGGCCACGACCTGTCGAAGATCGGCTCGGTGGCATCGTTCTTCGTCTCGCGGGTCGACTCCGAGATCGACAAGAGGCTCGAGAAGGTCGGCTCCGACCAGGCGAAGTCCCTCAAGGGCAAGGCCGCCGTCGCCAACGCCCAGCTGGCGTACGAGCGCTACACCGAGGTGTTCTCCTCCGACCGGTGGAAGGCGCTCGCCGCCGCCGGCGCGCACCCGCAGCGGCCGCTGTGGGCGTCCACCTCGACGAAGAATCCGGACTACCGCGACGTCATCTACGTCGAGGAGCTGATCGCCCCCGGTACGGTCAACACCATGCCGGAATCGGTCATCCACGCGTACGCCGACCATGGCGAGACCCGCGGCGACACGATCACCAGCTCCTACGACGCGGCCCGCAAGGTCTTCGCGGACCTGGAGTCGGTCGGGGTGGACATGGACGACGTGATCGCCACCCTGGAGCGCGAGGGCGTGGAGAAGTTCGAGGCCAGCTGGCAGGAGCTGCTCGACGGCGTCCGCAAGTCGCTGGAGGCGGCGGCCAAGGGCACGGGTGCGCCGAACAAGGCCGCCAAGGGCAACGCCAAGAGCGCCGAGAAGACCGGTGGCGCATGAGCGCGCGAATCAGCAAGTTCAGCGCGGAGGTGACGGCATGAGCGACCTACTCGCAGGACCGGTGGAGGCCGCTGCCGGCCTCGCCGTGTACGGCGCGGACGCGGTCGACAAGTCCGCGCCCGCCTCGACCCGGGACGCGCTGGTCAAGGCCGGCGTCCCGGGCAAGCTGGCCGGCAAGGACGCGAGCCTGTGGGGTCCGGACGCCGAGGCCGAGGCGAAGGTCCGGCTCGGCTGGGTCGACACCCACCAGCGCAGCCGCGAGTTGCTGGTGCAGCTCGCCGAGCTGAAAGCCGAGCTGGCCGACCTGGACCACGTGGTGCTCGCCGGCATGGGCGGCTCGTCGTTGGCCCCCGAGGTGATCACCCGGACGCTGGGCCGGCCGCTGACCGTGCTGGACACCACCGACCCGGGCCAGGTCCGGGCGGCGCTCGGTGACCGGCTGGAACGCACCGTCGTGGTGGTGGCCAGCAAGTCCGGGTCGACGGTGGAGACCGACAGCCACCGTCGCGTCTACTGGCAGGCGTTCCTCGACGCCGGGATGACCGAGGCAGAGGCCGGCCGGCACTTCGTCATCGTCACCGACCCGGGTTCGCCGCTGGAGACCACCGCGACCGAGATGGGCGCGTTCACGGTGCTCGCCGACCCGAACGTGGGCGGCCGGTACTCGGCGCTCACCGCGTTCGGCCTGGTGCCCTCGGCGCTGGCCGGGGTCGAGGTCGCGGAACTCCTCGACCAGGCCGACGCGCTGGCCGCGTCGCTCGGCGCGGACCGGGACAATCCGGCGTTGGCGCTGGGCGCCGCCCTGGGTGCCGCGGCCACGCTGGCCCGGGACAAGGTCGCCCTGGTCTCCGACGGCACCGGCATCGACGGTCTCGGTGACTGGGCCGAGCAGCTGATCGCCGAGTCGACGGGCAAGGCCGGGGTGGGCATCCTCCCGGTGGTCGTGGAGTCGCCGCAGAGCCCCGGCGCCACCGGTGCGGACGTGCTGACGGTCAGCTACGGCGGCTCGCTGGCCCCCGGTGACGTGCCGGGTGGCGGCGCCACCCCGGACGTGGCCGTCAACGGCCCGCTGGGCGCGCAGTTCCTGGCCTGGGAGTACGCGACCGCGGTGGCCGGCGTGGTGCTCGGCATCGACCCGTTCAACCAGCCGAACGTCACCGAGTCCAAGGAGAACACCAACAAGATCCTGGCCTCGGGCCTGCCGGCGGAGTCGCCGTCGTTCACCGAGGGCGCGATCGAGGTGTACGCCCCGCAGGGTGCTCCCGGGGACCTGGCCGGGGTGCTGCGCTGGCTGCTCGACGGGCTGGGCGACGACGGCTACCTCGCGGTGATGGCGTACCTCGACCGGTTCGCCGACGCCGACACGGCCCGGCTGCGGCCGCTGCTGGCGCAGGCGGGCGGTCGGCCGGTCACGTTCGGCTGGGGTCCGCGGTTCCTGCACTCCACGGGCCAGTACCACAAGGGCGGCCCGCAGGTGGGCAGCTACCTCCAGGTGACCGGCGCGGTCGCCGAGGACCTGGCGGTGCCGGGCAAGCCGTACACCTTCGGTGAGTTGCAGGCGGCGCAGGCCGCCGGGGACCGGCAGGCGCTCGCCGGTCGGGAACGCCCGGTGCTGCGGCTGCATCTGACCGACCGTGCCGCCGGTGTCGCCCAACTGCTCGACGCCGCCGGTGATCTGCCGGCGTGAGGATGGACGACGTGACTGAAGCGGAGCGAGGAGGCGGTTCGGTGAACCCGCTACGCGACCCGCAGGACCGCCGGTTGCCCCGGATTCCGGAGCCGTGCGCTCTGGTGATCTTCGGGGTGACCGGCGACCTGGCTCGCAAGAAGCTGCTCCCTGCCGTCTACGACCTGGCCAACCGGGGGCTGCTGCCGCCCGGTTTCGTGGTGCTCGGCTTCGCGCGCCGCGACTGGGGTGACGGCGACTTCGAGACCCTCGCGTGCGAGGCCGCCCGCAAGCACGCTCGTACCCCCTGGCGGGACGAGGTGTGGGCACGGCTGGCCGGCAACATCAAGTTCGTCGGCGGGTCGTTCGACGACGACGACGCCTTCGACCAGCTCGCCTCGACGCTCGACGACCTGCGCCAGACCCACGGCATCACCGGCAACGCGGCGTTCTACTTCTCCATCCCCCCGGCCGCGTTCCCCGTCGTGCTCAAGCAACTGGCCCGCACCGGGATGGCCGACAACGAGAAGTCCGGCGGTTGGCGTCGGGTCGTCGTGGAGAAGCCGTTCGGCAACGACCTGCCCTCGGCGAAGGCCCTCAACGACCTCGTCGACGACGTGTTCACCCGGGAGGACGTCTTCCGGATCGACCACTACCTGGGCAAGGAAACCGTTCAGAACATCCTCGCTCTGCGGTTCGCCAACAACCTGTTCGAGCCGCTGTGGAACTCCAAGTACGTCGACTCGGTGCAGATCACCATGGCCGAGGATGTGGGCATCGGCACCCGCGCCGGTTTCTACGACACGGTCGGCACCGCCCGGGACGTGCTCCAGAACCACCTCCTGCAACTTCTCGCCCTGGTGGCGATGGAGGAGCCGACCAGTTTCGACGCCGACGAGATCCGGGCCGAGAAGCTGAAGGTGCTCAAGGCGATCACCCTGCCCAAGGACGTGGCTCGGGACACCGTGCGCGGCCAGTACCTGCCCGGGTGGGTGGGAGGCGAGCGCGCGGTCGGTTACCTGGAGGAGCGGGACGTCCCCACCGACTCCACCACGGAGACGTACGTGGCGGTGCGGCTGGGCATCCAGAACCGCCGGTGGGCGGAGGTGCCGTTCTACATCCGGGCCGGCAAGCGGCTGCCCCGGCGGGTCACCGAGGTCGCCATCATGTTCAAGAAGGCGCCGCACCTGCCGTTCAACGACGCCGACATGGAGTCGCTGGGCAACAACCAGTTGGTCATCCGGGTGCAGCCGGACGAGGGTGTGGTGCTCAAGTTCGGTTCGAAGGTCCCGGGCACCACGATGGAGGTCCGCGACATCGCGATGGACTTCCAGTACGGCGAGGCGTTCACCGAGTCCAGCCCCGAGGCGTACGAGCGGCTGGTGCTGGACGTGCTGATCGGCGACCGCACCCTGTTCCCGGACGCGGCCGAGGTCGAGCAGAGCTGGCAGGTGATCGACCCACTGGAGCACGCCTGGGTGGGCACCAAGCCGGAGCCGTACCGGGCCGGCGAGTGGGGGCCGCGCGCCTCCGACGAGATGCTGGCCCGCGAGGGCCGCGCTTGGAGAAGAGCATGATCGGGCTCTGGGACACCACCGGCAACGAGGTGGTCAAGGCGCTCGCCGCCGAGCGGCGCAGCGCCGGTGGCGTGGCCAGTGGCATGGCGCTCACTCTCATCGTGGTGGTGGACGAGAAGCGGGTCCGCGAGGCGGAGGCGGCGGCGACGATCGCCGCCGCCGCCCACCCGTGCCGGCTCGTGGTGGTGGTTCGCTCCGAGATCGAGCGGGACCGCAACCGGTTGGACGCGGAGATCGTGGTCGGTGGCCGGCTCGGCCCGTGCGAGGCCGTGGTCACCCGGATGTACGGCCGGTTGGCCCTGCACGCCGAGTCGGTGGTCATGCCGCTGCTGGTCCCGGACGTGCCGGTGGTCACCTGGTGGCACGGCGAGCCGCCGGCGGAGATCGCCACCGACTTCCTCGGGGTGGTCGCCGACCGCAGGATCACCGACTCGGCGCAGGCCGCCGACCCGGTGGAGGCGCTGCGGCAGCGTGCCCGGGACTACGCCCCGGGCGACACGGACCTGGCGTGGACCCGGATCACCCCGTGGCGGACCCTGGTCGCCGGGGCGTTCGACACCGCGAGCGAGCGGGTCGTCGAGGCGACGGTGGTCGCGCCGCCCACCGACCCGACGGCCGCGCTGATGGTCGGTTGGCTGTCCAGCCGGCTCGGCATCACGCCGCACCGGGTGGACTCCGACGAGTTTCCCCGGATGCGGGAGGTGCGGTTGAGCTGCGCCAACGGCGATCAGCTGTCGTTGACCCGCGAGGACAGCATGGCGGTGTTCCGGCGTACCGGCCAGGACGACCGGGCCCTGCCGCTGGTCCGCCGTCCGCTCGGTGACGAGTTGGCGGAGGAGCTGCGGCGTCTGGACGCCGACCAGGTGTACGCGGAGGCGCTGGGCGCGACGGTCGGGCTGCGTGGCTTGGAGCAGCGCCCCGCGCAGCGGGTGCACGTGTGGAAGGATCCGGCCACCGCGCGGCGCGCCGAGGCCGGGGTCACCGCGCACTCCGGCACCAGCGGCGAGAGCTGAGGCCCTGCCGGGGCACGACGTCGGGGCAGGGGCCGGTGTAGACCGGTCCCTGCCCCGGAGCACACCATCTCGGGCGAACCGGTCCGGGCACGACGCGACAGCGACCGCCGCGCGGTCGGGAAACGAAGGCGCATTCCATGAGTGAGGCGAGTGTCGCCGTCCACGCCGACGCCGACCTGCTGGCGCAGGCCGTGGCGGCCCGGTTGCTGGTGAAGCTGCTCGACGCCCAGGCCGACCGGGGCGAGGCCTCGGTGGTGCTCACCGGCGGCCGGGTCGCCGCGGCCGTGTACCGGGCGGTGGCGACGCTGCCCGCCCGCGACGCGGTGGACTGGTCCCGGGTCGACGTGTGGTGGGGCGACGAGCGGTTCCTGCCCTCCGGTGATCCGGACCGCAACGAGACCCAGGCCCGAGCCGCCCTGCTGGGCGTGGTGCCGCTGAACCCGGCCCGGGTGCACCCGATGCCAGCCTCGGACGGCCCGGCCGGCAACGACCCCGAGGCGGCTGCTGCCGGGTACGCGGAGGAGTTGGCGCACGCCGCCCGGCCCGGGCACGCCACGCTGCCGCACTTCGACGTGCTGATGCTGGGCGTCGGCGAGGACGGGCATGTCGCCTCGGTCTTCCCCGAGCACCCGGTGGGCTACGAGACCCGGCCGGTCAGCGCGGTGCGGGGCAGCCCCAAGCCGCCGCCGACGCGGACAACGCTCACCCTGTCGGCGATCAACACCGCCGAGGAGGTCTGGCTGGTGGCCGCCGGCGCCGACAAGGCTCGCGCGGTGGGCATGGCGTTGGCCGGTGCCGGGCCGGTGCAGTTGCCGGCCGCCGGGGTGCACGGGGTGGGCCGCACCCGCTGGTTGTTGGACCGGGCAGCGGCAGCCGACGTACCGGCACGACTGCGCAGCCTGCGCTAGTCGGAGCCGCCTACTCGCCCCGGCGGCGACGTAACGCCGCCAGCGCCTCGTTCAGCAGGGCCTCCCCCTCCTCGGCGGTGCGCCGCTCCTTCACGTACGCCAGGTGGCTCTTGTACGGTTCGGCGCGGGTCCGGCCGGGCGGGTTCTGGGCGTCCCGGCCGGCGGGCAGGCCGCACCGGGGGCAGTCCCACCGGGGAGGCGCCTCGGCGTCCGCGGCGATCCGGATGTCGATCCGGTGGTCGTTGCGGCACCAGTAGGTGACGTCCTGTCGGGGGGCGGGTGCGTGTCGCTCGTCGGGGCGCATGGGCGCGGAACCGACTCGGGCGCCGCGGATGACGTTGCCACTGGGCACGGCTGCTCGCTCCTGTCGTCGGAGGGGACCCGCCATCAAACAGGGGTGGACGGCGGGCGACGCGGTG
Organism: Micromonospora sp. NPDC085948; assembly: GCF_040686315.1. NCBI lineage: Bacteria > Bacillati > Actinomycetota > Actinomycetes > Micromonosporales > Micromonosporaceae > Micromonospora > Micromonospora sp. NPDC085948. The sequence goes on along the minus strand of NZ_JBFBJW010000009.1, from coordinate 9,515 downwards.
CAGCGGAGAAAAGCCTGCGCGCGGCCCGTCGAGTGACGGACCGCGCGCAGATTGTACGACTGAACGAGCGTGCTCAGGTGCCGCTGTTCATCTGGAGGCGGAGCCAGAGCCCGAGCCCGACGATGGCGGCGAACCAGACGACGCTCACCAGAACGGTGTAACGGTCCAGGTTTTTCTCTGCCACGGAGGAGCCGGCGAGGCTGGAGCTGACGCCACCGCCGAACATGCTCGACAGACCGCCGCCCTTGCCGCGGTGCAGCAGGATAAGCATGGTGAGCAGAATGCTCGTGATGATCAGCAACACGATCAACGTGTATGCGAACCAGATCGGCATGGCTGGGGTCAGTCCTCTCGTAGCGATCCTCGCCCGGTCTGATCGGGCACGGCGGCACCGACCGGCGGACGGGCGGTGTCCAGGATACCGAGCGATCAGCGAGCGATGTGCTCCGGGAAGCGGCAGATCTGAGCGAATTCCTCCGCGTCCAGGCTGGCGCCCCCCACCAGGCCCCCGTCCACGTCCGGCTGGGCCATGATCGAGGCGACGTTCGACGCCTTGACCGAGCCGCCGTAGAGGACCCGCACCTGGTCGGCGGTCTCCTGGTCGAAGCGCTCCGCCAGTCGCTGACGGACCGCCCCGCAGACCTCCTGGGCGTCCTCCGGCGTCGCGGTCTTGCCCGTGCCGATCGCCCAGACCGGCTCGTACGCGATCACGACCTGCCGCACCTGCTCGGCGGTGAGCCCGGCGAGGCCCCCGTCGAGCTGGTCGGCGCAGTGTGCCACGTGGGTGCCCTGCTCGCGGACGTCCAGCCCCTCCCCCACGCAGAGGATCGGCGTCAGGCCGTGCGTCAGCGCCGCCTTCACCTTGGCGTTGACGAGTGCGTCGTCCTCGTTGTGGTAGGCCCGCCGCTCCGAGTGCCCGACCACCACGTAGGTGCAGCCGAGCTTGGCCAGCATCGGACCGGAGATCTCCCCGGTGTACGCGCCGGACGCGTGTGCGGAGAGGTCCTGCCCGCCGTAGCCGATCAGCAGTTTGTCGCCGTCCACCGCGGTCTGCACCGTCCGCAGGTCGGTGAAGGGCGGCAGCACGACCGTCTCGACCTCGGTGAGCTGCTTCTCGGTGAGGCTCGCCGCCAACTTCTGCACGAGCAGGTTGGCCTCGAGGTGGTTGAGGTTCATCTTCCAGTTGCCGGCCATCAACGGCCGACGGGTGGTGCTCGACATTCAGTTCTCCAGGGCCGCGATGCCGGGGAGGGTCTTGCCCTCGAGGTATTCCAGGGAGGCGCCGCCGCCCGTGGAGATGTGCCCGAAGGACGACTCGTCCAGCCCCAGGGCACGGACCGCCGCCGCCGAGTCACCGCCACCGACGACGCTGAACGCGTCGGCCTTGGTGATCGCCTCGGCGATGCCCCGGGTGCCCGCCGCGAAGGCAGGCATCTCGAACACGCCCATCGGACCGTTCCAGAAGATCGTCTTCGCCGGGGACAGCGCGGCGCTGAAGCCGGCCACCGTCTCCGGGCCGACATCCAGACCGAGCCGGTGGCTCGGGATGCCGTCGACCCGGACCGTGTCGTGCGCGGCATCCGGGGCGAACGCGTCCGCCACCACCACGTCGACCGGCAGCATGATCTTGCCGTTGGACCGCTCCAGCAGGTTGCGGCAGGTCTCGACCATGTCCTTCTCCAGCAGCGAGGTGCCCACCTCCAGGCCCTGGGCCTTGAGGAAGGTGAAGCACATCCCGCCACCGATGAGCAGCCGGTCGACCGTGGGCAGCAGTGCCTCGATCACGGCGAGCTTGTCGGACACCTTCGACCCACCGAGCACCACCACGTACGGCCGCTCCGGGTCGGCGGTGAGCCTGGAGAGCACCTCGACCTCACGCAGCACCAGCCGGCCCGCGACGTGCGGCAACCGGGCCGGCACGTCGAAGACACTCGCGTGCTTGCGGTGCACGGCGCCGAACGCGTCGTCCACGTACGCGTCGCCGAACGCGGCGAGCTGGTCGGCGAAGGCACCCCGCTCGGCCTCGTCCTTGCTGGTCTCGCCCGCGTTGAAGCGCAGGTTCTCCAGAAGGGCGACCTGGCCGTCGGCCAGGTCCGCGACCGTGGAACGGGCGGACTCACCGACGGTGTCGGTCGCGAAGTGCACCGGCGCGCCGAGCAGCTCACCGAGGCGCCCGGCGACCGGGCGAAGGCTGAACTGCGGGTCCGGAGCGCCCTTCGGGCGGCCCAGGTGCGAGCAGACGACCACCTTCGCGCCGGCCTCGACCAGCGCGCCGAGGGTCGGCAGCACCGCGCGGATGCGACCGTCGTCAGCGATCCTCACTCCGTCCGGAGTGCCGCCTTGCGGCGCGGAGGCGGAGTTATGATCGTCGATGGCACCGGACTGCTTGTCGAGCGGGACGTTCAGGTCGGCGCGCACCAGCACGCGCCGACCTGCCACCCCCTCGGCGAGCAGGTCGTCGAGGGTCCGGATGCTCACAGCGAGCTACCGACCAACTTGACCAGGTCGACGAGCCGGTTGGAGTAGCCCCACTCGTTGTCGTACCAGCCGACGACCTTGACCTGGTTGCCAACGACCTTGGTCAGCGGCGCGTCGAAGATGCACGACGCCGGGTCGGTGACGATGTCGGAGGAGACGATCGGGTCCTCGTTGTAGACCAGGATGCCCTTGAGCGGGCCGTCCGCGGCGGCCTTCAGCGCGGCGTTGACCTCGTCCACGGTGGTCTCCCGACCCACGTTGACGGTGAGGTCGGTGACCGAGCCGGTCGGGATCGGCACCCGCAGCGCGTACCCGTCGAGCTTGCCCTTGAGGTCCGGCAGCACCAGGCCGATGGCCTTGGCGGCGCCGGTCGAGGTCGGAACGATGTTCAGCGCTGCGGCCCGGGCCCGACGCAGGTCCGAGTGCGGCGCGTCCTGGAGGTTCTGGTCCTGGGTGTACGCGTGGATCGTCGTCATCAGACCGTGCTGGATGCCGAACGTGTCGTGCAGGACCTTCGCCATCGGGGCGAGGCAGTTGGTGGTGCACGAAGCGTTGGAGATGATGGTGTGCTTCGCCGGGTCGTAGGTGTCGTGGTTGACACCCATGACGACGGTGACGTCCTCGTTCTTCGCCGGGGCGGAGATGATGACCTTCTTGGCCCCGCCGTCGACGTGCGCCTTGGCCTTGGTGGCGTCGGTGAAGAAGCCGGTCGACTCGATGACGACGTCGACGTTCAGGTCGCCCCACGGCAGCTTCGACGGGTCCTTCTCGGCGTACGCCTTGATGGTCTTGCCACCGACGGTGATCTCGTCGGCGGTGGCCTTGACCTCGTAGGGCAGGCGGCCGAGGATGCTGTCGTACTTGAGCAGGTGGGCGAGCGTGCCGTTGTCGGTCAGGTCGTTGACCGCCACGACCTCGATGTCGGCGTCAGACGCCAGCACTGCCCGGAAGAAGTTACGGCCGATTCGGCCAAAGCCGTTGATGCCAACCCGGATGGTCAAGGTCCCATCTCCTCGCGTTCTGGTCCACCGGCTTCAGACAACGGGCCGGCGGGAATGGTGTGCGCCGACCGTTGGAGCCGGCCGCTGACGGTTCATCTCGGCCACCCCGCCGCGCGGTCTGCGGACCTGACCGCCCGAGGCGGTGGGCACAGCGAGGAGTGCCGGTGTCGGCCCCCTTGCCGTACGCAGCGACCCTATCCGAGCGTGCGAGACCACGCCGCGCCGGGTCGTGCTCCCGGGCACACCGTGCGACCCCACCGTCCTATCAGACCACGAGCATGTCGGGCGTGACTGCCGCTTCCGTATCCGGGATGCCGAGGTCCCGGGCGCGCTTGTCGGCCAGGGCGAGCAGCCGGCGGATCCGCCCGGCGATGGCGTCCTTGGTCAGCGGCGGGTCAGCCAGCGCGCCCAACTCCTCCAAGGACGCCTGCCGGTGCTCCAGGCGCAGCCGCCCGGCGTCGGTCAGGTGGTTGGGCGCCTCCTCGGCGAGGATCTCCAGCGCGCGGGTGACCCGGGCGGCGGCAGCGACCGCGGCGCGCGCCGAGCGGCGCAGGTTGGCGTCGTCGAAGTTGGCGAGCCGGTTGGCGGTGGCGCGCACCTCCCGGCGTACCCGACGCTCCTCCCAGGCCAGCACGCTGGAGTGCGCGCCGATGCGGGTGAGCAGCGCGGCGATCGCGTCGCCGTCCTTGACCACCACCCGGTCCACGCCGCGCACCTCGCGGTTCTTGGCGGTGATGCCGATGCGGCGGGCCGCGCCGACAAGCGCCAACGCCGACTCCGGCCCCGGGCAGGTGATCTCCAGAGCGCTGGAGCGGCCGGGTTCGGTGAGCGAACCGTGGGCCATGAACGCGCCCCGCCACGCGGAGACCGCGCAGCAGACGTTCGCCGCCACCACGTGCGGGGGCAGCCCGCGCACCGGGCGGCCCCGCACGTCGAGCAGGCCGGTCTGCCGGGCGAGGGCCTCGCCGTCCTTGACCACCCGCACGATGAAGTGGCTGCCCTTGCGCAGTCCACCGGACGCCAGCACGTGGATCTCGCTGGGATATCCGTAGACCTCGGCGACCTCCCGGCGTAACCGCCGGGCCACCGCCCCCGTGTCCAGTTCCGCCTCCACCACCACGCGGCCGGAGACGATGTGCAGCCCGCCGGCGAAGCGCAGCAGTGCGGCCATCTCCGCCCGCCGACAGCAGGGCTTGGGCACGTCGACCCGACTCAGCTCGTCCTTGACCGCGGCCGTCATCGCCATTGTGCGTCCCCTCACGGACCGGTTCCGGCGTGTCGCCGGAGATTACGTACGTGTCTAACGATCGGCGCCCAGGACAGGCACCAGCGCGGCGCCCAGGGCAGCCGGATCATGGCGGGGAGTGCCGTCGGTGACGGCGACGGGGGCGAGGACCAGGCGGGCACCCAGCGATTCTGCCGCACGTTCGACCGGTTCGGGGTCACCCACCGCCAGGGCATCGGCGAGCACGAGATCCACCTTGAGCTCGGCCAGGTACCAGTGCAGGGCCGCGAGGTGGTCGGCGACCGAGAGCCCGAGGGTCTCCTTCTCCGCGGCGAGGTTCAACGTGACCAGCCGCCGGGCCGAGGTGGACACGATCGCGTCGGCCAACTGCGGCACCAGCAGGTGCGGGAGCACGCTCGTGTACCAGCTGCCCGGCCCGAAGATCAACCAGTCCGCCGCCATGATCGCCTCGATGGCCTCGGCACAGGCTGCCGGGGCGGCGGGCGTGAGGCGCAGCGACTCGACCCGCCCGGTGGTGACCGCCACCTGGTGCTGGCCGCGCACGGTCCGCACCTCGTCGGGGGCGGCCGGGTCGACACCGCGTACCTGCGCCTCGATGCCGACCGGCTGTCGGGACATCGGCAACACCCGGCCGACCGCGCCGAGCATCGCGCCTGCGTGCTCCAGCGCGGCCACCGGGTCACCGAGCAGCTCCATGAGACCGCAGAGCACCAGGTTGCCCACCGCGTGCCCGGCCAGCCCGTCGCCGGGCGCCGCGCACCGGCCGCCCGTACCCTGGCCGCCCGTGCTCTGGTCACGCGGGCCGAGGCCACCGGCGCCCTGGTCACGCGGGCTACGGCCGTCGGTCGCCGCCGGGTCCGGGTCGGCTTCGCCAAGTTGGGGTACGCCGGCCGGCACGGCGGCGAAGCGGTGCTGGAACAACCCGGCGCTGCGTCGGGTGGCCGGGTGGTCGCCGGCCAGCGCCACCAGCGCCTGACGCAGGTCACCCGGGGGCAGTCCACCCCGCTCGGCGCGCAGGCGGCCGCTGGAGCCGCCGTCGTCCCCGACGGTGACCACGGCGGTGATGTCGAGATCGAGTTCGGGTGCGCAGTGGCGCAGCGCCCGCAAGGACGCGGAGAGCCCGTGCCCACCGCCGAACGCCACCACCCGGCGGGCCGTCATTCGCGCCCCAGGTCGCGGTGCTGGGCGTTGGCCGCCAGCCCGGAGTGGCGCAGGCGGCTGGCCAACTCCTCGGCGATTGCCACGCTGCGGTGCTTGCCGCCGGTACAGCCCACGGCGACCGTCAGGTACCGCTTGCCCTCCCGCTCGAAGCCGGCGGTGGTGGCGTTGACCAGGTCGGCGTACGAGGTGACGAAGGCTTCCGCGCCCTCCTGACCCAGCACGTACGCGCTGACCGCCTCCTCCCGACCGGTGTGCTCGCGCAGCTCCGGCACCCAGTACGGGTTCGGCAGGAAACGGGCGTCGAGCACGAAATCGGCGTCCGGCGGCAGGCCGTACTTGAAGCCGAACGACAGCACGGTGACCCGCAGCCGGCGGGCGTCCTCGCCGCCGAACAGCTCCTCGATGCGACGCCGGAGCTGGTTGACGTTGAGGTGGCTGGTGTCGATGATCACGTCGGCCTGGTCACGCGCCTCCTCCAGCAGGCCACGCTCCACGGCGATGCCGTCCGCCAGCCGCCCGTCGCCCTGCAACGGGTGCGAGCGCCGGACGCTCTCGAACCGGCGGATCAACACCTCGTCGTCGGCGTCGACGAAGACCACCCGGGGCGAGAAGCCGCGTTCCTTCAGCTCCCGGATCGCCCCGGCCAGGTCCGTGGAGAAGGCCCGCGACCGGACGTCCAGCACCATCGCGGTACGCCGAGCCGCCCCGCCCGCCTTGAACGCCAACTCGGCCATGTCCAGCATCAGCGCCTGCGGCAGGTTGTCGACCACGTAGTAGCCGACGTTCTCCAGCGCCCGGGCGACAGTGCTGCGGCCACCCCCGGAGACGCCGGTCACCACCACGAGTGTGGTCTCCGACTCGGCCGCCAGCTGCCCGTCCACGGCAACCGGATCGTCGATCCGGTCACCGGCTGCGCGCGCCTCGCTCACCCGTACCCCCAAGCTGTGGCGCCGCGGCCCCCTCGGCCGCGATTGGTCAATCAGCGACTCTATCCCGCCATCCGAGCGGGGGCCGGCACCTGTCCCGGGTCGTCCGGCGACCGACGGTCGGCGGTCGTGCTCCCGACAGTCGTCGGCCTTGATAACGATCAGTAGGCATCAATAAGCTCTTCGTGATCGTCGCAGGTCAGACCGACATCTGGGAGGGTGCGATGCACGACCTTGCGGACAAGAACAAATACATCGGCTTCCTGTTCATGCGGATCAGCCCGGAGTACTTCGCGCTCGGCCGGGAGGGCATCCACGAGGTCTCCGCCGAGCACGCACGGGACCTGGGCCGCTTCGCCAAGCAGCTCACGCACGTCGTGACGACCGGGGTGAACGGCAAGTACGACCAGGTCACGATCGTCGAGGGCGACACCCTCGAGGAGATCAACGCGGCGGCCACCGCGTTCCGGATGGGCGGCAAGGCCCGCTACATCGAGATCGTCGACATCGTGGTCGGGATGAAGGCCCCGCCGCGCGGTCTGGCGAACCGGTCCAGCCAGCCCGGCTGACCGCACCGCCCGCCCGACGCGCCCACCCACTCGGGAGCGCCGGGCGGGTGCTGTCGGGGTGGGCTCGTAGACTCCGCGGATGGCTTCCCCCACCGACCTGCGTACCGAAGGCGCGCTGCCGGTGCTGCGCCGGGTGTTCGGCTACGACGCCTTCCGCGGTTTCCAGCAGCAGGTGATCGACCATGTGGTCGCCGGCGGCGACGCCCTGGTGTTGATGCCCACCGGTGGTGGCAAGTCGCTGTGCTACCAGATCCCGGCCCTGGTCCGCGACGGCGTCGCGGTCGTCGTGTCCCCACTGATCGCGCTCATGCAGGACCAGGTGGACGCCCTCACCGCCGTCGGCGTCCGCGCCGGCTTCCTCAACTCGACCCAGACCCTGGACGCCCGACGCCGGGTCGAGGCCGCCTTCGTCGCCGGCGAGCTGGACCTGCTCTACCTGGCCCCGGAGGCGCTCGGCGTCCGCTCCACCCTCGCCCTGCTCGACCGGGGGCGCATCTCCCTGTTCGCGATCGACGAGGCGCACTGCGTGTCCCAGTGGGGCCACGACTTCCGCCCCGACTACCTCGCGCTGTCGATGCTGCACGAGCGCTGGCCAGAGGTGCCGCGGATCGCGCTGACCGCCACCGCGACAAGCGCCACCCGCACCGAGATCGCCACCCGGCTCAAGCTCGACGACGCGCGGCACTTCGTGGCGAGCTTCGACCGGCCCAACATCCAGTACCGGATCGTGCCCAAGCGGGAGCCACGCAAGCAACTGCTGACGCTGCTGCGCGACGAGCACCCCGGCGACGCCGGCATCGTCTACTGCCTGTCCCGCGCCTCGGTCGACAAGACCGCCGAGTTCCTCGTCACCAACGGCATCGCCGCGCTGCCGTACCACGCCGGGTTGGACGCGGCCACCCGCGCTCGCAACCAACAGCGCTTCCTGCGCGAGGACGGCCTCGTCATGGTGGCCACCATCGCCTTCGGCATGGGCATCGACAAGCCCGACGTCCGATTCGTCGCCCACCTCGACCTGCCCAAGTCCGTCGAGGGCTACTACCAGGAGACCGGCCGCGCCGGGCGGGACGGCCTGCCCTCCACGGCCTGGCTGGCGTACGGGCTGCAGGACGTCGTCCAGCAACGCAAGATGATCGAAACCTCCGACGGCGACCTCGCCCACCGCCGCAACCTCGCCGCGCACCTGGACGCGATGCTCGCCCTCTGCGAGACGGTGCGCTGCCGGCGGGTCCAACTGCTCGAATACTTCGGCGAGACCTCCACGGCAGCCTGCGGCAACTGCGACACCTGCCTCACCCCACCGGAGACCTGGGACGGCACGGTCGCCGCCCAGAAGTTGCTCTCCGCGATCTTCCGTCTCGACCGCGAGCGCAACCAGCGCTTCGGCGCCGGGCACTGCATCGACATCCTGCTCGGCAAACAGACCGACAAGATCAGCCAGCACGGTCACGACTCGCTCACCGTCTTCGGCATCGGCTCCGAGCTGAGCGAGGCGGAGTGGCGGGGCGTGGTCCGACAACTGCTCGCCGAAGGGTTGCTCGCTGTGGAGGGCGACTACGGCACGCTCGCCCTGACCGAGGCGAGCGCCGACGTCCTGGGTCGCCGCCGCACGGTCACGATGCGCCGCGAGCCGGAGAAGCCGGCCTCCAGCCGCTCGTCGAAACCACGCGGCGCGGCCACCGTGGTGGCCGAGCTGACCCCGGCCGCCGCGTCGCTGTTCGAGCGACTCCGGAGCTGGCGGGCGGCCAGCGCCAAGGAGCAGGGCGTCCCGGCGTACGTGATCTTCCACGACGCCACGCTTCGACAGATCGCCAGCGACGCGCCGGGCACGCTGGCCGACTTGTCCCGCGTCAGCGGGGTCGGCGAGAACAAGCTCGCCAAGTACGGCGAACAGATCCTCGGCGTCCTCGCCGTCGACTGACGTCAGCGATGCCGAAGGGCCGAACCCCGTGGGGGTCCGGCCCTTGGCTGGTGCGGCCTTGCCGTGGTGCGGCCTTGCGGTGGTGCGGCGTTGCCGTGGTGCGGCCTTGCTGGTGGGTGGGTCAGCTGGTGGCGTAGCCGCGGGTGGCGATCCAGTCGGCGAGGTGCTCGACGGTGATCCAGTAGGAGGCGGTGTTCGGGTCGGCGGAGTCGG
>NZ_JBFBJW010000008.1:186453-279120 GCF_040686315.1 Micromonospora sp. NPDC085948 | reverse complement strand
GGGCGCGCCGCCGGTCCCACCCGAACTCCGTCGCCTCCCCCCCCCACCCCCCCCGCTCTGGGGGCCCCCCGCCCCCCGGCCGCCGCCCCCGCCCGTCTGTTCTCCCCCGACGGGTACGTGAGCCCGCCCGGGGCTGATCGGCTACGGTCACCGGCATGACCTGGGAGGATCTCGACGCCCACCTGGACCGGGTGCCCGGCACCGTCTCGGCGTACGTGGGACGGCTCGACGCGTCGCCGACCTGGACCCGCCACCCGGACGCCGCCCACTATGCGGCGAGCACCATGAAGGTGGCGGTGCTCGCCGCGCTGCACCGGGCCGCCGATGCGGGCACCCTGGACCTGGACGCCCCGGTCCCCGTGGTCAACGAGTTCGACTCCGCCCAGTCCGGCGCGCCCCGGTTCTCCTGCGCGCAGCCCTACGACAACGACGACGCGGTCTGGGACCGGGTGGGCGGCACGGCCCCGCTGCGCTGGCTGGCCGAGCGGATGATCGTGCGCTCCAGCAATCTGGCCACCAACCTGGTCATCGGGCACGTCGGGCTGCCCGCCGTGGCCGAGGTGTGGGCGCTGACCCGCGCCCGCGCCAGCGTCACGGGTCGGGGCATCGAGGACTTCGCCGCCCGCGCGGCCGGCATCACCAACACGGTCACCGCCGCCGACCTGGCCGCCCTGCTCGGCGCGCTGGCCACCGGGGCCAACGCCCCGGGTCGGCTCGCCTCACCAGCGGCCTGCTCGGCCATGCTGGACGTCCTGCTCGCCCAGGAACACCGGGAGGACCTGGCCGCCGGCCTGCCCGAGGGCACCCGCATCGCGCACAAGAGCGGTTGGGTACGCGGTGTGCGCCACGCCGCCGGCGTGGTGCTGCCCGCCGACGCGCCGCCGTACCTGATCGCCGTCTGCACGACCACCGACCCGACCGACGGCGACGACGAGACCGGGGCCGACGCCTGCCTGCTGATCGCGCAGATCTCCGCGCAGGTCTGGGCCGCACGCCACCAGCTCTGACCCTGGATCCGTCCGTCCGGCTACGCTGCTCGCACCCCCACCCCGGAGCCGTCGATGCCCCGCAGTCGCACCGTCCTGCTCGCCTTCCTCGTCGTGACGGCGGCGAACCTGCTGGCCAACGCCACCGGCGGCGGCGTGGCCTTCCTGCTCACCAAACCGCTGCTGATGCCGCTGCTGGCCGCGTACCTCTGGCGGGCCAGCGCCGAACGCGGAGCCCGACCGGACCGGCTGGTGCTCGTCGCGCTGGCCTTCGCCACCGGCGGCGACGTCGCGCTGATGATCGAGGGCACCGGCTGGTTCCTCGCCGGCATGGCCTGCTTCCTCGGCACGCACCTCTGCTACGTCGCGGCCTTCACCCGGTACGGCGCCGCGTCCGCGCTGCGCCGTGCGCCGCTGGTCGCGGTCCCCCTGGGGTACGCCGTGCTGACCGTCGCCGCGCTCTGGTGGATGTGGGCGGGGCTGACCGACGTCGGGCTCGCCGTGCCGGTGGCCGGCTACGCGCTCGCGCTGGCCACGATGGCCACCACCGCCGCCACCCAGGGCTGGCGGGTCGGTCTCGGCGCCGCGCTGTTCCTCGGCTCCGACCTGTTGATCGCCGCCGGGGTGGCCGAGGTGGCCCGACCACCCGGCGCGCCCGTGCTGGTCATGGCCACCTACGCCGCCGGCCAGGCGCTGATCGTCCTCGGCCTGGCCGTCCGCGTCGGCGCACCCGCGAGAGTGTCGGTCACTCCAGCAGGTGCGCCCGCAGCGCGCTGAGGGTCTCGTCGGTGAGCCCGAGCCCGTCGCGCAGGTACGCGTCGAACGAACCGTGCACCCGGCGCACCTCGTCGTAGCCGGCGTCGAGGTACTCGGCGCGCACCTCCAGCACCGGCAGCACCGCGTCGACGTCCAGCTCCGGTTGCCGCCGCCGCATCGCCTCGACGATCACCACGCGCAGGCTCTCGGTGAGTTCGTTGTTGCGCAGGTATTCGGCGCGGACCGTCGCCTCGTCCACCCCGAGCGCCGTCAACAGGATGACGGTGAGCCAACCCGTGCGGTCCTTGCCGGCGGAGCAGTGGTAGACCAGCGGCAGGTTCTCCGGCTGCGCGGCCAGCCGTACCGCCTCGGCGAAGCCGACCCGCGCCGACTTCCCGGTGACGAACCACCGGTAGATGGCCGCCATCGCCCCCGCCGTGCCCTGCCGGGCCAACTCCGCGTACGAGTCCAGGTCGTGGCCCAGCAGCACCGCCGAGACGTACGTGAAGACCGGGTGCTCCGGGTCGTGCACCGGCAGGCACACCACCGGTGGCTCACCGGCCAGCCGATCCGCCGGTGCGACCTCGATCTCCGCGGGGGCGCGCAGATCCAGCACGCACGCCGGACCCAGTTTCGCGAGCACCGGCAGGTCATCGTCCGTCAGCCGACCCAACGCCGGGGTCCGGATCAGCTGCCCCACCCGGACCCGCCGGCCGTCGGCGCCGACCAACCCGCCCAACTCACGCGCGTTCGGAGCGCCCACCAGCCCCCAGCTCTGCCCGGTCATCCGGTCCCCCATTCGGTCGCGTGCCTGCGTATAAGGTGCCTCACATGACGATCTCGGAGGTACGCACCCACCGGGTTTCCGCCCCCTTGCACACCCCGTTCATCACCGCGCTGCGGCGTACCACCACTGTGGACACGCTCGTCGTCGAACTCGTCGACACCGACGGTCGCTCCGGCTTCGGCGAGGCGCCCCAGGTCTGGCAGGTTACCGGCGCGTCGGTCGCCGGCGCACGGGCGTGCGTCCGCGAAATGCTCGGTCCGCGGTTGATCGGGCGTGACCCGGACGACCTGGTGACCCGCTGCGCCGAGGTGCAACGTGCCGTGGCGGGCAACGAGGCGGCGAAGTCGGCGGTGGACGTCGCCCTGCACGACCTCGCCGCCCGGCGGCTGGGCGTACCCCTGGTGCGGTTGCTCGGGGGGACCACGCTGCGGGTGCCGACGGACGTCACCCTGGCGGTGGGCGACGCGGTGGACCTGGCGGCGGCGGCGCGGCAGCGGCAGGCCGACGGGTTCGGCGTGCTCAAGTTGAAGGTCGGCACCGATGCGAGCACCGACCTGGACCGGGTACGCGCCGTCCGCGCGGCCGTCGGCCCAGGGGTTCGGATCCGGCTCGACGCCAACCAGGGCTGGACACCCCGGGAGGCGGTACGGGTGATTCGTGGCATCGAGGACGCCGGGCTCGACGTGGAGTTGGTCGAGCAGCCGGTGGCCCGCTGGGACCTGGACGGGCTGGCCTGGGTCAGCGACCGGGTGTCCGTGCCGATCCTCGCCGACGAGGCGGTCTTCGGGGTCCGTGACCTGGTGGAGGTGATCCGCCGCCGGGCCGCCGACCTGGTCAACGTCAAGCTGGCCAAATGTGGCGGGCTGCAACCGGCACGCACCCTCCTCGACCTGGCCAGCGCCCACGGGCTCGGCACGGTGGTCGGTTCGATGATGGAGAGTCAGGTCGGCATCGGGGCGGCGGCGAGCCTGGTCGCCGCGTACGGCACGACCGCGGTCGCCGACCTGGACGCCGCCTGGTGGCTGGCCTGGTCCCCGGTGCGGGGCGGCATACGCTACGACGGGGCCACCGTGGTGCTTCCGAACGCCCCTGGCCTGGGCATTTCCGGTCTGGCTGAAGCAAAGGTGCAGGCCGGTGCTTGATGAGCGTTGGTTTCTTTCATAAGGTTCCCCTGGACAGCCGACTCGATCTGGGGGTTGACGTGGAGCTGCAACCGGGCCGCGAGGCCGTCGTCCGAGTCGCGGTGGCAACACTGTGGACCTCGCCCGAGGCGGTCCGTCCGGTCGACCGCCCGGCGCTGACCGCCGGCGCCGACATCCCGGCCTGGGTCTCCGGTCTCAGCACCGAGCAGCAGGTCGGCGACTGTGTGCTGAGCCAGCTGCTGCTCGGCGAGCGGGTTCTCGTCAGCGAGCTACGACCGGACGGCTGGGCGCGAGTCGTCGCCGTCGAGCAGCCTGCCGCCAAGCTGGACCCGCGCGGCTACCCGGGCTGGCTCCCCGCCGACCAACTGGCCGCCGTCGACCCGGCCACCGGCGGCGACCGACCGCTGGTGGTGGACGCCACGGTCACCGCGCTGCACGCCGCCCCGGCCGGACCGGTGGTGTTGTCCGGTGTCGTCGTCGGCACCCGTCTGGTGCCGGCCGGCCCCGCCCGCGACGACTGGCGCCCGGTGCACGCTCCGGGGCAGGCCGCGCCGCTCTGGCTGCCCGACAGCCACCTGGTCCCGGCCTCGGCGGCGTCGCCGAACGCCGAGCAGGCGCTCGCGGTGGCGCAGCGGCTGCTGGACGTGTCCTACATCTGGGGTGGTCTCTCCGCGCACGGCATCGACTGCTCGGGTCTGGTGCACCTGGCCTGGCGGCGGTTCGGGGTGCTGCTACCGCGCGACGCCGACGACCAGGCCGTCGCCACCACCCCGCTGGCCCTGGGGGCGGAACGCCCCGGCGATCTCTACTTCTTCGCACGACCGGGCCGCGCGATCCACCACATCGGCATCGTCACCGCCCCGCCCAGCGACAGCGGCGAGCGGCGGATGTTGCACGCCTGCTACCGGCGGCGGCGGGTCATCGAGGAGCCGCTGCCGGCCGACCGGACCGCCACGCTGGTGGGCGCGCACCGGGTCTAGGGGTGCTGTCCAGGGACGTTGGTCAACCTGGTGCTGGCCGGGTGCGATCGCCGCACCCGGCCGGCGACAGATCAGTGCCGGGCGTCGGCTAACTCGCGGCGCCGGTCCCGGGAGGACTTGATCAGGCTGGCGGCGGTGGCGATGCCCAGGGTGCCGAGGATGACCAGCAACGACAGCCAGATCGGGATGTGCGGCGCCCAGCCGACGTGCTCGCCACCGTTGATGAACGGCAGGTTGTTGTCGGCCAACGCCTCCAGCACCAGCTTGACCCCGATGAAGCCGAGCACGACGGCCAGACCGTAGCTCAGGTAGATCAGCCGGTCGAGCAGGCCACCGAGCAGGAAGTAGAGCTGACGAAGGCCCATCAGCGCGAAGACGTTCGCGGTGAAGACCAGGTACGGCTCCTGGGTGATGCCGAAGATCGCCGGGATCGAGTCCAGCGCGAAGATCAGGTCCGTGGTGCCGATCGCGATCATCACGATCAGCATCGGGGTGAACAACCGCTTGCCGGTCGCGTGGGTGGTGAGCTTCGCGCCGTCGTACTCCTTGGAGATCGGCAGCGCCTTGCGGCTCCACCGGATCAGCACGTTCTCGGAGAACTCGTCCTCGTCCGGCTCGCCCTGCCGGGCCAGGTTGATCGCGGTGTAGATCAGGAACGCGCCGAAGATGTAGAAGACCCAGGAGAACTGCGAGATCAGCGCCGCACCGGCGGCGATGAACCCGCCGCGCATCACCAGGGCCAGCACTATGCCGACGAGCAGCACCTTCTGCTGGTACTGCCGGGGCACCCCGAAGCGGGCCATGATGATCACGAAGACGAAGAGGTTGTCCACCGAGAGGCTGTACTCGGTGAGCCAGCCGGTGTAGAACTGCCCGGCCGGGCTGGCGCCGGCGGTCAACCAGACGCCCGCCCCGAAGAGCAGGGCAAGCCCGACGTAGAAGGCGACCCAGAGGCTCGACTCCCGCACACTCGGCTCGTGCGGGCGCCGACCAATGATCAACAGGTCGACGAGCAGGACCGCAGTCAGTACGACAAGCGTCCCCGCCCACACCAATCCGGACACGTCCAACGTTCATTCCTCCGGCAGACACGCGGCGTCGGGCACACCGTACGCCCCCTGCGGGGCTGGTGTGCCGCTGTCGCTCACTCTGGTGACTGTCGGAGGTCTCTTCCGCCGCCACCCTGCAACAGCGGTGGCGACCTACGGGGCCGGGTCGGTCCGCCGTGGTTCCGACAGGTCGACCGTGCTGACGACTCCGTTGCGGGGGAATACTCCCCTCCTCGGTGACCATTGTTGCCCACCACGCCCCGTGATCACACCCCGGGCACCCGGTGTCGCCGACCACCCGATCGAGGGCCACGCCGCGTATGGCTTCCTAGGAGGCTAGTGCAGGTGGGGTGCGGCAATCGGGTCGCTGAGGGACCACCCGGCGGCGAGCAGGTCGTCGCAGGCCCGCACCGCCCGGGCCAGCCGCTCGGCGTGCGACCCGGTCAGCTCCACCACCGGCACCCCGCACCCCGCCAACTCGGTCCGGAACCGCTCGGTCATCCAGGCCCGCAGGTGCTCACCGTCGCGCAGCCCGTCATCGGTGAACGGCACCCCCCGGTGATCCGTCAGCAGATACAGCGCCGGCCGACGGGCCGCCGCCCGCACCTCCTCCGACGCGCTGCCCAGGTAGCGCTCCTCCCACACCGCCGTCGCCCGCGCGTCGGTGTCGCAGACCAGCAGTGGCCCGCTCGTCCGGGCCGCCGCGTCCTCGGCGGCCTGCTGCTCGCGGACCACGGCGCGGAAGTCGTCGGAGTCCCAGGTGACGTCGAACACGGTCGCCTCCGGCACCCGCTCCCGCAACCGGGCCAGCTTGGCAGCGGTCAACTCCCGGCCGTACTCCGGCACCCAGGACGTGCCGTAGTGCTCGGCGAGCGCCGCCGCCATCGTCGTGGTCCCGGTCGACTCGGCCCCGACCACCACCACCCGCCGGACGAACCACGCCCGCACCGGCGGGCTCAGCCACCGCCAGGAACCCGCCGGGTCCGCGCGCACGGCCGTCCCGGACACCGGCACGGTCCGCCGGTCCGGATCCACCGCCACGGGTACGGCGCCGAAGCGGCGCGCCAGCTCGGTGCCGTACGCCTCGGAGGAGAACACCGCGTCCACCGGCCCCGGCCCGACCGCCTCGCGGAACACCGCGCAGTGCGCGTCCCAGACGGCCGGATCGGCGTAGTCCACCGGGTGGTCGTCGTACCGGCCGACGAACCGCACCCACGGCGTGTCCGCGTGCACCTCCCGCAGCCAGTCGAGGCGCAGCGGAAGCGGAATGGACTCCCGGCGCGAGGGTGCCACGACGACGGTGACCTCGGCGCAGCGGTCGGCGGCGGCCACGATCAGCGCGTGGTGCCCGGCGTGCGGCGGGTAGAACTTGCCCACCACCATCCCGTGCCCGAACTCGGCGACGCCGGAGCGCGACGGCAGGCGGGGCACCGGTGGACGGCCCGGTCCCTCGGCGCTCACGCGGTGGCCGGGGCCGGACCGGGCGGGACCGCCGTCGGCCGACCGGCCCGACGCAGGTCGGCCCGCCAGGCCCGCAGCCCGAGTACGCACAGGGACAGGAAGACCAGGTACAGCACGGCGGTCAGGTGCAGCCCCTTGTACGCGTACAACGGGATGTAGATCAGGTCGGCGGCGATCCACAGCCACCAACTCTCCACCCGCTTGCGCGTCTGCCCGTACGTCGCCAGCAGGGACAACGCCGTGGTCAGCGCGTCCGCCAACGGCACCGTCGAGTCCGTGGCGCGGTCCAGCAGTACCCAGAGCGCGCCGGTGAGCAGCACCCCGGCTACGGCCAACGCCAGCCACTCCCGCCGCCCCGTCCGGCTCACCGTGAGCCGGCTGCGCCGCTCGCCACCGTAGAGCCACTGCCACCAGCCGAAGCAGCCGAGCGCGACGTAGACGACCTGGAGACCCGCGTCGGCGTACAGCCCGACGGTCCAGAACACCAGCAGGAGCAGCAGCACGTTGGCGATGCCGATCGGCCAGTTGGCGATCTTCTGCCGGGCCACCAGCCACACGTTCAGCACACCTGTCGCGAACCCCAGCAGTTCCGCCCAGGTGGTGCCCGTACCGGCCACCCGAAACGCGGTGCCGGTGAGCCAGTCAATGATCACGAGGCCACCCTAGGGTCTGTCGCCGACGTCGGAACAGACCCCGCGACACCACCGCCACCGACCGTCGTGGGAGGCTTTCCGGCATGGTGCTTGAGGTCGCGTTGATCGACGTACTGCCCGGACACGAGGACGCGTTCGCCGCCGCGTACGCCGAGGGTCACCCCGTGCTCGCCGGGGCAACCGGCTGCCGGTCCGTCCGGATGACCCGGGGCATCGAGTCCCCGACGCGCTTCGTGCTGCTCGTCGAATGGGACTCGGTCGAGGCGCACGAGAAGAACTTCCGAGCCACCGAGCGGTTCGCGCAGTGGCGGGCGCTGATCGGGCCGCACTTCGCCGGGCCTCCCGTGGTCGAGCACTTCCTCGACGTACCGGCCTGATCCGACCACCGGCCCGAGCGACTCTGTCGTACCCCGCGGTTAACGTGCTCCGCGCACGCGTCGGCCGCCGGTCCCGACGGTCTCGGGGGCGCCGGGCACGGTGGCCGCGCGGCGTGCCTCCCCGCGCGCTACTCGCCGGCGCGCCGGGCCAGCGCGGTGACCGTCTCCTCCGGTGACAGCGCGGCCGCCAGCAACGCCTCGGTCATCCGCTCGTAGCGGCCGACGTCCGGCACGGTGGCCAACCGGACGTCGGTGGTCAACGCCTCGATCATCACCGTCCGCGGGTCCGCCGGGTCGGGAAAGGCATAGCAGGAGTACGGCGTGAGCGGGTGCAGCCCACCGCCGGCCGCTCCACGTGGCAGCAGTCGCACCGTGACATGGGACAGCCCGGTCACGGTGACCAGGTGCCGCAGCTGCTCACGCCACACCGCCACCGGCAGGTCGCCCGGGTCGCAGACGGCCGCGGCGAGCACCGCCGTGTAGCGCGGCGGATAGGCGCGCCGCAGCACCTCCTGCCGCAGCGCACGGGCGCGCACCTCGGCCTCCACATCGATCTCCGGCGTGAACTGCGCGCCGGCCTCCACCAACACCCGGGCGTACGCGGGCGTCTGGAGCAGCCCCGGCACAACCGTCGGCTGGTACTCGACGATGTCGGCAGCGCCCGCCTCCAACTCGGCGTAGGTGCGCTGCCGTTCGCTCATCTCGCCCAGCGTCTTCCACCAACCCCGGCTGGTCGCCGCATCGCGAGCGATCACGATCAGCGCGTCCCGGGCCGGAGTGGGCACCTTGTAGATGTCCAGCAGATCGAGCACATCCGCGAGGTCCGGCCGGCTCTGACCCAGCTCGATGCGGGACAGCTTCGACGTCGAGGCCCAGCCGAGCCGGTCGCAGACCTGCTCCAGGGTCAGCGCCTCGCGCCGACGAAGTTGGCGCAACTCAGCGCCGAGACGTGCACGTCGAATGACAGGACTCGTTGGCAGCGGCATCCCGGCCTCCCCATCGAGGGAGCGTACGCAGGACGATCACCCAGTGCAATAGTTTGCTCGCTCACCGCAATCAGGTCATTCGGCGCGGTCGGGGAGCCGGGCCGGCCGGGCTCAGGGCCGTTCCAGCCGAACTCCGGGCCGGCACCGGTCCTGCTCAGGGCCGGCACCGGTCCTGCTCAGGGTCGGTAGGTGCCGAAGGCCCAGACGTTGCCGGCCAGGTCACGGGCGGCGTAGTCACGGGAGCCGTAGTCGGTGTCGAACGGTTCCTGGGTGATCTCCGCCCCGGCCGCGCGGGCCTGTGCACAGTGGGCGTCGACGTCCGGCACGGCCACGTACACCAACCAGTCGTCTCCGGCCGGCCTGGACGTCGCATCGGCCCGAGCGCCCAACATGACCATGCCGCTGTCGAAGACGAGTTCGGCGTGGGCGACCGAACCGTCCGGTGCGTCGTGTACGGCGTGCACCTGGAAACCAAAGGCGGAGCAGAGCCAGTCGATCGCGGCGCGGGGATCGGGATAACGGAAGACCGGGTAGACGGTTCGCATGTCCACAGTGTGCCGCCGGCGGCGGGAGCCGGATTGGACGAATGTGACCTCGGCGGGTCGGTCCAGGCCTGTTTCGGGATCGAGCACGATCAGGTGGGGCGCGAGGTCCGCTACGGCGTGCCGCGCCCTGGCCGCGCCAGTCCGCAGGCCGCCCTCTCCCACATCGGCCCGCTCCGGCGACAGAGCGGCGCAGACCCGCATGATCCCCTCGACTTTCCCGACGTCGGGCTATCCGCGCCAGTCGGATACCGCGACTTTCAGGAACCCGAGTGGATCGACAGTCAGGCCACCGCTGGTCGGTGCGTCAGCCGGACGGTGTCGACCGGGCGGCGAGCAACGCGGCCGGAGTGTCCCCCGCGAACTGGTGAAAGTCCCGGATCAGGTGGGACTGGTCGTAGTAACCGCATCGCGCCGCCACCGCGGCCCAGTCGATGGCCGGCCCGCTGCTGAATGAGGCCGCGCTGGACGGCCCCGGGCTGGACGGTCCCAAGCTGGACGGGTCCGCGTCGGCCGCGGACTGGCCAGCGCCGGTCGGCGGGCCGGCACCCGGCTCGATCACGGGGGTTGGCCCCACGTCGCCCAGCGCCGTGCACGCCTGCTGGAAGCGCAGCAACCGGGCGACCATCTTGGGTGGCAGCCCGATCTCCTGCCGGAACCGGGAGGCGAGATGCCGTCGGCTCCAGCCCAGCTCGTCGGCGAGCACACCGACGCGCTCCTGGCCACCGCTGGCCACGAGCCACCGCCACGCCCAGTCGAGCCGGGCGTCCACGGGCGGCGACGCCGCCAGGCGGCCGGCGAGCACCCTGTCGAGCAGGGCGAACCGCTCCGGCCAGGACGCCGTCTCGGCGAGCTGGCTCCGCAGCCGATGCAGCCACCGGCCCGGGAGCTGCCCGACGCCCACGGCACGATTGGTCAGCTCGCTCAGCGGCAGACCGAGGAGCCGGCGGGCGGTCAGTGGGGCGAGCAGCAGCTCGACGCCCTCCCCCACGCCCACCGTCCGCGTGGTGCACCAGCCGTCGAAGGTGCCGGCCACGAACGAGTCGACCCTGCTGGCACCACGCTCCGCGCTGCGCGGGTCGCGCACGTCCAGCGGAGCGCCCCAACCCAGGATCAGCACCACGAAGACGCCCGCCGACTCCCGGCGGACCAGTGGAACGTCGGCCCGTTCCCGGTAGCCGACGTACCGGTCGACGAACGGGCGCAGGCTGACCTCGGGCAGCCCGAGCACCACCTCCCCGACCGGTGCCGCCGTGGTCATCCCCGACCCACCCTTCGCTCACCCTGGCGGGCCGCGCCCCTCGGTGGGGCGCCGCTCACGCTCAGCCGCTGGTCGTCACTTCACGCCGGCGGCGTCCATGCCGCGCAGCTCCTTCTTCAGGTCGGAGACCTCGTCGCGGATCCGGGCCGCCAGCTCGAACTGCAGCTCGCGGGCGGCGGCCAGCATCTGGTCGTTGAGTTCCTGGATGAGCTCGGCGAGGTCGGCTCGGGCCATCCCCTCCCGTGACGTGGTCGTGGCGGCGCCCCGGCTCCGGCTGCGGGTCTCCTTGACCGGCGCCTTGCCCCGGGACAGCTGACGCACCGCGCCGCCGACCCGCGAGTTTTCGGTGTCCTCCGCCTCGCGGTAGATGTCGTCCAGGATGTCGTGGATCTTCTTACGCAACGGCTCCGGGCTGATCCCGTGCGCCTCGTTGTGCGCGATCTGCTTGGCCCGACGCCGGTCGGTCTCGTCGATCGCCGCCGCCATCGACGGGGTGATCTTGTCGGCGTACATGTGGACCTGACCGGAGACGTTACGGGCGGCCCGCCCGATGGTCTGGATCAGCGACCGACCACTGCGCAGGAAGCCCTCCTTGTCGGCGTCGAGGATCGCCACCAGCGACACCTCGGGCAGGTCCAGACCTTCGCGGAGCAGGTTGATGCCGACCAGCACGTCGTAGTCGCCCTTGCGCAGCTCGCGCAGCAGCTCCACCCGGCGCAACGTGTCGACCTCCGAGTGCAGGTAGCGCACCCGGATGCCGTTCTCCAGGAGGTAGTCGGACAGGTCCTCGGCCATCTTCTTGGTCAGGGTGGTGACCAGGACCCGCTCGTCGCGATCGGTCCGCAGTTTGATCTCGTGCATCAGGTCGTCGATCTGACCCTTGGTCGGCTTGATCACGACCTCCGGGTCGACCAGGCCGGTGGGTCGGATCACCTGTTCGACGAACTCGCCCTGCGCCTGCTCCATCTCCCAGGTGCCCGGGGTCGCGGAGAGGTAGACCATCTGGCCGACCCGCTCCAGGAACTCGTCGAAGCGCAGCGGCCGGTTGTCGGCCGCGCTGGGCAGCCGGAAGCCGTGGTCGATGAGCATCCGCTTGCGGGACGCGTCGCCCTCGTACATGCCGCCGATCTGCGGGATGGTCACGTGCGACTCGTCGACCACCGTGAGGAAGTCGTCGGGGAAGTAGTCCAGCAGGGCGTGCGGCGGGCTGCCGGGCAGCCGCCCGTCCATGTGCATCGAGTAGTTCTCGATGCCGGAGCAGAAGCCCACCTGCCGCATCATCTCGATGTCGTAGGTGGTGCGCATCCGCAGCCGCTGCGCCTCCAGCAGCTTGCCCTGCCGCTCCAGCTCGGCGAGCCGCTCGGCCAACTCCACCTCGATGTCACGGATCGCCCGTTCCATCCGCTCCGGGCCGGCCGCGTAGTGGGTGGCCGGGAAGATCACCAGCTGGTCGACCTCGCGGACCACGTCACCGGTCAACGGGTTGAGGTAGTAGAGCTTCTCCACCTCGTCACCGAACAGCTCGATCCGGATCGCCAGCTCCTCGTACGCCGGGATGATCTCCAGCGTGTCGCCGCGGACCCGGAAGGTGCCCCGCTGGAAGGCCATGTCGTTGCGGGTGTACTGGATGTCGACCAGCCGCCGCAGCAACTGGTCGCGGTCGAGCTCCTGCCCGATCTGCACCTTCACCGCCCGGTTCAGGTATTCCTCCGGGGTGCCCAGGCCGTAGATCGCCGAGACGGTCGCCACCACGATCACGTCGCGGCGGGTGAGCAGCGACATCGTCGCCGAGTGCCGCAGCCGCTCCACCTCCTCGTTGATCGAGGAGTCCTTCTCGATGTAGGTGTCGGTCTGGGGGATGTATGCCTCGGGCTGGTAATAGTCGTAGTACGAGACGAAGTATTCGACGGCGTTGTGCGGCAGCAGCTCGCTGAACTCCTTGGCCAGCTGCGCGCAGAGCGTCTTGTTCGGGGCGAGCACCAGGGTCGGGCGCTGCAACCGCTCGATCAACCACGCCGTGGTGGCGCTCTTGCCGGTGCCGGTCGCGCCGAGCAGCACGGTGTTACGGTCGCCGCGCCGAACCCGACGCTCAAGGTCGTCGATGGCTGCCGGTTGGTCGCCGGCCGGCTGGAAGTCACTGACGACCTGGAAGCGGCTGTCCAGCCGGGGAATGTCGAGCGCCATGCCATCAACGGTACGCCGGAGGTCCGACAGGTTTGGCCGTCACGGCAGGTATGTGATCAGCTTCAATATTCCCATTGTGTGGCCCATGTCACCGGGACTACCCTCTCCATGTAGGCCGCTCGCGGCGGCCGACCGGGCCGGTGGCCAAGCCGTCATCACGGCCGGCCGCCCCCGGCACTGCGGTCGCAGCACCCGGCTCGTCCGGCGTGCGCACCCGTGTGGTCGCGCTCGAGGCGCAGACCGGCCGCCGCGAGCGCCCCTGCTCGTCACCCCGGTGCCACTCCGCCCGTTTCACATCCGTGGACACCTCTGCGACCCCGCCGCCCGACACCACCCCCACGGCCGCCCCCCGACCGGACGGCACCGGCCGGCGGAACGCCTCCGCGGCGGGGACGCCCAGCACGTCGGCCGCCGGACGGCTCGGCACCGGGCGCCACCGCACCGACTCGGCTGACGCCACCGCTGCCCCCCGGTCCACCAAGAGCGGGTCGGCCACGAGCGGGTCGGCCACGAGCGGGTCGGCCACGAGCGGGTCGGCCACGAGCGGGTCGGCCACGAGCGGGGCGCTCGCGGGCGGGTCAACCGGGAGCAGGTCGCCCGGGAGCAGGTCGCCCGGGAGCGGCGCTACCGGCAGCGGGGCCACGGCCAGCCCACCCGTCACCGAGCGGCCGACCGACATTGACCGACCCACCACGGCCCGACCCACCACGGCCCGACCCACGACCCGACCCACGGCCCGACCCACCACCGACCGCCGAAGCGCCACCGGCCGAGACTCCGACCGGACCCCGACGACCACCCGGCCCGACGACACCACCGACTCAGCCGCCGACGCGACCGACACCGCCGGTCCGGGTGCGGCCAGCCACCGACGCCGTACCGTGCTGTTGCTGCTCGGTCTGACGGCGGTGACGTCCGCGACGGCGTTGGTACTCGGCTTGTTGAGCTGGGCGCCCGACCCACCCGAGCCGGCCCGACCGCTGACCCTCACCGAGGGCGAGCGGCTGGCCGCTCTGCGGGTCACCAACCTGCGGGATCTGCGCGCCGGGGTCCGCGTCACCGCGGGCGTCGACGCGACCCGGATCGAACTGGTGGGCTGGGTGGACTGGTCGCGGTCCCTGCTCTACCTGGACGTGGGCGGCCCCGGAGCGGGTGCCGAGCGCGGGCTGTTGCAGAGGGCCGGGTCGGTGCTGGTGATCCGGCCGGACCCGGCCGCGGTGCCCACCCCCGCCGCACCCCCGCTGGTGCCTCCGGCGGATCGGTGGCGGCTGCACCGCCTGACGCCCGGGGCGAGCCTGGTGCCGGTGCTCGACCTGCTCCTCGGCCTCGCGGCCGACCGCCCGGACGCGGACCCGGCGGCTGCGGGTAGCGCAGCCCGGTGGATCGCCCGGGACACCATGGCGGGCGGCCCGGTGGACCTCCTCCAAGCGCCGCTGCTCGCCAGGACACCGGCCGCAGGCAGCACCACGGCGGGCAGCACCGCCGCAGGCAGCACCACGGCAAGCAGCACCGCGGCACAGGTCCCGGGCACCGGGCCGACGGGCAGCGGGTCGGCGGGCGCCGAGCCGGACGGGCAGACCCGGTACTGGCTCGACCAGGACGCTCGGCTGCACAAGCTCGTCACCCGGTTGCCCGGCGTCGGCCCGGTCACGGTGACTCTGCACCGGGCGGACCGGCCGACCCTCCGCCCGGTGGACGCCCTCGGCGGCCGGCCGGGTCTGCCCCGCGCGCTGACCGACGCCGAACAGCGTCGACTGGACCGGCTGCCGGCCCGGCTACGCGCCCAGGGCGGTGCGGCGGTCACGCTCACCGCGCCGACGGGCACGGACACGAACCTGCGCGGCGCGGGCTGGTTGAGCTGGACCACGCGGACCGCGTACCTCTCGGTTGCCGACCTGGGCGTACCGGATCGTCGGACCCTGCTGCGACGCGACGCCGCCGGGCTGGCCCGGGCGGACCTGCCGGCGGCGGCCGGTGGTGGCGGCACGGCGGAGGCACCGGGCCGACCACCCCTGGCGCCCCCGGCCGGACCGTGGCGGGTCTCCCGATCCGTCGGGGACGACGTGGGCCGGCTCGTCGACGCGGCGGTGGCCGCCGGGTCGGTCGGGCCACGCGGTGCGGCCGTGCGGATACGCGAGGACGTCACCGCCGGCCGGACCGTGGACGTCGTCGAGGTGGGTCCGGCCGGCGCACGGCTGCGCTACTGGGTCGACCGTGACGGGTCGCTGCGGCGGTTGGAGCTGCACACCAGCGGCAACGCGTGGGCCCAACTGGATCTCCAACCGGCCGCGGTGCCCCGACTGGCCCCGGTGCCCCGACCCGCTGCGAAACCTCGGGCCGGCGCCCGCTGAGCTCAGGGCCGCCAGCCGGTCTGGGCGGCCCACTGGTCGGCCCGCAGGTACTCCTCGTCGAACCACGGGTCCCGGGCCGTGCCGGAGTCGCCGGCGGCGGGCGCCGCATCGACCAGGTCCCGCTTGAGTTGCAGGTACGCGGCGCGCTGATCCGGGTCGGCCCGCAGGTGGTCGCGCATCAGCAACGCGTACCGCCAGCCTGGCGACCCGTCCAGCCGCACGTGCAGGCGAACGGGACGAGCCGGGTCCGCGCTACCGTGCAGCCGCTTCTCCCACCGACCGCTGCCGGCCGGGCGCGGGTCGTCCCACCACTGCCCCGGCACCCGCGGGAACCCGGCGTTCGCCAGCCGGTCGGCCAGCGCTCCGTCGGCGTCGGCGAGGCTGGAGACGGCCACCTGCACGTCGATGACGTCCTGGGCGGCGAGGCCGGGCACCGCAGTCGAGCCGATGTGGTCGATCCGGAGGGCGTCCGAGCCCAGGGTGTGCCGAATCCGGGCGGCCAGCCGCGCGTACTGCTCCGGCCAACTCGCGTCGGTCCCCACCGGTTCGTCTTCGCCCGGCGGGACCACCCGCCGTTGACGCAGGTTGTCCTCGTAGGGCCGCAGCCGTTGCCGCCAGAGCGTGTCGACGGCGTCGTGCAACGCCGCCAGGCTTCCGTCGTTGCCGAGCACGACGTCGGCCGCCGCCCGGCGACGGGCGTCGTCGGTCTGGGCGGCGATCCGCCGCTCGGCCTCCGCGTGACTCATCCCCCGGTCGCGCACCAGCCGTTCCAGTCGGGTCGACACGGCCGTCTGCACCACGACCACCAGGTGGTACGTGGGCGCGAGACCCACCTCGACCAGGAGCGGCACGTCGTTGACGACGATCGCGTCGGGAGGTGCCGCGGCGGCCAGTTCGGCGGTACGGGCCCGAACCCGGGGGTGGGTGATCGACTCCAACCGCCGGCGGGCGGTCTCGTCGGCGAACACCACCGCGCCCAGTGCGGCACGGTCCAGCGCGCCATCGGCGTCGAGCACCGCGTCGGTGAAGGCGGCGACGATCTCGGCCAGCCCCTCGCTGCCCGGTGCGACGACCTCTCGGGCCACCCGGTCGGCGTCGATGAGCACCGCTCCCCGCTCGACGAGTCGCGCCGCCACCGCGCTCTTGCCCGACCCGATTCCGCCGGTCAACCCCACCCTCAGCACCCGACCAGTCAACCGGATCACCAGCCCTGCCGCCAAACCCACCACGATCGCGCCCGCGACCGACGCGGCCTCCGCCCCGACGCCCCGCGACCGACGCGGCCCCGCGCCCCGCGCCCCGCGCCCCCGCGCCCCCGCGCCCCGCGCCCCGCGCCCCGCGCCCCGCGCCCCGCGCCCCGCGCCCCGCGCAAGATCGTGCTCGATCCAGGTTGTAGTGGTGTCCTGGTTGTTCGAGGCCCCTGTATCCAGGATCGAGCACGATCTTGCGAGCCCTGCTCGTCGGGGAGATCCACATCATCGTCCGGCACCGCGACGACCCGGGCGACGAGGTCCGGTGGTCGCCTGGGAACGGCGAAGGCCCCGCCCCCGACGATCCGTGGATCGTGAGGGGCGGGGCCCGTCGTCGTTCAGTCGTTCAGCGGCTCACTTACCGCCGGCGAGCTTCTCCCGCAGTGCGGCGAGCGCCTCGTCGGTGGCCAGCGTGCCGGCCGGCTCCTCGGCCTGCCGGCTCGGGGCCGGGCTGGACGAAGAGGTGGTGCCACCGCCACCGGTGCCGCCAGCGGCCGGAACGACCGGAGTCGGGTTGGCGGCAGCCTCGGCGTCGGCGGCCCGAGAGGTCTGCACCTGCTTGGTGTGGGCCTCCCAGCGCTGACGAGCCTCGGCGTACTGGTTCTCCCAGGTCTCGCGCTGCTTGTCGTACCCCTCGAGCCACTCGCCCGTCTCCGGGTCGAAGCCCTCCGGGTAGATGTAGTTGCCCTCGGTGTCGTACGTCGCGGCCATGCCGTAGAGGGTCGGGTCGAAGTGCTCCTCGCCCTCGACGAAGCCCTCGTTGGCCTGCTTGAGCGACAGCGAGATCCGGCGGCGCTCCAGGTCGATGTCGATGACCTTGACCATGACCTCGGAGCCGACCTGGACGACCTGCTCCGGGATCTCCACGTGGCGCTCGGCCAGCTCGGAGATGTGGACCAGGCCCTCGATGCCGTCGTCCACCCGGACGAACGCACCGAACGGCACCAGCTTGGTGACCTTACCCGGCACGATCTGCTGGATCGCGTGGGTGCGGGCGAACTGCCGCCACGGGTCCTCCTGGGTCGCCTTCAGCGACAGCGAGACGCGCTCGCGGTCCAGGTCGACGTCCAGGACCTCGACCTCGACCTCCTGGCCCACCTCGACAACCTCGGACGGGTGGTCGATGTGCTTCCAGGACAGCTCGGAGACGTGCACCAGACCGTCGACGCCGCCAAGGTCGACGAAGGCGCCGAAGTTGACGATCGAGGACACGACGCCCTTGCGGACCTGGCCCTTCTGCAGCTTGTTGAGGAACTCGGTGCGCACCTCGGACTGCGTCTGCTCCAGCCAGGCCCGGCGGGACAGGACCACGTTGTTGCGGTTCTTGTCCAGCTCGATGATCTTGGCCTCGAGCTCACGCCCGACGTACGGCTGCAGGTCGCGCACACGACGCATCTCGACCAGGGACGCGGGCAGGAAGCCCCGCAGCCCGATGTCGAGGATGAGGCCGCCCTTGACCACCTCGATGACCGAACCGCGGACGACGCCGTCCTCGTCCTTGATCTTCTCGATCGTGCCCCAGGCCCGCTCGTACTGTGCCCGCTTCTTGGAGAGGATCAGACGACCCTCCTTGTCCTCCTTCTGGAGGACCAGGGCCTCGATGTGGTCGCCAACCGTCACAACTTCGGCGGGGTCCACGTCGTGCTTGATCGACAACTCCCGAGAGGGGATGACACCCTCGGTCTTGTAGCCGATGTCGAGCAGGACCTCGTCCCGATCGACCTTGACGACGGTGCCTTCGACAATGTCGCCGTCATTGAAGTACTTGATGGTCTCGTCGATCGCGGCGAGGAATGCCTCCTCGGAACCGAGATCGTCGTGGGTGACCCGGGTGGCGCTCGAGGGGGCCTCGATGCTGCTCGTCATGTGGGCGGTTGCTCCGGTCGGTGGGTTGTCACAGCAGGCTGGTGTCGCAGTGACCTGTTCGCGCCAGCGGATCCGCCGCCGGGCACACCGAACGATCGCCTAGTGAGATCATGATGTGGCTCCGACGACCGCGCACCTGCTCCCTGCCGAGGCAACGCGATCCGCGAGCGCATCGTCTAGCCTACCGTGCGCATTACCACAGCGTGCAAGCCCTCCCGGCTTCTCTCCGCGCGGTGACCTGCGAAAGACGAACAATCGCCCGGAAAAGACCCCTGCTGTCTCGTGCGTCACAGCAGCCTCAGGAGTCGCCTCGGCCCGCGCTTGATCGACTCGACCTCCGGGACGTCCCAACGGCCCGGACACCTCGAGCACACGGAAACCGAGTCGATCAAGGGCACCCACGTGAGGAGTAGCGCAGATCTTGGACGCGCCGCCGCGCCCAACGGGTGGGTGGGGCCTAGCGTGAGCGCGTGGATGACGACAGCCGGGTCACCCGGCGCCGGGTGGGTGACGCCGAGGCCCGGCGCGCCAACCGCGGCTGGTGGGACACCGACGCCGACGACTACCAGGCTGAGCACGGCGCGTTCCTCGGCGACGTGGACTTCGTCTGGTGCCCGGAGGGCCTGCGCGAGGCCGACGCCCGGCTGCTCGGGGACCTGCCCGGCCGACGGGTGCTGGAGGTCGGCTGCGGTGCGGCCGCCGCCGCCCGCTGGCTGGCCACCCAGGGTGCCCGGCCGGTCGCCTTCGACCTGTCCGCCGGCATGTTGCGGCACGCGGCCGAGGCCGCCGACCGCACCGGGGTACGCGTACCGCTGGTGCAGGCCGACGCACTCGCCCTGCCGTTCGCCGACCGGTCGTTCGACCTCGCCTGCACCGCCTTCGGCGCCATCCCGTTCGTGGACGACTCGGCGGCCCTGCACGCCGAGGTGCACCGGGTGCTGCGCCCCGGCGGGCGGTGGGTGTTCTCGGTGACCCACCCGATGCGGTGGATCTTCCTCGACGACCCTGGCGAGGGCGGACTGACCGCCGTGCACTCGTACTTCGACCGCTCCCCCTACGTCGAGCAGGACGAGTCCGGCGTCGCCACGTACGTCGAGCAGCACCGCACCCTCGGCGACCGGATCCGGGAGCTGGTCGGTGCCGGCTTCCGCCTGCTGGACCTGGTGGAGCCGGAATGGCCCGAGGGGCACGAGGGCCTCTGGGGGCAGTGGAGCCCGCTGCGCGGTCGACTCTTCCCCGGCACCGCCATCTTCGTCACCGAGAAGCCCGCGGAGTGAGCGCGTCGCACCCGCAGTCCGCCCTGCGTCGCATCGACCACCGGTAGGCTCGTCCCATGAGCGCCGAGCCCATCCCGACATCACCTGGCCCCTGGTGTCCGGACCCGATGCGGCAGCAGCGTGCCGACTACACGCTGGAGGACCTGCTCACCCTGCCGGACGATGCCCCCCGCGTCGAACTCGTCGACGGAGTAATCCAGGTGACACCCTCCCCCACCCTGGGCCATCAAGACATCTCGTTCCTCCTGCGCATGTGGCTGCACTCGCGTGTGCCAGCTGACCTCCGCATCGCTCAGGCCGTCGGAGTCGGGCTCAGTTTCAACGCCAGCCGACAACCGGACGTCCTGCTGTGCCGGGCCGAGGTGCCGTCCGGCCGGTCGCTGCTGCGTCCGGCGGACGTGGTCCTCGCCGTGGAGATCGTCTCGCCGGGGACGCGACGGATCGACCGATTCGCGAAGCCCGGCGAGTACGCCGCCGCCGGCATTCCCTTCTACTGGCGCATCGAGCAGGACCCGGTGCACGTCTACGCGTACCGGATCGGCGACCGGGTGGGTCCCGGCGGTGAGCGGCAGTACGAGCTGGTCGCCGACGGCGCCGACGTGATCGAGCTGGCCGAGCCGTTCGACATCAAGCTGCCGATCGCCGAGATCACCCCGTAGCGCGTCGCCGGAACGGCCGTTTCGCCGCGCCGGTGTCGGGTAGCCGAGGAGCATGGCCGAGCAGCGATTCCGCAGAGGCGACCAGGTTTCCTGGTCGGCCCACGGCAGCCGCGCGTACGGCGTGGTGCAGGACACGATCACCGAGCGGACGCGGATCAGTGGGCGGGCGGTGAACGCGGCCCCCGACGACCCGCAGTACCGGGTCCGCAGTGACGGCACGGGCCGCGACGTGGCCCACCGACCCGAGGCGCTGCGTCATGAGCAGAGCTGACGACCAGGGCCGGGACACCTATCGGGAGTTCACCGAGGCGGTGAACATGAAGCCCCGGGAGCTGTCCACGTGGCTGGAGACCGACGAGTCGAAGCAGGTGGGCTGGCACAAGGGCGGTCGCGCCGGTGGCGGCGAGTCCGTCGGACACGAATCCGGCCGGAAGATCATCAACCTGCTCCGCCGCAAACGGGGCGACCTGTCCGAGGGCGACTACAAGCACATGCGCAAGGTGGTCGGCTACGTACGCCGACACATGGCGCAGCGCCCCTCCGGCAACGTCCGCGACACCAAATGGCGCTGGTCCCTGATGAACTGGGGCCACGACCCGATGAAGTAGCCCGTGGGCCCGTCCCCACCACGGCACTCCGCGGCGAGATCCGCAACTTCGGCGAAGTTGCTGCCTCAGAACCCCTCGACCCAGCACTTTCCCCGAAGTTGCGCAGATCTTGCTACGAGGCGCACCGCGCCAGCGCCGACAGCCGGTGCCCCGGCGAGGGTGGCGGCACGGGCGGACACAGGCGAGCGGAAACGGATGGGCAGCACGGGTGGGCGGCACGGGTGGGCTCGCTTGATCTGGCCAGCGCCCACCATGCCAATGGCCGGGACCAGGATGACCCGGTCAGGGGTTCCGGGGCAGCCCGACCCACGCAGGGATCAAGCCTGACCGCCCGGAGTGGGTCGGGCTGCCCCGGAACCCCCACACCGCAACCAACACACAAGGTCAGTGATCAGCGCTGTTCCAGTCGCGGCCCTCGCCGACCGACACCTCCAACGGCACCGACAGCGGGTACGCCCCGCCCATCTCGTGCCGGACCAACGCCTCCAACGCCTCCCGCTCGCCGGGGGCGACCTCGAAGACCAGCTCGTCGTGCACCTGCAACAGCATCCGCGAGCGCAGCCCGGCATCGCCGAGCGCGGTGTCGACGTGCAGCATCGCCACCTTGATGATGTCGGCCGCGGAGCCCTGGATCGGGGCGTTGAGCGCCATCCGCTCGGCGATGTCCCGGCGCTGCCGGTTGTCGCTGACCAGGTCGGGGAGGTAGCGGCGGCGACCGAGGATGGTGGAGGTGTAGCCGTCCTGGCGGGCCCGGGCGACCACCTGGTGCAGGTAGTCGCGCACCCCGCCGAAGCCGGCGAAGTAGTTTTCCATCAGCCCACGTGCTTCCTCGGTGTTGATCCCGAGTTGCTGGGACAGGCCGAAGGCGCTCAACCCGTACGCCAGGCCGTAGTTCATGGCCTTGATCTTGCGGCGCTGGTCGGGGGTGACCTCGTCGAGCGGCACCCCGAAGACCGACGAGGCGGTGGCGGCGTGGAAGTCGGCGCCGGAGTTGAACGCCTCGATCAACGCGTCGTCCGAGCTGAGGTGCGCCATGATGCGCATCTCGATCTGGCTGTAGTCGGCGGTGAGCAGGCACTCGTAGCCCTCACCCACCACGAAGGCCCGACGGATGCGCCGGCCCTCCTCGGTGCGGATGGGGATGTTCTGCAGGTTGGGCTCGGTGGAGGAGAGCCGACCCGTGGCCGCGACCGTCTGGTTGAAGGTGGTGTGGATCCGGCCGTCGTCGGAGACCGACTTGAGCAGGCCGTCGACTGTCGACTTGAGCTTCGCCACGTCCCGGTGGCGCAGCAGGTGGGCCAGCACCGGGTGCGGCTGCTGCGCGTAGAGCCACTGCAGGGCGTCGGCGTCGGTGGTGTAGCCCGTCTTGATCTTCTTGGTCTTCGGCAGGCCCAGCTCGGTGAAGAGGATCTCCTGCAACTGCTTGGGTGAGCCGAGGTTGAACTCCCGACCCACCGCCTCGTACGCACCCTGCGCGGCGGTCTTGACCTCACCGGCGAAGTGCGCCTCCAACTCGTGGAGATAGTCGTTGTCGGCGGCGATGCCGGTGCTCTCCATGGTGGCCAGGACCCGCATCAGCGGCAGCTCCACCCCGGCCATCAGCCGGGCCGACTGCTCGCCGTCGCGGGACAACTCGGCGTCGATCGCGTCGGCCAGGTCGAGGGTCGCGCGGGCCTGGAGCATCAGGTTCTGCTCGACGACGCCTTCGTCGCCGAGCCCGTCGAGGGTGAGCTGACCGGACTCCGGGACGTCCACCCGCAGCTCGCGGTGCAGGTAGCGCAGCGCCAGGTCGGTGAGGTCGTAGGAACGCTGGTCGGGGCGGGCCAGGTACGCGGCGATCTGGGTGTCGCGGACGATGCCGGCGAGCTGCCAGCCGTGTGCGGCGCTGGCCAACACGGCCGGCTTGCTGTCGTGCAGCACCTTGGGTCGTTGCGCGTCGGCCAACCAGGCGGCCAGGGCGCCCTCGTCGGTGGCGTCGAGCCCGGTGGGGTCGACCCAGGCCGCCGCGCCGCCGGCGGTGGCCAGCGCGAGACCGGTGATCGAGGCGGTGTGTCGACGGTTAGGGCCGGTGTCGAGCTTGACCGCCAACCCGACCGGGGTGCCGGCCGGGACGTGCGTGCTGAGCCAGCCGGCCAGCGCGCCGGGCTCGGTGAGCACCTCGCCGGTGAGGTCGAAGCCGGACTCGGCCTCCGGCTCGACCGACTCCAGGTACTGGTAGAGACGGTCGCGCAGGATGCGGAACTCCAGCGTGTCGAAGACCTGGTGCACCGCCTCCCGGTCCCAACCGGTCCACCTGGCGTCCTCCGGGCGCAGTGGCAGCTCCAGGTCGGAGACCAGGCAGTTGATCTCGTAGTTGCGGATCACGTCGGCGAGCCGCTCCCGCAGGCTGTCGCCGGCCTTGCCCTTGATCTCGTCGGCGCGGGCGATGACGCCCTCCACGCCGCCGTACGTGGTGATCCACTTGGCGGCGGTCTTCGGGCCGACACCCGGGATGCCGGGCAGGTTGTCGCTGGTCTCGCCGACCAGCGCGGCGAGGTCCCGGTACTGCTGTGGCGGAACGCCGTACTTCGCCTCGATCGCCGCCGGGTCCATCCGGGCCAGGTCGGAGACGCCCTTACGCGGGTAGAGGACGGTGATCTGGTCGTCGACCAGCTGGAACGCGTCGCGGTCGCCGCTGCTGATCAGCACCGTCATGCCCTGGTCACGCGCCTGGCAGGCCAGGGTGGCGATGACGTCGTCGGCCTCGAAGCCCTCCTTCTCCACCACCGGGATCTGGAGCGCCGCCAGGACCTCCTTGACCAGGCTGACCTGGCCCTTGAAGTCGGTCGGGGTCTCGCTGCGGCCGGCCTTGTACTCCGCGTACTTGTCGGTGCGGAAGGAGCGGCGGGAGACGTCGAAGGCCACGACGATGTGGGTGGGCTGCTCGTCGCGCAGCACGTTGATCAGCATCGAGGTGAAGCCGTACACCGCGTTGGTCGGCTGACCCGTCGTGGTGGAGAAGTTTTCCACAGGCAGGGCAAAGAACGCCCGGTATGCCATGGAATGTCCGTCGACGAGAAGCAGGCGCGGTGTCGTAGCTGTCACGGCAGCGACTCTAGCCCGTCCTACCGACAACCCTGGCCGGCGGCACCACGCGCGCCGACGACAAAACGCACAGCCCGCCGCGCGACGCCGACGTCAGAACGGACGCCCGCCGCGACGGCGACGGCCGGCCACCCCGCACGGGATGACCGGCCACCACACAGGTCACTCAGGCGACGCCGAGGTACGCCTCCTTGACCGCCGGGTCGTGCAGGAGCTGCTCGCCGGTGCCCTCCTTGACGATCCGGCCAGTCTCCAGCACGTACCCCCGGTGGGCCCGGGAGAGCGCCTGCTGGGCGTTCTGCTCGACCAGCAGGATGGTGGTGCCCTGCTCGTTGATCCGCGTGATGATCTCGAAGATCTGCTGGATCAACTTGGGCGCCAGCCCCATCGACGGCTCGTCCAGCAGCAGCAGCTTCGGACGGGTCATCAGTGCCCGACCCACCGCCAGCATCTGCTGCTCACCGCCGGAGAGCGTGCCACCGGCCTGCTTCCGGCGCTCGTGCAGCCGGGGGAACAGGTCGAAGACCATGGACAGGTCCTTGGTGATCTCGGCCTTGTCCCGACGGGTGTAGGCCCCCATCTCCAGGTTCTCCAGCACGGTCATGCCGGGGAACACACCACGTCCCTCCGGTGACTGCCCGATGCCCCGGATCACCCGGAGGTCGGCGCGGAGCCGGCTGACGTCGTTGCCCTCGAACTTGATGCTGCCGCCGGAGATGGCGTGCAGCCCCGAGATCGCCTTCATGGTCGTGGTCTTGCCGGCGCCGTTCGCGCCGATGAGCGCCACGATCTCGCCCTGGTCCACGTGCAGGCTGATGCCGTGCAGCGCCTCGATCCGACCGTAGAGCAGCTTCAGGTTGTCGATCTCAAGCAGCATCCTCGACACCTCCCAGGTAGGCCGCGATCACCTTGGGATCGTCGCGCACCTCGGCCGGCGACCCCTCGGCGATCTTCTGCCCGAACTCCAGCACCACCAACCGGTCCACCACGCCCATGACCAGGCGCATGTCGTGCTCGATCAGCAGGACGGTGACCCCCGAGTCGCGGATCTTGCGGATCAGCTGCAGCAGGGCCACCTTCTCGGCGGGGTTGAAGCCGGCGGCCGGCTCGTCGAGGCAGAGCAGGGTGGGATCGGTGGCCAGGGCCCGAGCGATCTCCAGTCGACGCTGGTCCCCGTACGACAGGTTGCGGGCCAGGTCGCCGGCGCGGCCCTGGATGCCGACGAACTCCAGCAGCTCGCGGGCCTTCGCCTTGCCCTGTCGCTCCTCCCGCCAGTGCCGCGGCAACCGCAGCAGGGCGCTCGGGACGCTGGTCTTGTGGTTGGCGTCCGCGCCGACCTGCACGTTTTCCAGTGCCGTCATCTCCGGGAAGAGCCGGATGTTCTGGAAGGTACGTGCGATGCCCATCTTGGTGATCTGGAACCGCTTACGGCCGCTGACCTTCTCGCCCCGGAACCGGATCTGCCCGGTCGTCGGGGCGTAGACGCCCGTCATCGCGTTGAAGCAGGTGGTCTTGCCCGCGCCGTTCGGGCCGATCAGCCCGAGGATCTCCCCCTCGTAGAGGGTGAAGTTGACGTCGTTGAGGGCCACCACGCCGCCGAACCGCAGCGTGACGTGGTCGACCTCCAGCAGCGGCTTACGACCATTGGTCGGGGTCGGCTCGCTGACCACCTCGTCCGGTGTGGACGAGGTCTCCGGCGGGGTACCCACCGTCGTCCGGGCATCGATCGCCATGTCCCGCTCGCTGGTGGCGTCGCGCTCGCTACCCATCCGTGGCTCACTCAACGACAGCCACCTCCTTCTGCCGGTCCTTGAGCTCGGCGGCGCGCCGCCGGTTCGGCCAGAGACCCTGCGGTCGGAAGATCATCACGATGATCAGCAGGATCCCGAAGATGAAGTAGCGCAACGACGTCGGGCTCACGTCGAAGTCGTTACCGAAGACGGTAGCCGTCTCCGGCAGGCCGAAGACATCACCCACCGACCGCAGCCACTCCGGAATGTAGATGACCAGGAAGCCACCGAGGATCGCACCGCCGATGCTGCCCGCGCCACCGAGCAGCACCGCCGCCAACACCAGAATCGAGTTCTCCAACGAGAACGTCGAGGAGTTGACGAAGTTGGCCTGGCCGGCCCACAGCGTGCCGGACAACCCGCCGACCGCCGCGCCGATGGCGAACGCCCACAGCTTGAACCGGAAGGTCGGCACGCCCATCAGCTCGGCCGCGTCCTCGTCCTCACGGATCGCGACCCAGGCCCGACCCACCCGGCTGTTGGCCAGGTTACGGATCAGGAAGACGACACCGATGATCACGGTGAGCAGCAGCCAGTAGTACGGCTTGAACTCGAACTGGAAGATGGCGGTACCGTCCGGGTTCTTGCCCGGCGGGTGAGCCACCTGCGGGATTCCCCGGTCACCGTTGAAGATCCAGTCCTGGTTCTTGGCGATGATCCGGATCATCTCCGCGAAACCGAGCGTCACGATCGCCAGGTAGTCACCACGCAGCCGCAGCGTCGGAGCGCCCAGCAGCACACCGGACAGGAACGCCAGGGAGACCGCGATCGGCACCGTGACCAGCCAGGGCCACGGGCTCTCCAGCCAGTTGTACTCGGTGATCAGCTTGCTCTCCGGCGACGTCAACAACGCCACCGTGTACGCGCCGACGGCGAAGAAGCCGAAGAAGCCCAGGTCCAGCAGGCCCGCGTACCCGACCACCACGTTGAGACCGAGCGACAGCAGCACGATCCACGCGCAGTAGAACAGCACCGCCGCCATGTCGTTGCGCGTCGTGTAGAGCGGGATCCACAGACCCGGAATGTTCAGGTACTCGTAGAACCACTTGTTCGGCAGGACGTAGAGGAAGGCGACGAAGGCCAGCAACCCGGTGATCCGGGCGGACTTCGGCAGGCCGTCGACCCGCCGACCGAAGGCACTCGATGCGGAGTGCCAACGCTCTCGCAGAGCGGTCATGCCCGCGCCCTCCCCAACGACTCGCCCAGCAGACCGGTCGGCCGGAACATGAGCAGGACGATCAACACCACGAACGCGATGAGATCCCGCCACTGCGAGCCGAACAGCGCCGACCCGTAGTTCTCGACCAGACCCAGCAGAATGCCGCCGATCGCCGCGCCCCGCAGGTTGCCGATACCGCCCAGCACCGCGGCGGAGAACGCCTTGAGGCCGAGCAGGAAGCCGATGTTGTACCGGGTGTTTCCGCTCTTCATGTCACTGAAGACAGCGGCCACACCGGCCATCAGACCACCCAGCACGAAGACCAGTGCGATCACGCGGCTCTTGTTGACACCCATCAGCGCGGCGGTGTTCGCGTCCTGCGCGACCGCGCGGATGCCCTTGCCGAAACGGGTGCGGTTAACGAACCAGTCCAGCCCGACCATCATCAGGATGGCCACGCTCAGCGTCAGCATCTGCACCGGCGTGACGCTCCAGCCACCGATGCTGAACAGCGTGTCGGAGGGCAGCAGAGCCGGCGAGCCGACCTGGCGGCGCTGGGTCAGCGTGCCCATCAACTCCATCAGCGCGTACGACGCGCCGATGGCCGTGATCAGGAAGGCCAGTGGTGGCGCGTTGCGCCGCCGTAGCGGACGGTATGCGGTAACCTCGATCAGTAGTGCGACGCTGCCGGACAGCAACGCCGCCGCCACGATCGCGAGTGCGATGAGGAGCAGCGCCTTACCCACCGACGGAGCGCCGCTGTTGCTATCAAGCCCGAAGGCCGCCCAGGTCCAGATGGCACCGAACGTGCCGATCATGAAGACCTCGGAGTGCGCGAAGTTGATCAGGCGAAGTACGCCGTAGACGAGGGTGTAGCCAAGGGCGATGAGCGCGTAGATCGCTCCTTGCACCAACCCGGTTGTGGTCAGTTCCGGGAAGCCCCGGACGAGTTCTGCAAAGTCCACCGATGCTCCGAAGGGTGTTGCGCTGAGTCGACGCGGCCGGGGTTACACACCCCGGCCGCCTCGAAACAGCTCTGTTCGTCACGCCCTCAACCTGTGACCCCCAACGGGATCAGGCCTTCGGGACCTCCACGTCAGGAGCCCACGCACCGGCCTTCGCCTTGAAGGCCCACACCTTGACCTGCGCCGGGTCCAGCTCGCCGGTCGGCTCCCACTTGTAGGTCACGCCAGAGGCGGAACCGGCCTTGTTGTAGGTGGAGAGGAAGGCCTGGATGTCGGCGCGGGTGGTCTTGCCGCCCTTGATCGCCTCGAGGTAGATGTTGGCCAGGTCGAACGACACGTCCGCGTACACACCCGGGTCCACGTTGTACTTGGCCTTGAAGTCGGTCACGAAGGTGCCCTTGGCCGCGGTGGCGGGGCCACACGGGCAGGTCGCGATGGTGCCCTCGACGTCCTTCTGCCCGGTCACCGACAGCATGTTGGCGTCGTTGATGCCGTCGCCGCCGATGAACGTGCCGGTCCAGCCCGCAGCCCGCAGCTGCTTCAGGAACGGCGCCGCCTCCTCGGTGTAACCCGCGTAGAACAGCACCGTCGCGCCGCTGGTCTTCACCTTGGAGATCTGCGCACCGAACTCCTGCGCGTTGTCGACGACCTTGTCGGTGCCGATGATCAGCGAACCGAGGCCCTTCTTGGCCTCGTCAGCCAGACCCGCGCCGTACGCCGACTGGTCGTCGATGACGAAGGCCTTCTGGGCCTTCAGCACGTTCTTGATGTAGCTGGCGATCGCCGGACCCTGGGAGAAGTCGTTACCCACACCGCGGTGGAAGACCTTCCAGCCCTTCTCCGAGAGGCTCGGCCGCGTGGCCGACGGGCTGATGACGGCGAGACCCGCGGTGTCGAAGATCGGCAGCGCGACCTCGCTCTCACCGGAGAACGCCGGTCCGACCATCGCCACGATCTTCGTGTCGGCCGCCGCGCTGGTCGCGAGGCCACCGGCCAGGTCGGCCTTGCCCTGCGAGTCGAACGCCTGAACGGTGACCTTGCAGTCCGCGTTCTCCGCGTTGTACTTCTCCACGGCCAGGTCGGCACCCTGCTTCATCGGGGTGACCAGGCCGGCGTCGGCGCCGGAGAGCGCGCCGAAGAAACCGATCTTGAGGTCGCACGCCTTGTTGGCGGAACCTTCCGACGTGCCCTCGTCCTTCTTACATGCGCTGGCGCCGCCGGCAACAAGCGCCAAGATGGCGACGCTGCCGAGGACGCGCACGAAGTTTTGCCTCAAGGCTGGAACCCCTCCTCCGTCCAGAAGCCCGCCGGCACCTGGCAGAACGCCAAGGCGACAACGGACCGGACCGTTCACCCGGTCTGGGGCGGGACGTTATCCCACAAGCACTACTCACCGTAAGGTGTCGTAGGCGGCATTGACTCAACCGTTACCAGAGAGGGGGAACCTCGCGTTTAGATGTCACATCGGCGGATGTCGACAACCCGTCAGACGTGCCCGGAAGGCGCGAACCACACCTTCGCCGCCACCCCGTCATCGACGGTGACCACCATCCGACCGTCCTGCGTCGCAACCGCCCCCGATGTGTCCCCACCAGCGGAGACCTCCACCGGCAGCGCCACCGGCACCCACGACGCGCCATCCGCGGCCGACCGCCACAGCCGATGTCCGTCGGCCGCCACCGTCATCGCCAGCAACACGTCACCACCGCCGGCGGCCGCCTCCACCCCCGCCACCGCCCCGGTTCCCGTCGCCCCGAATCCGGCGACCGCCCGCCACTCGCCCGCACCCGTCGCCGTCCCCGGCGACCCGGCGCCGGGCACGAACGCCCACGCCTGGAACCCGCTGCCCCGCACTCCCAGGGCGTGCACGACGGCACCGACCCGGACGAGACGCTGCACGATCTCGTCCGCGTTCGTCGCTGGCAACGCCAGCCGCGTCCACGTCCGGCCCTCCCCCGACCAGACGAACGGATCACGGTCGGCCCGGTCCGCCGGCCGGCCGGCGCCACCGACCAACCAACCGTCGGGTACCGCGAGCGCATCCGTGGCGATCGTCGTCAGCCTCGAATCACTTGCCAACCCGGGAGCGTCGTCGACCAACGCGAAGCCGGCCGCGTCCGGGGAACGCCACACCGCCGCGCCGCCCGTCCGGGCACCCGCGATCAGCCACCCGCCGGCGCCGCCCGCGATGCGGCTGACGCTGACCGCGTCCGGTCCGCCGTACAGCTCGAACTCCGCCGGCACCTCGGTCAGACCGCCGTCGGCGTCCTGCCGCCACGTCCGCACCCGTGGATTGCCGTGCGCACCACCCGAGCGGGCCCCGACGACGGCGATCCGGCCCTCGTGACAGCCGACGGCATAGAGGATCGCGCGCTCGCCGTAGTAACTGATCGGCCGCGACGGCAGCGGCACCCAACCTCGGCCGTCCGCGCTGCGCCAGGCCGCCGGCCGGGTTCCGCCGTCCGCGGCACCCACCGCGCCGACCGCGTACCACTGACCAGCGCAGGCGGTCACATCGCGCACGATGAGCCGACCGGGGGAACCCGGGGGCACCGGCAGATCCGCCTTCTCCCACCGTGGGCGGACCGGTTCGGGTGGGCGCTCGTCCTCGGTGGCCCGGCAGCCGGCGAGCAGCGCGACGGCAACCACGAACATCGCGATCGCACGCCGGACCGACACGCAGGTGATGCTATCGATCCGATCGCCCGCCGCCGAGCCCCTGACAACGATCAGACGGTCGGCTGCTGCGACACCTCGCCGCCGGCGGTCTCCGCGAGGATCCGCTCGGCGACCTCCTTCATGGTCATCCGGTGGTCCATCGCCGTGCGCTGGATCCACTTGAACGCCTGCGGCTCGGTCATCCCGTACGTGGTCATCAACGCGCCCTTGGCGCGCTCCACCGCCTTGCGGATCTCCAGGCGGTCGGTCAGGCTCGCGACCTCCGCCTCCAGGGCCGCGACCTCGGAGTAGCGCGACAGCGCGATCTCCACCGCCGGGACCAGGTCGCTCTTCTGGAAGGGCTTCACGAGGTACGCCATCGCGCCCGCCGCCCGCGCCCGCTCGACCAGGTCACGCTGGCTGAACGCGGTCAGGATGATCACCGGGGCGATCCGGGCTCCGGCGATCCGCTCGGCGGCGGCCAGCCCATCCATGATCGGCATCTTGATGTCGAGGATGACCAGATCCGGCTTCAGCTCCTCGGCGAGGCGGACGGCTGTCTCACCGTCCCCGGCCTCCCCCACCACCTCGTAACCCTCTTCGACGAGCATCTCGGCGAGGTCCAGCCGGATCAGCGCCTCGTCCTCGGCGATCAACACGCGCCTGCGCTCGGCATCCGTCGGCATCTCAGCCACCAGCCCTACCCCCACCAGTCATGAGCCGACACCAACCCGACCGGGTGTCGCCGCCCTCAGCGTAGTAGGTAACCTATGGGAGGCCACCAGAGCATTCGGCCAAGCGTCCCCGTATTCCAACCGGCAGAGAAGCGGAGCTCAAACCTCCGACAGTGTGGGTTCGAATCCCACCGGGGGCACCAAAGGTGTCGTACGGCTGTTCAAAAATCGTCATGTGCATCCACCTGAACTACGCATTCGTGCGCGGCAGCAGCACCTCGCCGGCAGTACGGTCGCCGAGGTTGCCAGACGTCTGAGACTTCCGTACCCGACGGTCAGGGGCTGGTGCAAGCACCAGGTCGAGCCGAGAAGGTCCAGCAGCGAGCTTCGTTGCTTTCGCTGCCGGCCGGAGGTCAAGAATCAGACAGATCCGTCTGCATACCTCTACCTGCTCGGTCTCTACCTGGGCGACGGGCATCTCGTCACCTCCGCACGGGTACCGGTGCTGCGCATCGCTTGTAGCAGCAGTTGGCCGGGCTTGATCGAGGCGTGCGATGTCAGCATGCGGCAGGTGCTCGCGGCGAAGGTCCAGCGCGTCCAACAGCCTGGTTGCGTCAGCGTGCAGCGCTCCGGCAAGCACTGGCCATGCCTGCTTCCGCAGCATGGTCCCGGCAAGAAACACGAACGTCGAATCATTCTCGCCGATTGGCAACGGGACATCGTCGCGACGCATCCGGGTGACTTCCTGCGTGGGTTGTTCCACTCCGACGGCTGCCGGTTCGCCAACCGGGTGACCGTGCGCGGCAAGTCCTACGTCTACCCGCGCTACATGTTCGTCAACGAGTCGGCCGACATCATGGCGCTGTGCCAGTGGAGCCTCGACCTGCTGGGCATCGCCTGGCGGATGAACCGACCCAACTCGCTGTCGGTGGCGCGGCGCGGCGCGGTCGCCGCCCTGGACCGGCACGTCGGCCCGAAGTACTGACCGCTACCCGCGCGGATCACCCCGATCGTGGAAGCCTGGCAGACGCGCGGGCGGATGGCCGGTGGCGGGTTCGACGACAGGGGTGGGAACTGATGCGGGTGGTCATCTTCGGCGCGACCGGCATGGTGGGCCAGGGAGTGCTGCGGGAGTGCCTGCTCGCCGACGACGTGCGGGAGGTGGTGACGATCGGCCGGCGGCCGACCGGCCGGCAGGATCCGAAGCTGCGGGAGCTGACGGTCGCCGACGTCGGCGAGTTGGACCCGCTGCGCGCCGAGTTGACCGGCGTGGATGCCTGTTTCTACTGCCTGGGGGTGTCCTCGCTGGGCCTGGACGAGACGGCGTACACGCGGGTCAGCTACGACTACCCACTCGCGGCG
Source organism: Micromonospora sp. NPDC085948 (assembly GCF_040686315.1). Lineage (NCBI taxonomy): Bacteria > Bacillati > Actinomycetota > Actinomycetes > Micromonosporales > Micromonosporaceae > Micromonospora > Micromonospora sp. NPDC085948. The sequence goes on along the minus strand of NZ_JBFBJW010000008.1, from coordinate 246,253 downwards.
GCGCGGCTGTTGGCGGAGGTGAGCCCGCAGGCCACGTTCGTCTACGTCTCGGGACAGGGGACCGATTCCTCGGGTCGGGGCCGGGTGATGTGGGCGCGGGTCAAGGGTCGCGCCGAGAACGCGATCATCGACCTGCTGCCCAACGGCTACGCGGCAAGACCGGGTTTCATCCAGCCGACGTACGGGGCGGTGTCGAAGACGCGCTGGTACCGGGTGCTCTATGCGGCGACCAGTCCGCTGGTCCCGGTGCTGCGCCGACTTTTCCCCAACCAGGTCACCACCACGGACGGGATCGGTCGGGCGATGCTGCGGGTGGCCCGGGAGGGCTCGCCAACGCGCGTGCTGGGTAACCGCGAACTGCGCTGATCAGGCGATCGTTTCGAGGGCCTGGGCGAGGTCGGCGCGGAGGTCTTCGGGGTCTTCCAGGCCGACGGAGAGACGTAGGAGGCCGGCCGCGGGTTTCGCGTCGCCGTCCACCGGGCGGTGGGTGAGCGAGGCGGGGTGCTGGATGAGGGTGTCGACGCCGCCGAGGGACACCGCGTGCGTGATGAGGTGGCAGGCGCCGGCGACGGCGGCCGCGGCGGGTGCGCCGCCGCGTACCTCGAAGGCGAGCAGGCTGCCGGGTCCGGCCATCTGGCGACCGACCAGCGCCGCCGGGTCGTGCGCCGAGGGGTGGTGCACCCGGTGTACGGCGGGGTGGCCGGCGAGCCAGCCGGCGAGCTTCTCGGCGCTGGCCTGCTGGGCGCGCACGCGCAGCGGCAGGGTCTGCAGGCCGCGGTGCAGCAGGTAGCCGCCGAGCGGGTGCAGGATCGCGCCGGTGACCGCGCGGACCTGACGTAGTCGCGCGGCCCAGTCGGCGTCGCAGGCGACGATGCCGGCGAGGACGTCGCCGTGTCCACCGATGCTCTTGGTGGCGCTGTGCAGGACGAGGGTGGCGCCGTGCCGGGCGGGTTGTTGCAGGACGGGGGTGGCGACGGTGTTGTCGACGAGCAGCGGGACGTCGCCGGCCGCGGCGGCGAGGGCGGCGATGTCGACCAGGTCGAGGGTGGGATTGGCGGGCGTCTCGGCGATGACCAGCGCGGTGTCGGGGCGGATGGCGGCGGCGACCTCGTCGGGGCGGGCCCAGGTGACGGTGGTGCCGAGCAGGCCGGTGGCGAGGACGTGGTCCGTTCCGCCGTAGAGGGGCCGGACGGCGACGACGTGCCGGCGGTCGTCGCGGGCGGCGGCAAGCAGGGTGGCGGTGAGGGCCGCCATGCCGCTGGCGAAGGCGACGGCCTGCGCGGTGCCTTCCAGCTCGGCGAGGGCGGTTTCGAAGCGGGCGACGGTGGGGTTCCAGAGCCGCTGGTAGACGGCGCCGCCGGCGCTGGGGAGGGTGCCGCCGGTGGCGAGTTGTTCGTACGCGGCGCCGCCGTCGTCGACCGAGGGCAGTGGGTTGGTGGTGGACAGGTCGATGGGCGGCACGTGCACGCCGAGGGCGCGGAGGTCGTCACGACCGGCGTGTACGGCCCGGGTGTCCATCGCTGTCATGCCGGGTAGCGTCGAACATCTCCTGCTTGGGAAGCAATGGTTCGGCAGATGATTCTGTCCAGGGCATTGGTTTCGACGGAGGATTCGGGTGAGGATGGCCGGATGTCTCCTGAGCCGAACGATGTGCGGCCGTATCCGGCCCTGGACGAGGTGGACCGCGCGATCCTGACCGAGCTGGCGGCGGACGGCCGGCTGCCGAACAACGCCCTCGCCGAGCGGGTGGGGGTGGCGCCGTCGACGTGTCTGACCCGTACCCGGGCGCTGCGCGAGCGGGGCGCGATCCGCGGCTTCCACGCCGAGGTGGACCCGGCCGCGCTCGGGCTGCCGTTGCAGGCGCTGGTGTCGGTACGGCTGACCGCGCACGAGCGGGCGGCGGTGGATGCCTTCCGGGCCCGATCGGTGCGGCTGCCCGGAGTGGTCTCGGTGTTCCACGTGGCCGGTGCGGAGGACTACGTGCTGCACGTGCGGGCGGCGTCCGGTGACGCGCTGCGCGACTTCGTGCTGGACCACCTCGCGGTCGATCCGGTGGTGCAGCACACCCAGACCAGTCTGATCTTCGAGCAGGCGCGCGGGATGGGCTGAGCAGCGGGTGAGCTGGCCGACGAAAACCCGTTTGCCGGAACAAAGCCGGCCCGAGACGGGTTGGCTGACCGTGTGATCACCGTACCGTTGTCTGTTCTTGATCTTGCCCCGGTCGCCAAGAGCACCACCGTCGGCGCGGCCCTGGAGGCCACCACGGAGTTGGCCCGCCGCACCGAGGAGTTGGGCTACCACCGGTTCTGGGTGGCCGAGCACCACAACATGCCGGCGATCGCCAGCTCCGCGCCCGCCGTGCTGCTGGCGCACCTGGCGGCGAACACGTCGACGATCCGCCTCGGCTCGGGTGGGGTGATGCTGCCCAACCACGCGCCGTTGGTGGTGGCGGAGCAGTTCGGCACCCTGGAGGCGCTGCACCCCGGCCGGATCGACCTGGGCATCGGGCGGGCGCCGGGCACCGACCAGGTGACCGCGCTGGCGCTGCGGCGCACCATGGAGGGCCTGTCCGCGGAGGGTTTCCCACGCGAGCTGGCCGACCTGATGAACTACTTCAGCGGGGAGAAGCCGGGGCAGATCATCGCCACCCCGGGCCACGGTGAGCAGCCGGCCGTGTGGCTGTTGGGCTCCAGCGGTTTCAGCGCCCAGCTCGCCGGCCTGCTCGGTCTGCCGTTCTCCTTCGCGCACCACTTCAGCTCGGCGAACACCCTGCCGGCGCTGGCCCTGTACCGGCAGAACTTCCGACCGTCGCAGTGGCTGGACAAGCCGTACGCGATGGTGGCGGTCAACGCGGTGTGCGCGGAGACCGACGAGCGGGCCGAGTGGCTGGCGGGGCCGAGCGCGTTGTCGTTTTTGAAGTTGCGCTCCGGCCGGCCGGAACCGCTGTCGACGCCCGACGAGGCGGCGGCGTACCCGTACTCCGAGATCGAGCGGGAGTTCGTCCTGCAACGCCGCGACGGTCAGGCGATGGGCTCGCCGGAGACGGTGCGCCGACAGCTCACCGAACTGGTGGAACGCACCGGCGCGGACGAGCTGATGCTGACCACGCTGGTGTACGACGTCGCCGACCGGGTGCGGTCGTACGAGTTGATCGCCGAGCAGGTGGCGGGCGGTCTGCACCGGGGGGCATGAAACACGATCTTCACGTCAGCGTCACCCTGCCGACCCCGATGCTGCCTAATGTTGGTGCCGGTGGTGGTACGGCATACCCGGTCGGGACGGGTCGGGAATGCCGCGGTGTGGCGCACCGGGCCGGAGCTGAGCGGATTCCGCGGCTGCGGCCCGGTGCCTGCCACGCTAGGCGACCCCGCTCGGGTCCGCCAGGGGTCAGATCAACGTAGGTAGATATTCGGGGTGGGTGGGCTGGCCATTCCGTCGCCGATGAAGAACCCCGGGTGTGGCGGCTGGTTGTAGGCCGTGTTCTGCCACGCGATCGCCACCCGGTACTGCGGGTCGTGCATCAGGGTGTGGATCCGGGTGCTGGTCGGCGTGGGTGTGCTGTAGATGCGCAGGGCCCGACTGTCGCTGGTTCGCCAGATCACCTCCTCCCGCCAGTCACCCAGGATGTCGCCGGAGAGCGCCGGAGTGGACTTGGTGCCGTTGTTGGACGCCACCTGGTCGCCGGTGAGCAGCCGGGTCTCGCCGCCGGTGCCGTACTTGTCGATCTTCGTGCCGTCCAGCAGCTCGCGGATCGGGTCGCCGTCCCACCAGGCGAGGAAGTTCGCCGACGACGGCTTGCGCCCGATGTTCTGACCTCTGGTGTTGGCCAGCCCGCCGACCGCCGACGACCACGACTCCGCGCCGGGGCTGCCGGCCCAGATGTCCGCCGAGACACCCCGGCCGTTGTCGCCGGAGGCCGGCGTGGACCAGAGGATCTGACCGGTACGGGCGTCGGCGAACCAGGAGCTGGGCTTGCTGGCGTCCTCGTCGACCTTGAACACCTCCAGGCCGGCGCGGCCCGGGTCGAGGTCACCGACGTGCATCGCGTCGCCGTGCCCGTTGCCCGTCGAGTAGAGCAACCGACCGTTGTCGTCGATGGTGGCGGCGCCGTAGACGATCTCCTGGCGGCCGTCGGCGTCGACGTCGGCCACCGAGAGCTGGTGGTTGCCCTGGCCGGCAGCGGCGCCGTTGCCGGAGGAGTTCGAGTCGAACGTCCATCGCCTGGTCAGCGTGCCGTTGCGGAAGTCCCACGCCGCGATCACCGCGCGGGTGTAGTAACCCCGGGCCATGATCAGCGAGGGGCGCTGCCCGTCCAGGTACGCGGTGCCGGCGAGGAACCGGTCCACCCGGTTGCCGTACGAGTCGCCCCAGGACGACACCGTGCCGCGCGGCGGGTCGTAGCTGACGGTGGAGAGCACCGCGCCGGTCTGACCGTTGAACATGGTCAGGTACTCCGGACCGGCCAGCACGTAGCCGCCGGAGTTGCGGTGGTCCGCCGACGACGAACCGATGAGCTGGCCGGTGCCGGAGCGAGTGCCGTCGGCGGTCTTCATGGCCACCTCGGCGCGGCCGTCGCCGTCGTAGTCGTACACCTGGAACTGGGTGTAGTGGGCGCCGGCCCGGATGTTGCGGCCCAGGTCGATCCGCCACAGCCGGGTGCCGGTCAGGGTGTACGCGTCGACGTAGACGTTCCCGGTGTAGCCGGACTGCGAGTTGTCCTTGGCGTTCGACGGGTCCCACTTGAGCACGATCTCGTAGCTGCCGTCGCCGTTGAGGTCCCCGACCGAGGCGTCGTTGGCGCTGTAGGTGTAGCTCTCCCCGCTGGGAGTGGTGCCACCGGCCGGGACCTGCAACGGCACGTCCAGGTAGCCGTTGCCGAACTGCAGCGCCGGTGCCGACGCCGCCTGTTCGGCGCCGCCGACCACGGCCCGCACGGTGTACGCCGAGCCGGCCGCCGCGCCGCTGTCGAGGTAGGTGGTGGCGCCGGTGATCGGGCTGGCATTGACCCTGGTTGATCCCCGGTAGAGGTTGAACGCCACCCCGGAGGTCTCGGTGCCGAGCAGCCGCCAGGACACCAGGTTGCCGCTGCCGGAGCGGACGCTGACCAACCCTCGGTCCAGGTTCTCCATCTGTTTCGCCCCGGCCGGAGGTGTGGTCGGAGGCGGAGTCGTCGGGGGTGGCGTGGTCGGGGGTGGCGTGGTCGGGGGCGGAGTCGTCGGCGGTGGGGTCGTCGGCGGTGGGGTGGTCGGTCCGTCGGTGGCCGGGGTGCCGGTGCAGGTGGCGCCATTGAGCGCGAAGGTGGTCGGCACCGGATTGCTGCCGGTCCACGAACCGTTGAAGCCGAACCCGGCGCTGCCGTTGGTGGCGATGGCGGCGTTGTAGTCGACGTTACGGGCGGTGACCTGGGCGCCGGACTGGGTGACGGCGGCGCTCCACGCCTGGGCGACCTGTTGCCCGGCGGGGTACGACCAGGTGAGAGCCCACCCGTCGACCGGGTCGCCGAGGTTGGTGACGGTGACGTTGGCGCCGAAGCCGCCCTGCCACTGGTTGGTGATCTGGTAGTCGACCCGGCAGCCGACAGCGGCGGCCGAGGCGACCACCGTGCCGAGGGTGCCGGCCACGACGGCGGCGGCCGTCGTGCCGGCGAGCAGGATCAGCCGATGTCTGGACGGGTGCATGGACTGCCTCCGAGGATCCGCGGGTGATCGCGGCGGCCCACCGGCCCTGCCCGGCACGCACAGTGGACCCGTCTCGCCGCTACGGCGGCGGACGGCGATCTGATCGGGGGTGAAACGCCCTGGAACTCGCGGATCCGACTCACCGCGCATCGTAGGGCAAGCGCTTTCCGAACCGCAACATCGATGAGCGTTGTTCGATGCCGCACCGGCCTCCCCTTGCCCCGACGATCGATGCCTGATCAACTCCTTCGGATGAGTGCTCCCCACATGGACCCCGCCGAGTTCCGTCGCGCCGGCCACGCCGTCGTCGACTGGATCGCCGACTACTGGACGACGCTCGCGCAACGACCGGTCACCCCCGCCGATCCCCCCGGCACGGTGGCCGCCGCTCTGCCGACCGCACCACCCACCGTCGGCGGCGAACCGGTCGAGGCGGTCCTCGCCGACCTGGATTCGATCGTCCTACCCGGACTGACCCACTGGCAGCACCCCGGCTTCTTCGGCTACTTCCCCGCCAACACCTCCGGCCCGAGCGTGCTCGGTGACCTGGTCAGCTCCGGGCTCGGCGTCCAGGGCATGCTCTGGGCCACCAGCCCCGCCTGCACCGAACTGGAGACGGTGCTGATGGACTGGCTGGCCCAACTGCTGGACCTGCCGCAGCGGTTCCGCTCCACCGACACCGGCGGTGGGGTCATCCAGGACTCGGCGTCCTCGGCGACCCTGGTGGCCACCCTGGCCGCGCTGCACCGGGCCAGCGCTGGCCGCTGGCGCGACACCGGCCTCGACAGGCGCTACCGCGCCTACACCTCCGTGCACGGTCACTCCTCCATCGAGAAGGCCGCGCGGATCGCCGGGCTGGGCAGCGACGGCGTCCGTCCGATCGCGGTGGACCCGGACAGCCAGGCACTGCTGCCGGACGCGCTCCGCGCGGCGATCGAGGCCGACCTGGCCGTCGGAGACGTACCCGCCATCGTGGTGGCGACCATCGGCACCACCTCCACCACCGCGATCGACCCGCTGCCCGAGATCGGAGCCATCTGCGCCGAGTACGGAATCTGGCTGCACGTGGACGCCGCGTACGCCGGCTCCGCCGCCGTCTGCCCCGAACTGCGGTGGTCCCACGCCGGCGTGGAGTACGCCGATTCGTACTGCTTCGACCCGCACAAGTGGCTGCTCACCGGTTTCGACTGCAATGCGTTCTGGGTGGCCGACCGCGCCGAGTTGATCGACGCGCTGACCGTGCTGCCGGAGTATCTGCGTAACGCGGCAACCGAATCCGGCGCGGTGATCGACTACCGGGACTGGCAGGTGCCGCTGGGCCGACGGTTCCGCGCCCTGAAGCTGTGGTTCGTGGTGCGCTGGTACGGCGCCGAGGGGCTGCGGGCACACATCCGCTCCGGGGTGGCGTTGGCCGAGCGGTTCGCCCAACGGGTGCGTGCCGACGACCGGTTCGAACTGACGACAGCACACCCCTTCGCGCTGGTCTGCTTCCGGCTGCGCGCCGACGACGACGTCAACGCCGCGCTACTGGTCGCGGTGAACGCCACCGGACGCGTGTACCTGACGCACACCCGCATCGCCGGCCGCTACACGCTGCGACTGGCGGTCGGCTCGCCGCAGAGCACCGAGGCGCACGTGGACGAGGCCTGGACACTGCTCGCCGAGGCGGCCGACAGCCTGCCCACCCCCTAGGTTCTGTGGGGTCGTCGTCGCGTGACCCCTGCACCCCGCGCCCTTGCTGGCGAGCACCTGTTCGAGGGGCCGGGAGGGGGTGTCGAGACGTCCTCGGCTGTCAAGGTCGTGCTCGATCATGGATGTAGTGGCCTCCCGACGCCTCGTGGCCACTACATCCACGATCGAGCGTGACCTTGGTGGCTCGACCGTGGCGATCGCGACGTCTGACCGGGCGTCGCTTCATCCCGCTGCCCCGCACCCCGCACCCCGCACCCCGCACCCCGCACCCCGCACCAAGATCTACGCAACTTCCCTGATGTTGCTGCCTCCGACGCGCGCGAGGCAGCAACATCCCCGTTGTTGCGCGGATCTTTCTGGCGAGCGCCCGTTCAAGGGGCCGGGAGCGGGTCGAGACGTCCTCCACCGTCAAGGTCATGCTCGATCATGGATGTAGTGGCCACGAAGCGCGGGGAAGCCACTACATCCACGATCGAGCGTGACCTTGGTGGCTCGACCGTGGCGATCGCGACGTCTGACCGGGCGTCGCTTCATCCCGCTGCCCCCAGATGGGTTCAGCGAGTGGTGGGCGTACCCGTGGCGGCGAGATCGGCCGCGACCGCGCCGGCGGAAGCAACGACGGGCACCTCGGCGGGCGCGCTCGCGGCGGGCACGGCCGCGGCGGGCACGGCCACGGCGGGCACGGCCACGGCGGGCACGGCCACGGCGGGCACGGCCACGGCGGGCACGGCCACGGCGGGCACGGCCACGGCGGGGGAAGCGCCTGCGGCCTCGGCGGCTTCGGCGCGAGCCCGGCGAGTGCGGCGAAGGGCGCGCACGGCCAGCACCAGGGCGGCCAGCCAGCCGGCGGCCAACAGGGCGTACGTGACAGGGCGGACCGGGCCGTCGAGTTCGGCGGAGCGAATCAGCGTGCGGGCGTTGGTCAGCACGATCACGCCGCCGACCGCCGCGCCGAGCAGTTGGGCGGGCACGATGCGCACCAGCCAGGCGGCCAGCGGGGCGGCGATGAGCCCGCCGATCAGCAACGCGGCGACGGTCGGGAGCAGGAACCCCTCGGAGCCCAGCCCGATCAGGAAGCCGACGCTTGCCGCACCGGCCACGACGAACTCGGCGGTGTCCACCGAGCCGATCACCTTGCGGGGCTCCATCCGCCCGGAGACGAGCAGCGCCGGGGTGGCCACCGGACCCCACCCACCGCCGCCGGTCGCGTCGACGAAGCCGGCGACCAGGCCCAGGGGTCCGAGGAAACGTCCGCGTAGCCGGCTGCCGACGCGGTCGGTGCGTAGCGGTCGGGCGAAGCGGACCAGCAGGTACGCGCCGAGCGTGAAGAGGATGCCCGCCATCCACGGCGCGGCCGCCTTGGTGGAGATCGAGCTGAGGAGGGTGGCGCCTGCGAAGGCACCGATGGCGCCGGGCAGGGCGATGCGGGTGACCACCCGCCAGTCGACGTTGCCGAAGCGCCAGTGCGCGAACCCGGCGGCGAGCGTGGTGCCGATCTCGGCCAGGTGCACCGAGGCCGAGGCGGCGGCCGGGGCGACCCCGGCGACCAGCAGCAGAGTGGACGAGGTCAGCCCGTACGCCATGCCGAGCGAGCCGTCGATCAGCTGCGCGACGAGCCCGACCAGAGCGAGAACCAGCAGCTTGCGCACGAGCGCCCCCTGACTTTTCGGTATCTCCTATCGACTTGGTCGACAATGCGGCACGGGGCGGCCTCGGTCAAGCCTCTGATCGGTGGATGGGACGCCGCCGTCCGACGCACCACGGTCGATGCGAGCCGCGCCGCGGCAGACACCGCCGCGCCACACGGCGGCGTGACGCGGCAACGGCCGGAGACGCGGCCGCGCAGCGCGGGCGACCAGCGCGACGCCGGCGAACCAGGCCAGGACGGCGGCCCGGCGAACCAGGCCAGCGCGACGCCAGCGAACCAGGCCAGGACGGCGGCCCGGCGAACCAGGCCAGCGCGACGCCGGCGAACCAGGCCAGGACGGCGGCCCGGCGAACCAGACCAGGACGGTGGGGCGGTGGTCAGATCCAGGCGCGCGGGTCGGCGACCAGTTCGGTGATCCGCGGGGGCAGGGTGCCTGCGGCCACGTCGGCGACGCTGACCAACTCCAGGATCTCCCGTTCGCTGGCCCGGAGAGCGATCCAGACCTCCTGGAGCGCGCGGGCCGGACCGTGGTAGCCGAGTTGCTCGGGACGCTGCCCGCGGACGTGGGCGAGCGGGCCGTCGATCACCCGGATCACCTCGGCGAGCGAGATCTCCTCGGCCGGGCGGGCCAGCCAGTAGCCGCCCTCCGGGCCGCGCTGGGCGTGCACGATGCCGCCCCGGCGCAGTTGCAGCAGGATGCTCTCCAGGAACTTCGGCGGGATCTCCTGGGCACGGGCGATCTGGTCGGCCGTGACGGGCCGGCCGCGCCCAGGACCACTGGCCGTCGCGGCAAGCTCGGCGGCCGCGCGGAGGGCGTAGTCGACCCGGGCGGAGAGGCGCATGTCGGCAAGGTTAGCCCCCGGTCAACCGGCCGGGCGGGCGACCCTCGGCCGAACGGATAGGCATCGATGGGACCCGCGCAATTCACGCCGGTTCCGGCAGTCGACGAGGACCGGTCAAAGTGCGCCATGATCCACCGTGAGGTGGGGGCCGGAATGCCGGTCTGACGCGTCCTTATGCTGGGCGGGGGCGCGACCGCCAGACCGTTGCAGCGGCGCCGGGCAGCACATTGATAAACATCGGGGGGAAGGCAACACGATGACCGATATCGCCACACGCACCTGGGATGGCATGACCATCCCGGTCGCTGGCACCTATCTTCTCGATCAGGCGCACAAGCGGATCGGTTTCCTGTCCCGGCACATGATGGTGAGCCCGGTGCGCGGCGAGTTCGCCGAGGCCACCGCACAGATCTTCGTGGCGGAGGACCCGCTGCTCTCCTCGGTGACGTCGACCATCATGTCGGCCAGCATCACCACCGGAAGTGTCGACCGGGACACACATCTGAAGAGTGCCGACTTCCTCGACGTGGAGCGCTATCCCACCCTCGAATATCGAAGCACCGGTATCAAATGGCAGGGCCAGGAGGATCCCATCTTCCAATGGGCCCGCCTGCGTAGCCACCGGCTCGGCGGACGGGGGCGGAGTCCGATTGTCCCGCCGCAGTCCGAGGGCACCCCCGGGCGATTCGTGCTGACCGGCGAGTTGACCGTGAAAGGAATCACCCGGGCTGTCGACCTGGAGGTGAATTTCGGCGGTGCCCGTCAGGATCCGTACGGGCAGAACATCTTCGGGTTCAGCGCGACGGCTGAGATCAACCGCGAGGACTACGGCCTGCTCTGGAACGTCCTGCTGGAGAGCGGCGGGGTCCTGGTCGGCAAGACGGTGCAGATCGAGATCGCCGGCGAGGCCATCCACCAGGCCTGACGGGCGTCAGCGCCGCCCGGGGTCTGCCGGGGACGCCTCCGACGGTGTCAGGCGCCCACGCGGCGCAGCAGGCCCTCCTGGACGGCACTGGCGATCTGCTGGCCGTCCGTGGTGAACATCCGCCCGGTGGCCAGCCCCCGCGCGCCGGACGCCGACGGACTCAGACAGTCGTAGAGGAACCACTCGTCGGCGCGGAACGGCCGGTGGAACCAGAGCGCGTGGTCCAGGCTCGCGCCGACCAGCCCGCCCGGCCCCCACACCTCACCGTGCGCGGAGAGCACCGAGTCCAGCAGGGTGAGGTCCGAGGCGTAGGTGAGCGCGCAGGCGTGCAGCAGCGGGTCGTCGGGCAGTTTGCCGTCGATGCGCATCCAGACGCGCTGGTGCGGGTCGGCCGGCCGGTCGCCGGGACGGACCCAACCGGGCTCGCCGACATAACGCACGTCGATCGGTCGCGGGATCTGACCCCACATGCCCAGCCGCTCCGGGTAGCGGGAGAGCCGGTCGGACATCGTCGGCACGTCCTGCGGCGGCGGCACGTCCAGGGGGGCCGTGACCTGGTGGTCCAGGCCCTCCTCGGCCCGCTGGAACGACGCCGACATGAAGAAGATCGGCTTGTCGTGCTGCAGGGCGACCGCGCGGCGGACCGAGAAGGACCGGCCGTCGCGGATGTTCTCCACCTGGTACGCGATCGGCTCGGCCGGGTCGCCGGGGCGGACGAAGTAGCCGTGCAGCGAGTGCACGAACCGCTCCGGGTCGACGGTGCGGCCGGCGGCGACCAGGGCCTGACCGGCGACCTGGCCGCCGTACACCCGTTGTGGGCCGACCGGGGGGCTCATCCCCCGGAAGGCCATGTCGCCGGTCGGGTCGAGGTCCAGCACTTCCAGCAGCTGGTCGACCGCCGCCTGGCCGACCGCGACCCGACCGTCGCTCACTGCAGCGCCCGCGCCGACGCCGCGTCGACCAGCGAGCCGAGCTGGTGTACGCGCAGCGTGTTGGTCGAGCCGGGGGTGCCGGGCGGGCTGCCCGCCACGATGACCACGTAGTCACCGGGGTTGGCCCGGTCGAGGCCGAGCAGCGCCTGGTCGACCTGGCGGAACATGTCGTCGGTGTGCTGCACGAACGGCATCAGGAACGTCTCCACGCCCCAGGTGAGGGCGAGCTGGTCGCGCACCTCGGGGACCGGCGTGAACGCCAGCAGCGGCAGGTCGCAGTGCAGGCGGGACAGCCGTCGGACGGTGTCACCGGTCTGCGAGAAGGCGACCAGGGCCTTGGCGTTGATCGCGCGGGCGATCGACGAGGCGGCGACGGTGAGCGCGCCACCGTGGGTACGCGGGTCGTGCTGCAGCCGGGGCACGCCGATCGAGCCGGCCTCGGTGGTCGTCACGATCTTGGCCATGGTGCTGACGGTCAGCACCGGGTACTTGCCGACGCTGGTCTCGCCGGAGAGCATGACCGCGTCGGCGCCGTCGAGCACCGCGTTGGCGACGTCGGAGGCCTCCGCCCGGGTGGGGCGGGAATTCTCGATCATGGAGTCGAGCATCTGGGTGGCCACGATGACCGGCTTGGCGTTCTCCCGGCACAGCTGCACGGCACGCTTCTGCACCAGGGGGACCTGGTCCAACGGCATCTCGACGCCGAGGTCACCGCGGGCGACCATCACGCCGTCGAAGGCCAGCACGATGGCCTCGAGGTGCTCCACCGCCTCCGGCTTCTCGACCTTGGCCAGCACCGGGCGGTACACGCCCTCCTCGGCCATGATGTTGTGGACGAGCTTGATGTCCTCGGCCGAGCGGACGAAGGACAGCGCGACCAGGTCGACGCCCAGGCCCAGGGAGAAGCGCAGGTCCTCGGCGTCCTTGTCCGACATGGCGGGCACGCTGACCGCCACGTTGGGCAGCGAGACGCCCTTGTTGTTGGAGACCGGGCCGCCCTCGGTGACCAGGCAGCGGATGTCGTTGCCGGTGACGTCGGTGACCTCGACGGCGACGCGGCCGTCGTCGATCAGCAGGCGGTCACCGGGCTTCACCTCGTGCGGCAGCTTGGTGTAGGTGCAGGAGACCCGCTCCTTGGTGCCGAGGATGTCGTCACCGGTGATCACGACCGAGTCGCCGGTACGCCACTCGTGCGGGCCGTCGGCGAACCGACCGAGCCGGATCTTGGGGCCCTGGAGGTCGGCGAGGACGGCAACCGGCTTACCTGCCGCCTCGGACGCCTCCCGGACCAGTCGATAGACCGCCTCGTGGTCGGCGTGACTGCCGTGGCTGAAGTTGAGCCTCGCCACGTTCATGCCGGCCTCGACGAGACCCCGGATGCGCTCCGGGGACGAGGTGGCGGGACCAAGGGTGCAGACGATCTTCACACGGCGTGTCACGCCCATCAGGCTAGTCTCTCCTTCAGGTCGGACTCGGGGCCGACCCATTGCAGGCAGCGGAACAGGTGTCCAACGACGCGCGGCGCGCGTCGGGCCGGCGGGCGGAACCGCACCGGGAACGTTGTGGCGACGGGCAACGGCGACCGCGCGCGGGGAATCGTACGCCTCCGGTGCCATGCGCTGTGGGGGTGCTCCCGGCGACGGCCCGTCATCAGTGCCCCGACGGGGGCAGGGTGGGCACCGCGGTGAGCAGCTCACGCGGGTCGTAGCGGCGCTTGGCCCGGCGCAGCCGCGCCCAGTTCGCGCCGTAGGCGAGCCGGACCCGGTCGGTCTCCTCCGGGGCGAGCAGGTTGGGATATCCACCGGGCAGGGCGTGCGGGGCGAGCGCCGCTGAGGTGCGCTCGGCCCACTCGCGGTGCGGCCCGGCCTGCTCGCCGGGCGGCCAGACCGCGATGATCTCGGTCAGCAGGTGGTCGCCGCGCAGGCCGAACGCCGTGTCGGCGAGCCGGACCCGGGTGGCCGCGCCGTGGAAGTGGTGCACGGCCAGCGCCGAGAACGGGGAGCTGACCTGCCGGGCAGCGTCGACGAGCACGTCCGCCGCGCTGTCGGTGAGTGCGGGCAGCCAGCGGGTCCGCAACAGGTAGTGGTTGCCGTCGACCATGCCGCCGTCGAACATCCGCAGCGCTTCCGCGTACGGCATCGGGGCGATCTGGTCGACGAGTGGGGTGCCCAGAGCGCGCAGCCGATCCATCCACGGCAGCCCGGCGTCCAGGTCCGGGCCGCTGTAGAACGGGCAGACGAAGATCACCGGTTCGCCGGCCGGGCCGGGCAGGAAGCCGGTCATCACGGTCAGCTCGTCCGGGGCCTCGGCGACGAGCGCGCCGTAACCGCGCAGCACGGCCGGCGCCTCGGCCAGCGGAAACATGATCATGCCGGCCAGCACGCCGGGCAGTCGATGCGCGCGGAAACGCAGCTCGGTGACCACGCCGACGTTCCCACCGCCGCCGCGCAGCGCCCAGTACAGCTCGGCGTCGTGCCGGGGGTCGGCGGTGACCCGGCGACCGTCGGCGAGGACCACCTCCGCGCCGAGCAGATTGTCCAGGGTCAGACCGAACCGACCACAGAGCGGACCGTACCCGCCGGCGAGGGTGAGCCCGGCCATGCCCACGTCGCGGACGACGCCGGTGGGCACCACCAGGTCGTACGGGCGGGCGGCGGCGAGCAGCTCGGCCGTCGTGGCACCACCGCCGATGGTCACCGTGGCCGCGTCCGGGTCGACCTGGACGGCGCGCAGACCGGTCAGGTCGAGCACCAGGCCGCCGTCGCGCAGGGCCCGGCCGGCCCAGTCGTGCCCGCCGGAGCGGACCGACAGGGGCAGGTGACAGCGGGCGGCGATGCGGACCGCGTGGGCCACCTCGTCGGCGTCCTGGCAGTGCGCCACCAGCACGGGTGTGCGCTGGACCGCGCCGTTCCAGAGCGTCGTGGTGGTGGCGTACGCGGGATCACCCGGCTCGTACAGGCGGTCGCCGAACAGGGCGCGCAGCCGGGTGGTGGCCCTCGCGACATCGGGGGTGGCGGCGGAGATCATGGCGACTCCTCGACCGGGGCCGACCCATGGCTTCCGGGTGCGCCCCGGCGGCGGCCCTCGCTGGGCGCGACCGTAACACCGGCAGGCCGTCGAGCGCCGTCGCCATCACGACAGCCACCGATTGACCGACCAGTCAGCTTTCCGTCTTGACCAGCGGAAACTCCAGTGAACCGGCCGGGCAGAGGAAGGTCAGCACGTCCACCCGGTAGAGCCCGGCCTGCACCGCCGGGTCGGCCTCCAGCACGCTGCGGACGTCGTCGACGCTGCCGGTGCGGGCCAGACCGAAGCCGATCGGTGGCTCCGGCTCGCGGGCCGGCCCGTCCACCGAACCGGCTACCAGGATGATGCCGCTTCGCTGGAGCGCCTGCATGTGCTCGGCGTGCTCGGCCTGCAACCGCTGCACGGTCTCGGCGGGCAGGACCCGTCCGGCCGCGCCGGGATAGATCACGATGCACTCGTACGTGTCGAGCGCGAAGTTGACCTGCGGCACTCCCGCCATGGGTGCTCCCTCCGCCGCCGCGCCGAACGGCACGGGCCCCGCCAGCGTCGCACGGACATCCCGGTCGTACCGGGCGCTTGCCGGCAATCCCCCTCGACCCGCACACGGCGTGTCCACGCACACAGTCGGCCAACGGGCGGCATGCCTGTCGACGTGCGGGGGATGATCTACCCATGGCGACAAACATCAGTGAGCAGCCCGCGAAGGCGTCCGGCACGTACCGGATCGGCGGAGACGTCACCGTCAACCGGCTCGGTTACGGGGCGATGCAGATCACCGGCCCCGGTGTCTGGGGCGACCCGAAGGACCCGGCGGAGGCGGTCCGGGTCCTGCGCCGGGCCGTCGAGCTGGGCGTGACGTTCATCGACACCGCCGACTCGTACGGGCCGTTCGTCTCGGAGCTGCTGATCCGCGAGGCTCTGCACCCGTACGCCGACGACCTGGTCATCGCGACCAAGGCCGGGCTGACGCGCTCCGGCCCGGGCGACTGGCGTCCGGTGGGCCGCCCGGAGTATCTGCGCCAGCAGTGTGAGCTGAGCCTGCGCCACCTCGGCCTGGACTCGATCCCGCTCTACCAGTTGCACCGGATTGACCCGAAGGTACCGCTCGCCGATCAACTGGGCGAGTTGGCGCTGTTGCAGCAGGAGGGCAAGATCCGACACATCGGGCTGTCCGAGGTGAGCGTGGCGCAGATCGAGCAAGCACGCGCGATCACCACGATCGCCTCCGTGCAGAACCTGTACAACCTCGCCAACCGCAGCGCCGAGGACGTGCTGGAGTACTGCGAGCGCAACGACCTCGCGTTCATCCCGTGGTTCCCGATCGCCACCGGTGAGCTGGCCCGCCCGGGCGGCCCGCTGGACGCCATCTCCACCGCCCACGGCGCGTCGCCCGCGCAGCTCGCGCTGGCCTGGCTGCTGCGCCGCTCGCCGGTGATGCTGCCGATCCCCGGTACGTCCTCGGTGGCGCACCTCGAGGAGAACGTGGGCGCGGCCGACGTACGGCTCACCGACGACGAGTTCGAGTCGTTGGCCAAGGCGAGCTGACCCGCCGGTGCGGACGCCGCCGGTGTCAGTCGGCGGCGTCCGGGCCGGGCTCCCGGGCGGCCCGCAGCGCCTCGGTCGCCTGGGCCAGCAGGTGAGCCGAATCGGTGCGTCCACTCACCTGTAGTTCCACCTCGGTGTCGCCGGCCTGGATCCGGACGCTGGCCTCGGTGCGCTGCTGGTCGACCCAGGACTGCAACAGGTTGAACAGGCCTGGGAGCAGCCCCTGCGCCAGCACCGCGATGATCACCGCGTCGGTGAAGCCCGGCCGTCCCCCGCCGCCGCCGGCCTGGCGGACCACCGGCCGGTACTGCGGGTTGCGCTGGATCCAGTCGAGCAGGGCGACCGGCGGTGGCTGCCGGTGCCGCGGGCTGATGGTCAACCGGACGGGTTGTCGCGCGGCGGTGTCGCTGTCGGTCACGGTCTCTCCCGGTCAGTTGGTGGCGGGGCGGAAGGCGATGGTGTCCCCGTCGGCGGTGGCGACGCCCGCCACGGTGAACTCGTCCTCGTCCGTGAACGGGGTGTTGGTGCCGAGGTACGAGGTGGTGGTGCCGCTGGCCTGCACCCGGCCCTGGGTCTCGCTCGGGGTGAGGACCTGTGCGCTGGCCGGGCCGGTCAGTTCGACGGCGATCTTCGGGTACTCCAGGATCTTCCAGGTGACCTTCTGCGCGGACCCGCCGTAGTAGCGGAACGGGCAGCCCGGCGGCGCGGCGACCGTCTGCGTGGCGCACTCGTCCAACCAGGCGCGTACCTGGGCCTCGACGGCCTCGCCGGCCGTCGGCTTGAGCACCGGGGCCAGTTGGAGGGCCGCCGTGCTCTGCCCCGGGGCGACCGCCACGATCTCGCTCGGCGTCTCACTGAGCGCGGTGGCCGGGCCGGTCGCGGTGTACTCACCGGGCAGCAGCACCAGTGCGGGACCCTCGGCGGCGCCCGGCAGCGCCACCCCGTTGAGCTGCACCCCGGGGCCGGCGATCGGGGTGTCGAGCGAGGTCAGCCCACCGCTCACCTGCCAACCGTGGAAGAACCCGAGGGTGGCCTCGTCGTCGCGGCGCAGGGCGACCTCGGTGGTGCGCCGCTCCCCGGCCAACCGGTACGCCACGGTGGCGGTGGCGCTGTCGCCGTCCCGGTCCATCTTGGTGATCTCAACGTCGGTCGGTGGTCGATAACCCTTGCCGCGCACCAGTTGGGCGAGCAGCTTGCGGTCGGTGACGCCACTTCCGTCGCTCCGGAAGCCGAGCGCGGCGTCGCTGTCCCGGTCGGCGAGTGCGGCGAAGTATCCGTCGACAGTCGCCTGCGGCCGGAAGAACGCCCACTGCACCACGCCGAGCCCGCCGGTGCCGACGCAGGCCGCCAGCACGAGGGCGCCGACCAGCAGCCAGGTGCGGCGGGTGCCCACCGGGCCGGAGTGGCCGAACAGCCGCTCGACGGTGACGGGTTCGTCCGCGGCGGCGGCCACCGCGGGCGCCGACGCCCGCTCCAGCGCGTCGAGCCGCAGCTCGTGCGGGGGGTGGGTGGCGCAGACCGCCTCGTCCCAGCCGCTGCGGCCGGTCTCGAAGGACAGTCGCCGCTCCAGGACGCGCCGCATCCCGTCGACGTGCCCGGTGAGCACGGTGCCGAGGTCGGCCCGGTACTCGGCCGCCCGCACGTCGCGGGCGTGCAGCGGCAGCACCACGTAGCGCATGGTGAGCAGCACCGGCCAGAAGAACAGGAAGACCACGAAGTTGGTGCCCGGGTGCGGGAACGTCCGCATCAGCCAGGTCGGCAGGGCGTGTGCGAGGGTCAGCGGCAGGCCGACACCGCGGACGAAGGCGCTGGTGATCTCGTCGCCGGTGCGCCAGTGCACCAACTCGTGGCTGAACAGCGCGGCGACCTCCTCGTCCGGCTCGGTCAGCACCGCGGTGGTGATCACCACGTGCCGCGCGTACGTGCGGGCGTTGCTCAGGACCGGGTCGTCCTCCATCAGCAGCCGGGGCACGCTGTCCAGGCCGAGCCGCCGGGCGCACTCGCCCAGCACGGGGCTCAGCCGCGCGTACTCCCGGCGGCTGGGCTGGCGGGCGCCGGAGACCACCAGCAGACGCGGTTCCAGCAGCACCCGGTAGAGGGTGTAGAGCACCCCGATCAGCGCCGCCGCGGCCACCGTGCCGACCAGACCGGTGACCACCGTGAACGCCCCGTCTTCGGCACCCAGCCAGGGCGCCACGAGCACGGCGAGGAAGCCGATCAGGAACCCGGCGACGAAGCCGGTCACGCCGCCGAGCACCCCGCCGGAGCGGGTCAGGAACGCCTCCAGCAGGGAGCCGATCAGCGGGGCGTCGCGCAGCACCTGGGGCACCTGGTCATCGGCGCCCAACCCGCCGACGAAGAGCCCGGTGACGGCGAAGGTGAGGCCGCTCCAGAACGCCAGGAGCAGCGCGAGCGGTAGGTAGAACCAGGTGGCGACGAACGCGCCGAGCACGCCCCGCCAGTCCCGCAGGATCCCGGCGCGCAGCCAGACCAGCGCACTCGGATAGCCGGGCGGCCGGTCGGCGAACCCGCCGGTGGGTGGTGGGGCGGCCGCGGTCGGTGGCTCGGCCGCCCGGACGTCGAGCTGCGGCACGGTCGGCGGGGTGCCCTCCGGGGGCACGCTGTGCGGCTCGGTCATGCGCGCTGCTCCTCTGGGACGCCACGTCTGTCCCAACTGGACAGCGGCAGCAGGCTATCGAGCACCTCTGATGTGCGGCACCCCCTTTCCCAGGAACGTCGCCCACCCGACATTCACCGTCGCGCACCCCCGGGTGGTGAGCGCGAATGGCATGCTGTGGCCGTGGTCGCCGACGAACCTCCCGAGCGCCAGTTACGGGTGATGCCGTGGTGGCTCGTGCTGGTCGGTCTGCTGGTCGCCGCCGCCCTGGGCTGGCTGGTGCTCGACCTGCTGCTCGCCGAGGCCGACCGGGCCGGCCAGCCGGACACCCGCGCCACGCTGCGCATCGACGCGATCCGCACCGGCCTGACCGTGGTCGCCGGCACCGGCGGAGGGTTGGCCCTGCTGCTGGCCGCCCGTCGCCAGTGGATCGCCGAACGCGCGCAACGGCACCAGGAGAGCGTCGCCGCCCGCGACCAGGCACACCGGGACCGGGTGCAGGCGCACGCCGAGTCGGTGGCCGAGGCGGCGCAACGCCAGCAGGACCGGCACTCCGGTGCGGCCGAACACGACGCGGCCGAGCGCCGGCTGACCGAGCTCTACACCCGGGCCGTCGAGCTGCTCGGCAACGACAGCGCGGCGGTACGCCTCGGCGGCCTGCACGCGCTGGAGCGCCTCGGTCAGGACAACCCGGGGCAGCGCCCGACGATCACGGCGGTGCTCTGCGCGTACCTGCGGATGCCGGCGCCGGACGGCGAGCCGCGCGAGACGGAGGTCCGGCGCACCGCGCAGAGCGTGCTCACCCGGCACCTGCGCGCGGACGACGCGGCCCACTGGCCGGAGGTGGTGCTGGACCTGACCGGCGCCGCGCTCGTCGACTTCGACGCCACTGGCTGCACGCTCGTCGACGCGACCTTCACGGCGGCGACGTTCACCGGCACGACCACCTTCGCGGGCGCGACGGCCCGGGGGCGTCTCCAGCTCGGGGCGGCGACCTTCGGCGACGTGGCCTTCGACGGGCTCGCGGCCGATGGTGAGGTCCTGCTGGACGGCGCTCGCGTCGGCGGTGTGGCCAGCTTCGACGGGGCCGCCTTCACCGGTGGCCTGTCCTGTCGGCGGTCCACCTTCGCCGACCTGACCTCATTCCGCCGGACGGTCTTCGGTCAGCCGACCAGCTTCGACGCGACCCGTTTCGAGGACGCCGCCACCTTTCAGGAGGCCGTCTTCGACGCTGCCCTGTCGATGGAGCACACCGAGTTCGGCCGGTCGGCCACCTTCCACTCCGTCCGCTTCCGGGGCATGGCGTTGTTTCGCTGGACGGTGTTCGGCGCGGAGGCGTTGTTCGACCGGGCCCGCTTCACCGACGCCGCGAACTTCGGCCGGTCCCGGTTCCACCGCATGACCAGCTTCCGCGACGCGGAGTTCAGCCGGCCCCCGCAGGTCGATCAGGCCAGGGCGGTTGTCGACCCGGGTCACCGCTGGCCGACGGGCACGGTGGTGGAACGGCTCGACGACGAGTGGCTGCTGCTGGTCGACCGCTGACGTCGGGTCAGCGCCCGGTGGCGCGCAGCCCGTCCAGGGCCACGCCGAGCACCCGGTCGCGCTGCTCGGGTGACGGGAACTGGGCCATGGTGAGGCCGCTGATCAGACGCACCACGTCGTCGAAGCCGACGTCGGCACGGACCACGCCGGCATCCTGGGCGCGGCGCATCAGCGGCTCGCCGGCGGCGTAGATCTCCGTCCGGCAGCTGGTGAAGATCTCCGAGTCGTGCAGCAGCTGCTCGGCGAGCGCCCGCTTGGTGGCGACGTACGCGACGAACCGGTGCAGCCAGGCGACGAGCGCGTCCCACGGGGGCAGCTCGCCGAGGTCCTCGGCCGAGCGGCTCAGCGCCCGGACCTCCTCGACGTAGACGGCCTCGAAGAGGTGCCGTCGGCTGGGGAAGTTGCGGTAGAGCGTGCCGATGCCCACCCCGGCCCGCCGGGCCACGTCCTCCAGGGAGGCAGCAGCGCCGTGCTCGGCGAACGCCTCGCGCGCCGCCGCGATCAGGGCGTCGTAGTTACGCCGCGCATCGGCCCGCTTGGGCCGCTGGGCGAAGACCTCGGGCGCCTGCCCCGCGCTGGTCATGACGTGCGTCACCTCACCCTGGTTGCATCCGGAGGCAACCCTCCGCTAACTTAGTGGAGGCACCCCTCCGGAAACCCCGGAGGCCTGCCTCCGGTTAGCTTACCTCGGGGTCCGCCCGATCGCCGCCTGGCCACCCGATCGCCCGGACCCGACAGCCCTGCCCGTCGCAGATGACGGGCTCAGTACGTACTCAGGGAGTTTTCTCTCGTGGCAGCAACCTCCCGGCGCAGCTCGCGCCGGCTCACCTTCACCGTGCTCGCGGCCGGTGCCGGGTTCTTCGCGATGCTCCAGTCGCTGATCACCCCGGTGCTACCGACCATCCAGCAGGATCTGCACACCTCCCAGAACACCGTGACCTGGGTCCTGACCGCCTACCTGCTCTCCGCGTCGATCTTCACGCCGATCCTCGGACGGGTCGGCGACATGGTCGGCAAGGAGCGGATGCTCGTCGTCTCGCTCGCCGCGCTCGCGCTCGGCTGCCTCCTGGCCGCCATCGCGCCGAACATCGGCGTGCTCATCCTCGCCCGGGTCGTGCAGGGCATCGGCGGAGCGGTCTTCCCGCTGTCGTTCGGGATCATCCGCGACGAGTTCCCGGCCGCCCGGGTCTCCACGGCCGTGGCCTCCATCTCGGCGATCGTCGCCGTCGGCGGTGGCCTGGGCATCGTGCTGGCCGGCCCGATCGTCACCACGCTGGACTACCGCTGGCTGTTCTGGATCCCGATGGTCGTGGTCGGGCTGACCGCTGTGGCCGCACACCTGTTCGTCCCCGAGTCGCCGGTCCGGACCCCCGGGCGCATCGACTGGCGCGCCACCCTGCTGCTCTCCGGCTGGCTGGTGGCGCTGCTGCTGCCGATCAGCCAGGGCGCGACCTGGGGCTGGACCTCCACCCGGGTGCTCGGTCTGCTGGCGCTCGCCGTGGTGCTGCTGGTCGGCTGGCTGGTCGCCGAACTGCGCTCGAAGAACCCGCTGATCGACATGCGGATGATGCGTCTGCCCGGAGTCTGGACCACCAACCTGGTCGCCCTGCTCTATGGCGCGTCGATGTTCTCCGTCTACGCGTTCCTGCCGCAGTTCGTGCAGACCCCCACCGCCGCCGGTTACGGCTTCGGGGCGAGCATCAGCCAGGCCGGTCTGCTCATGCTGCCGATGCTCGTCGCGATGTTCGTCGCCGGCCTCGTCGCCGGCCGACTCCAGTCCGTCTTCAGCGCCAAGGCGCAGCTCGCCACCGGTGCCGCGTTCAACGTGGCCGCCTCGGCGATGCTCGCCGCCGCGCACGACACCCGCTGGGAGGTCGCCATCGCCGGCGGCCTGGTCGGCCTCGGCATCGGTCTGGCCTTCGCGTCGATGGCCAACCTGATCGTCGGCAGTGTGCCGGCCAGCCAGACCGGCGTGGCGACCGGTATGAACGCCAACATCCGCACCATCGGAGGCGCGATCGGCGCCGCCGTGGTCAGCGGCGTGATCACCGCGCACCCGCAGGCCAACGGCCTGCCCCGGGAGGCCGGCTTCACGACCGGGTTTCTCGTCCTCACGGCCATCGCCCTGGCCGCCGCGCTCGCGGCCCTCGCCGTCCCGTCCGCCCGGCGGGCGTCGGCCGGTCGCCGGCCGTCCGCCACGACGATCGTCGAGTCGGAGCTAGCCGGCGAGTTCGCCACCATGCCCGCGACCCGCTGACGGTTCGTGACACGGCCCGGGCGGTTCGCCGCCCGGGCCGCGCCATGTTCCGGAGTACGCTGGCCGCTCCCCCACCCACCGCCCGTCGTCTTTCAGGATGCGCCCATGTCCGAGTTGCTGACCGCCGACCGCATCAACGAGATCGGCAACCTGGGCTTCGAGAGCCCGGACCCGGCCGCGCTCGTCGCCGAACTGGTGGGCGCCGTCGACGAGGGGCGCGTCGCGGACCCGGACGACACCGGGTACGCCCTGCTGGTCGCCGTGGACATCCTGGAGCAGGCCGGCGACCTGGCCGACGCGCTGGCGCTGGCCACCCGCGCCGTCGCCGAACAGCCGGACGACAACGCGTACGCGCGAGGGGTGCGCGGCGGCCTGCTGCTGCGCCTCGGGCGTACCGACGAGGGCATGGCCGAACTGACCGCCCTGCGTCCGCTGCTGGAGACCGACCCGGCGGCGACCTACCTGGTCGACGAACTGGTCGAGTCCGGCCACAGCGACACGGCGGTGGAATGGCTCACCGGGGCGCTGGACGCCATCCTGGAACGGACCCGGACCCAGCAGCACGCATCCGAGGACGCCCAGGACGAGGCCGCCGCCATGATCTACGGCCTGGCCCAGCAGCGACACGACCTGCGCGAAGAACAGGGCCTACCGCACGACGAGTACGACAACCTCGCCGACCGCCTGCGCGCCGCGAGCGACCACGCGCTCGACGCCCTCGACGACGGCCCGGCGACGCTGCTGTTCTGGCCGCAGACCGAGTTCACCGCGCTGCTGTTGCGCTGGCCCACCCTCGCCGACAGCTACCCCGCCACGTGGGACGAGCACCGCGCCCAGATCGAACGCGCCCTCGTCGACGCGTCCGCGATGGGCGGCGCGGACCTGGGTGTGGCCGTCGGCACGGTCGCCGACCTGGCGGCCTTCGCCGACAGCGAGGGCAGCGACCCCACCGACGAGGAAACCCAGGACGAGTACGCCGACTCGCTCACCGGCCCCGACCTACGGGCCTGGCCGCCCGGCCGCAACGACGCGTGCTGGTGCGGATCGGGCACCAAGTACAAGAAGTGCTGCCTGCCGCGCTCGCGCGGCTGACGGTGTGCTTGCCGCTCGCGCGGCTGACGGTGTGCTCGCCGCCCGCGCGGCTGACGGTGTGCTCGCCGCTCGCGCGGCGGGCCGGTGGGTGTCGTGCTCGCGCGGCCGGCCCTCAGGACGCTTCGCGGAGGCGCAGGTCGGCCAGCCACACCTCGGCCAGGTCGCTGAGCTGGACGCCGAGGACCTCACTGAGGCAGACCACCGTGCCGAACGCGGGCGCCGGGAGCCGACCCACCTCGATCTTGCGGAGCGTCTCCGGCGAGATGCCGGCCGCCAGGGCCACCTCGACGAGGGGACGGCCACCTCGCGCGACCCGAAGCGCCGCACCGAGACGTTGACCCGCGGCGATCTGCGCGGGGGTGAGCGGTGGGCGAACCATGTGAGCAGGATAGATCTGCCGTCGCGGACCAGCAACGCCATCCGGGCGGACGCGCCGAGCCGTGGTATAAATATACCGCTACGGACAGGGAGGGTTGGTCGTGATCGAGCTTAAGTCCCCCGAGGAAATCCAACGGATGGCCGTGACCGGCCAGTTCGTCGGCGAGTTGCTGGCGGAGCTGCGGGAGGTCGCCGCCGTCGGGGTCAACCTGATGGACCTCGAGCGCCACGCCCGCCGTCGGATCAAGGAGCGGGGCGCCGAGTCGTGCTACTGGGACTACGCGCCGTCGTTCGGCCGCGGCCCGTTCCGCAACGTCCTGTGCCTCTCGGTCAACGACGCCGTGCTGCACGGCCTGCCGCACGACTACGTGCTGCGCGACGGTGACCTGCTGAGCATCGACATGGCGGTCGGGATCGACGGCTGGGTCGCCGACTCCGCGCTGTCCGTCATCGTCGGCACCCCCAGCCCGGCGGACCTCAAGCTGATCGAGGCCACCGAGGTCGCGCTTGCCGCCGCGATCGACGCCGCACAGCCGGGCAACCAACTCGGTGACATCTCCGCCGCCATCGGCGAGGTCGCCCACCGCTACGGCTACCAGGTCAACAACGAGTTCGGCGGGCACGGCATCGGCCGTACCATGCACGAGGCCCCGCACGTCGCCAACAAGGGCCGCCCCGGCCGGGGCATGACGCTCAAGCCCGGTCTGACGATCGCGATCGAGCCGTGGTTCTGCCGCGGCACCGACAAGATCAAGTTTGACGAGGACGGGTGGACGATCCGGTCCGCGGACGGCTCACGCACGGCCCACTCCGAGCACACCGTCGCGATCACCGAGGCCGGCCCCCAGGTGCTGACCACCCGCCCCGGGCAGGGCACCCGGCCGGCCGACCGCAGTGGACAGTCCACCGCGACGTCCTGAGCGGCGCACCTCCGACCAGCCCGCCTCCGAACCGGCCCCACCTCCGAACCGGCCGGCGCACCTCCCAGCCGGCCCACCTCCGAGCCGGCCCGACGAAGGAGACGATGCCGTGACGGCACCGGAGCAGCACGAGACGATCGAGGACAGCCCGGTCGGGTGGGTCGCCGAGCACATCCGGCGCTACGTGCAGACCGACGGCGCGGACGGCGACACCTTCTACGGCGTACCGTCGCTGCTGCTCACCACGCGCGGACGCCGCACGGGCAAACTGCGCCGCACCGCATTGATGTACGGCCGCGACGGCGACAACCACCTGCTGGTGGCGTCCAACGGAGGTGCCAGCACGCACCCGGCCTGGTATCTGAACCTGAGCGCCGACCCGACGGTCGAAGTGCAGGTCGGCGCGGAACGATTTACCGGGCGGGCGCGGACGGCGACGGGCGAGGAGCGGGCTCGGCTCTGGCCCGTCATGACGAAGGTCTTCCCGACGTACGCCCGCTACCAGAAGGGCACCGACCGCGAGATCCCCGTCGTCGTGATCGAGCGGGCGCCCTAACCGGGCGCTCTAGCCGGGGAAGCGGATGACCGGAAGGTCACCGCCGTCGCCGTACGCCTTGACCTCGCTGGTCAGCACCGAGGCGCCGTGCTCCAGGACAGGCGGCTCCGGCGGTGGAACCGCAGGTCGTACGGGCGAACGGCGGGTTGTGCTGCCACCACCCGTGGTCAGTTTCCCAGCGCTCGGACCTTGGCGATCGTCTCCTGCACATGCTGCTTGGCTGGGTCGCCGCCCTGAGACGCCTGCGCAAGCGCCTGACGATACGAGTCGATCATCCCGACCAGTGGACCAGCGGCAACGCCTTCCAGCGCTCCGGCGACGAGTGCTCGTGCCTCGGCTGCGTCCTGTGCTGCCGCTGCGGTCTTGGCCTTCGCCTCGTCCAGCTTCTGCGACGCCGCCGCCAACCTCGCGATGATCTGTGCTGCGCTCACGCGCACCTCCCCGTGATCGACCATCGCCTCCACCACCGCACCGGCGGAGACCACAAGGGAGCGTACGAGATCCGCGCACCCAGCGCGACCGCCTGATCGCGCATCAGGGACCCCACTACGGTAGATCTTGGAAGGATTCGGCCCCTCCAAGGGCACTTTCCTTCCAAGATCGCATGGCGTCCACGGGTTCAGCGCTCGGCGACGAACACCCCGAGCCCGTGAACACCCTGCACCCAGCCCTGGGCCTGAAGGACGAGGATGGCTTGCCGAACCACGGTCGTCGAAACACCGTGCTGAGCCTTGAGCTGCACCGTGGAGGGCAACTGGTCCCCCGGCGCAAGCTCCCCTGACTCGATTTGGCCCCGGATGTGGCAGTAAGCACAACACCTGCGTATGCCGCGTCCGCAGCCCTCCATGATCGTCACGAAGTCATTGAGATCGGGGTATCCGAGCGGCCTCGATGACCCGGTTTCAGTGATCTCGAGTGGATCATGCAAGGACCCTGCGCAGGGGACGCGTCGGGGTCAGCGCAGGCCGCGGACCAGCAGCAGGTAGGCGCAGTAGGCCATCGGCACCAGCAGGAAACAGATCAGGAACCCGAGCGGCAGATAGCGCGGCGGGGTGCCGGCGACCATGGCGGGCCGCCCCCAACGGCCCAGCACCAGGTAGCCGCCGAAGAACGCCACCGCCGGCAACCCCGCGCAGGTCCACGCACCGAGGGTGAACCCGTCGACCATCCCGACCCCGGAGGCCAGCACCAGGGCCAGCATGACCACCCCGGCGACGGCCGCGCACCCGACGTAGACGGCGACCGCCCGCGCCAGCGGCGACCACGTCGGCAGCAGCGCCGGCCGCTGGGCCAACAACTCCGCCTGCTGCCCGTGCCGGTCGGCCTCGTCGGCCATCCGCCGGGCCAACTCCAGCTCCACCACCGGGTCGACCGCCGCCGCCCGCTGCGCCGGCACCCCGGCGCCCGTCGGGCTCGCCGCCGTCGGCAACGCCAGCCGCGCCTCCCCCGCCGGCACCTGGGGGTACGCCCCAACACCCGCCCGCCCCGGCGCGCCGGCTGCGCCGTCGGATGCCCCGTCCCCGGTTCCGGCCGCGGTTAACGGGTCGGACCCGACGGCCGAGCCAGGACCGAACCCCGCAGCGGGGCCGGGGACGGAGCCGGCGGCGGGGCCGGAGCTGGGCGGCGGGCCGGGCCAGGCGGCGGTCTCGCTCGGACGACCCGGGGCGGGTCCGGCGGCCGGCTGGTCGACGCCGATCGCCTGGCCGAGTTGGTCGAGGCGCTGCCCCTGGGCGGTCAGCCGCTGGTGCAGGTAGTCGACGGCGGCGTGCAGGTCACGGCGGCGCGCGGACTCGGCGGCGGCGTGCTGCTCCCCGGCTCGGTGCTGCTCGGCGAGCTGTCGGGCCAGCGCCGCGTACTCCTCGAAGGACACGGTCACCGCTCCCCGTCCGGCTCGTCCGCCCGGCCGGCGAAGTCCGGCTCGTCCGCCCGGCCGGCGAAGTCCGGCTCGTCCGCCCGGCCGGCGAAGTCCGGCTCGTCCCCCTCGCCGGCGAACGGGACGATCAGCCGGGTGCGCTGGTCGTGCCGGTCGATCAGCAGCGCCCGGTCGGCGCGGGGTGTGTAGGCCAGGTCGTGGGTCCCGAGGTGCAGGGCCAGCTCGCTCCCGGGCACGTTGAGCGCCACCAGGCAGGCGACGTCGTCGCGGTTCTGGGTGCCGCCGAGGTCGTCGGCGAGCCGGCGCAGCCCCCGCCACCAACCGAGCAGGTGCACACCCTGCCCGGGTCCCTGGCGCAGGACTGTGCGCAGGTCGTCCAGGCCGGAGCGGAACGTGCCCGGGTCGGTGGCCCCGAGGACCGGCGCGGCGGCGTCCATCCCGAACACCACCAGGTACTCCCGACCGGCGGGCTCGGCGGCCAGCGCGGCGATCCGGTCGCGCAGTCCGGCCGCGTCGAGGCGCTGCACCGGGTGCCCGGCGGACCGCAGCAGCGTCTCGGTGTCGTCGGCGACACCGGCGGCGGAGCTGACCAGGGAGGCCAGCTGGAACCGGACATCGCCGGGGTTGTGCTGGCGGGCCAGGCTGAGTGTCGCGGCGCGCAGCACGTCCGCGCCGGCCGGTGCGGTGCCCACCACGGCGAGGTGCCGGCCGGGGGTGGCGTCCATCAGGAACAGCGCGGTGGTGCCGTGCACGTCGACGGTCCGGCCGACCAGGGCCATCGGACGCCGGCCACCGGGACGCAACCCGGCGAACGTGGGGTCGTCCTCGACCCGCGCGGCCTCGTACCCCCGGAAGACCGCAGGTGCCCGCGAGCCCGCCGGCCGGGCCTGCCACAGGTCGTGGCGCAGCGCGGCCAGGTCCGCCGCCGCGGCGTGCGCGTCGGGGAAACGCAGCACCGTGTCGGCGCCGACCGCCCCGGCGGCGGTGTTGATGACGGCGGAGCCGATCGGCAGGGCCGCGGCTGCGGTGTTGAGCTGGTCGAGCACGCCGCCACCGCCGGGTAGCGCCACCCGCAACGCGAACTGCCCGAAGATCGCCTCGGCCCGGCCGTAGAGGGCCTCGATGCCGGTCATGCTCTGGCTGGCGAGCACCAGGTGGATGCCGTACGAGCGGCCCTTGCGGGCCAACTCCTCCAGCAGGTCCACGGAGTCCCGGGCCAGCGTGTCGTTGCCGGCGAGCAACACGTGGAACTCGTCGATGACCGCCACGATGCGCGGCAGCGGATTGTCCCGGGGCAGGTCGGCGAGTTTGGTGACGCCGTGCCGCTTCAGCGCGGTGGCCCGCCGTTGCGCCTCCCGGCGCAGCTCGCGCAGGACGGCGAGACCGTACTCGCGGTCGGATTCGATGCCGACGGCACGGGCGTGCGGCAGCCAGGACGGGTCCCGGCTGGTGGGCACGAACTCGGTGAAGCTCACGCCCTCCTTGAAGTCGAGCAGGTAGAGCTGCAACTCGGCCGGGGAGTAGCGGGCCGCCAACCCGTAGAGGACGTCGAGCAGGAAGACGGTCTTGCCGGCGCCGGTGCGACCACCGACCAGCCAGTGCGGGGTGGCGTCGTCGAAGGCCAACGTCAGCGCGGCGCCGCCGGCCCGGCCGATCACCGTACGCAGGCCGTTGCCGGCGGACTCGACCCAGCGCCGCTCGGGCAGCAGGTCGGTGAAGGGCAACGCGTCGGAGCGGCGGGCGGCGGCGGCCAGGTGTTCGGCGAGCGCGCGTACCGACGCGGAGGGCGGGTCACCATCGAGCAGTACGGGAGCGGCGAGACCGGAGCCGTCGGCGCTGAACGGGGTGCCGGGCGGGTCGCCGACGTAGGCGTACCCCTGGTCGAGCCGGACCGCGGTGGTGCCGCCCAGCGGCGTCGGGGTCTCGCCGGGCAGCCGGGACGGGTGGCCGGCGAGCAGCACGCACACGGCGGCGGCCGGGCCGGCATGGGTGAGCGCGGCGAGCCGGGCCAGCTCGCGCGGCGGCGGCGCGGCGGTGGCCACCACCACCAGCAGGTGCCGGGCCGCGGACTGGGCGTGCTGCGCGGCGCGGGCGTGCCGCTCGGCGGCGTCCAGCAGCGCGGCCACCTCGGCCTCGGCGGTGGCCGGCGGGTCGAGCACCCCGGCGTCGAGCAGTGGTCGCAGCGGGCCGAAGGTCGCGCCGAGCGCGGCGGTGTCGATCCCGGCGACGCGGACCTGACCGGGCGGCGCGGTGGCGACCAGCCGTAGCACCAGCGCCCGCAGCAGCCCGGCGACCCGCGGGTCCCGGGCGTCGGTGTCCAGGGCCAAATGGTGGCCGCCGCCCAGCGGGACCAGCACCGGAAACCCGCCGTCCGAGGTGGACGCCTCGCCGATCCGTACCGCGGTCGGTTCCTCCATCAGCGGGGTGACGCCCGGTGCGGGGGTGGCCAGGGCGCCGCCGAGGCGGGCGAGGCGGGCGACCAGCGCGTCGACGCCGGCCGGGGCGACGGTAGCCGGTGCGGTGCCGAGCGCGTTCCGGGCGGCGTCGAGGTGCGCTCGGGCCGCCCGGTGGGAGTTGATCGCCTGCCCGTACGCCGACGCGAGCCTGCCCACCCTCTGCCCCCAACGCCGACGGCCGTCTGGTCCCAGGAACCCTAACGGACGGCGGTGGCACCCGGACAGTCCTGCGAGGACGTGTCCCGCCGGACCCGTCAGGCAGGGCTGCACGGCACGGGGTCGGGCGCGTCGGCCAGCCCGCAGCGGAACACCTCCACCGGCGCGGTCGCCACCTGCGGCACCTGCTCGACCCGGAGCAGGGCCAGCCGTTTGTCGACCGGCTCGCCCGACTCGGGCGTGAACCGGATCAGCCCGGCCACCCCCCGGTAGCCCTGGCCAGCGTTCTGCCGGAGCACCTCCGCGTGCACGGCGACCGGGTTGACCGACGTCGGCTCCCACCGTTGTCGCGGGTCGGCGTGGTGCAGCCGGGCGGCGAGGCTCTCCACCGCCCGGATCATCATCATCGCCGCGTCGTAGGCGAGGCTGACCCGCTCGCCGACCTGGTGCCCGGAGTCCGGCCGGCAGCGCGGCGGATCCAGCAGGTCGTCGGCCTGGATCCAGGCCAGGAAACTGGCTCGGGCGTCGTCGCGGCGCTCCTCGGCGACCCGCAGCGCGGCGCAGGTGGCCAGGGATGCCTTGGAGACGTACGTAACCGGCAGGTTGCCGGGGGCCGCGGCGCGCAGCCCCGGGTTGGCCATGTAGCGGTTGACCGAGTCGTCGGCGACGAGGTGCCGGGGCGGGTTGCCGCCGCACTCGCGCAGCGCCCGCAGGAAACCGTCGAACTCCGACCAGCGACCCGCGTAGAAGAGCAGCCCGGGATAGCCGCACTCGTCGACCAGCCGCTCACCGGTGCGCCACTCGTCGAGCCGGGTCATCCGGGCGCCGAACCGCTGCCGCAGCCCGTCGACGAGGGTGCCCACGTAGAGGTCCTCGGTGAGCGTGCTGCCCTCCAACGTCGTGTAGTAGACGTGCGCCTCGTCGACCTTGAGCACCTGCTGGGCGTAGGCGTCGACCATCTCCACCTGATCGGTGTTGGACGCGGAGATCTGCAGGTAGAGGCGGGAGTTGGCGTCCATCCGGTCGGCGGAGAGCGTGGGTGCCAGCACCGGCAGCCCGACCTTGTTCAGCTCGCGCAGCGCTCGGGCGGTGCTCGTCCGGCTCTCCACCAGGCCGACCACCCCGACCACCGTGGGGTCGTCCGACGCCAGCTCGGCCAGCATCGACACGGCCCGGTCTGAGTAGATCATCTGCCGGCCGCCGTTGGCCACGACGATCCGCAGCAGCGCGGCACCGTCGGCGCCGGCCGACTCCTTCAGCAACGCGTACTGGGCGGTCGCCATCCCCTCCAGTTCCTCCCGCTCGGAGACGTACGACTCCTCGTCGGCGCGGGTCCGGTTGCCGGTGAGCGTGCCCAGGTAGACCAGGGTCAGGAAGGGCCGGCGTCGGTCGCTGCGCTGCCAGACCTCCTCGGCGGCGCGGTTCTGCGCGAAGATGCGCCGCTGGATCTTCCGCAGACCCTCCTGACCGGGATCGTCGTTGAACACCTGCGCGGCGCTGTCGCTGTAGCCGACACACTCGCCGCTGGCGACCACCTCGACCGAGACCCGACCGCCGGTCAGCGACGGGTGACACCCCGGCGCCCACCGGCTGCCCGCCCACACACCGAGCGCCGCCACCAGCACCAGGCACAGCGCCGCCGGCAGGAAGCGCCGCGACCACCAGGGCGGGTCGGGCGCGGAGAACGGTCGCATGCCGCCACGCGACGGCGGGCCGGTGTCGGAGTCGTCGGGGCGCAACGCCACCAGCCAGGCGGCCGGGCGGCGCAGCCGCCGCATCTCCGGCAGCGCCTCAGCCCACTCGTCGTACGCCTCGTCGGCCTCGGTCAGCGGGTGCGGCTCGGGCAGTTCCGGCGGTGGTTGCCCGCCGGACACGACGATGAGCAGCGGGTCGTTGCGGCCCGTTTCGGTGCGGACGTCGCCGATCAGGCGGACCAGTTCGCCGCCGACGTTGCCGGGGGCGACGTGGTCGAGCAGCAGCGCCGGGTACGCGGTGCGCCGCCAGTCCGACGGACGCCACGGCCGACGCCGGTACGCCTGCCGCAGGTCCTCCAGGAACGCGTGCAGCAGCAGTTTGTTGACCTGGTCGGGTTGCTCGCCGTCGCGCCACCCGGCGGTGAGGCGTTCGGCGAAGCCGAGGAACGTGACCGACTGCCGGGGCGCCAGGTACTGCTGGCGCATGAACCAGTTGTAGTGCCGCCCGATGACCGGCACCCGGCCGGAGACGGCGGCCCGGAAGACCACGCTCGGCACGGCGCGGCGGACCAGCCAGAGCAGCACCTGCGAGACGATGCTGACCGCGTCACCACCGGAGGGCAGCGCCTCGGGGGTACGCGTGCCCCGGCGATCCCGCAGCCGGCGTACCAGGGCCGCCCTGCTGTCGTCGGCGTCGACGCCGAAGCTGAGGCTCTGGTGCATCAGCCAGTCCGCGAGCGGGTAGTGCCGGAAGCGCAGCCGGGCGGCGCCGAACGCCTCCAGGGAGAGCTGTCGGTGCAGTTCGCGCAGCAGCGCCGGCACGTCCCCGGCGCCCGGCGGCGCGTCGGCGTCCAGCACGGCGTGCGGCACCCGCCGCCGGGGCCCCTGACCGAGGAATCGGCGCAGCGGCACCATCAGATCCGAGGTGTCGGAACGGACCAGCCAGAGCAGTGGCAGTCTCCGGTCACCGCGGCGGGGTCGCCGCAGCAGCCGTGCGAGCAGCGCGAAGAATTCCAGCCCACCGGCCGGCAGCCGGTCCCGACCTCCGGGCGACTGTCGCTGGCCGATCAACTCCCGCTTGGGCACCTCGGACCGCGGCACGCGTCACCTCCGATCCACACAGTGTGACCTTGCGGCGCAAGGCACGCCAGTGACCGGTGGCCGACGGTCCACCGGGGACGGCGACGGCAGGTCGGGCGCGGCAGGCCGGCGACGCTCACGGTTGTCTATTAGGTTGGCGTGGCGAACACCCGATGGAGGGAGTCCACCCCGTGCGACGAATGTTCACGGCGGCCACCGCCGCCCTGACCCTCACCACCGCCGGCACCATGCTCGCCGGCACCCCCGCCCAGGCCGCCCCGACCGGTTGGGGCCGACCCGTCGTCACCGCCGCGCCGCAACCCGGCGCACCCGGCCTGGGCGACAGCTACTTTCCCGACTACGGCAACGGTGGCTACGACGTCGAGCACTACGACGTCCGGCTGCGCTACGACCCGGCGTCCGACCAGCTCAGTGGCACCACCACGATCCTCGCCACGGCGACGCAGGACCTCTCGGCGTTCAACCTGGACTTCCTGCTCGACGTCGAGTCGGTGCGGGTCAACGGGTGGGCGGCGAGCACCAGCACGGCGGGCGCCCACGAGCTGGTGGTCACCCCGACCCGCACGGTGACCCGGGGCCAGCAGCTCACCATCGTGGTGCGCTACGCCGGCGTCCCGTCGGAGACCCTGGTCGGCGGCTACACCGGGTGGACCCGGACCGACGACGGGGCGATGGCGGTCAACGAGCCCGAGTCGGCGTGGTGGTGGTTCCCGAGCAACGACCACCCCCTGGACAAGGCCACCTTCGACATCTCCGTGTCGGTGCCCACCGGCGTCGAGGTGATCAGCAACGGCGTGCAGCCGCGGCCGCCGGCCGCCGAGGCCGGCAACCGCACCCGCTGGATCTGGCGGACCACCTCCCCCACCGCCCCCTACCTGGCCTTCCTGGCCATCGGGCAGTACGACATCGTCACCGACACCACCCCCGGCGGTCAGCCGGTGGTCAACGCGTACAGCACCTCGCTGGGTGCGCTCGGTCCGGCCGCACGGGCCAGCATCGAGCGGACCGCCGAGATCGTCGACTGGGAGAGCGGGATCTTCGGCCCGTACCCGTTCGAGGCGCAGGGCGGCGTGGCCGGTCCGGTGGACGGCATCGGCTTCGCGCTGGAGACCCAGACCCGACCGGTGTACGGGCCGGGCTTCTGGCGGCGCGGCGCCAACACGTACGTGGTGACGCACGAGCTCGCGCACCAGTGGTTCGGTGACTCGGTCTCGGTGGCCGACTGGCGCAACATCTGGCTCAACGAGGGATTCGCCTCGTACGCCGAGTGGCTCTGGTCCGAGGAGCAGGGCGAGGGCACCGCGCAGGAGGTGTTCGACTTCGCCTACGCCAGTTACCCGGCCGACGACGAGTTCTGGCAGGTGCTGCCCGGTGACCCGGGCGCGGCCCGGATCTTCGACAACGCCGTCTACGACCGGGGCGCGATGACCCTGCACCAGCTGCGGCTGGCCGTCGGCGACGACGCGTTCTTCGAGATCCTGCCGGCCTGGACCGCCGAGCACCGGTACGGCAACGGCACCATCGAGCAGTTCCAGGCACTCGCCGAACAGATCTCCGGGCTGGACCTGGACGACCTGTTCACCACCTGGCTGTTCACCGCCGGCCGACCCGACGTGGCCACCACCGCACGAAAGGCCACCGCCGCGCCGACCGCACCGAAGTCCTGGGCCAAGATCAGCGAGTCCCACGACCTGCTGTCGCACTAGAGGCAGACCAGGCACCGACCGGAAGGGCCGTCGCTGACGCGGCGGCCCTTCCGTCGGTCCACGGTGGTCCTGCCGGGTAGAGGCGGCCGCCACCAGTACCGCGCCCCGAGCCGGCGCCGGCAGCAGCAGGGGTGACGGCGGCGCAAGACGACGGGCGGGGAGCCCGCGGCTCAGGACGTCGGCGTCACCGCACCGGCGGTGCTCGCCTCGATGGCGCGGATGTGCCGGTAGGCGAACCAGAGCGGCGGGAACGCGCCGACCGCGAAGGACAGGTCGATGAGCGTCCAGAACCAGGGGATGTCCCGGATCGGGCCGCAGATCACCGCCAGTGGAACGATGCCCGCGCAGGCGATCATGCCGACCTGCACGACCCAGACGTTGCGCACCGGGTCACGCAGCGGCCCCCAGAACGCCACCGCCAGCACCAGGTGGGCGAACGCCAGCCAGTCGGTGCCGTAGAGCAGGAACGGGTAGTCCTCGTCGGCCGTCACCAGCCCGGTGTGCACCCGCTCGATCCAGTCGACCAGGGCGGGAAGCTGGTCGGAGAGCGGGTCCAGTACGCGCAGCAGCCAGCGCACCTCGATCTCCAGCGGAAATGCGGTGGCACCGCTCAGGAAGAGCCCGATCAGCACGATCCACAGCCACCGACGGGTCCGTCGCAGCCGCTCCTCGATGTCCATGATCGCAGCGTAACGATGATCTTCGTGTCGTCCTGTCCCGTGCGCGGGCCACCGGGGGTGACCGCTGTCTCAGCGACGCGCCGCCGGTCCGGCCGTGGCCAACTCCCCGAGCCGGGACGCGCCCAGCCCCACGCCGGCGGGCGCGATGACACACACCGCCCCGGCGGGTCGGACGATGCGGGCGGCCCGGAACGCCACTCGCCGTACCGGATGACGAGGCCGTGGCGCGACCAGCGCGAGGGCCGCGCGGGCGTGCTGGCGGTCCAGGGCGACAGCCGCCGCCACCGTTGCGATCGCCGCGGTGGACCCGGCGAGCACGAGCGTCTGGCGCGGCCCGGCATGTTCGGCGAGCCAGCCGAGCAGCGGAGCACCGGCCGCGGCCGAGACCGAGCCGGTGACCGCCAGCGCGGCGAGCACCCGGCCCCGCATCGCGCCGTCGGTGTCGAGTTGGGCGCGGGTGCCGACGGTGGTGTCGATGACCACCGCGGCGGCGGCGATCGGCAGGATCATCGCGGCGAAGCTCCAGGTCCCCGGTGCCAGGCCGGCGACGATCTCCAGCCCGCTGGCGAACAGACCCGCGGCGACCAGGGTCCGGTAGCCCAGGGAACCTCGGCGGGCCGCGACGAGCGCGCCCAGCACGGTCCCGACCGCGAACACGGTCGACAGGACACCGTAGCCGGACGCACCGGCGTGCAGTGGCCCGTCGCTCATCGCGGCCATCGTCACCTGGTAGTTGCGGCCCAGGCTGCCGAGTACGAACGCCAGGGCGAGCGCGAGCAGCAGCACCGGCTGCCCGCGCAGGTACGCGAAGCCGGCGCGGACGCCGTCGTGGGTTCGGCCGGTCGCCGTCAGCGTCGGTGGGGTTCCCGGACGTACCGCGAACAGCGCCACCACCACGGCGGCGAAGCTCGCCGCGTTGATGCCGAACAGCAGGGCGGGTCCGACGGCGGCCACCACGACGGCCCCGAGGCTCATGCCGAGGATGCGCCCGGCGGAGTTGGTGAGGGACCCGAGCGCCAGGGCGTTGCCGAGCGTCTCCCGGTCGACGAGGGTGGCGGCCCACCGCCCCATCACCGGGCCCTCGATCGCGGACACGGCACCGGTGCCCAGGGAGATCGCGAAGATCAGCGGCAGGCCGCCGACCCCGGTCAGGGCGACCGCCGCCAGTCCGGCGGCGAGCGTCGCGTGGGCCACCTGGGCGGCGATCAGCAGCGGACGGGCGGGCAGGCGGTCGGCCAGCACACCGCCCCAGACGCTGAGCAGCAGCGTGGGCGCCGCCTGGAGCAGCACGGCGAAGCCCATGGACGTCGCGGAGCCGGTTTCCTTCAGGACGTACCAGTTGACGCCGAGGACCTGCATCCAGGTGCCGATGACGGAGACAAAACCGGCGAGCGCCCAGATCCGGTAGTTGCGGTGGCGCAGCGCGGCGAAGGTGGCACCTCTGGCCACGACGGACCTCCAGCGATCGGCAGCATGATCATTCATGCCGATCGCAGTGCGGTTCGGCAGCCGGCAAGTCTTGCCGGCCTAAACCTCTTTGCCCACCTTTGTGAGTGGCTTCACCAGCGGGAATGCCCGGCCGGTGCGGCGGCAGAACCGCCCCACCGACCGGACGCCCGCACCTCAGCGAACGGCGAGAGCCTGCGCGGCCGGACCCACCGGGGCCGGCAGCGTACCGACACCGCCCAGATAGCCGTGGATGGCGGCGGCCGCCGCCCGCCCCTCGGCGATGGCCCAGACGATCAGCGACGCGCCCCGGTGCATGTCACCGGCCACGAACACCCCGTCGGCGTCGGTCTGCCAGTCGTCCCGGGCGTCGACCGCCCCCCGGGCGTTACGGGTCACCCCGAACTGGTCCAGCAACGGCTGCTGCTCGGTGCCCTCGAAGCCGATCGCCAACAGCACCAGATCGGCCGGCAACTCCCGCTCGGAGCCCGGCACCACGGTGACGACCCGCCGGCCGTCGCGCTTCTCCACGGTCACCTCGGCGATCCGCACCGCCCGCACCTGGCCGGTGCCGTCGTCCACGAACTCCTGCACCGCGACGGCGAAGACCCGCTCGCCGCCCTCCTCGTGCGCCGGGTAGCTGCGCAGCACCCACGGCCAGGTCGGCCACGGGTCCCGTGCCTCGTCGCGCCCCTGCGGCGGCTGCGGGTACAGGTCGAGCTGGTGCACGCCAGCGGCGCCCTGCCGGTGCGCCACGCCCAGACAGTCGGCCGCGGTGTCACCGCCACCGATGATCACCACGTGCTTGCCGGCCGCGTCGATCGGGGTGCCGTCCGGCAGCAGCGCACGCGCCGGCCGGCCCTCGCCGGTGGCCGGGACGCCCGGCTCGCCGGTGGCCGCGGTGGCGACCGCGCGATTCGCCGCGACGAGATGCGCCATGGCCTGGTGTACGCCCCGCAGCGCCCGTCCCGGAGTCTCCGGCGTGTCCCGCCCCTGCAACGCACCAGCGGCCAGCAGCACCGCGTCATGCTCGGCGCGCAGCTGCTCGGCGGTGACGTCCACCCCGACGTTCACCCCGGTGCGGAAGCGCACCCCCTCGGCGGCGAGCTGGGCCAGCCGGGCGTCGATGTGCCGCTTCTCCAACTTGAAGTCGGGAATGCCGTACCGCAGCAGGCCCCCGATCGCGTCGTCCCGCTCGTACACGGTCACCGCGTGACCCGCGCGGGCCAACTGCTGGGCGGCGGCCAGGCCGGCCGGCCCGGAACCGACGACGGCGACCGACCGACCGGACGGCGCCGGCACCGGCCGAGGGACGAACCCGCGCGCCGCGGCGGCGTCGGCGATCTCCACCTCGACCTGCTTGATGGTCACCGGCTGCCCGCCGGAGATGCCGAGCACGCAGGCCGCCTCGCAGGGCGCCGGGCAGAGCCGGCCGGTGAACTCCGGGAAGTTGTTGGTGGCGTGCAGCGACTCCACCGCGGCGTCCCAGTTGCCGGTGCGGACCAGGTCGTTCCAGTCCGGGATGCGGTTGCCCAGTGGGCATCCGTCGTGGCAGAACGGGATGCCGCAGTCCATGCAGCGGGTGGCCTGCTCACGGACCAGCTCCTCGCCGGCCGGCGGGTACACCTCGCGCCAGTCGCTGATCCGCACCGGCACCGGGCGGCGGGCCGGCAGACGCCGGTCGTAGCGCAGGAAACCGTTCGGGTCAGGCACGTGCCACCTCCTGGGCCGCCACCCGCGGGGCGGGCGGCACCGGCGCGGCGGACGGCACGCTGAGCGCGCTCATCACCGCGTCGTCGACGTCGCGGCCGGCGGCTTCGGCGGCCTTCATGATCTCCAGCACCCGGCGGTAGTCGCGGGGTACCACCGCGGTGAACTCGGCCACCGCCTCCGGCCAGCGCTTGAGCAACTCCTCGGCGACCGACGAGCCGGTCTCGGCCACATGCCGCTGGACCAGCTCGTGCAGCAGTGACTGCTCCTGCTCGCCCAGCGGCGCCAGGTCGACCATCTCCCCGTTGACCCGCGAACGATCCAGGTGGAGCACGTACGCCGTGCCGCCGGACATGCCGGCCGCGAAGTTCCGGCCGGTCGCGCCGAGCACCACCACCGTGCCGCCGGTCATGTACTCGCAGCCGTGGTCGCCGACACCCTCGACCACGGCGATCGCGCCGGAGTTACGGACCGCGAACCGCTCCCCCACCCGGCCACGAAGGAAGACCTCGCCCGCCGTGGCCCCGTACAGGATGGTGTTGCCGGCGATGATCTGATCCTCGGCCCGCTGCCCCGGCGCGGCGTCCGGGTCGAGGAACGGCGCGGCGGCGTCCGGACGGACGACGAGCCGGCCCCCGGAGAGGCCCTTGCCCACGTAGTCGTTGGCGTCGCCGTGCAGGCGCAGGGTCACCCCGCGCGGCAGGAACGCGCCGAACGACTGCCCAGCCGTGCCGTGCAGCACGAACTCGATGGTGTCCTCGGGAAGGCCGGCGCCGCCGAAACGACGGGTCACCTCGCCGCCGAGCATCGCGCCGACGCTGCGGTGCTCGTTGCGCACCGCCACCTCGACCCGCACCGGCGCCCCGTCCGTCAGAGCCGGACGGGCCAGCGCGATCAGCTCGTTGTCGAGCGCCTGCTCCAGGCCGTGGTCCTGCGCGCGGACCCCGCGTCGGGCCGCACCGGCGGGCAGCTCCGGCAGGTGCAGGACGGGCGCCAGGTCCAACCCGTGCGCCTTCCAGTGCGTCAGCGCCGGGGCCACGTCGAGCACCTCGGACTGCCCGATCGCCTCCTCGATCGACCGGAAACCCAGCTCGGCCAGGTAACCCCGGACCTCCTCGGCGAGGAAGAGGAAGAAGTTCTCCACGAACTCCGGCTTGCCGGTGAACCGCTCCCGCAGCACCGGGTTCTGGGTGGCGATGCCGACCGGGCAGGTGTCCAGGTGACACACCCGCATCATCACGCAGCCCTCGACGATCAGCGGCGCGGTCGCGAAGCCGAACTCCTCCGCGCCGAGCAGCGCCGCGACCAGCACGTCCCGGCCGGTCTTGAGCTGGCCGTCGACCTGCACGGTGACCCGGTCCCGCAGCTTGTTGAGCAGCAACGTCTGCTGCGCCTCGGCCAACCCCAACTCCCAGGGGGTGCCGGCGTGCTTGAGCGAGTTCATCGGGGAGGCGCCCGTGCCGCCGTCGTGGCCGGAGATCAGGATGACGTCCGCCTTGAGCTTCGCCACGCCGGCCGCGACGGTGCCGACACCGAACTCGCTGACCAGCTTGACGTGCACCCGAGCCGCCGGGTTGACGCACTTGAGGTCGTGCACCAGCTGGGCGAGGTCCTCGATGGAGTAGATGTCGTGGTGCGGCGGCGGGGAGATCAGACCCACGCCGGGCGTGGCGTGCCGGGTGCGGGCGATCCACGGCCAGACCTTGTTGCCGGGCAGCTGACCGCCCTCACCGGGCTTGGCGCCCTGGGCCATCTTGATCTGGAGGTCGTCCGCGTTGACCAGGTATTCGCTGGTCACCCCGAACCGGCCGCTGGCGATCTGCTTGACCGCCGAGCGGCGCCTCGGGTCGTGCAGTCGGTCGACGTCCTCGCCGCCCTCACCGGTGTTGGACTTTCCGCCGAGGCGGTTCATCGCGATGGCGAGCGTCTCGTGCGCCTCCGCCGAGATCGACCCGTACGACATGGCGCCGGTGGCGAAGCGCTTGACGATCTCGGTGGCCGGCTCGACCTCCTCGATCGGCACCGCCGGGCGCAGCCCGGTACGCAGGGTGAACAACCCCCGCAACGAGCCGGCCTGCGCGGCGAGCGCGTCGACCTTCGCGGTGTACTGCCGGAAGACGTCGTACTGCCGGCTGCGGGTGGCGTGCTGCAACAGGAAGACCGTCTCCGGGTTGAACAGGTGCAGCTCACCCTCGCGGCGCCACTGGTACTCGCCGCCGACCTCCAGTCGGGCGGACGCCGCGGTGCCGGCCGGGGGCCAGGCCAGCGCGTGCCGTGCCGCGACCTCGGTGTGTACGCCCGCCAGGCCGACCCCGCCGATCCGGCTGGGGGTGCCCCGGAAATAGCGCTCGACCAGCCGGGTTTCCAGGCCGACCGCCTCGAAGACCTGCGCGCCGCAGTAGGACGAGACCGTCGAGATGCCCATCTTCGACATGATCTTCAAAACGCCCTTGCCGAGCGCCTTGGCGTAGTTGCGCACCGCGGCGGCTGGTTCCACCCCGACGAGCGCGCCGGTGGCGATCATGTCCTCGACGGACTCGAACGCCAGGTACGGGTTGACCGCCGCCGCGCCGTAGCCGATCAGGACCGCCGCGTGGTGCACCTCCCGGCAGTCGCCGGACTCCACGATCAGCGCCGCCTGGGTGCGGGTCTGCTCCCGCACCAGGTGCTGGTGCACGGCGGCGGTGAGCAGCAACGACGGGATCGGCGCCAGGTCGGCGTTGGAGTCCCGGTCGGAGAGCACCAGGATGCGGACGCCGTCCTCGATGGCCTCGGAGACGTGCCGGCAGATCTCGGTCAGCCGTGCCTTGATCCCGGCGGCGCCCTCCCGGATGCGGTACAGGCCGGACACCCGGACCGCCTTGAAGCCGGGCAGGTCGCCGTCCTCGTCGATGGAGAGGATCTTGGCCAGCTCGTCATTGTCGATCACCGGGTGCGGCAGCACGATCTGCCGACAGCTCGCCGCGCCCGGGTCGAGCAGGTTGCCCTCCGGCCCGATCGTCGACGCCAGGCTGGTCACCAACTCCTCGCGGATGGCGTCCAGCGGCGGGTTGGTGACCTGGGCGAAGAGCTGATGGAAGTAGTCGTAGAGCAGCCGCGGCCGGGTGGACAACGGCGAGATCGGGGTGTCCGTGCCCATCGAGCCGAGCGGCTCGGCGCCGGTACGGGCCATCGGCGCGAGCAGGATCTTCAGCTCCTCCTCGGTGTAGCCGAAGGTCTGCTGCCGGCGGCGCACCGAGTCGTGGGTGTAGACGGTGTGCGCGCGGGGAGGCAGGTCACCCAGCTCGATCAGCCCGGCGTGCAGCCATTCACCGTACGGCTGGGCGGCGGCCAACTCGGACTTGATCTCCTCGTCGTGCACGATCCGGCCGGCCACGGTGTCGACCAGGAACATCCGGCCCGGCTGGAGCCGCCCCTTCGCGACCACGTGCGCCGGGTCGAGGTCGAGCACGCCCGCCTCGGAGCCGAGCACCACGAGCCCGTCGTCGGTCTGCCACCAGCGCCCCGGGCGCAAGCCGTTGCGGTCCAGCACCGCGCCGACGATCTCGCCGTCGGTGAAGGCCACCGAGGCCGGCCCGTCCCACGGCTCCATGAGGCTGGCGTGGAAGCGGTAGAAGGCACGCTTGGCCGGCTCCATGCCCGGGTCGTTCTCCCAGGC
Source organism: Micromonospora sp. NPDC085948 (assembly GCF_040686315.1). Taxonomy (NCBI): domain Bacteria; kingdom Bacillati; phylum Actinomycetota; class Actinomycetes; order Micromonosporales; family Micromonosporaceae; genus Micromonospora; species Micromonospora sp. NPDC085948. Next base: position 204,122 of record NZ_JBFBJW010000008.1, on the reverse strand, counting down.
CTCGGGGATCATCATGAGCACCGCGTGCGGCAGACTCCGCCCGGCCAGGTGCAGCAACTCCAGGACCTCGTCGAAGTTCGCCGAGTCGGAGGCGGCGGGGGTGCAGACCGGGAAGACCCGCCGGATGTTGCCCGGCACGTTCGGCGAGCGCAGGAGCGCCTCGCGGGCCTGCATCCAGTTGCGGTTGCCCCGGATGGTGTTGATCTCACCGTTGTGGGCGATGAACCGGTACGGGTGCGCCAGCGGCCAGGACGGGAACGTGTTGGTGGAGAAGCGGGAGTGCACGAGCGCGATGGCGCTGTCCACCCGCTCGTCGCGCAGGTCCGGGTAGAACGCCGGAAGCTGGTCGGGGGTGAGCATTCCCTTGTAGACCATCGTCCGGCTGGACAGCGACGGGAAGTACGCCGGCACGCCCCGCTCGGCGGTCTCCCGTTCGGCCTGCTTGCGTAGGCAGAACGCCACCCGGTCCAGCTCGATGCCGCTCAGCGCGTCACCGGCCGGGCCGGCCGGTGAGCCGGTGAGCCGGCGCGCGGCCACGAAGACCTGCCGGACCCGGGGCATCGCCGCCAGGGCGGTCTCGCCGAGCCCTTCCGGGGCGATCGGCACCTCCCGCCAGCCGAGCACCTCGGCACCCTCGACCAGCGCGTACTTCTCGACCACCTGCCGGGCACGCGCCTCGCCGGCGTCGTCGTCGGGGAGGAAGACGAGCCCGGTGGCGTACTCGCCCGCCGGGGGTAGCGCCACGTCGGCCGCCGCGCGCAGGAACGTGTCCGGCACCTGGATCATGATGCCCGCGCCGTCGCCGGTGTTGGGCTCCGCGCCCCGGGCACCCCTGTGGTCCAGACGGCAGAGCGCGCCGAGCCCGTTGGCGACGACCGCGTGGGAACGGCGACCGTGCAGGTCCGCCACGAAGGCCACCCCGCAGGCGTCGTGCTCCTGCACGGGGTCGTAGAGGCCCTGGGCGGACGGGCGGGTGCCGGGCATCGGGGACGCCTGCGGGCTGTGCGGGTGCGGCTGTGTCATTTCCGCGTACGGCTGAGCCACCGGGCCTCCTGTCGTCACTCAGGTTGATCATGCAGGGGACGACGTCGGCCCGTGGGTCTATTGAGTCTACGTTAGGGCCCGGCTCGCACAGCCACCTGAGATTGATCACACCGTCCACAGGCTGGGACGTGTAGTCTCGCGCGGTGGATCCGCTACACAAGGACGTCTTCGACCGGTTGGAACGCTTCTACGACGCGGTGCCCCGCGACGTCGCCGCTGCGGAGGATCATGGCGGGCTGGTGCTGTTCGTGCGCGAAGGTGCCGGCTGGCCGTTCTACGCACGCCCCCGGATCGGGGCCGCCGAGCCGCCGTCGCTCGCCGACGTGACCTCGGTCCGCGGGCGGCAGCGCGAGCTGGGTCTGCCGGAAGCCTTCGAGTGGGTGCACGAGACGACTCCCGAGCTGCTGGCGGTGGCCCGCTCGGCGGGGCTGCACGTGCTGGAGGCGCCGCTGATGGTCCTCGACCCGGCCGCGCTGCCCGACCCGGCGACCCTGTCCGACGCGGCGGTGCGGGTGCTGGCGGCCGACTCCCCCGGCTTCGCCGCCGACGTCGCGGCCCGACGCGCGGTGGCAGCGGTGTCGTTCGCCGCCGCCGGCACCGCGCCCGGTGCGGCCGGTCCGGCCGAGCGGGACGCCGCGGTCACCGAACTGGAGTTGGCCGCGCTCGACGAGGAGCGGACCCGGATCGCCGACGGCCGACGGATCTCCGCGCTCGCCGGGACGGCGACCGACGGGGCGCTGGCCAGCGGCATGGCCATGCGCGTGGGCGACGTCGCGGAGATCGCCGGCGTGGCCACGTTGCCGGCCGCCCGGCGGCGCGGGCTGGGCGCCGCACTCACCGCCACCCTCGCCCGGGAGCTGCACGCGGCCGGCACCGACCTGATCTTTCTCTCCGCGGGCAGCGACGACATCGCCCGGGTCTACCTGCGGGTGGGGTTCCGCCGCATCGGCACCGCCTGCATCGCCGAACCCGCCGCGCTCATCGCCTGACCGCTCACGCCGCCCGCCCCGCCGCGACGCGCCCCGCCCCGACGCGCCCCGCCCCGCCGCGCGATCTTGCACTTTCTGCCGCGACAAAAACGGATATCTAACGCGTATCGGCGACAGAAAGTGCAAGATCGGCGCGGGTGTGCGGGTGTGGGGTGGGGTGGGGTGGGGTGGGGTGGGTCAGGCCGGGGGACGCCACTGGGCGGCCGAGGCGGCGGCGCTGGAGAGCAGCCGCGTGTTGATCGTGCCGAGTGCGGCGTCGCGGGCGCGCAACGCCAACCGGCCCCGGGCCTGGAGCACCGCCGACATCCGCCGGGTCTGCCGGACCACGGTCGTGGCCCGGGGGCGACGAATCCGGTCGTACGCCTGCACCGCGTCGGGCAGTCGAGCCTCGCGCAGCAGCGAGGCGAGCGTGGCGGCGTCCTCGAACGCGAGGCAGGCGCCCTGCCCGAGGTGCGGCGGCATGGCGTGCGCCGCGTCGCCGAGCAGCACCACCCCGCCCGGCCCAACGGGGAAGCCGTACGCACGGGGCAGCGGACGCAGCTCGCGGACCTCCTGCTGGACCAGGTCGGCCGGGTCGGTGGCGTCGAGCAGCGCGCCGATCGGGGCGGGCCAGCCCGCGTACCAGCGGCGCAGCAGGGCGAGCTGGGTCTCCGGGGGTTCCGGGCGAGGAGCGCCGGCGGCAGTGGCCACCCAGTAGATCCCGCCCCGGGTGGACCCACCCGAGGAGCCGCGCTCACCCAACGACGCGGCCACGAACCGGTAACCGGCACCGAGGATCTCACCGACCAGCGGTTGGTCGTCGGGCAGCCGCGGCGCCTGGTACCAGGGAATGACGGCCCGCCACGCGGCGCAGCCGGAGCTGACCACCCGGGACTCGGGCGCGAGTTGGCGGCGGATGCCGCTGTCGGTGCCGTCGGCGGCGACCACCAAGTCGGCCTCGATGGTCTGCCGCCCGTCGCTGACCCCCGGTCGCTCGCCCGGCTCGACGCGGACGTGGCGCACGGTCACGCCGGTACGCAGCTCGACCCGCTCACCGAGGCCCGCGATCAGCGCGTCGTGCAGGTCTTCGCGGTGCACCACCACCGGCATCCGGTCGGCCGGGATGGGCCGGGGCTGCACGAGCCAGTGCCCGTCCGGGCGACGGACCCCGCCGTCGGACAGCGGGGTGGCGATGGCGGTCAGACCCGCGCCGAGGCCGAGGGCCTGCAACGCGCGGACGCCGTTGGGCCAGAGCACCACGGCGGTCGGCTCGGGGCGAATCCGTTCGGCGTGTTCCAGCACGGTGACCTGCCAGCCCGAACGGGCCAGCGCACCGGCCACCGCGAGGCCACCGACCCCCGCGCCGACCACCACCGCGCTTCGCATCGGTGCCGCCCCCGCTCAGCTGTCCCGGTCGGCGGGCCGCACGCCTGCGGCGTCGGCCCGGTCGGTACGCACACCCGACGGGTCGTCCACCGGCTCGTCGTCGGTCGACGGGCCGTCGACCGACGACGCGTCATCGAGCGGCTCGGCGCCCTGGTCGGTGGCCGGCTCCGCTGGGATGACGCCGGTGTCCTGCCAGGCGGCGTACTGCTCCTCGCTGACCACCCGGTAGCCCTCCGGGGCGGTGGCCCGCGCGGGGGTCTCCCGCTCCGAGAGGTCGATCTGGGACAGGTCGGAGGTGGGAGGCGGGGTCGGCGTCGCCACCGCGCCGAGCGGGATCAGGTAGTCCCGCGGGCCGCGCACCCGGACGAAGTAGATCAACGCGCCGAGGAAGACCAGGCCGGCGGTCCAGACGTTCAGTCGTACGCCCAGAATCTGGTTGGCCTCGTCGGTGCGCATCATCTCGATCCAGAACCGGCCGACGGTGTAGCCCATCACGTAGAGGGCGAACGCGCGACCACGGCCCAGCTTCAGCCGGCGGTCCAGGAGAAGGACCAGGGCGACGACGCCGAGGTTCCACAGCGCCTCGTAGAGGAAGGTCGGCTGGTAGAGGCCCGGTTCGAGGATCGGCTGCCCGGCGTCGTCCCGCAGCGCGTGCCCCGGGTTGTCCGGATCCATCCGGTGGATCTGCAGGCCCCACGGCAGCGTGGTGCGGCCACCGAACAGCTCGTTGTTGAACCAGTTGCCGACCCGGCCGACCGCCTGGGCCAGCGCCAGCCCGGGTGCCACCGCGTCGGCCACCACGCCGAACGGGATGCCGAGCTGCCGGGCGGCGATGTACGCACCGACCGCCCCACCGGCGACGGCGCCCCAGATGCCGAGACCGCCCTCCCAGATGGCGAAGGCCTTCATCGGATCCCCACCGGCGCCGAAGTATTTCTCCGGTGAGGTGACGACGTGGTAGATCCGGGCGCCGATGATGCCGGCCGGCACCGCCCAGACGGCGATGTCGAGCACCGCGCCGGGCGCGACGCCGCGCTGCCGCAGCCGGCGCTCCGTCACCCAGCAGGCCAGCACGATGCCGGCGATGATGCAGAGCGCGTACGCCCGGATCGGCACCGGCCCGAGTTGCCAGACCGCGGTGCTGGGACTGGGCAGGGCCGCCTGGGGGGACAGCGAGGCGAGGGTCACGGGTGCACACGCTACCGCTGCACACCCCCGTAGCGGCACCCCGGGCACGGGAGCGCGCATCTCGGTGACTTCTGGTTTGCGCCCCCGTACGCTCTTTGTCCATGAGCGCGCTCACCTGGGCGGTCGCCGCGGTCGTCACCGACGACACCGGCCAGGTGCTGCTCTGCCAGCAGGGCCGGGGAGAACGCCGCTACGCGTTGCCCGGTGGGCGGCTGCGTCCGGCCGAGAGCCCGGTGCGGGCGGCCCTACGGGACATCCGCGCGGAGACCGGTTGGGAGATCGAGCTGGTCGACCTGGTCGGCGTCTACCACCTGAGCGGCCCCACCGGGCAGACGTCGCCCGGGCGCGTCGGGCCGCTGCCCGACGTACTCGTGCACGTCTTTCGGGCGTGCGCCACCGACGGCCACCCGCCCGCCGACCCCCTGCCGGGTTGTCGGTTGTCCTGGCACTCCCCCGACGCGCTGCCCGAGGCGGTCACCCCGCTCACCCGGGCCGCCGTCGCCGACGCGACCGCCGGCCGCTCCGGCATGCTCCGCGACGTCCCGCCGCTGCCCGGCCCCACCGAGACCTCGCCGCCAGCCGCTCGCCCAGCCGAGCAGGACCGAACGGCGACCAGCCCGGACGGGCGGTCGGGAGTGGGGCAGCCACCCGAGCAACGCGGCGAGGCCGCGGACCCGTCCCGGCGCCACTGACGATTCCGTCAGCGACCCGAGGCCCGCCGCAGGGACGCGAATCCCTCGCCGCGGGTGGGGTCAGCGGGTGGGGTTGCGGACGCCCTCGGCGAGTTCGGCACTGAGGGCACGCAGGGAAGCCAGCCCCTCCGCCTCGGTGGGCGCGTCGAGCAGACACCTGATCAGCGCACTGCCGACGATCACCCCGTCGGCGTAACCGGCGACGGTGCCGGCCTGCGCACCCGTGCCCACGCCGAGACCGACACCCACCGGCAGGTCGGTGACCTCCCGGACCCGGGAGACAAGCGTCGGCGCGGCGTCCGAGGTACGCGCCCGGGCGCCGGTGACACCCATGACCGCTGTCGCGTAGACGAAACCGCGGCAGTGCTGCACGGTCATCGCCAGCCGCGCGTCGGTGGACGACGGGGAGACCAGGAACGTGCGGTCCAGTCCGTGTGCGTCCGAGGCGGCCAGCCACTCGGCCGCCTCGTCGGGAATGAGGTCGGGAGTGATCAGGCCGGTGCCACCGGCGGCGGCGAGGTCACGGGCGAACACGTCCACGCCGTACCGTTCGACCGGGTTCCAGTAGGTCATGGTGACCACCGGAGCGCCGGTGGCCGCCACCGCCTCGATGATGCGCAGGGTGTCCCTGGTGCGGACGCCGCCGGCCAGCGCGATGTCGCTGGCCTTCTGGATCACCGGCCCGTCCATCACCGGGTCGGAGTAGGGAATCTCCACCTCGATGACGTCGACACCGGCCTCGACCATGGCGGTCATCGCGGCGATGCTGCCGTCGACGCTCGGGAACCCGGCCGGCATGCAGCCGATCAGCAGGGCCCGTCCGTCGGCGCGGGCCTTGTCGAAGGCCACCCCGATCCGGCTCATCTCACCGCTCCTTGTCGAGGATGCCGAAGTAGTCGCCGGCGGTGTGCACGTCCTTGTCGCCCCGACCGGAGAGGTTGACCACGATGGTGGGCTCCCGACCCAGCTCGGCGGCGAGCTTCGGACCCAGCGCGACGGTGCCGGCGAGCGCGTGGGCGCTCTCGATCGCCGGGATGATCCCCTCCGTGCGGCACAGCAGCTCGAAGGCGGCCATCGCCTCGACGTCGGTGACCGGGAGGTAACTCGCCCGGCCGGTGTCGTGCAGCCAGGCGTGCTCGGGCCCCACGCCCGGGTAGTCCAGACCGGCGGAGATCGAGTGCGACTCCAGCGTCTGCCCGTCGGCGTCCTGCAACACGTAGGTGCGGGTGCCGTGCAGGACACCGGCCGACCCACCCGTGATGCTGGCCGCGTGCCGGCCGGTGGCCACGCCGTCGCCGCCGGCCTCGAACCCGTACAGCCGCACGTCGTCGTCGCCGACGAACGCGTGGAAGATGCCCAGCGCGTTGGAGCCGCCGCCGACGCAGGCGGTGACCGCGTCCGGCAGCGCGCCGGTCAGGTCGAGGCACTGCTGACGGGCCTCGTCACCGATGCCCCGGACGAAGTCGCGGACCATCGCCGGGAACGGGTGCGGACCGGCGGCGGTGCCGATCAGGTAGTGCGTCTCGTCGACGTTCGCCACCCAGTCGCGCATCGCCTCGTTCATCGCGTCCTTGAGGGTGCGCGAGCCGTTGGTGACCGGCACGACGGTGGCGCCGAGCATCCGCATCCGGGCCACGTTGAGCGCCTGCCGCTCGGTGTCGACCTGGCCCATGTAGACCACGCACTCCAGGTCGAACAGGGCGGCGGCCGTCGCGGTGGCCACGCCGTGCTGGCCGGCGCCGGTCTCGGCGATCACCCGGGTCTTGCCCATCCGCTTGGTGAGCAGCGCCTGGCCGAGCACGTTACGAACCTTGTGCGCGCCCGTGTGGTTGAGGTCCTCACGCTTGAGCAACACCCGCGCCCCGACCTTCGCGGAGAACCGCCGGGCCTCGTAGAGCAGCGACGGCGTGCCCGCGTAGTCGCGCAGCAGCGCGCCGAACTCGGCCCGGAAGGACTCGTCCGCCATGGCCGTGCGCCACGCCCCGTCGAGCTCGTCGAGCGCGGCCACCAGGGCCTCGGGAACGAACCGACCGCCGAAGCGGCCGAAGTGGCCGGCGGAGTCGGGCTGCGGGCCGGCCACCGGGGCCAGCGCGTCGGCGCTCATCGGAAATCCTCTCGGTGGGGCGTCCGGTGCGAGGTCAGCGCACCGGCCGGGGCGTTGCCGGGTGATTACCCGCGTTGACCAGCTCGGCGACCGCCTCGCGAGGACTCTTCTGCGTGACCAGGCCCTCGCCCACGAGGACCGCGTCAGCACCCGCGGAGGCGTACCGGATCAGGTCGTGCGGACCACGAACGCCGGACTCGGCGATCTTGACGACGCTGCTGGGCAGGCCGGGTGCGATCCGCTCGAACACCGACCTGTCGACCTCCAGGGTACGCAGGTCACGGGCGTTGACCCCGATCACCTGAGCGCCCGCCTCCAGCGCGCGGTCGGCCTCTTCCTCGTCGTGCACCTCGACCAGAGCGGTCATGCCCAGCGACTCGATCCGCTCCAGCAGGCCCATCAGCACGTTCTGCTCGAGCGCGGCGACGATCAGCAGCACCAGGTCGGCGCCGTGCGCGCGCGCCTCGTGGATCTGGTAGCTGGAGACCACGAAGTCCTTGCGCAGCACGGGCACGCTGACCGCGGCCCGAACGGCCGCCAGGTCGTCGAGTGAGCCACCGAACCAGCGCCCCTCGGTCAGCACACTGATCGCCCGCGCCCCACCGGCGGCGTAGTCGACCGCCAGGTCGGCCGGATCGGCGATCTCGGCCAGCCGCCCCTTGGACGGCGACGAGCGCTTCACCTCGGCGATCACGGCGACGCCGGGCTTACGCAACGCCGCGTACGCGTCCAGCGGCGGCGGCGCCGCCGCTGCCAGTTCACGGATCCGCTCCAGCGGAACCTGCTCCTGGCGTCGGGCGACGTCCTCACGCACGCCAGCCAGAATCTCGTCGAGCACGCTTACGGACGCTGCCTGACCGGCCTCGTCCCCCTCCGCGTGCGCATGCTCAGCAGTCACCAACGGACTCCCCTCTCCGGGCGTCATGGGCCGATGCTAGGGGCAGCCGACCGACGCCGAATGCCGGGGGTATGGCGCTGCTCACGAAAAGGGCTGCGGCATAATGGCCGACTTGCCGTGAACGGTATGTCACGCAGCGCCACCTCCCGTATCGACAATCGCAACGCGGTATGGAGCCTGGCGGCCGCGGTCAGACCGTGCCGATGCATCGATCATGCCACCAGTTCCCCGCCCGCGCCCGACGACAACGGCGTCGGTCGATGTTGTGAGCAATCTCAAGGCCGAACGGACGGCCCCTGGTCACGGCCGAGGCGGGACAGTTGACCCGGCGGTCACGACGGCGAAACGTCAGCCGGCCAGCATCGTCCTCGGGCAGACTCGATGACGCGCCTGCCCCGACCGTCGCAACTCCTCGTGCGAGGTGACCATGAGCATGTCCGAGCCGCAAGCGACAATCGGCCTGACGACCATCTCGCGGACGGTGGCATCGCTCGCCGTCGGTGTGGTGCACACCGTGGAACGGGCCGTGGTGGGCGAGGGGCGGATGCGCACGGCGCGTGGCAACGCCTGGGAGGCGGTCTGCGCCGACCGGGCCCGCGCCGACCAGCGCGCCGAACTGAACCGCCTGGTGGCCGAACTGACCGCCGCCCGCGCCGCCAGCCAGCGACCGCGGCCGGACCGTCAACCGGTCGGCTGACACCCACCTGTCGTAGCTGCCGTCGCCCTCACTCGGCCGTCGGGTCCTCACCCCGATCCAGCGCGTCCCACGCCTCGGTGGTCCGTCGCCCGGCCATCGGCGCGGGCGACTCCGATGCGCCGGTCGGCGCGGGCGCGGCCTGCGGGGCGGTGCGGGCCGGCCGCTCGTAGCGGGCACCCATCGCGGGCCAGCCGCCACCGCGCACCGCCGTCCAGAAACCGCCCGCAGCGGCCAGCAGGCCGCCGAGCAGGCAGAGCACCGGCCACTGCCGGCTCACCGAGCCGTCGACGTCCACACCCAGCCCGTACCCACCGCCGGCCGCCACGGCCAGAGCGAGCACACCGAGCAGCGCACCGAGCACCTGCCGCAGCCGACCCCGGGTAGCCAGCAGCGCGCCACCGCCGGCCAACGTCACCAGGGCCAACGCCGGCAGCCAGGGCAGCAGCCCGGCACCGCTGTGCGTGTCGCGGACCGGCGGCAGCGGCGCCGGGCGCACGGTCAGCTCGACCGACCAGGTCCGCGTCGCGGCCCACAGCGCCAGGGCCGCGCCGACCAGACAGAGAAGTACGGCGTACGTCAACTCACGCCGGCCCCCGACGGACCGCTCACCATCCCTCATCGGGCTGGCCTTTCGTTCGCGACTGCGGGGCTCCGCTGCGCTGCACTCCTCGCGCTCACCGGTGCCGGCTTTTCGTTCGCGACTGCGGGGCTCCGCTGCGCTGCACTCCTCGCGCTCACCGGGCTGGCCGCAATGTTTCGGCGGCGGCGATCGCCGCCAGTACGGCGGCGGCCTTGTTCCGCGTCTCCTGGTCCTCGGCGGCCGGGTCCGAGTCGGCCACCACCCCGGCCCCGGCCTGCACGTAGGCGCGGCCGTCACGGATGAGCGCGGTCCGGATGGCGATCGCCATGTCCAGGTCGCCACCGAAGCCGAAGTAGCCCACCGTGCCGCCGTAGAGGCCCCGGCGGACCGGCTCCAACTCCTCGATGATCTCCATGGCCCGCACCTTCGGCGCACCGGAGAGGGTCCCGGCCGGGAAGGTCGCGGCGAGCGCGTCGAACGCGCTCTGGTCATCACGCAGCGTGCCGGTGACGGTGGAGACGATGTGCATGACGTGGCTGTACCGCTCGATGGTGGCGAACTCGGGCACCTCCACGCTGCCGGGCTGACACACCCGGCCCAGGTCGTTGCGGCCGAGGTCGACGAGCATCACGTGCTCGGCGCGTTCCTTGGGGTCGGCGAGCAGTTCAGCGGCGAGCACGGCGTCGGCGGCCGGGGTGCCACCGCGCGGCCGGGTGCCGGCGATCGGGTGCAGCAACGCCCGACGCCGCCCGTCCGCGCCGCCGGTGACCTTCAGGTGCGCCTCCGGGGACGAGCCGACGATGTCGAACCCGTCGAAGCGCAGCAGGTACATGTACGGGCTGGGGTTGCTGGTGCGCAGCACCCGGTAGACGTCCAGCGGGTCGGCGTGCGTCGAGCGCTCGAAGCGCTGGGAGAGCACGATCTGGAAGCACTCACCGGCCCGGATCGCCTCCTTGGCGGCCTCCACCGCCTTCGGGTAGCCGCCGTCGGGCGTACGGCAGAGCACCTCCCCGGCCGTCGGACGCTCGACGGTGGAGATCATCGGCGGGATGGGCCGGGACAGCGCCGTGGTCATCGCGTCGAGTCGGCCCACCGCGTGGTGGTACGCGGCGGCGACCTGCGGGGCGCGGTCCGGGGCGTCCAGCGGCGGCAGCACCGCGTTGGCGACCAGGATCGCCGAGCCGTCGTAGTGGTCGAGCACCACCAGGTCGGTGGCGAGCATCATGCCCAACTCCGGCACGCCGAGGTCGTCCTCGGTCAGCTCGGGCAGCCGCTCGAACCGGCGGACCAGGTCGTACCCGAGGTAGCCGACCATGCCCCCGGTCAGCGGCGGCAGACCGTCGGACGGGTCCCCGACCGGGCCGGCGAGCGCCGCCACCGTCTCCCGCAGCACCCGCACCGGGTCACCGCCGGTGGGCAGCCCCGCCGGCGGCGTGCCGAGCCAGGTCGCCACGCCGTCGCGCTCGACGAGGGTGGCGCTGCTGCGGACGCCGATGAACGAGTACCGCGACCAGGCCAGGCCGGCCGAGCCGACGCCCTGCTCGGCCGACTCCAGCAGGAACGTGCCCGGTCCACCGGCCAGCTTCCGGTAGACCCCGACCGGCGTCTCCGCGTCGGCCAGGAGCCGCCGGGTCACCGGCACCACCCGCCAGTCGGCGGCCAGCTCCGTGAATGTGCCCAGGTCGGGGCTGACGGTGCCGTCGGTCATGGCTGGGTCTGCCTTTCGTTCGCGGCTGCGGGACTGCGCCGGGCTGCGCCGCGCGCGCTCACCGTGCCTCCGGGGAGGTGACGGGCAACTCGGTGAAGAAGCAGGTCCGCTGGCCGGTGTGGCAGGCCGCGCCGACCTGGTCCACGCTGACCAGCAGCGCGTCTCCGTCGCAGTCCAGCGCGACCGATCGGACGTACTGGTGGTGCCCGGAGGTGGCCCCCTTGACCCAGTATTCGCGTCGGCTGCGCGACCAGTAGGTGGCCCGACCGGTGGTGAGGGTGCGGTGCAGTGCCTCGTCGTCCATCCAGGCGACCATCAGCACCTCGCCGGAGTCGTGCGCGCGGACCACCGCGGCGACCAGACCGTCGGCGGTACGGCGCAGTCGGGCGGCGATGGCCGCGTCGAGTCGGGACGGGCGGGCCGACCCGGAGGCCACCGGGTCGCTCGGAGCGCTGGGGACGCCGGTCGCCGGCGAGTCAGGTACGGACACAGTGTCCAAGTGTCCCGCACGTGGCGCGGGCACCGGTGACCGCTCCCGGCAGGGCTGCGGCGCGGGTCCGTCCGGCCGGGCCAACTGGGCCACGTAACGGTCCAGCCGGCCGTCGAGCAGGGCGGCGGCCAGGTCCGCCCCGGCCGCCTCGGCGATCTCCTCGGCGTACGGTCGGATCAACGGCAGGGTGCCGGCGACGAGCCGGACGGCGGCGGCCCACAGTTGGCCGGTGGCGCCCGGTCGGAGCCCGAGGCAGAGCAGCATGTCCGCCCGGTAGCCCGGTGGGGCCACCGGCAGGTCCAGGGCCGCCGCGAAGGCCGCCCGGCGGGAGTGGACCCGCACCGACGGGTTCGCGGGGCGCAGCACCGACGGGCAGAGTCGGGCCAGGTCGGCGACGGCGAGCCGGACCCCGAGGCGGTCGTGGGCGGACCGGGCGGCCGCTGCCTTACCGAGCGTGGCGATCAGCTCCTCGAGTCGGGGTGGTTCGGCGGGCTGGCAGAGCACCGGCAGGTCGATCCGGGGCCGCCAGTGCGGGTCGGCCCAGAGCAGCCGCGCCGGCGCGGTGACCGGCAGCCCGAACGCCCAGTCGGCCGGTTCGCCGAGCCGGTGCACCCAGGAGCGGACGTCGCGGGCGGCGACCGAGACGTGGGTGACCCGACCTGCGGATTCGGCCAGGTACGCCTGCCGCGCCGCGTACGGCGCGCCGCCGACCAGCACGTCGAGGTCGACGTCGCTGTGCGCGGTGGCCGCTCGGCGGGCGTGGCTGCCGCGCAGCAGGATGCCGACGACCGGCCGCTCGACGGTCTGCCGCAACCGCGCGGCCCAGTCCTCGAAAAAACCGCTATTCGGTAACGGAGCGTGACCCACGGCGCCATCGTGCCGTACGTCCGATCAGCGCGCAATGCCCGTTGGCGGACTCGCTGTCCGGTCCGAAGCCTACTGCCCGTTCTCATGCTCGATGCACGGTAGCTGGCCGATCGCCGGTCCCGCCGTTGCACCGAAGGCAGTATTTCATCTAGCGTTGAGTTCAACAGATGATGAGTTTCTTGGGAGGCACGTGATGGACGACGCGATAGGCGTCCGCGACCTGGTCGTCGACCGGGGCGGGCGGCGGGTGCTGGACCGCATCAGCTGCCAGGTCCCCCGTGGGGCCGTCACCGGGCTGCTCGGCCCCAGCGGCAGTGGCAAGACCACGTTCATGCGCGCCGTGGTCGGGGTGCAGGTGGTCAGCGGCGGCACGGTCACCGTGCTGGGCCAACCGGCGGGCACCCCGGCGCTGCGGCACCGGGTGGGTTACCTGACCCAGGCGCCGAGCGTCTACGCCGACCTGACCGTCCGGGAGAACGCCCGCTACTTCGCGGCCCTCTACGGGCGCGGACGGGTCGAGGCCGACCGGGCGATCAGCGATGTCGGCCTGGCCGAGGCCGCCGGTCAACTGGTCGCCACCCTCTCCGGCGGTCAACGCAGCCGGGCCTCGCTGGCCTGCGCCCTGGTCGGGGAGCCGGAGCTGGTCATTCTCGACGAGCCGACAGTCGGTCAGGATCCGGTGCTGCGGGCCGACCTGTGGGCCCGGTTCCACGCGATGGCCGCCGCGGGCACCACCCTGCTGGTGTCCAGTCACGTGATGGACGAGGCGGCCCGCTGCGACCGGTTGCTGCTGATCCGCCAGGGACGGTTGATCGCCGACGACAGCCCGGCCGCCATCCGCGCCGCCGCCGGTGTGGACGATCTCGACGAGGCGTTCCTGCGCCTGATCCGGGCCGGCGAGGCGGGTCCCACCACCACCGTTTCGAACGCCGCACAGGAGCAGTCATGAACCCCCGGATCCTGGCGGCCACCACCGGCCGCATCCTGCGTCAGCTCCGGCACGATCGGCGGACGATCGCGCTGCTCGTGGTGGTGCCGGCCGTCCTGCTCACCCTGGTCTACTTCATGTACGCCGACCAGCCGACCCCACCCGGCCAGCCGACGACGTTCGACCGGGTCGCGTTGGTGATGCTGGGCATCTTCCCCTTCGTGATCATGTTCCTGGTGACCAGCATCGCCATGCTCCGCGAACGCACCTCCGGCACCCTGGAACGTCTGCTCACCACACCGCTGGGCAAGCTCGACCTGCTCTTCGGGTACGGCATCGCGTTCGGGCTGGCCGCCGCCGTGCAGGCGGCCGTCGCCGCCGCCGTCGCGTACTGGGTCTTCGACCTGGAGACCGCCGGCAGCATCGGACTGGTGATCGGGATCGCCGTCGTCGACGCCGTGCTCGGTGTCGCCCTCGGGCTGCTGTGCAGCGCCTTCGCGCGGACCGAGTTCCAGGCAGTACAGTTCCTGCCAGTCGTGGTGGTCCCCCAACTGCTGCTCTGCGGGCTGTTCGTGGCCCGTGACCAGATGGCCGGCTGGCTCCAGGCACTCAGTGACGCCTTCCCCCTCTCGTACGCCATCGAGGCGTTGCAGGAGGTCGGCGCCCACGCCGAGCCGACCGGCACGATGTGGCGGGACGTGGCGGTGGTGCTCGGTGCGGTGGTGCTGGCGCTGGTGCTCGCGGCGGCCACCCTGCGCCGACGCAGCGGCTGACGGCCGGCGCCGGGGGCGGCGGCCGGCGCGGCGGCCGACCCCGGCGCGGGCAGGGCCGGCCCACGACGGGCCAGGCGGACGAACGAAGGGCGGCGATGACGCGGCGAACCGGCCGGCGACCCGGCAAACCGGGCACCCGGGAGGCGATTCTCGACGCGGCGCGGACGGCGTTCGCCGAACGGGGCTTCGACGCCGCCTCGATCCGGGCCATCGCCGGCGCGGCGGAGGTCGACCCGGCGCTGGTGCACCACTACTTCGGCAGCAAGGACCAGCTCTTCCGGACCGCGATGGATTTTCCGGTCGATCCCGGTCAGCTGGTGCCGAAGGTGCTCGCCGGTGACCGGGACGGCGCCGGTGAGCGGATGGTGCGCATCTTCCTCGGCGTCTGGGACTCCCCGACCGGCAGCGCCGCGCAGGCACTGCTGCGCTCCGCGGTGAGCAACGAGTGGACCGCCCGACTGCTGCGCGAGTTCGTCACCACCCAGGTGCTGCGCCGGGTGCTGGAGAACCTCGACGTGGATCCGGCCGAGCTACCGCTGCGCGGCTCCCTGGTGGCCACCCAGATGATCGGCCTGGCCATGATGCGGTACGTGGTGCGCCTGGAGCCGGTCGCCTCGGCGGACCCGGAGACCCTCGTCGCCGCGATCGGCCCGACGATCCAGCGCTACCTCACCGGCCCCCTGCCGACCTGACCGTCAGCGCGGCGGCTGAGCGCTGGCGGGCAGGCGCAGCGGTGGGAGCAGTCGCGGCAGGTCGGCCGGGTCGGCCACCGGGCCGGGAAAGGCCAACCGGATCCGACGTCGGGCGCCGGGGTGGCCGAGGGCGACCACCAGCCCGTAGCGGTCGATGCGCACCACCCGGGGCGGCCCGTCGAGGGTCTGCTCGGTCAACCCGAGCTGCCGGCGCAGGTACGCGGTCACCTGGGCGCCGTGGCGCTCGGCGAGGTCGGCGAGCAGACGCGCCTCGACCGGGTGCACCGGGTCCGGCTCGGCCTCGGCGTACTCCCCCGGGTCGATCCGGCGCACGGCGCCGGCGCGCTCCCAGCGGACCTCGACCACCTCGAAGCGGAACAGCCGGAACCGGGTGCCCAGGTCGAGCAGGTCGCCGGTCGGCTCCACCGCTGCGAAGTCGAGCGCCGCCCGGCGAGCCTCGTCGCCGTGCAACTCGCCCGCCCAGCCGGAGACCCAGGCGCGACCCAGACCCGGCGCACCGGCGGCGGGCGGCAGGTCGAGCACGTCGAGCACCACCGCGATGTCGCTGGCCCCGGCGACCGGCTGGAGCGCGGCGGCCAGGTGGCTGGCCACCGGCACCAGCAGCAGCACCCGCCCGTCCGGGTCGGTCACGTGCCGGGCGTGGTGCGGGCCCGGCCGGTGCGCGAGATGGACGAGACCGGGCAGGCGGCCGGCGACGAGGGTACGGACGATCTCGGCGGGCTTGGGCCGCATGGCGCGACCTCCTTCGAAGGTTAGGCTTACCTAACCCGGAGCCTAGAGCACCCGGCCGTCGGCGTCCACCACCCTCGCGTAGCCGGGACAGCTCACCGGGTCTGCTCCAACCACGAGGCATAGAGCAGGCCATATACCGAGTCGGCGTCGCGGACCAACTCGTCGTGCGGGCCGCGCTGCACCACCCGCCCCCGGTCCACCACGATGACCTCGTCGGCGGCCTGCGCCGTGGAGAGCCGGTGCGCGATCGCGAGGGTCGTCCGGCCCCGGGTGACCGCGTCCAGGGTGCGTTGCAGACGCACCTCGGTCGCCGGGTCCACCGCGCTCGTCGCCTCGTCCAGCACCAACAGGTCCGGATCGGCCACGTACGCGCGGGCCAACGCGACCAACTGCCGCTCACCGACGCTGAGCGCCTCGCCGCGCTCCCCGACCGGTGTGTCCAGACCCGCCGGGAGACCCTCCAGCCAGTCCGACAGGCCCAGCTCGGTGAAGGCCGCGCTCAGCTCCTCGTCGGTCAGCTCCGGCCGGGCGAACCGGACGTTGTCCCCCACCGTCGCGTCGAAGAGGAACCCGTCCTGCGGCACCATCACCACCCGGGAGCGCAGCGAGTCGAACCGCACCTCCGCCAACGGCACCCCGGACAGCAGCACCGCCCCGGCCGACGGGTCCATCAGACGGGTCAGCAACTTGGCGAAGGTCGTCTTGCCGCTGCCGGTCTCGCCGACCACCGCCACCCGGCTCTTCGCCGGGATCTCCAGGTCGATGTCGTGCAGCACCGGCGGGCCACCCGGATAGGCGAACCGCACACCGGCGAACCGGATGTCCAGCGGCCCGGCCGGCAGCTTGCGCCCCTGCTCCCCCGGGTCGGCCACGTCGGGGGCGACGTCCAGCACATCCAGCACCCGACGCCAGCCGGCGATCGCGTTCTGCGCCTCGTTGAGCACCTCGGTGGCGATCTGCACCGGCTGGATGAAGAGCGTCACCAGGAACAGGAACGCGGTCAACTGGCCGATCGACAGCGTGCCGTCCACCCCCAGCGTCACCCCGAGCACCACCACACCCGCCAGCGCGAGCCCCGCCGCCAGCTCGCCGACCGAGCTGCCCACGATGCTGATCCGGATCGCCCGCTGCTGCGCCAGACGCTGCGCGTCGATCGCCTCGTCCAACCGCCGCTCGGTGCGGCCCGCGATCCCGTACGCCCGGATCACCGGCGCGCCCACCACGCTCTCGCCGATCGTGCCGAGCAGCGTGCCGGTGCGCTGACGCACCGTCGCGTACGCCGAGCCCAGCCGCTGCTGCAACTGCCGGATGATGAACACCGCCGGCAGGAACGCGGCCAGCACCACAAGGGTCAACTGCCAGGAGTACGCGAGCATCACGGCGGTGGTGACCACCAGCTGACCGAGGTTGACCAGCAGGATCACCCCGCCCCACTGGAGGAACTGGGTGATCTGGTCGACGTCGCTGGTGACCCGCGAGACCAACGAGCCCCGCCGCTCCGACTGCTGGTGCAACATCGACAGGTCGTGCACGTGCCGGAACGCCCGCGTCCGGACGTTGGCCAGCGCCGTCTCGCTGACCGTGAACAGCCGGCGCATCATCAGATAACCGCAGACCGTCGTGACCGCCAGGATCGCGGCGGTGACCGCCACCACCGTCCACACCACGTCGAGGTCCAGACCACCGACGAGGCCGCGGTCGATGCCCTGCTGCACGGCGACCGGCACGGCCACCCGACCGACCATGTAGACCAACGCCAGCGCCAGGGTGCCGGCCAGGCCGGTCCGCAGCTCCGGAGAGAGCGCCAGACCCCGGCGCAGGGTCTGCCAGGTCGTCTCCTGCTTCTCAGCGGTCTCAGACGTCTTTACGCTCACCGGACCCGCCTTTCGTTCGCGACTGCG
>NZ_JBFBJW010000008.1:0-186357 GCF_040686315.1 Micromonospora sp. NPDC085948 | reverse complement strand
TGCGGGGCTCCGCTTCGCTGCACTCCTCGCGCTCACCGGGCTGGCCTTTCGTTCGCGACTGCGGGGCTCCGCTTCGCTGCACTCCTCGCGCTCACCGGGCTGGCCTTTCGTTCGCGACTGCGGGGCTCCGCTTCGCTGCACTCCTCGCGCTCACCGGTCCACCTCGATCTCCAGGCCCGAGGGCAGCGGCACGACCTCGTCGCCGTACGCGCTCTCCTGCGCGCGCTCGACCTCCGCCTGCTCGTAGGCGGTGACCAGGTCGACGTAGCCGGGCACGGTGGCCAGCAACTCGCTGTGCGTACCCCGGGCGAGCACGCGTCCCTGCTCCACGTAGATGACCTCGTCGGCGAGCGCGATGGTCGCCCGGCGGTACGCCACCACGAGGATCGACGCGACCGGCACCCCCGGCTCGGCGGTCGACGATCGCAGCCCGGCCAGGATGGCCGCCTCCACCCGCGGATCGACCGCGCTCGTCGCGTCGTCGAGCACCAGCAGGCGCGGCCGGCCGGCCAGCGCACGGGCCAGGGTGAGCCGCTGCCGCTGCCCGCCGGAGAGCGACGTGCCCCGCTCGCCGACCATGGTGTCCAGACCGTCGGGCAGCGCGGCGACGAACCCGTCCGCCTCGGCCAGCCGCAGCGCCGCCCAGACCGCCTCGTCGTCGATGCCCGGCCGGTCGAGGGCGATGTTGGCGCGTACCGAGTCGTCGAAGACGAACGGCACCTGGGCGACCAGCGCCACCGTGCCGGCCAGCGAGGCGGCGGTCAGCTCGCGCACGTCCACCCCGTCCAGGGCGACGGTGCCGGAGTCCGGGTCGACGAGGCGTACCGCCAGCGAGGCGATCGTGGACTTGCCGGCGCCGGTGGGCCCGACCAGGGCCACCGTCCGACCGGCCGGCACCGTGAAGCCGACCTCACCGAGGACCTGTGCGCCGACCTCGTGCGCCTCGGCCGGCGGGTAGGAGAAGTGCACGTCGCTGAAGGTGAGGGTGGCCGGGCCGGAGCTGGCCGGGTCGAGCACGCGCTGGCCGTACGGCATCTCGCCGGTGGCGTCGAGCACCCGGCGCACCCGGTCCCAGCCGGCGACGCTGCGCGGCAGCTCGGCCAGGACCCACCCGATGGCCCGGACCGGGAAGGCCAGCACGGTGAAGAGGAAGGCGACGCTGACCAGCTCGGTGACGCTGATGGCGCCCTGGCGCAGCCGGAACGCCCCGACCACCAGGACGGCGAGGGTGCCGAGGCTGGGCAGCGTCTCCAGCAGCGGGTCGAAGATGCCGCGCAGCCGGCCGACCGCGATCAGCGAGTCGCGCAGCTCACCGGCGCGGCCCGCGAACCGGGCGGTCTCCTGGGCCTCGCGGCCCATCGTCTTGACCACCAGGGCGCCGTCGAAGCTCTCGTGGGCGATCCCGCTGACCTCGGCGCGCAGCCGCTGCGCCCGGGCCTGGCGGGGTGCCATCCGGCGGGAGTAGACGACGTTGAGGGCGAACAGCGCGGGGAAGACCGCGAGCCCGACCAGGGCCAGCGCCCAGTCGGTGGCGAAGAGCGACACGATCGCGCCGACGAGCATCACCAACGTGCCGACGGCGAACGGCAGCGGCGCGATCGGGTACCAGGCCGCCTCCACGTCCGAGTTGGCGTTGGACAGCAGGGTGCCGGTGGAGTTGCGGTGGTGCCAGGACAGCGGCAGCTCCAGGTAGCGACGGGTGACCCGGCGGCGGTAGGAGGCCTGGAGGCGGTACTGCATGTAGCCGGCGCCGAGCCGGCGGCCGAAGATGCCCGCCACGCGCAGCACACTGATCCCGAACAACGCGGCCGCGGCCAGCGCCAGGGTGCCGGCGCCCACCTCGCCGCGTTCGATGGCCGGAAGCGCCACCTCACCGATGACCGTCCCGACGACCCGCGCGCTGACGATGATCATCCCGCCGAACAGCACGCTGCCGACGACCGCGACCGTGAAGATCCTTGGCTGCTCGCGGATCGCCTGCCGCAGGACGCCCAGCCCTCGGCTGAGCACATCCCGACTTGTCTTGCTCGCCACGCTTTCCCCCGCCGTAAGCCGCAATTATCTCCCTCATCCTTACCGGTCCGGGCCAGCGCCGCCGACCCGGACCGGATATGTCGACCGTCACGTACCGGGTGACGACGAGCGGCCGGCGACGGGCCGGCGGCCGGTGTCGCGCGCCGACGAGCCACCGGGCCTACGATCGGCGCATGCCGCGGTACGCCCGAGCCGAGCGCGAGGCGCTGGCCGATCTCCTGCTGGCCCTCGGGCCGGACGCCCCGACGATCAACGAGGGGTGGGCGACCCGTGACCTCGCCGCGCACCTGGTGCTGCGGGAACGCCGCCCGGACGCCGCCGGTGGGATCATGCTGCCGCCGCTGCGCGGCTACGCCGAACGGGTGCGTCGCCGACTCGCCGCGCGGCCCTACCCGGAGCTGGTGGCGCAGGTACGACGGCCGCCGCTGTGGAGCCCGGTCAGCAACCCCCTGACCGACGAGTTGGCCAACACGATGGAGTTCTTCATCCATCACGAGGACGTGCGGCGGGCCAGCTCCGGATGGCAACGGCGCGACCTGCCCGCCGGCCTGCAGAGCGCCCTGTGGAAACGTGCCGCCCCGCTGGCCCGGCTGGCCCTGCGCCGCTTCCCGGCGGACCTGTACGTGCAGGCGCCCGGCCACGGCGAGATCTCCGTCGGTCGGGGTGGGGAGCCGCTGCGGTTGGTCGGCGCCCCCGCCGAACTGGTCCTGTTCCTGTCCGGCCGGCAGCGGGTGGCGAAGGTCCAACTGGACGGGCCGACGGACGCCGCGCGTCGGCTACGCGCCGCCAAGCTGGGCATGTGACTCCCTGAGCTGAAGCGGTCACAAGTCAAGTGTGGCGTTGCGCACACCCAGCGAAACACGCTGATGTCCCCTCCCGTACTCTTCACCGCGCCGCTCCGCGCCGGGCGGTACGAAGTGGGGGCGCACTGTGCGGAATTTTGCGATTTCGGCGCTGCGGGAGCCTCCATTTCGTGCGGGGCGCCACGCGGCCGCCGAGCAGGTGGGGAGCGAGAGCGTCGAGTGGGCGCGCACGTTCGGGCTGGTCGATTCCGGCCAGCGCGTGCGTCGGCTGCAACGGGCCGACGCCGCCGGCCTGTCCGGCCGAGCCTGCCCGGACGGGTCGGTGGACGGGTTGCGCCTGCTCACCGACCTGATCAGCTGGCTCTTCGTGATGGATGACGCCTGCGACGAGGACGGCCTCGGCGCCGACCCGGCCCGGCTGGGGCCGGCGATCAGCACCCTGATCGACGTGCTGGACCGCTGCGGAGACCCGGACGTCGTACCGCCCGCCGTCGGGCCGCTCGGTGACGCGCTGCACGACCTGTGCCGCCGCACCCGGCTGCACGACAATCCCGCCCTGCTGTTGCGGTTCGTCAGCCAGATGCGGGAGTACCTGCTGGCGTTGCTCTGGGAGGCGGCCAACCGGGAGCGTCGGCGGGTACCCGAGGCGGCGGAGTACGTCCAACTGCGGCGGCACATCGGTGGCGTACGCCCGTGCCTCACACTCACCGACCTGGCGGCGGCCCAGCCACTCGGGTCGGCCCAGCACGCCCATCCGGCGCTGGTCACCCTGGATCTGCTGGCGGTCGACCTGGTGTGCTGGTGCAACGACCTCTTCTCCTACGGCAAGGAGAGTCAGGTCGACCCGGACGCGCACAACCTGGTGACGGTGCTCGCCCGCGCCAGCGGCGCGGATGAGGCGAGCGCGCTGCGGGCCGCGGCGGACCAGTTCAACCAGGGGCTGGCCGCGTACCTGGATGTCGAGAAGGCGCTGCTGGCCGACGGGGACGACGGCATGCGCCACGCGCTCGCGGCACGGCGAAACTGGGTCCGCGCCACCTACGACTGGTCAGTCGTCGCCGACCGGTACGCCTGATTCGCCCGTACCAGTTCGGCCGGACGATCACCCGGACTAGCCGCCGCACCGCGCCAGGCAATACTCTTCGGTAACCATCATGACGTGACGACCGTCACGTCACCACCCCCGAAGGCGGCTACAGCGATGGCTCTCGATGTACCGTACCGTTCCATCCCGGACATGTTTCTCAAGCGCGTGGCGGCCACCCCCGACCGGCACGCGTTCGCGTCCCCGAACGCCGACGACTCGGGGCCGGTCTGGTTGACCTGGGCGCAGGTCGGCCAGCGCGCCAAGGCGGTCGCCGCCGGTCTGCACGGCCTGGGCGTCGGCCAGGAGGACCCGGTCGCGATCCTCGCCAACACCCGGCTGGAATGGGTGATCGCCGACCTCGGCATCATGTGTGCCGGCGGCGCGACCACCACCGTCTACCCGACCACCGAGCCGGCCGACGCGACGTACATCGTCGCCGACTCCGGGTCGAAGGTGCTGTTCGCGGAGAACCCGGCCCAGGCGGCGAAGATCGCCGGGGCGACCCTGCCCGCGCTCACCCACGTGGTGCTCCTCGACGGCGCCGTCGATCCGAACGCCCCGATCGCGCAGTTGACGCTCGCCGACCTGGAGGAGCGCGGCACCCAGGCGCTGGCCGCCGAGCCGGAGCTGATCGACATGTTGGTGGCCGGCATCGGCCCGGACCACCTGGCCACGCTGATCTACACCTCCGGCACCACCGGCCAACCCAAGGGCGTCGAGCTGCTGCACGGCGGCTGGTGCTGGCAAGCCGTGGCGCAGACCGCGGGCGAGCTGATACGCGACGACGACCTGCAGTACCTGTGGCTGCCGCTCGCCCACTCGTTCGGCAAGACCCTGCTCTGCGGCGCCATCCACGTCGGCCTGCCCACCTACGTCGACGGGCGGGTGGACCGGCTCGTCGATCTGCTCTCGGTGATCCGTCCGACGCTGATGTGCGGCGCTCCCCGCGTGTTCGAGAAGGTCTACAACAAGGCCGTGACCACCGCGCAGGGCGCCGGCGGCGCGAAGGCGAAGATCTTCGCCTGGGCCGTCGGCGTCGGCAAGGAGAAAGTGACCCTGGAGCAGGCCGGCAAGCCGGTGCCGGGTGGGCTGAAGCTGCGCTACGGGATCGCCGACAAGCTGGTGTTCAGCAAGCTCCAGGCCCGTCTGGGCGGCCGGATACGGGTGCTGGTGTCCGGCGCCGCTCCGCTCAGCCCGGAGATCGCGACCTTCTTCGCCGCGGCGAACCTGCCGATCTCCGAGGGCTACGGGCTGACCGAGACCAGCGCCGGCAGCTTCGTCAACACGCCGACGGGTCTGCGGATCGGCACCGTGGGCCGGGCGATGGGCGACCTGGAGTGCCGGATCGAGACCGACGGGGAGATCCTGGTGCGGGGTCGGCCGGTGATGCGCGGCTACCACAACCTGCCGGAGGAGACCGCCGCCGCGTTCACCGAGGACGGCTTCTTCCGTACCGGTGACATCGGCATGCTCGACGAGCAGGGCTACCTACGGATCACCGACCGCAAGAAGGAACTGGTCAAGACCTCGGGCGGCAAGTACATCGCGCCCTCGCACATCGAGGGGATGTTCAAGGCCATCTGCCCGTACACCTCGCAGGCGGTCGTCGTCGGTCAGGCGCGCAACTTCTGCACGATGCTTGTCACCCTGGACCCGGATGCGATCCGCGGCTGGGTCGCCGGCGGCCCGCTCGAAGGGCGCAGCTACACCGAGATCGTCACGTCGGCCGAGGCCCAGACGATGGTCGAGGAGTACGTCGCCCAGCTCAACGCCAAGCTCAACCGCTGGGAGACGATCAAGAAGGTGGCCATCCTGCCGCGCGACCTGACGATCGAGGACGGCGAGATCACCCCGTCGTTGAAGATCAAGCGGCGTAGCGTGGAGAGCAACTTCGCGGGCGAGATCGACAAGATGTACGCCGGCACCCTCGCCGAGCTGTGACGCGTCGCCGGTGGCCCCGCACCCACGCTCGGGTGCGGGGCCACCGGCGTTCGTGGCAGCGAGGCGCTCAGGCGATGACGGCCGGCTCCCGCCACCGCTGCGGTCCGGTCCGGTCCAGGTCGTAGCGGACCGCGGCGATCCGCCCGACGGCCTCCACCAGGTCAGCGGCGGGCAGGGTGAACGGCAGCCGCAGGAAGCGTTCCAGCGTGCCGTCCAGGCCGAACCGGGGGCCGGGCGCCAGCCGCACGCCGACCTCCTCGGCGGCCCGCGCCAGCGCGCTGGAGACCGGGCCGTCCAGCTCGGCCCAGAGCGTCACGCCACCCCGTGGCACGGTGACCCGCCAGTCCGGCAGCCGGTGCGCCAACGCGCCGAGCAGGGCGTCGCGCTGGCCGGTCAACTGGACGCGGCGGTCGGCGACGATCGAGTCGGCGTCGGCGAGCAGGTGCACCGCGACCAGTTGGTCCAGCACCGGACTGGCCATGTCCACCCCGACCCGGACGGCGGCCAGCCGCTGCACCTGGGGCGCGGAGGCGCGCACCCAACCGATCCGCAGGCCACCCCAGTAGGACTTGCTCATCCCCCCGATGCTGATCACCCGACTGTGCCGGTCGTAGACGGCGACCGGGGGCGGCACCTCGGTGCCGTCCAGCGCGAGGTCCACGAAGGACTCGTCGACGATCAGATCGGTGCCGACCGCGTGGGCGGCGGCCACCACCCGCTCACGAAGTCCGGCGGGCATCAGGTGCCCCGTCGGATTCTGGAACTCCGGGATCAGGTAGGCCAGCATGGGCCGGGTCTGCCGGAGACTGCCCAGCAGCAGGTCGGGCTCCCAACCACCGCCGTCGGTGGCCAGGCCGTGGGTGGTGATCCGGGCGCGTCGCCCGGCCAGCGCGGCGAGGGCGTTGGGATAGGTCGGGGACTCGACCAGGACGTTGCCGCCGGGGGCCAGCGCGAGTCGCAACACCAGGTCCAGGGCGTGCTGGGTGCCGCTGGTGACCATGATCTGGTCGGCCGACGTCGGCAGACCCCGAGCCGTGTACGCGCCGGCCACCGCCTCGCGCAGCTCGATGATGCCGGTCGGGTGGTAACCGGCCCCGCCCAGGTATCGGGGCAGGTCCTCGGTGGCCGCCCGGGCGGCCGTGAGGAGTTGCGGCGGGGCGGCCAGCGCGGCGACGCCGAGGTCGAGCATGTCCCGGTCGTCGAGCGGGGTCCACAGGCCGGTGCTGGCGACCCGGTGGTTGCCGGGCAGCATCGTCCAACTGCCGGCGCCGCGGCGGCTGGCCAGGTGCCCGGTCTCCCGCAGTTGCCGGTACGCGGCGGTGACCGTGGTCCGGCTGATCCGCAGCGCCTCGGCCAGCTCCCGTTCGGCCGGGAGCCGGACGCCCAGCGGCAACCGGCCGTCGGCGAGCAGACCGCGCACCGCGCCGGCCAGAGCCGCGTAGTCGGGGCTGCGCCGTCGGCCCGGCAGGGCATGCCACTGACCGAGCAGACGGGCCAATTGGACACCGCGCACCTGCCCAGTCATGACCACTCCTCGAATATTGGCTTCTTCCTCGACGAGGATTGGCACCTACAGTGGCATGCATGGCACTGATTGGCAATCTGCGGCAGCGGCCGGTCCGGCGGCTGGTCCAGCTCTACCTCGGGCTCGCCCTCTACGGCGCCAGCATGGCCCTGATGATCCGCTCCCACCTGGGCCTCGACCCCTGGGACGTGTTCCACCAGGGGCTGTCCAAACTGACCGGCCTCTCCTTCGGCACCGTCACCATCGCCGTCGGCGCGCTGGTGCTGCTGCTCTGGATTCCCCTGCGGCAGCGGCCCGGCCTCGGCACGGTCAGCAACGTCGTGGTGATCGGCCTGGTCGTCGACGCCACCCTGGCCCTGCTGCCCGCGGGTGGCCCGCTCGGCGTCCGGATCACGATGCTGATCACCGGGATCGTCGCCAACGGCGCCGCCACCGCCCTCTACCTCGGCGCCCGGCTGGGACCCGGCCCCCGCGACGGCCTGATGACCGGGTACGTGGCCCGCCGCCCCGGCCGCTCGGTCCGGCTGGTGCGCACCGTCATCGAGGTCACCGTGCTGGCGCTCGGCTGGCTCCTCGACGGCACGGTCGGTGTGGGCACCGTCGCGTACGCGCTGGCCATCGGGCCGTTGGCCCAGTTCTTCATCCCGCTGTTCGCCGTGCCGGAGGGCACCGCGCCGGACAGCGCCGCGCCCCCGCCCAGTAACGCCGCGCCGGCCACCCCCGCCGGCTGAATCCTCACCGACCGTCCGCGAACCGGCACGTGGTGGTGGTGCCACGTACCGGATGGGAGGGTGGGTGTTCCCTTCCGCGACGCGCGCCGTCATCATCTCTGCATGGGGGAGAACGGTTGGCGCTGGACGGACGCCTGGATCTTCGTGTCGCTGGTGATCGCGAGCGGAGCCGGCCGGCACCGTCGGTCGGCGACGAGTCGCCGGCCGGAGGGTGTCCGCCTCACCGATGTGCTCTCCACCGCCGACCACCTCAACCACGCGATTCCGCAGCGGCACGAGGTGGAGGCCGCCGTCCAGCGGCTGGTCGGGGCCGGGTTGGTAAGTGTCGTCGACGGCTGGTTCCGGATCACCGCCGAGGGTGAGCAGCTCTGGCGCAGCCGCCCGCGCGCCGGCGTGGCGACCATGGTGGACACCGTGCAGGGCGTGCTGACCCGCCGACACGCGCCCGGCAGCGCCGACTGGAGCCTGGACGAGGCCGACCACGCCGCGGCCGTCCAGGAGTACGCCGTCCGCTCGATCCCCACGCCCCGCCGGTCACCCGAGGGGCACTGACCGGCTCAGCGCACCGGGTGACCGCTGTCCCGCAGCGCGTCCTTGACCTCGGCCACGGTCAGCTCGCCGAAGTGGAAGACACTGGCGGCGAGCACCGCGTCCGCGCCCGCGCCGATCGCGGGCGGAAAGTGGGCCACCTCGCCGGCACCCCCGCTGGCCACCACCGGCACGTCCACGATCGCCCGTACCGCGGCGATCAGCTCCAGGTCGAACCCGGCCTTGGTGCCGTCGGCGTCCATCGAGTTGAGCAGGATCTCCCCCGCGCCCAGCTCGGCCCCCCGCTGCGCCCACCACACCGCGTCGATGCCCGTGCCCCGCCGGCCGCCGTGCGTGGTGACCTCGAACCCGCTGGGGGTGATGTCGGTCGGCGCCCGGCGCACGTCGAGGGAGAGCACGAGCACCTGCCGGCCGAACCGGTCGGCGATCTCGGCGATCAGCTCCGGCCGGGCGATGGCGGCGGTGTTCACGCCGACCTTGTCCGCGCCCGCGCGCAGCAGCGTGTCGACGTCGGCGACCTGCCGGACCCCACCCCCGACGGTCAGCGGGATGAAGACCGACTCGGCGGTGCGGCGCACCACGTCGAGCATGGTGCCCCGGTCGCTGGAGGACGCGGTGACGTCGAGGAAGGTCAGCTCGTCCGCACCGGCCCGGTCGTACGCGGCGGCCAACTCCACCGGGTCACCGGCGTCGCGCAGGTCGAGGAAGTTGACGCCCTTGACCACCCGCCCGGCGTCCACGTCGAGACAGGGGATCACCCGTACCGCCACCGTCATGCCGCCACCCTATCCTCCGCGCGAGGCGCGGCGGCCGACCCGACCGGGCCGACCGCCGCGCACCCCGTGCCGATCAGACACGAACGAGCATCTTGCCCAGGTTCTCGCCGCGCAGCAGGCCGAGGAACGCCGCCGGGGCGTTCTCGATGCCGTCGACGACCGTCTCGTCGTATGACAGCGTGCCCTCGCGCAGCCAGCCGGCGACGTCACGGACGAACTCCGCCCGCACGTTGTTGTGGTCGTTGACCAGGAAGCCGCGCAGGGTGAGCCGCTTGCCGATGACCAGCGCCAGGTTGCGCGGCGCGGCCGGCGGTTCGGTGGCGTTGTACTGCGAGATCATGCCGCAGATCGCGGCCCGGCCGTGCAGGTTCATGGCCGAGATCGCCGCCTCCAGGTGGTCGCCGCCGACGTTGTCGAAGTAGACGTCGACGCCGTCCGGGGCGGCCGCCCGCAACGACTCACGGACCGGCCCGTCGTGGTAGTCGAAGGCGGCGTCGAAGCCCAGGGCCCGCAGCCGCTCGACCTTCGCGGCCGAGCCGGCGCTGCCGATGACCCGGCCCGCGCCCTTGAGCTTGGCGATCTGGCCCACCAGGCTGCCGACCGAGCCGGCCGCGGCGGAGACGAAGACCGTCTCGCCGGGCTTCATCGCGGCGACCTCCAGCAGACCGGCGTACGCGGTCAGCCCGGGCATGCCGAGCACGCTGAGGTACGCGCTGACCGGCGCCAGGCTCGGGTCGACCGGCCGGGCGGCGCTGGCGTCGAGCAGCGCGTACTCCCGCCAGCCCAGCCCGTGCAGGACCGTGGTGCCGACGGCGACGTCGGCCGACTCGCTGGCCACCACCTCGCCGATCGCCGCACCGTCGAGCGGGGCGTCGAGGGCGAACGGCGGCACGTACGACTTGACGTCGTTCATCCGTCCCCGCATGTACGGGTCGACGGACAGGAACTGGTTGCGGACCACGATCTGGCCCGGTCCGGGCGTCGGGACGTCGGTCTCGACGAGCCGGAAGGTGTCCTCGGTGGGCCAGCCCTGCGGGCGGCTGGCCAGGTGGATCTCACGATTGCCGGTCACGGGGTGGTCGTCCTCTCGTCCGCGGATGGGGGCCTGGGTCGCGAGCTCACGCGGCCAGGGTCTCCCGGACGGTCAGCGCGACGTCGATGTTGCCGCGGGTGGCGTTGGAGTACGGGCAGACCTGGTGGGCCTGCTCGACGATCTGCTCGGCGGTCTCGCGGGAGACGGCGGGCAGGTCGACGACGAGCCGTACGGTGAGCCCGAACCCGCCACTGCCGTTCGGGCCGATGCCGACCTCGGCGGCGACGACGGAGTCGCTCACGTCGGCCTTGGCGCGGCGGCCCACCAGGCGCAGGGCGCTGTGGAAGCAGGCCGCGTAGCCGGCGGCGAAGAGCTGCTCGGGGTTGGCGGCCCCACCGGCGCCACCCATCTCCTTCGGCACGGCCAGGTCGAGCGCGAGAGTGCCGTCGGAGGTCTCGACGTGGCCGTCGCGGCCATCGCCGCTGGCGGTCGCGGACGCGGTGTAGAGAACCTGCATGAGAGTCACTGCTCCTTCTGTCGGTGGATGGTCTCGGTGACCCGGGTGAGGGTGTCGCGCAACGCGACCAGCTCGCCGAGGCCCAGCCCGGTGGCCTGCGCGATGCGCAGCGGGACCTCGCAGAGCTGCTCGCGCAGCGCCCGCCCCTGCTCGGTGAGGACGACCTCGACCCGCCGCTCGTCGCGAGCCGACCGCCGTCGCACCACCAGCCCCGCCCCCTCCAGTCGCTTGAGCAGCGGAGAGAGCGTGCCGGAGTCCAGTTGCAGCTCGGCGCCCAGCTCGGACACCGCGGGGGCGTCGTCGGGGCGCTCCCAGAGCACCAGCAGCACCAGGTACTGCGGGTAGGTCAGCCCGACCTCGTCGAGGATCGGCCGGTAGACGTCGGTCAGGGCGCGCGACGCGGCGTAGAGCGCGAAGCACACCTGCCGGCGCAACACCAGGTCATCGGTCACCGCCGAACCGTAGCCCACAATTAAGTTGTGCACAACCTATCGGGCCACGGGTCAGCCAGCAGGCCGGTCGGGCGCGTACCTCAGCGATCGCCGAGGTACGCCTCCAACTCCACCTCGACCAGGTGCTCCGGGTCCAACAGACCGGCCACCACCACAAGCGTCGCCGCCGGCCGCACCGCGCCGAAGACCGCGTTGTGCGCCCGGCCCACCTCGTCGGCGTGCAGCCGGTCGGTCACGTACATCCTGGTCCGGACCACGTCGCCCGGCTCCGCACCCACCTCGGCGAGCGCGTCCAGCCCGATCCGCAGCGCCTGCGCGGTCTGCGCGGCGGCGTCACCGACGTGCACCACCCGACCGTCCACCGTCGCCGTGCAGCCGGCCGTGAAGGCCCGATCGCCGGCCCGGACCACCCGCGAGTAGCCGTAGTGCTGCTCCCACGGGCCGCCCGAGGAGAGCCGGGTGACCGTCACACCTCGGCCAGGGTCCGCAGCGCCTCGGCCACCGTGAAGGCACCCGCGTAGAGCGCCTTACCGGCGATCACGCCCTCCACCCCGATCGCCTCCAGGCTCGCCAACGCCCGCAGGTCGTCAAGCGTGGACACCCCGCCGGAAGCGATCACCGGCCGGTCGGTGCGGGCACACACCTCACGCAACAGGTCCAGGTTCGGACCGCGCATGGTGCCGTCCTTGGTGATGTCGGTGACCACGTACCGACTCGCGCCGGCCTTGTCCAGGCGCTCCAGCACCTCGTACAGGTCACCGCCGTCACGCGTCCAGCCCCGCGCGGAGAGGGTGTGACCCCGCACGTCCAACCCGATGGCGACCCGGTCGCCGTACTCCCCCACCACCCGGTCACACCACACCGGGTCCTCCAGCGCCGCGGTGCCGATGTTCACCCGGGCCGCCCCGGTGCCCAGCGCCGCCCGCAACGACTCGTCGTCCCGGATGCCGCCGGAGAGCTCCACCTTCACGTCCAACTGCCGCACCACCTCGGCGAGCAGGTGCGCGTTCGTGCCCCGGCCGAAGGCCGCGTCCAGGTCGACCAGGTGGATCCACTCCGCGCCGTCCTGCTGCCAGGCCAGCGCCGCGTCCAACGGCTCGCCATAGATGCTCTCGCTTCCGACGGCGCCCTGCACGAGCCGGACGGCCCGGCCGTCGGCGACATCCACAGCGGGTAACAGGGTGAGGCTCAACGTCTTCTCCTCGATCAGGTACGACGGTCCAGGGCGATCACGACGATCGCCGGCAGTACGAGCAGCAACAACACGATCAGCGCGATCCGCAACGCCAGGTTGTCGACGAACGACCAGATCAGAATCAGCGCCGCACCGGTGAGCAGCACGATGGCGGCCCGCTCACCCCGGGTGTGCCGGGCCAGCCGCCCGGAGCGGCCCCGGCGCAGCCGAGGGGTCAACCGGCGGACCACCGCGCGACGGCGCTGCCGGCGCGCCACCCGACGCTGCCGTACCGCCCGCTCCCGGGCCTGCTCCGCCTCCCGCTCCGCCCGCCGGCGGGCCCGTTCCCGGCTCACCGCGACGCCCCCGAGTCGGGCGTCGGACACCGACGCTCAGCCACCGGTGGGCAGCGTGGCGAGCCAGTTGCGCAGCAGCGCGGCACCGGTGTCGGCGGACTTCTCCGGATGGAACTGGGCCGCCGAGAGCGGACCCCGCTCCACCGCGGCGACGAAGTCCGTGTCGTGGTGGGCGGTGGTCACCACGGCGCCGGCAGCGGCCAACGCCGCCGGGTCGCCCATCGCGTACGAGTGGACGAAGTAGAACCTGCTCTGCTCGGTCAGTCCGGCGAACAGCACCGACTCCGCAGGCGCCCGGACCGTGTTCCAGCCCATGTGCGGCAGCCTGGTGGCGGCCAGCCGGGTCACCCCGCCGGGCAGCAACCCGAGCCCCTTGGTCACCACGCCGTGCTCGTCGCCGTGCTCGAAGAGCACCTGCATACCCACACAGATGCCGAGCACCGGACGGCCGGCGGCGACCCGCTCGGCAATCACCGGACCGGCGCCGAGCGCCTCGATCCCGGCCATGCACGCCGCGTACGCCCCCACCCCCGGCACCACCAGACCATCGGCGGCGGCCGCGGCAGCCAGATCGTCGGTCACCCGGACGTCCGCGCCGGCGGCGACCAACGCCCGCTCCGCCGAGCGCAGGTTGCCCGAGCCGTAGTCGAGCACCACCACGTCGCTCACGCGTCGCCCCCCGGCAGCAGCCGCAGCACCCCGGCGACCGTGGCGAGCACCGCGAGCACCCCGGTGACCAGCACCGCCACCTTCGGCGCACCCTGGCGGTGAAGCGACCAGGTGCCACCGACCAGCACCCCGGCCAGGATCAGCAGCAACGTCGGCAACGCGGCACCCATCAGAGCCACCCTCGAATCGCGACCGCGGGGCTCCGCTTCGCTGCACTCCTCGCGCTCATCAGAGCGCGCCCTTCGTGCTGGGGATCGCGCCCGCCGACCGTGGGTCGATCGAGGTGGCCTCGCGCAACGCGCGGGAGACCGCCTTGAACTGCGCCTCCACCACGTGGTGCGCGTCCGGGTGACCACCCGGCCGCGCCGCCCGCAGCACGTCGACGTGCAACGTGACCCGGGCCGCCTGGCCGAAGGACTCCCAGATGTGCCGGGTCATGCTCGTCGCGTAGACCGGCCCGATGTACGGGGCCAGCGCCGGCTCGTCGTGCACCACGTACGGCCGACCGGACAGGTCCACCGCGGCCCGGACCAGCACCTCGTCCATCGGCACGGTCGCCGAACCGTACCGCCGGATGCCGGCCTTGTCGCCCAGCGCCTGGTCGAACGCGGCACCCAGGGCCAGGGCGGTGTCCTCGATCGTGTGGTGCGCGTCGATCTCCAGGTCACCCACCGTGCGTACGGTCAGGTCGAAGCCGCCGTGCCGGGCGATCTGGTGCAGCATGTGGTCGTAGAAGCCGACCCCGGTGCTGATCTCGGCGGCGCCGTTGCCGTCGAGGTCGATCTCGACGAGGACCTTGGTCTCCTTGGTGATCCGCTCCACCCGGGCGGTCCGGCTCATTGCTTACCTCTCGGTCGCGACTGCGGGGCTCGCAAGCTCACTCCTCGCGCTCCCACGTCACAGTCTCCATTGCAGAAAGGAAGGCGTCGGTCTCGGCCGAGGTGCCCGCGGTCACCCGCAGCCAGCCGGGCAGGCCCACGTCGCGGACCAGCACCCCCTGCGCCAGCAGGGCGTGCCAGACGGTGGTCTGGTCGCCGCCCACCTCGAAGAGCACGAAGTTGGCGTCGCTGTCGGCGACCCGCAACCCACGCTCGCGCAGCGTCGCCACGATCCGATCCCGCTGCACCATGATCGCGCTCACCGTACCGAGGAGGGTGTCGCGGTGGGTCACCGCAGCGCGGGCGGCGGCCTGGGTCAGCGTGGACAGATGATACGGCAGTCGAACGAGCTGCACCGCCTGCACCACCGCGGGGTCGGCGGCCAGGTAACCCAGCCGCCCGCCGGCGAAGCCGAACGCCTTGCTCATCGTCCGGGTGACCACCAACCGGGGGTGGCCGGGCAGCACCGCGAGGGCGCTGACCGTCCCGGGCCGGGCGAACTCGGCGTACGCCTCGTCGACGACCACCATCCCCGGCGCGACGTCGAGCACCCCGGCGATCACCGTCGGGTCCAGTGCCGTGCCGGTGGGGTTGTTCGGCGAGCAGAGGAACACCACGTCGGGGCGGTGCTCCCGGACCTGGGCGACCGCCTCCCCGACGGTCAGACCGAAGTCGACGCCGCGCCGCGCGGGCACCCACCGGGTGCCGGTGCCGAGGGCCAGCAGCGGGTGCATCGAGTACGCCGGAACGAACCCGAGCGCGCTGCGCCCCGGCCCACCGAACGCCTGCAACAGCTGCTGCTGGATCTCGTTGGAGCCGTTGGCCGCCCACACCTGCTCGACGGTGAGCCCGTGCCCGAGATATGCGGCCAGGTCGGCGCGGAGCGCCACCGCGTCCCGGTCCGGATAGCGGTTCAACTCGCGCAGCTCGGCCGCGAGGGCCTTGCCGATCGCCTCGACCACCGGCTCCGGCACCGGGTGGGAGTTCTCGTTGGTGTTCAGCCGCACCGGCACGTCCAGCTGCGGCGCCCCGTACGGCGACAGCCCCCGCAGGTCGTCGCGGATCGGCAGCTCCCCCAGGCTGCTCACGCCGTCCCTCCCGGGAAACGCGCCTGGACGGCCTGGCCGTGCGCCGGCAGGTCCTCCACGTTGGCCAGGGTGACCACGTGTGGGGCCACCTCCCGCAGAGCGGTCTCGGTGTATTCGATCAGGTGCACCCCGCGCAGGAACGACTGCACCGACAACCCGGAGGAGTGCCGGGCGCAGCCGCCGGTGGGCAGCACGTGGTTGGACCCGGCGCAGTAGTCGCCGAGCGACACCGGCGACCAGGCCCCCACGAAGATCGCTCCCGCGTTGCGGACCCGCAGCGCCCACTCCCGGGCGTCGACCGTCTGGATCTCCAGGTGCTCGGCCGCGTAAGCGTCGACCACCCGCAGCCCCGCCTCCAGGTCGTCGACCAGGACCACGCCGCTCTGCTCACCTGTCAACGCGGTGGTGACCCGGTCGGCGTGCTTGGTCGCCGGCACCTGCCGGGCCAACTCCCGCTCGACCGACTCGACGAGCGTCAGCGACGGGGTGACCAGCACACTCGCGGCGAGCGGGTCGTGCTCGGCCTGACTGATCAGGTCGGCGGCGACGTGCGCCGGATCGGCCGTGTCGTCGGCCAGGATGGCGATCTCGGTCGGCCCGGCCTCGGCGTCGATGCCGACCACGCCGCGCAGCAGCCGCTTGGCGGCGGTCACCCAGATGTTGCCGGGGCCGGTGATCAGGTCGACCGGGTCGCACCGCAGCTCACCCAACGGGTCGACCGCCGCGCCGTACGCCAGCATCGCCACCGCCTGGGCTCCGCCCACGGCGTACACCTCGTCGACGCCGAGCAGCGCGCACGCGGCGAGCACCCGGGCGTCGGGCAGGCCGCCGTTGTCCTTCTGCGGCGGGCTGACCACCACCAGCGACCGCACCCCGGCCGCCTGGGCGGGCACCACGTTCATCACCACCGTCGACGGGTACATCGCCAGGCCGCCGGGCACGTAGAGGCCGACCCGGTCGACCGGCAGCCAGCGCTCGGTGACCGTGCCGCCGGGCACCACCTGCGTGACGTGGTCGGTGCGCCGCTGGTCGTCGTGCACCCGGCGGGCCCGGGTGATCGACTCCAGCAGCGCGGCGCGCACGGCCGGGTCGAGCACCCCCTCGGCCTCGGTGATCGCCTCGACCGGCACCCGCAGCACCTCCGGGGAGATGCCGTCGAACCGCTCACTGGCCTCCCGGATCGCCGGGTATCCATGCTCGCGGACCGCCTCCACCAGAGGGCGGATCCGCTCGACGGCAACCGAGACGTCGAGCTGGGCACGGGGCAGCAGGCGGCGCGGGTCACCGAGACCGTTGCGCAGGTCGATCCGATTCAGCACCCTTGCGAGTCTAGGCGGCCGGCGCGGAGCGCACCCGAGCCGCCCGTCCGCCGGGACGGTGAGCCGGGCCACGCCTCCGGGGGCGAGATTGGTTAGGCTCGACGGTGTGACCGCACGGCTGCCGGTGTTTCCGCTCGCAACAGTGCTCTTTCCCGGCTTGGTGCTGCCGCTGCACATCTTCGAGGAGCGCTACCGGGCGCTGGTGCGACACCTGGTCGACCTGCCCGAGGGTGCGCCACGTGAGTTCGGCGTGGTGGCCATCCAGGCCGGGTGGGAGGTCGCGCCCGCCGGTCCCGGCGCCCACGCCACGCCGAGCGCCGGCGCCGTCACCCTGCACGAGGTGGGCTGCACCGCCGAACTGCGCCAGGTGACCGAGCTGGCCGACGGGGGCTTCGACATCGTCACGGTCGGCCGGCGTCGCTTCCGGATCGCCGAGGTCGACGACAGCGCCGCGCCCTACCTGACCGCCGACGTGGAGTGGTTGCCCGACCCGGCCGGGCCGGACGAGGTGGCCGAGCTGCTGGCCGCCCGGGTGATCGCGGTGTTCCGGCAGTACCTCGGCCTGATCCGCTCCGACCCGGAGGAGATCTCCGAGCAACTGCCGGAGGACCCCACGGTGCTCTCCCACCTGGTGGCGGCGACCGCGGCGCTCACCGTCGACGACCGGCAGCGCCTGCTGGCCATCGACGACACCGCCGCCCGGCTCCGCGCCGAGCTGCGGCTGCTCAACCGCGAGGCGGCTCTGCTTCGTCAGGTGCGGGCGGTGCCGGTGCCGCTGTCGGAGCTGGCGTCCCCGCCGACACCCAACTGAGATCGGCCGGCTCGGGCTCCGGGCGCAGCCCCGGCCACCGCGACCAGCCGGCCAGCAGGGTGTACATGATCGCGGCACCGAACGCCGGCAGCAGCAGGTTGCCGTGCGGCACCGGCAGCACGCCGAGCAGCCAGTCGACCCCACCGGCCCGCAGGTCCGCGGGTTTGGTGAAGGCCTGCCCGGCCGGGGCGGTGGCCAGCAGCCGGTCGAAGGTGGCCAGGCCGACGCGCCGACCCACCTGCCAGGCCACCGGTGCGGCGACCAACGCGCCGAGCACCGCGGCGAGCAGCCCCACCGGACCGCGCCGACGCCGCAGCACGAACCACAGGGCGAGCGCGACCAGCAGCCCGAAGCCGAGCCCCAGCAGACTGAACCACCCGTCCGCGGCGATCGGCTGCTCCGGTTGCGGATCGGCGTAGATCGCCCCCTCGACGGTCTTGACCACCGGCGTGTCCGGCGCGAGCACGGCCCAGAGCAGCCCGAACGGCACACCCAGCACGGCCAGCGCGAACACGGTGCCCAGCACCGTCACGGCGGCGCGCAGCGGGCGGCGCGGCTCGTCGAAGCTGAGCTCCAGAGAGCTCTGGTACGCCCCCCAAGGGCCAGCGCCGGCCGACTGCTCACCCACCAGCGGCGACTCGCCCGCTGACGGTGGCTCGGTGACCGACGGTGGTTCGCCCGCTGACCTCGGCTCGTCCGCTGACGGTGGCTCGGCGACCGGCGGCGGCTCGCCCGCTGACGGCGACTCACCGACCGACGGTGTCGGGCCCGACGCTCGGGGCGGCGTGGGTCGGTCGGGCTCGTCGGCGGGCCGCTCACGGTCGGGGTTGTCCGGGCTCACCCGATGATCCTCTCAGGCCCGGTGTCGGGCCGGAGCCCCGGTGGCGGCAGACCAGCTCACCGGGCGAACGGCTCCACCATCATCGCCGCGGCGCGCAGCCACGCCTGGCGGGTCTCCGGCTGGAGCTGGTGGTACTCGATCGACGACCCGGTCTCCAACGCCGGGTCGTACGGCACCACCGCAACCCCCCGGGTACGGGTGGCGAAGTGCCGCTCCAGGTCGTCCTGAAGTGGCGAGCGACCCGGGGTCGGGCAGGAGATGAGCGTGATCGCGTTGTCCGCCAGCTCGCCCATGCCCTCCTCGTGCAGCAGGTCGAGCATCCAGTCCGCGCTGAACGCCGCGTCCTCGCGGGGCACCGTGGTCACCACCAGCTGATCCGCGGCCTGCATCACCGTGCGCCAGTTGGGGCTCTCCACGTTGTTGCCGGTGTCCACGCACACCACGTCGTGGGTACGCCGCAGCAGCTCCAACACCCGCCGGACGGTGAACTGGTCGAGTCGCTGGGCGAAGCGCGGGCTCTCCTCGCCGGCCAGCACGTCGTACGAGCTGTCGGAGGCGTGCCGCAGGTAGTCGTCGAGCCGACCCAGCAGGGTCGAGCCCTCCAGGATCTCGATCTGGGCCAGGTCGGCCACCAGGTGCCGGATCGTGCGGGCGTGCCGGGCGCTGCCGGCGCGCAGTCCGAGGGTGCCGCGCAACTCGTTGTCGTCCCAGGCCAGTACGCCCTGCCCGCGCACGCTGCCGACGGTGGCGGCGGCGAGCACGGTGGCGGTGGTCTTGTGCACCCCGCCCTTGGGGTTGGCGAAGGCGAACACCCGGGGCGTGCCCAGGTCGCGGCGGAGCACCCCGTTGGCCCGCTCCTGCTCCGGGTCGGCACCCTGCGGACGCCACTCGACCCGAGCCGGGTAGGCGCGTTCGGCGACCGCCGAGCCGACCGACGGGCTGGGCGGCGGCACGACCGGCGGGGCAGGCGGGGGCGTGACAGGTGCGGATGGCGGCGCGGCCACCGGGTAACCGGTCTCCGGCTGGTAGCCGGTCTCCAACAGCGCGTACCGCGACTCCGCCGGCGGGTCACCCTGCCGATAGCCGTTGTCCAGCAGCGCGTAGCGGGACTGGGCGGGGTCGGGCGCGGGAGGCGGCGACTCGGGCTCGGCCCGGTACGCCGGTTCCGCCTGGTAGTCCGGCTCGGTCCGGTACGCCGGCTCGGCCCGGTAGTCCGGCTCGGGGCGATAACCCGGCTCGGCGCGGTAGTCCGGCTCGGCCCGGTAGCCCGGCTCGGGGCGGTAACCCGGCTCGGCGCGGTAATCCGGCTCCGCCCGGTACCCCGGCTCGGGGCGATAACCCGGCTCGGCCCGGTAATCCGGCTCGGCCCGATAGGTCGGCTCGGCGCGGAATTCCGGCTCCGCACGGTAGCCAGGCTCCGCACGGTAGCCAGGCTCCGCACGGTAGCCAGGCTCCGCACGGTAGCCAGGCTCGGCGCGATAGGTCGGCTCGCTCCGGTACGCCGGCTCCGAGCGGTAGTCCGGCTCGGCCCCGTAGGCGGGATCCGCCCGGTACGCCGGCTCGGCCCGATAGGCGGGGTCGACGCGGTAGGTCGCCTCGGCCCGGTAGGCGGGGTCCGTGCCGTACGGCGACTCCGCCGGTTGTCCGACGGCCGGTGCCCGCCCGGCGTACCCGTTCGGGGCCGCACGCCGTGGCAGCGGGTCCGGCGGCGCCTCGTCGGCCCGCCGCTCCGGCTCGGTCTGCTCCGCGCCACGACCGCCCAACCGGGCGCGGTCCAACAACGCGCGCCACCGCGGCGCTGGTTCGGCCGGCCGGCCCCAGCCGGTCTCACTGCCCTCCACGGCCCGCCCTCCCAGCACCATCGATCTCCGTCTGACAGGCTACGAAGCAAACCCTATTCGGACCACACCTCAGAACGCACACCAGCCGACGCAGATCACGACGACGTGGGCGTCGGCGGTTCGACGGCGGTGGTGACGTCCGGCGAGGTGGTGATGCTCGGCGGGGGCGGCTCGGTGGGTTCCGCCGAGGACGGCGTTGGTAACGGAATCGTCACGACCGGTGCGGGTTCCGACGATTCGCCCACCGACGCCACGGGCTCCGGGGTGCCAGGTGTCGGCTCCGACGGTTGCGCCGGCGTCGGCTCGGGGCTCGGCCCGGTGTCGACCGGCGGGCGCACCACGTCATCCTGCTCGGGCAGGGGCGGCGTGAAGACCGTGCGGTCCAGCCGGTACACCTCCGGGGCGGGGTCGACCGCCCGCACGTCCGGCCGGGCCGCCATGCCGCGCAACACCCCCGGCGCCGCTCGTACCACCGCCGCGTAGACGCAGGAGCAGCCGGAGCGGTACGCGGCCGCCTCGGCGGTCGCCACCTCGGCGCCGCTGGCGTAGCGCGCCCGCAACTCCCGCTCGCCGTCGCCGTCGCCGTCGACCGCGGCGGCCCGGGCCCGGTAGTCGGCGGCTTCGGTCTCCTTGCGGGCCGCCACCTGACCCATTCCGGCGACCACGTCGTCCGGCACCCGCATCGCGGGGATCCTGACGATCTCGGTCTGCCGCCCCGGCAGCGGGACCCGCCCGAAGACCGTCGAGACTCCGACGTCGCCGAGCACCGTCGCCAGACGCTGCGGCGGCAGGTACGCGACGAGTGTGACGAGCGCGTAGGTCCCGTCCTCGGCGGCCGGGGC
Source organism: Micromonospora sp. NPDC085948 (assembly GCF_040686315.1). Taxonomy (NCBI): domain Bacteria; kingdom Bacillati; phylum Actinomycetota; class Actinomycetes; order Micromonosporales; family Micromonosporaceae; genus Micromonospora; species Micromonospora sp. NPDC085948. The sequence goes on along the minus strand of NZ_JBFBJW010000008.1, from coordinate 165,090 downwards.
GGACTGGGTGAGCGCGGCGAGGTCGGCGGCGGCGGACCGCAGGTAGCCGGGCACGGAGTCGCCGTCGGAGACGCCCACCCGGGTCACCTCGCCCACCGTCCGGTCGCCGAGCGGAGTCTCGTCGGCGGCCCAGAGCGCGGTGCCCAGCACCGCCGCCGCGGACAGCGCGGCCGCCCAGGTGAGCACCCCGGACCGGCTCGGCCGGTCGCCCAGCCGGGCCGCGGCCCGGGTCAGCTGCGGCAGCAACCGTTGGTCCAGCTGCCGCAGCAGGTTGCCGGCGCGCACGGGCGGGATCCCCTCGTCGGGTCGGTGTCGGGCGGTCGCCGCTCAGTCACGCAGGATCTGGAGCGCGCGGTCCAGGTCGTCAGGGTAGTCGCTGACGAACCGGACCTCGTCCCCCGTTCGGGGGTGCAGGAAGCTCAGTTCGCGGGCGTGCAGCCACTGTCGGGCCAGGCCGAGACGGGCCGAGAGGGTGGGGTCGGCACCGTAGGTCAGGTCACCCACGCACGGGTGCCGCATGGTGGAGAAGTGCACCCGGATCTGGTGGGTCCGACCCGTCTCCAGGCGGACGTCGACCAGGCTGGCCGCCGGGAACGCCTCCAGGGTGTCGTAGTGGGTGATGCTCGGCTTACCGCCGGAGACCACCGCCCAGCGGTAGTCGTGGGTGGGGTGCCTGTCGATCGGCGCGTCGACCGTGCCGCGCAGCGGGTCCAGGTGACCCTGCACCACCGCGTGGTAGCCCTTGTCCACCTCGCGGTACTTGAAGGCCCGCTTCAACGCCGTGTAGGCCTGTTCGCTCTTTGCCACCACCATGATCCCGGTGGTGCCCACGTCGAGCCGGTGCACCACGCCCTGCCGCTCGGCGGCACCGCTCGTGGAGATGCGGTGCCCGATCGCGGCGAGGGCGCCGATCACGGTCGGGCCGGTCCACCCGGGGCTGGGGTGCGCGGCCACCCCCACCGGCTTGTCGACCACCACGATGTCGTCGTCGGCGTAGACCACCCGCAGGCCGGGCACCGCCTGCGGCACCACGGTCGGCGGGGCGACCGGGGCGGGCAGCGTGACGTCCAGCCACGAGCCGGCCTTGACCTTGTGCGAGTTGGCGCGGGAGGTGCCGTCGACGAGCGCGTCCCCGGCATCGACCAGGGCCGCGGCGGCGGTGCGGGAGAGCCCGAACAGCCGGGACACCGCCTGGTCCAGGCGCATGCCGTCCAGGCCGTCCGGGACCGGGAGGGAACGGTGGTCGCCGCCCGCGGCGAACGCGGAGGTCATGCCCGCTCCCGCTGGTCCGCGCCCTGGGTGGCGTCCGTCTCGACCGGGGCGCCGTCGCGTCCGGCCCGCCGGCCGTCCCGCTGGCGGCCGGTCAACTCCAACAGCATGGCCAGCAGCACGCCGCAGACCAGCGAGCTGTCCGCCAGGTTGAACACCGGCCAGACCTGGCCGTACGGGTCGAACAGGCTGATCATGTCGACCACGTGCCCGTGGAAGGGCGCGGGGGCCCGGAAGATCCGATCGACGAGGTTGCCCAGCGCGCCGCCCAGCACCAGGCCGAGGCAGATCGCCCACGGCAGCGAACGCAGACGCAGCGCCATCCAGACGATCCAGCCGACCACGCCGATGGTGATCAGCGGGAAGATCCAGGTGTGGTCCGCGCCGATGCTCCAGGCGGCACCGCTGTTGCGGGTCAGACTCAGGTAGACGGCCCCGCCGAGCAGCCGGACCGGCTCCCGGTCGGTCAACGCGGCCAGCGCGAGGTGCTTGGTGACCAGGTCGGCCAGCAGGGCCACCAGGGCGACTCCGGCGAGAATCGCGACGGCCCGGGGCCGGCGTATGCCGGCATCCGGGCCGGTACGGCCGGGTTCGGCGGACGGTGCTGCGGTCATGCGCTCCCCATCGAGGTGTCTCGGCGGTGATCGCTCACCGTCTCATCGCCGCCGGGGAGCGGACCTCAGCGCCGCTCCTCCAGCTGCTTGCACGTCACACACTGGGTGGCCGACGGGAAGGCGGCGAGGCGCTCGACCGGGATCGGGTTGCCGCACCGCTCGCACCAGCCGTAACCACCCTCGTCGAGACGCTCCAGAGCGCGCTCGACCTGTGTGATCCGTTCCAGAATGCTGTTGGCGAGAGAGATCTCCTGCTCCCGCTCGAGCGTCTTGGTGCCCGTGTCGGCCTGGTCGTCCCCGGCCGAGTCGGTCAGCCGATCGCGCTGCAGCTCGGTGATCTCACTCAGCGTCTGATCGTACTCGGCGCGAAGCTCGTCCCGCCGCGCCGCCAGCGCCGCCCGGATCTTCTCGGTCTCCGCGGTGCTGCGGGTGGCCTTGACCACCGGCTTGCGCCCGGCGGTCCTGGTGTCGGCTGGCTTCGCCATGGGTCGCTCCCTCGGCCGGGGAGCCGCGTTGTCCGCGGCACCTGGTCAGGGGGCGCCAATCATGACGACGTCCCCTAGATGTACGAAAAGGGGCGCACGGCGACGATCGCCGCGCACTCCGGAGGTTGGCAAGAATACGGTGCGTACAGGCGTCCGACAATGTGCCGCACCGTCGCCCCGCTTAACTACCCCTAGCCCTGCCTAACTGGGGCAAAGGGAACGCTAGCAGGTCAACCGACCGCCTCATCCCCGTACTCGCCAAACCATCGGGCCAGCCGACCGCGCCGACTGACCGCCCGCAACCGCCGTTCGGCGGCGTCGCGCGCCCCGGCCGTCGCCACGATCAGCAAACTGTCGCCGGTCTTCAGCCGGGTGCCCGGAGTGGGCACGAAACCCACCCCGTCGCGCAGCACCAGCGTGACCGACGCGCCCAACGGAAGCCGCAACTCGTCGACGTGCACGCCCGCCAACCGCGAGCCCGGCGGCACCTCCAACTGGAGTAGGTCCGCCCGCATCCGCTCCAGCGGCGCGGTCTCCAGGTGGATCTCGGTGGCCTCCGCCGGCGCGGTCACCCGCAACCGGCGGGCGAACGGCCCCAGCGTGCCGGTCTGCACCAGCGTGAAGATCACCACCAGGACGAAGACCACGTCGAAGAGGCGCTCCGCCCCGGGCACCCGTTCGGAGAGCGGGATGGTCGCCAGCACGATCGGCACCGCCCCGCGCAGCCCGGCCCAGGACAGGAACGCCTGTTCGCGGAGGCCGACCCGGAACGGCAGCGCCGAGACGGCCACCGACAGCGGGCGGGCCAGCAGCACCAGGGCCAGCCCCGCGACCACCGCCGGCACCACCGCCGCGTCCAGCCGGCCCGGCGAGGCCAGCAACCCGAGCAGCACGAACAACCCGATCTGGGCGAGCCACGCCAGCCCGTCCGCGAAGCCGAGGATCGCCTGCCGGTGGGACAGCCGGGCATTGCCCAGCAGCACCCCGGCCACGTAGACGGCGAGGAACCCCGAGGCGTGCAGCACCGCCCCCGCCGCGTACGCCAGCACGGTGATGCCCACCGCGGCGATCGGGTAGAGCCCGGCCGAGGGCAGCGCGGCCCGCCGCAGCGCCCAGGTGCCGGCGATGCCCGCGCCCACGCCCACCGCCGCGCCGGCGCCCAGCTCGTAACAGACCAGCAGGACCTCGTACCACCACGGGTGCGACCAGCCCTGGTGCGACAGCAGCACCACCAGCAGCACCACCGGGGCGTCGTTCATGCCCGACTCGGCCTCCAGCGTCGCCACCAGGCGGGGCGGCAACCGCAGCCGGCGCAGGGTGGCGAAGACGGCCGCCGCGTCGGTGGACGACAGCACCGCGCCGTAGAGCAGCGCCAAACGCCAGTCCAGCCCCAGCAGCAGGTGCACGGCGACGCCGACCACCACGATGCTCACGATCACGCCGACCGTGGAGAGCGCGGACGCCAGCCCGAGCACCGGTCGCAGCGCGGACCACCGGGCGGTCAGACCGCCCTCCGCGATGATCACGATCAGTGCGCAGAAGCCGAGGGTACGGGTCAACTCGACGTCGTCGAAGCGGATGCCCAGACCACTCTCACCGATCGCCACGCCCAGCGCCAGGTAGACCAGCAGGCTTGGCACACCCAGCCGGGTGGAGAGTCGCACCGCGCCGACGGCGACCAGCAGCACGGCCGCTCCCAGCAGCAGCGCGATATCAAACCCGGGCGTCACGGCTGCCCGGCCTGGACGTTCCTCACTCGGCGGATCCGTCGCGCAGTCGGCACAGCACCTCGGACAGGTCCGGGCTGGGCCGATCGACGAGGAAGAGCTTGTCCCGACTGGCCGCGCCGGCGCGCAGGGCGACCTCGGACCGCCGGACACCCAGAGCAGCGGCCAGTGCCCGGCGAGCCGCCTCGGTTGCCCGACCGTCGACGGCCGGCTCGTGCACCGCGATCACGAGGGCGGGACCGTGCGGGCCGTCGAAGCAGCCGCCCACCCGGGCGGACGAGGCGCCGGGTTTCACGCGTACCGCCACGGTGAGCGTGTCCTGCGCGGGCACCGGGGCCGCTTCAGATCGGCCGGGCGTCGGCGAGCAGGGCGGTGGCGGGCGCGCAGTCGGCGCACGGGGTGAAACCGAGCTCGGCGGCCTCGGCGACCGGCAGCGTCTCGGGCACCCGGCCGACGAGATGCGGGCAACTGGCGAGGTGGTAGCGGGGGTGGCCGTCCACCACCTCGACGTCGTCGGCAAGCCGCGCCACCCGGGCCGCCTCGGCGGGGGTGATCAGTTGCTCGCCGGGCTCGTCGGTGGCCGGGGCGCCATGGCGGAGATCGTCGTCGGTCGACGTCGCCGGGCTGACCGGGCGGACCGGCGAGGACGTGTGGTCGGCCGGCGGCCCGAACGGGGGCCACGCTCCGAACGGGGGCGCGCCGTCGGCCCGCGGGTCGAAGACCGGCGCGTCGTCGACCCGCGCATCGAAGCCCGGCGCGTCGTCGACCCGCCCGTCGAACGGGGGCACGTCGTCGAGCGGCGCGTCGGCGGGTGCCTCGTGGTCGACCGGCGGCGCGGGTGGTTGCCGCCACCCGGTGCCGCCGGTACCAACCGTCGTGGGCACATGCTGGACCGGCACTTCCGGGCCGACCAGCGGCGGCCCGTACGCGACACCCGGCGTGGCCTGGCTGGCCGTACGGGGTGCGTCGGGTTGCCGCCGGCCGGTCCGACCGGGATCCGCCGTGGCGCGATTGGCGGCTGCCTGACGGGCACCCACCACCAACGCCACGGCGGCCAGCAGACTGGCCGCGATAGAGATGATCAACATGATGCTGGAGCCACCGGCCAGGCCGAGCACCAGGAGCACCACCGCGACGAGGATGAGCAGGAGACTTGCGACTATCACGGCTCACCCCCGCCGCGTCGTACCGTCCAGACAGGGCCGGCGACCGTCACCATTGGCGGAGAACGATCGCCGGCCGGCGCTCAGCGTCCGGCTTCGAGGGCGCCGGAACGCCCGCTGCCGTACGAACCGGCGAGACCCGCAGCGGCCAGCCCGTTGCCGCCGGCGACCCGGCCTGCCTCGGAGCGGGTCATCTCGGCCTCCAGGCCCTGGCCACGACCGTCGAGGTCACGCAGCTGGCTCTCCAGGTACGCCTTGAGCCGGGTGCGGTACTCGCGCTCGAACTGCTTGAGCTCCTCGATGTGCTTCTGCAGGGCCGTGCGCTTGGCGTCCAGGCCGCCCATGGCCTCCTGGTGCCGCTGGCGGGCGTCCCGCTCCAGGGCGTCGGCCTTCGCGCGAGCCTCGCGGGTCACCTCCTCGGCCTTGCCACGGGCCTCGGACAGCAGCTGGTCGGCTTCGCGGCGCGCGTCGGACACGTGGTCGTCGGCGGTGCGCTGGGCCATCATCAGCACGCGCAGGGCCTGCTGCTCACCGTCACCGGTGACGCCGCCGGCCGGGCCGCCGGTCGCGCGGACCTGCTCCAGCTCGGCCTGCATCGCGCGGGCAGCCTGCTCGGCCGCCGACTTGTCGCGCTGCACCCGGTCCAGTTGGGCCTTGACGTCGTTGAGCTCCGCCGCCAGTCGGGCGTCGCCGCCGGGGCCTGCGGGGGCACCGCCACGGCCGCCGCGCTCCACCTGGGCGCGCAGCTCGTTGTTTTCCTCGATGAGACGGGCGAGCTCGCGCTCGACCTCGTCCAGGAAGGCGTCGACCTCCTCCTCGTCATACCCCCGCTTGCCGATCGGCGGCTTTTTGAAGGCGACGTTGTGGACGTCGGCCGGGGTCAGCGGCATCGAAACTCCTCGGGTCAGTTGCGGCCGCGAAAGCGCGTCGGTCATCAGGCAGATGCCCTGATCGACGGCCCTAACACGAACTCCATCAGCACGAACAGGATAACCAGGAGCACAAGGGAGGCCAGGTCGATGCTCACGGTACCAATTCGCAGCGGAGGGATCACACGCCTCAACGCGTTGAGAGGGGGATCAGTGACGCTCCACACGGATTCCAATCCTGCCGATGCGCCACGGCCCGGTTGCCAGCGCCGGCCGTACTGCAGGACGGCGCTCAACACGAACCGGGACAGAAGAAGAAGCAGGAAGACATAAAGGATCAGGTACAACACTTGCAGTAAGATCGACAACACGGTCAGCGACGTCCCTCGGGTCGGGCGGGGGTCAACTCAAACTGAAAAAGCCGCCCTCAGCGATCTTGGCCTTGTCCTCAGCGGTGACCTGGACGTTAGCCGGTGAGAGCAGGAACACCCGATTGGTCACGCGCTCGATCGTACCGCGCAGGCCGAACGCCAGCCCGGCCGCAAAGTCAACCAGACGGCGGGCATCCGCCTCATCCATTTCGGTGAGATTGATGATCACCGGAACGCCGTCGCGGAAGTGCTCACCGATGGTGCGCGCCTCCCGGTAGGTGGTCGGGTGCAGCGTGGTGATCTGGTACCGCTGCTCCTCCTCGGGCAGCGCCCGCTCCCGCGACGTGACCTGCGGCGCGAGGGCCAGATTGTCCCGGGTGTGGTAGGTCAGCGCGCCGGACGTCTCGCCCGCCGACGACCGGGTGATCGACCGCACGCTGGACCGCTCGGCCCGTTCCGCGCGCTCGCCGTCACCACGCTCGGACTCACTCAACCGCCCGCTCGTCCGCTCGGAGAGTCGACCCCGCTCGGTGGCGCGCGGCCGGGGAGCCGGCGGCTCCTCGGTGTCGTCCTCGTCCTCGTCGGCGAACTCCTCGGCGTACCGGCTCTGCCGGTACCGCGAGTCACGGTAGCCACCCTTGTCGTAGCCACCGTCGTCGTAGGCCCGCTCGTCGTCTTCTTCGACCAGACCGAGCCAGACCCCCGCCTTGCGCAGTGCACCCATCCCGCGCCCTTCCGTCCGCCGTGCGGCACGCGCCCCCGTGCCATGTCGCCCGTCGCGAGTGGACAACCATGCCCATCGGACCGGAACCGCAATCCCCCCAGCGCGCGATTCGCGTCGCGCGCACGACCCCCGACAGGAGACGCCGCCCCTGAAACAACACTGATGTAATTTGCTTGTCTCGCGGTCAGGCTACCGCAGCGTGGGACGCATTCCGAGCAACGCGCTACCGACGCGGACATGTGTCGCGCCGTATCGGATCGCGATGTCGAAATCTCCGCTCATTCCCGCGGACAGTGCGGTGGCTCCCGGATGGACAGCCCGAAACGCGTCGGTAACCTCCGCGAGCCGGGCGAACGCCCTTTCCGGCTCCCACCCCAGCGGAGCGACCGCCATCAGCCCGACCAGACGCAGCCCTGGGGCGTCGGCGATCGCCTCGGCCACCGGCTCCAGTCCGGAGCCCGGATCCGCCGAGTCGGGCAGGGCCCCGCCCCGGGCCGCGTCGCCGTCGATGCTCACCTGGATCAGGGCGTCGAGCGGCGTCTGCCGGTCGGCGGTCGCGGTGGCCAACGCCCGGGCCAGCCGGACACTGTCGACGGAGTGCACCGCGTCGGCGTAGCGGACCACCGAGCGGGCCTTGTTGCGTTGCAGTTGACCGATGAAGTGCCAGCGGGGACGTACCCCGGCCGCGGCCACCTCGGCGGCCTTGGCGGCCGCCTCCTGGTCGCGGTTCTCCCCCACGTCGGTCACCCCGAGCCCGGCCAGCGCCACCACGTCGCTGGCCGGGTAGGTCTTCGTCACGGCGATCATCGTGACCTCGGCACGGTCCCGACCGGCCTGCGCGCAGGCGTCGGCGATGCGGGACCTGATGTGGGCCAGGCCGGCCGCCAGTTCGGCGTGCCGGTCCGGTCGTACCGTGGCTGAGCTGTCGGTCATCGGCGGTGCTCAGGACCCGTTCTTGAGGAAGTCGGGGACGTCGACGTCGTCGAAGAGCACGCGCCGCGGCGACTGGGCCGGTGTCGGGTTGCTGACCGGCGCCGGCACCGGGGTGCTCTGCGGCGCCGGCTGGTTGGTGTTGGTCTTGCGGGTCGGCTCGGCCGCCTTGTACGCGGGAGTGCCGCCGTCGAAGCCCGCCGCGATGACAGTCACCCGCACCTCGTCGCCGAGCGCGTCGTCGATGACCGCGCCGAAGATGATGTTGGCGTCCGGGTGGGCCGCGTCGGTGACCAGCTGGGCCGCGTCGTTGATCTCGAACAGGCCCAGGTCGGAACCACCGGCGATGGAGAGCAGCACGCCCCGCGCACCGTCCATGCTCTGCTCCAGCAGTGGGCTGGAGATGGCCGCCTCGGCCGCCTCGACCGCGCGGTTCTCCCCACGGGCGCTGCCGATGCCCATCAGCGCGCTGCCGGCGCCGCTCATCACGCTCTTGACGTCGGCGAAGTCCAGGTTGATCAGACCCGGGGTGGTGATCAGGTCGGTGATGCCCTGCACACCGGAGAGCAGCACCTGGTCCGCCGTCCGGAACGCGTCCATCATGCTGATGTTGCGGTCACCCAGGGCCAGCAGCCGGTCGTTCGGGATCACGATCAGCGTGTCGCACTGGTTACGCAGCTCGTCTATTCCCGTCTCGGCCTGCACCTGGCGGCGCTTGCCCTCGAAGGAGAACGGCCGGGTCACCACGCCGATGGTCAGCGCGCCGAGCTTGCGGGCGATGTTGGCCACCACGGGCGCGCCGCCGGTGCCGGTGCCACCGCCCTCACCGCAGGTCACGAAGACCATGTCGGCGCCCTTGAGCACCTCCTCGATCTCGTCGCGGTGGTCCTCGGCGGCGTTCTTGCCGACGTCGGGGTTGGCGCCGGCGCCCAGGCCGCGGGTCAACTCCCGGCCCACGTCGAGCTTGACGTCGGCGTCACTCATCAGCAGCGCCTGGGCATCCGTGTTGATCGCGATGAACTCGACGCCCTTGAGCCCAACCTCGATCATCCGGTTGACGGCGTTGACCCCGCCGCCCCCGATGCCGACGACCTTGATGACCGCCAGGTAGTTGTGCGGAGGTGTCATCTCCGGTCCTTTCCTTCGAGATTGGCTTCGGCCGACCGGTTACGGCGTGGCCAGACCAGCGGCCGACGACAGCTGTCACCAGCGAGGCTCAGAGGTGAACCCTCACCCTCTACTAGAGGCTTACAGTTATGTCAACCACTGTTCCTCTTCCGGGCAACGTAAGCGCCACCGCGCCAGGAGCCAAGGACCCGACCGGCGTGTCGCCGAGCCGAGCGCGACGGGTCACCTCCGCGGGCGCTCATCCGTCAGCGAAAGGTCACCACATCGGGAGCGCTCACGTCGATCCGGGCGGCGTCCTCGTCCAGCAGGGCGGTGGCCACCTTCGCCTTGTCCGTGCCCCGGGTCGCGTCGCCCCAGACCACCGTCCGGTCCCCCCGCAACCGCAGGCTGATCCGCGCCAACCCCTCCACCCGCAGGTCCACCAACTCCGCGCGGAGCTGCGGGGTCAGGGCGGAGAGGACCTCCAGCGCGGCCCGGGTGCCCGGGTCGTCGGCGGCCGGACGGCCCACCGTCACCTGCGGCAGATCGGCCGGACGCCGGTCCACCGTCCGGAACGCCACCCCACTCCGGTCGATCAGGGCGAACGCCGCCCCCTGCGGCACCGCCGCCACCGGAGTCCGCTCGGTCACCCGCACCACGAGCGCGCCGGGCCAGTCCCGGGAGACCCTGGCCCGCTCCACCGCCGGCAGCGCACCGACCCGGCGGGCGGCGGCGGCCAGGTCCACCCGGGCCAGCGGCACCCCGTCCGGCACGCCGACCGCCTCGTGCACCTGCACCGGGGTGACCAGGCCGGCGCCCTCCACCCGCACCTCCCGGACCCCGAACAGCCCGGTGCCGAGCACCGTCCAGGCGACCAGCCCGGCCAGCGCGAGCACCCCGGCCGTCACCGCCCACGGCAGCGCCGCGCGCATCCGACGCTGCCGGGCACGAGCCATGAACCGGCGCGTCGAGGGCGGTACCGCGTCGCGCCCCGCCCGGACCAACTGCCACCGCCGCGCCGGCCCACGACGCGGGGCGCCACCGTCGGCGGCGCTGGTCCGCCCCCGGGCCGGGCCGGGACTCATCCGGCCAGGGGCGCCGCGCCGCCGGGCGCGGCGGTGCCACCGAGAGCCGCTCCGTCGCCGCCGGCAGTGGTCCCACCCGGCACCGCGTCAGCGATCGCCGGGGACGTGGCCGCCGGGTCGACGGTCGCGGTCGGCGCCGGGCCGGCCGTACGCTCACCCAGGGCCACCAGCAACTCGTCACCCATCAGCGAGATCGGCGGGGCGCCCATGGTGACCACCACGTCCCCGGTACGCGCGCGACGGGCCACCTCGACCGGGGCCTGCTCCCACGACTCCACGAAGACCTTGCGGTCGGCGGGCAGGTCCACGGCCGCGATCAGCGCTGCCGAACCCTCGCCGGGCTGCCGCAGCTCGCCCGGCCCGAAGACCTCCAGCAGCACCACCTCGTCGGCGATGGCCAGCGCGTCGGCGATCTCCGCCTGGTTGTCGCGGGTGCGGTACAGCCGGTACGGCTGGAAGACGACGATCAACCGGCCGTCCCCGGCCACCTCGCGCAGCGTCTGCATGGCGAGCGTCATCGAGGTCGGGTGGTAGGCGTACTCGTCGTAGACCAGCACGCCGTCCGCGACACCCTTGCGCTCGAAGCGCCGCCGCACGCCGGGGAAGACCGCGAGCGCGGCCTCGGCCGCCTCCAGCGGCAACTCCAGCAGGTACGCGGCCAGCACCGCGGCGGCGCTGTTCAGACCCATGTGCCGCCCCGGCACCGGCAGGCGGAACTCGCCGAGCGACCGGCCGTCGATCGCGGCCAGGTAGCGCACCCCGCGCGCGGAGGAGACGATGTCGGTCAACCGCAGGTCGGCGTCGGCGGCCTCGCCGTAGGTGAACACCCGCCGCCCCTCGGCGCGCAGGCTCTCGGCCAGCCGCCGGCCGCCCGGGTCGTCGGCGCAGGTGATGATGAACCCGTCCGGGTCGGTCAGGCGGGCGAACTCCACGAACGCCGCCTCCAGCGTCGCGTAGTCGCCGTAGGTGTTCAGGTGGTCGGCCTCGACGTTGGTGATGATCGAGACGTACGGGCGGTAGATGAGGAACGAGCGGTCACTCTCGTCGGCCTCGACCACGAAGTGCTCGCCGGTGCCGTGGTGGGCGCCCGAGCCGACCTCGGAGATCTCCCCGCCGATCACGAAGGACGGGTCCACACCCGCCTGCTGGAGCACCATGGTCACCATCGAGGTGGTGGTGGTCTTGCCGTGTGTGCCGGCCACCGCCACCGCCCGACGTCCGGTCATCGCCGCGGCCAGGGCCTCCGAGCGGTGCAGCACCCGCAGGCCGCGCCGACGCGCCTCGACCAGCTCCAGGTGGTCCTGCGGAATGGCCGACGAGTAGACGACGGTGTCCACACCGTCGAGGTTGCTCGCCTCGTGGCTGAGGTGGATGGTGCCGCCGAGCGCCCGCAGCCCCTCCAGCGAGGGCCACTCCCGCAGGTCGCTGCCGGAGACCCGGATGCCCCGGGTGAGCAGCAGCCGGGCCACGCCGAGCATGCCCACCCCACCCACCCCGATCAGGTGGACGGCCCCCAGGTCCTCCGCGGTGAGCGTGCCGGCCGGGGTGAACTGCGCGGTCATCGGGCCACCGCCGCGAGGACGAAGGACCGCAGTGCCTCGTCACCGTCCCGCCGCCCGTACGCCGCCGCGGCCGCGCCCATCGCGGCCAGCCGCTGCGGGTCGCGGATGAGCGGGATGACGGTGCGCTCCAGCCAGTCCGGGGTGAGCTCCGCGTCGTCGACGAGCAGCCCACCGCCGGCCTCCACCACGGGCAACGCGTTGCGCCGCTGCTCCTGGTTGCTGTGCGGGTACGGCACGTAGATCGTGGGCTGCCCGATCGCGGCCACCTCGGCGACGGTCATCGCCCCGCCCCGGGCCAGCATCAGGTCGGCGGCGGCGTAGCCCAGCTCCATCTCGGACAGGTAGGGCAACGTCACGTACGGCACCGGCAGATCGGTGGGGATCGGCACCGGCTCGTTGCGCGCGCCCATCACGTGCAGCACCTGCACGCCGTTGCGGGCCAACTCCTTGGCCGCCCCGGAGACCGCCAGGTTGATCGAGCGGGCGCCCGACGAGCCGCCGGAGACGAAGAGCACCGGCAGGTCCGGGCGGAGCCCGAAGTGGGCGCGGGCGGCGTTGCGCAGCGCGTACCGGTCCAGCCCGGCGATGGTGCGGCGCAGCGGCACCCCCACGATCGTGGCGTCGCGCAGCGACTCGGCCTGGCTCGGCTGGTGCGGGAAGCCGACGGCGATGTTCTTGGTGAACTTCATGCCCAGGCGGTTGGCCACGCCCGGTGGCACGTTCACCTCGTGGATCACCATGGGCAGTTCCCTGCGCCAGGCGGCGAGGTAGGCCGGCACCGAGACGTACCCGCCGAAGCCGACGACCACGTCGGCCTTGACCTCGTCGATCACCTTGCCCGCGGCGCGGGCCGCGGTCCACATCCGGCCCGGGGTACGGACCAGGTTCATGTTGACCGACCGGGGCAGTTGGTACGCCGGGATCTGCCGCAGGTCGTAGCCCTGCGGCGGAATCAGGTCGTTCTCCATGCCCTTGGGTGTGCCGAGGCAGGTGATCCGGACGCCCGGGTCGTGTCGGCGCAGGCAGTCGGCGAAGGCGAGCAGCGGGTAGATGTGCCCCCCGGTGCCACCTCCCGCGAGCACCACCGAACGCAGCGGACCCATCAGCGTCTCCTCTCGCTCGCCGTACCGCCGCGGGTGCGGTCCTGTCGGACCCCGCGCGGTGCGGCCTGGTCGTCATGGCGCCGCTCGCGGGACCGGGGCACGGACCCTCGGCCAGCGGGCGGCGTCGCCGGTCGGCGACGCCGGCCGGGAAGCGGCGGCAACGGGGCCCAGAGTAGTCGGACCCACCGGGCCGGCGGACGGGCATGCAGGGCTCTGGCCGCATCGGGTTCGGCGCGGGCGAAGGAGGCCAGCATGCCGATGCCGGCCAACGTCACCACCAGGGCGCTTCCGCCGTCGGAGATGAACGGCAGCGGCAGGCCGGTGATCGGCAGCAGCCCGACCACCCCACCGATGTTGATCACCGCCTGGCTGACCAGCCAGGTGGTGACGGCGGCGGCGGCGAGCCGGCGGAACGGATCGTCGACCCGCCGGGCGATCCGCAACCCGGTGTACGCGAGGACCGCGAACAGGCTGAGGATGACGACGCACCCGATCACGCCCAATTCCTCGGCGATGATCGCGAAGATGAAGTCGTTGTGTGCCTCGGGCAGCCAGTCCCACTTCAGACTGCCCTTGCCCAGCCCGACACCGAACCAGCCGCCGTGCTCGATGGCCAGCCGACCCTGGTAGACCTGGTAACACGGGTCTCCGCACTTGTCCGGCGGCGGTGGGTTGAGGAAGAGCGTCAGTCGCGCCAGGCGGTAGTTGTCCGCGCCCTTCTCGCCGGAGCCGGCGCCCAGTGAGGCCACCGCGATGAGCAGGCCGACACCGAGCAGACCGACCACGGTCAGGGCACCGAAGACCCGCATCCGTACACCGGCGGCCCAGAGCAGACCGACCACCAGGGCCAGCAGGCAGAGCATGGTGCCCACGTCGTTGTAGCCGACCAGCACGAAGAGCAGGCCCATCACCGGGAAGAGCGGGGTGGCCAACTCCCGCCACCAGCCCAGCGCGGCGCCCTTGCGGGCGATCACGTGCGCCCCCCAGAGCACCAACGCGATCTTGGCCAGCTCGGAGGGTTGCACCTGGATCCCGCCGATGAACAGCCAGAGCAGCCGCGCCTCGATCGGGCCGATCCGAGCGGAGTCCTGTTGGGTCAGGCGCGCATAGGCGAGCAGCAGGTTGAGCACCAGCAGCAGCCCGATCGCGGTGAACAGCAGCGGCCGGCCCAGCGACCGGTAGGTGCTGGCGGGCAGGCGCTGGCAGGCCCAGAACACCCCGATGCCGATCACCGCGAAGATCGCCTGCTTGGTCACCGAGGCTGAGGCGTTGCCGTCCTGGGCGTAGTCCTTCACGCTGGTCGCCGAGAAGACCATGGTCAGCCCGATCAGCAGCAGCAGGCCGGCGCTGGACAACAGCAGGTAGTAGGAGGCCAGCGGCCGGTCCAGCAGGCCGCGCAGCGCGGCGAGCCCGCCGGCCGCGTCCAGCCCGCGCAGCGGCACGGGCTGCGCCGGCTGCGCCGTGCGCGGTGTCGCGGGCGGTTCCGGGCCGCGCGTGTCGTCCGGCTGCGCGACGGCCTCCGCGGTTCGCGCCGCGCCGGGTGACCGCCGCGGGCGGCCGGCTGTCCTGTCGTCGGTGCCTGAATCCTCCCCCACCCCGACATCATCACCGCTGGGCGCGCCCGAGCGGCCCACAACGACACACCGGGCGTGTCGGATCCGGGGGGCGGCACCCGCGCATGCCGCACACCCCGCCGCCTCGGCTACGCACGATCGACTACTCGGACGGTGACCCGCTCGAACGGGGTGGAGATCAGGTCATGTTTGCCAGGAACTCGCTGTAGAACAGGCCCAGGGCGATGGCCACGCCGATGCCGGCGATGATCCAGAAGCGCACCACGATGTTGACCTCACTCCAGCCGGCCAGTTCGAAGTGGTGCTGTAGCGGTGACATCCGGAACACCCGTTTACCCGTGGTCTTGAAAGAGATGATCTGGATCACCACGGACATCGTGATGATCACGAAGAGCCCACCGATGATCGGCAGCAGCAGGATGGTGCGGGTCGACATCGCCATGCCGGCGATCAGACCGCCCAGCCCCAACGCCCCGGTGTCGCCCATGAAGATCCGCGCCGGGGACGTGTTCCACCAGAGGAAGCCCACACAGGCCCCGGCCGCCGCCCCGGCTATCAGCGCGATCTCC
Organism: Micromonospora sp. NPDC085948; assembly: GCF_040686315.1. Lineage (NCBI taxonomy): Bacteria > Bacillati > Actinomycetota > Actinomycetes > Micromonosporales > Micromonosporaceae > Micromonospora > Micromonospora sp. NPDC085948. The sequence continues at coordinate 149,938 of NZ_JBFBJW010000008.1, read as the reverse complement.
AACGGGTCGCGGACCTCGTAGCAGTACGGCTGGGTGTAGTTCGGGTCGGCGCACCAGTGCCGGTACTGCCAGAACGCGATCAACGCGTACGCGGCCAGCACCATGACCGAGGCCCCGGTGGCGAGACCGTCCAGACCGTCGGTGAGGTTCACGCCGTTCGTCGTGGCCATCACCACGAAGATGAAGATGATCACCGCGCCGACCTTGCTGAGTTCCAGGGCGTCGATGTCCCGGATGAAGCTCAGCGTGGTGCTGCCCACCGTCTCGGTGTTTGTCGCCTTGCCCGAACCGTCGGTCATCGTGCTCGGGAACCACAACGCGACCACGCCGAAGAGCGCGCCCACCAGGATCTGACCGAGCAGCTTGCCGCGCTTGTTCAGACCGGCGCTGTTGCGCTTGCGCACCTTGAGGAAGTCGTCGAGGAAACCGACCGCGCCGGAGAAGACCATCAGCCCCAGCAGCACCAGCGCGGTGATGGTCGGCTCCACCTGCGCGATCTGCTTGTCCGGCAGGGTGGTCAGCGCCAGGTGCCCGGCCACGTACGCGATGACCGTGGCCAGGATGAAGACCACGCCACCCATCGTGGGCGTGCCCTTCTTGCCCTGGTGCATGGCCGGGCCGTCGGACCGGATCGGCTGACCGGCCTTGAGCCGGGTGAACACCTTGATCGCGAGGGGGGTGCAGAACAGCGACACGATGAAGGCCACCCCGACGGCGACGATGACCGCCCTCATCGGGTGGACTCCGCACCGGCGTCGGCGCGCAGGGCGTCGGCCACCTCCCAGGTCCGGTACCGGGAGCCCTTGACCAGGACGACGTCACCCGGTCGTAGTTCGCTCCGCAGCACCTCGACGGCCGCCGCCTGATCGGTGAGCAACACCGACTCTCCTCCCCAGTTCGCTACCGCTGTCGCGCCTTCGTGGATCGGCGCGGCCGGCTCGCCCACCACGAGCAGCCGGTCGACACCCAGGTCAGCCGCGAGGCGGCCGATCTCGGCGTGGCCGTCGTACTCGAACGGACCCAGCTCGGCCATGTAACCAAGCACCGCGACGGTACGCCGACCCTGGCCGATGCTGGCGAGCGCCCGCACCGCCACCGCCATCGAGGCCGGGTTGGCGTTGTACGAGTCGTCGATGACAGTCACCCCGTCGGGGCGGTCGAAGACGTCCATCCGACGGGTCGACACCAGCCCCAACTCGGCGAGGGCCGGCGCCAGGTCCGCCAGAGGCATGCCCAGCTCCCGGGCCACCGCCGCCGCGGCGAGGGTGTTGCCGACCTGGTGCCGGCCGGCCAGCCCGAGCCGCACCGGCACGCGCCCCTCCGGGGTGACCAGGGTGTACGACGGGCGCCCCCGCTCGTCGAGCGTGACGTCCTCGGCGCGTACGTCGGCGTCGGCCGCCTCGCCGTAGCGGACCACCCGGGCCCGCGTCCGGCTCGCCATCGCGTCCACCCGCGGGTCGTCGGCGTTCAGCACGGCCAGCCCGTCCGGCGGCAGGGCCTCGACCAGCTCGCCCTTGGCCTGCGCGATGGCCTCCTGCGAACCGAACTCGCCGATGTGCGACGTGCCGACGTTGAGCACCACGGAGATCCGGGGCGGCACCAACTCACACAGGTAACGGACGTGCCCGATCCCGCGCGCGCCCTTCTCCATCACCAGGTAGCGGGTGTCCGGCCCGGCCTGCAACGCGGTGTACGGGTGCCCCAGCTCGTTGTTGAACGACCCGGGCGGCGCCACCGTGGCCCCGAGCCGGGTGGTGAGCTGCCCGATCAGGTCCTTCGTGGTGGTCTTGCCGGAGGAGCCGGTCACGCCGATCACGGTCAACCCGGGCAGCCGGTCCACCGCGGCGCGGGCCAGCCGGCCCATCGCGGTCAAAGCGTCGTCGACGAGCACCATCGGCACCCCGGGCACCTCGCGGCTGCCGAGCACCGCCACCGCCCCGGCCTGGACCGCCGTCACCGCGTAGTCGTGCCCGTCGACCTTCTCCCCCGGGAAGGCCACGAAGAGCGAACCGGGCCCCAGCTTGCGCGAGTCGAACTCCACCGAACCGGTGACGGTGGCGGCCGGGTCGGCGCCCACCAGCCGCCCGTCGACCGCCGCGGCGACCTCGGCCAGGCTCAGCGCGATCATCGCCGACCCGCCAGGTCTCCGAAGCGGGCCCGCAACGCGTCGGCCAACTCGACGCTGTCGTCGAACGGAAACACCTCGCCCGCCACCTCCTGGCCCCGCTCGTGCCCCTTGCCGAGTAGCGCGATCACGTCGCCCGGCTCGGCCAACCGGACCGCCTCGTCGATCGCGGCACGCCGACCGGACACCTCGATGATCCGGGCGGCCGTGCCGGCCCGGTACGCCCCGGCGAGCACCTCGGCGCGGATCTCCGCCGGGTCCTCGGTCCGCGGGTTGTCGTCGGTCACCAGCACCACGTCGGCGCCCTCGGCGGCGGCCGCGCCCATCACCGGTCGCTTGCCGCGGTCCCGGTCTCCGCCGGCGCCGAGCACACAGATCAACCGGCCGACGCTCAGCTCGCGCAGCGCGGCGAGCGCGGCCACGATCGCGTCCGACTTGTGCGCGTAGTCGACCACCCCGCGCACCGGTCCGGCGCTGTCGACCAGCTCCAACCGGCCGGGCACGCCACCGCAGGCTGCCACCCCTGCCGCCGCGGTCGCCGGGTCCACCCCGACGCCGACCAGCGCGGCGATGGCCAGCAACGCGTTCGCCACGTTGTGCCGGCCGGGCAGCGCCACCCCGGCGGACAGGACCACCCCGTCCGGGCCGTGCGCGGTGAAGCGCTGGGCGTATCCCTCGCCGTCCACACCGTCGGCCCACCAGGTCGCGCCCCGGTCACCGGCCGCCGAGTAGGTGACGGTCGCCGGCTTGTGCAACGGCTGCAACGCCGGGTCGTCCTGGTTGAGCACCTCGACCGCGCAGCGCCCGTCGAAGAGCTGGGCCTTCGCGGCGAAGTAGTCGTCGCTGTCGGCGTGGAAGTCGAGGTGGTCGGAGCCGAAGTTGGTGTACCCCCCGACGGCGAAGCGGACCCCGCCCACCCGGCCCATGGCGAGCGCGTGGCTGGAGACCTCCATGACCACGGCGGTGACCCCACGCTCGCGGGCGGTGGCCAGCATGGCGTGCAGATCGGTCGCCTCGGGGGTGGTGCGCACACTGTCGATCACCAGGTCACCGAGCCGGGTCTCCACGGTGCCGATCAACCCGGTGGTGTGCCCGGCGGCCCGCAACCCCGACTCGACCAGGTACGCGGTGGAGGTCTTGCCGGCGGTGCCGGTCACGCCGACCACGGTGAGCGCGGCGGTCGGGTCGCCGTAGACCGCCGAGGCCAGCTCGCCGAGGACGGCGCGGGGGTCGGGCACCACGAGGGCGGGCAGGCCGCTGGCCGCCGCCAGCTCGGCGCCGGCCGGGTCGGTCAACAGGGCCACCGCGCCAGCCTCGGCGGCGGCGGCGGCGAACTCCGCGCCGTGCCGGCGGGCGCCGGGCAACGCCGCGTACAGGTCGCCGGGGCGAACCTCCTGGCTGGCGTGGGTGGCCCCGGTGACGTTCACCGTGGCGGCGTCCGCCGGAAGGTCGACGGCGAGCCGGACGGCGAGAGCACCGAGCCGGACTCCGGTCACGGTACGTGGACGTGGATTGCCAGGCACGGCGTCAGACCCTACCCGGTCGTCCGGTTCCGGCCGTACAGCCGCCCCGGTGGTTCGTCGGCACTCACCGATGATGTCCCGCCATCGCTGCTCAGCGCGGATAGACCACGAACTTGGGTGCCGAACCGCCGGTGGACGGCGGCACCCGGTAGTGACGCAGCGTGAACTGCATCATGTCGCGGAACGCCGGATTGGCGATCGCCGCGCCCCCACCGTCGGGCGAGTACACGAAGACGGCGATCACGTAGCGGGGATTCTCGGCGGGGGCCATGCCGATGAAGGAGGACACCTTGTCGGTCTCGATCTTGCCGTTGACCACCCGCGAGCCGGTCCCGGTCTTGCCGGCGACCCGGTAGTCGGGGACCGCGGCGTTGACGCCGGTGGCGTGGTCGACAGTGGTGACCGCCTCCAGCATGGTGCGCAGGGCCGCCGCGTTCTGCGGGCTGAGCACCGACCGGGTCACCGGGGCGGGCGCGGGGGTGCGCTTGCCGTCCGGGCTGATCGTTTCCTTGATGAGGTGCGGCTGCACGTACGTGCCGTTGTTGGCGATGGCGGCGTACGCGGCGGCCATCTGCAGCGGCGTCGCGTCGACGCTGTGCCCGATCGGCACCGACCCGTGCGACGATTCGCTCCACTCGTCGGCCGGCAGCAGTCGCCCACCGGCCTCCCCCGGCATTCCCTCGCCGGTCGGCTTGCCCAGCCCGAACCGCTTCTGGTAGTCGATCAACCGGTCCCGGCCGAGCTTCTCGGCGATCGTGATGGTGCCGACGTTCGACGAGTAGGCGAGCATCCCGGGGATGCTCATCCGTTTGCCGTTGGCCGGATGCGTGTCGGAGAACCAGGTGTCACCCATCTTGATGTTGTTGGGGATGGGCAGCGTGGTGTCCGGGGTGATCACCCCCTCCTGCAGGGCCGCGCCGTAGGTGATCGCCTTGTGCACCGAGCCGGGGTCGACGACGAAGCTGGTCGCCGCGTCCTCCCGGGCGACCGGGTCGCTCGGCAACGGCTTCGCCGCGCTGTAGGTGGGATTGCTGGCCTGGGCCAGCACCTCCCCGGAGGGAATCTCGATGATCACGGCCGCGCCGGTGCCGCCCCGCACCTGGGCCATGCCCTCGCTGAGGATCTGCTGCGTCCGGAACTGCAGGTCCCGATCGATGGTGAGGCACAGCGAGCTGCCCGGCTTGGCGGGCGTGGTCAGGCTGTAACCGCCCGGGATCGCCGCGTCGAGATCACGGCGGCCGGCCTCGTACCTCCGCTTGCCGTCCTGACCCGCGAGCACGTCGTTGTAGCGGGCCTCCAGCCCCTCCAACCCGACCATGTCCTGACTGGTGAAGCCGATCAGGTTGGCCGCCAGGTCACCCCCGGGCACCTCGCGACGCTCGTCGCGGTGCACCCCGATCCCCGGCAGCTCCAGCGCCTGCACCTGCTTGGCGGTGGAGATCTCCACCCCCCGGGCCAGGTACACGAACCGGGAGTCGTTGCCGTTCTCCAACTTGCGGGGCTTGAGCAGCCCGGTGAGCTTCGACGCCGGGATGGCGAGCAGCGGTGCGAGCGCCTGGGCGGTGCCGGCCTGGTCCTTCACCTCGGTGGGATCGGCGAACACGTACCGTGCCTCGACGCTGCGCACCAGCGGGGCGCCGGTGCGGTCGTAGATCGCGCCCCGCGCCGCCGGCAGTTCCACGGTGCGGGTGCGGTCGATGACGCCGCCCCCGGCATACGCCGGGGCGTCGACCGCCTGGAGGAAGATCAGCCGGATCCCGATACTCGCGAACAACGTCAGGGCCAGGGCGGTGCCCAGCCGCAGCCGCAGCCGCGAGTCGGCCAGCTTCGGCGGGCGCGGTGGCTTGCGGGACGGCCGCCGGGCCGTCGGGCGGTCGGCGCGGCGTGGCGCGCGCGGCGTGGTCCGTCGGCGTGGCGGCGGCTCCTCGACGCCCGGTCCTCGGGGGGTACGCGGCGCGACGGTGCGCACCACGCCACCCCGTCCGGCGGCCGGGGCGTCGCGGCGACCGGCCCGGGCGGCGGCCCGACCACCGTCGAGCACCTGCAACGCGGGCCGGAACGGGTCGCCGGATCGGGTGCTGCGCGGGGTACGCCGTTGCTCGGCGCCCACCGCGCGCGGCGGCGTGCCGCGCTCGTCGCGGACGGTCCGACCCCGTGGCGTGTACGCGCGGGCGCCGGAGATGCCCCCGATGCCGGGCTCGCCGGTGCGCGGCTCGGAGTCGGTGGGGCTGGCGTCACGCGAAGAACCGCGCCGGGACCCTGTGGGGTCCCGGCGCGGCTCGTCCGACCTTCGTGGCACGGGTCAGCCTCCCGCACCCTGGCTGGTCACCGACGGCTTACCGGTCGCCGGCTGCGGCACACCGATGGTCTTACCGTCCGGCAGCCGGATGTAGCCCGGCTCGCCAGCGTCCACCAGGCCCAGCCGCCGCGCCTCGGCGGTCAGGTTGCCCGGCGCCTCGTACTCGGCGATCCGCTTGTCCAACTGCTGCTTCTCCAGGTCCAGTCGAGCCTGCTGCTGCTGCAACCGCTCCAGCCGGAACGCGTTCTCGTTGATTTTGGTGTTGACCGCCAGGATGCCCAGCACCCCGCCGACCACCAGCACCACGATCAGCGCCGCGAACGGCGCACGCGGCACCGAGATCGGCGACGGCGGTGCGACCCGCAGCCGCGGCGGCCGGGCGCTGGAGGCGCTGGCGGCCTTCTCGACCGGCCGCAGCGCGGCGGCGCCCTGGGTCGGGAACTCGCGCGCCCCCCGGGCGCGAGTCTCCCCCTGCTGGTTCACTCGATCGATGCGTGGCGTACCGTTTCCGAGGCGCGGAGCCCGCTCCGCCGCGGTCCGGCCCCCCGACCGCGGTGCGCGCTGCCCGTCGCCGGTGACGTCCCGGCGGCCGCGCTTGTCAATGTTCATGTCCCTCCCCCTCAACGTCCGTCCCTCTGCCGTCCCGGTGCCCCTGACCCCCCACGGATCAGGCGGACCCCGGGCCCGGTTGGTGCATTCCCTTCACCCGTCGGCGAGACCGTTCGCGGTCGGTCCGCCCAAGCTCTGTCGCGTTCGGATCGAGTCGTTCCGCGGCCCGCAGCCGCACCGAGGCGGCCCGCGGGTTCACGGCGACCTCCGCCTCCCCGGGCAGTTCGGCGCCCCGGCTGAGCAGCCGGAACGTCGGACCCGACCCGGGAAGCTCGACCGGGAGGTCGACCGGGCCCTTACTGCGGACCCGGTCCGCGAGCGCCACCTTGGTGAGCCTGTCCTCCAGGGAGTGGTAGGACAGGACCACCATGCGACCGCCCACGGTCAGTGCGTCGAGTGCTGATGGCAACGCTGACTCCAGCGCCGCCAACTCTCTGTTTACCTCGATCCGTAAAGCCTGAAACGTTCTCTTTGCCGGATGACCGCCCGTTCGTCGGGCTGGCGCCGGAATGGACTCCCGGACCAGCTCCGCCAACCGCGCGGACGAGGTGATCCGGCCGCGTTCCCGCTCCCGCAGGATCGCCGAGGCGATCCGGCCGGCAAACTTCTCCTCGCCGTAGACCCGCAGCACCCGGGCCAGGTCCGGATGCGCGTAGGTGTTGACCACCTCCTCGGCGGTCACCCCCCGGGTCTGGTCCATCCGCATGTCCAGTGGCGCGTCCTGGGCGTACGCGAACCCGCGGTCGGGCGCGTCCAATTGCAACGACGACACACCCAGGTCGAACAGGATGCCGTCGATGCCCGGATAGCCCAGCCGGTCCAGTACCTCGGGCAACTCGTCGTAGACGGCGTGCTCCAGATGCACCCGATCGGCGAACCGGGCCAGCCGGACCCGCGCGTGAGCGAGCGCCTCGGTGTCCCGGTCGAGCCCGATCAGGACCGTCTCCGGGTGTGCCTCGAGCACCGCCTCCGCGTGCCCGGCCAGACCGAGCGTCGCGTCGACGTGGACCGTCCGGCCGCCTCGACCCAGCGCGGGGGCCAGCAGCTCAAGACACCGCTCGAGCAGCACCGGCACGTGCGTGCCGCGCAACTCCCCCATGTTGACCCCCACTGGTTGAAACGTCCGTTCTCCTCGTGCGCCTGTCGTCGGACGGCGCTGCCGTCGTACCGCCAGATCCCCATCCGCTCCCGCCGGACACCGGACCGTCGCCCGGTGACTGGATCGTGCGCCTGGCACCGGGGAAGGGGTGCCAGGAACTCGAAAGCGGCTGGAGATCTCGCAGTACGTCGGGCGCCGTTCCGCCCTACAGACCGCCGGGCAGCACCCCCTCCGAGATGTCGGCGAAGTCGTCCTCGCTGTCGGCGAGGTAGGTCTCCCAGGCTGCCTTGTCCCAGATCTCCACCCGCGTGCTCGCGCCGATCACGACCAGGTCGCGGTCCAGCGCGGCGTACGCCCGCAGGTGGGCCGGAATGGTTACCCGACCCTGCTTGTCCGGAACCTCGTCGTGCGCGCTGGCGAAGAAGACCCGGCTGTAGGCCCGGGACGCCTTGTGCGTCATCGGCTGCGCGCGCAACTGGTCCGCGATCCGCTGGAACTCAGGGGTCGGGAAGACGTAGAGGCAGCGCTCCTGCCCTTTGGTGACCACGACACCCCCCGCCAGCTCATCCCGAAACTTGGCCGGAAGGATCAACCGGCCCTTTTCGTCCAGGCGTGGAGTGTGGGTGCCGAGAAACACCGGCCCTACCCCCTCGCCCCTGAGCGGCGTTCGCGGCGCCGCTGACCCCCCGGGCCGGTGAGCCCTCCCGGCCTCACCATTGGCCCCCACTCTACTCCACTTCCCTCCACCTGCAACCAGATTGGCCCGCGCGGCGTGTCCGATCCGGTGGCAAAACTGCACGTCACGAGGGGTGGAGCGGAGTGGAGGGCCGCGGCGGCCCGCCGGCGTGGTCCGCTTTCCGACATAGATCGACTCCGTCCGGTGGAGGCCCTCCCGGCCGCCCGCGCCGCTGCCACGGCCGAACGGTTCACCGTCGGCGGCGATCTGGCGGGGCGGACGGTCCGGTAACCTCGCTCGCGTGACGGACGCGAAAATGCCCCTACGGGCCAAGGTGGCCAGCTCCGTGTCACGGACCGCCGCGGCGCTCTCCCGGGCGGCCGGCCGTGGCGACGGTTCGGTGATCGGCGGGTGGATCGGCCTGAAGATCGACCCGGACCTGCTGGCCCACCTGTCGGCCGGGCGTGCGATCGCGCTCGTCTCCGGCACCAACGGCAAGACCACCACCACCCGACTGACCTCCGCAGCGGTCGGCGTGCTCGGCCGGGTCGCCACCAACTCGTTCGGCGCCAACATGCCCAGCGGGCACACCTCGGCACTGGCCAAGGCCGGCAGCACCCCGTACGCGGTGCTGGAGGTGGACGAGCACTACCTCGCCCAGGTGTTGGAGGCGACCGAGCCGCACGTGGTCGCGCTGCTCAACCTCTCCCGCGACCAGCTCGACCGCGCCAAGGAGGTCGCCATGATGGCGCAGCTCTGGCGTGCGGCGCTGGTCCGGCACACGAACGTCCGGGTGGTGGCCAACGCCGACGACCCGCTCGTGGTCTGGGCGGCCACCCCGCCGGGGGACCCCGCCCGGGGCATCAACCCGCCGCCGGTGACCTGGTTCAGCGCCGGCCAGCGCTGGCACGACGACTCCTGGGTCTGCCCGGAGTGCGGCTCCACCATCCAGCGCTCCGGTGAGCAGTGGTGGTGCACCGGCTGCCCGTTGCGCCGACCGGAGCCGAACTGGGTCGTCGAGGACGAGGGCGTGCTCGACCCCACCGGAGCCTGGCACAAGGTTTCCCTCCAGCTGCCCGGCAAGGTCAACCTCGGCAACGCGGCGACCGCGCTGGCGGTGGCCGCCGAGTTCGGCGTACGCCCGGTCGACGCGGTGTCCCGCCTCGGCATCGTCACCTCGGTGGCCGGCCGTTACGCGCAGGTCGACAAGGACGGGCGCAACATCCGGCTGCTGCTGGCCAAGAACCCGGCCAGTTGGCTGGAGGCGTTCGACATGGCCGACGACGCGCCGACCCTGCTCTCCATCAACGCGCGCGACCCCGACGGTCTGGACACCTCCTGGCTCTACGACGTCGACTTCGCCCCGCTCCGTGGCCGGCAGGTGTTGATCACCGGCGACCGGGCATACGACCTGGCGGTTCGACTGGACGTCAACGACGTCCCGTTCCAGCACGTCCGCACGTTCGACGACGCGCTCCGGTCGGTCCCGCCCGGGCGGCTGGAGGTCATCGCGAACTACACCGCGTTCCAGGACATCCGAGCGGAGTTGGACCGTGTCATCTGAGAGCCTGCGCATCGTCTGGATCTATCCCGACCTGCTGTCCACCTACGGCGACCGGGGCAACGCCCTGATCCTCGCCCGCCGGGCCCGCCAACGCGGCATGCCGGTCGAGGTGCTGGAGGTCCGCTCCGACCAGCGGCTGCCCGCGACCGCCGACATCTACCTGGTCGGCGGCGGCGAGGACGGCCCGCAGGCGTTGGGCGCCCAGCGGCTGATCGCCGACGGCGGCCTGCACCGGGCGGTCGCCCAGGGGTCGGTGGTGTTCGGCGTCTGCGCCGGCTACCAACTGCTCGGCACCTCCTTCTTCGCCAAGGGTGTGCAGTGTCGGGGGCTGGAGCTGCTCGACCTGCAGTCCGACCGGGGCGAGAGCCGGGCCGTCGGCGAGCTGGCCGGTGAGATCGACCCCCGGCTGGGTCTGCCCCCGCTCACCGGTTTCGAGAACCACGGCGGTCGCACCCACCTCGGTCCGGAGGTCGCCCCGCTGGCCCGCGTCAGCGTCGGGGTCGGCAACGACGGCGCCACCGAGGGCGCGTGGCGCGGCAAGCTGCTGGGCACGTATTCGCACGGCCCGGCACTGGCCCGCAACCCGGCCCTGGCCGACCTGCTGCTGCGCTGGGCCACCGGCGCACACCAGCTTCCCCCTCTGGACGACACCTGGTCGGACCGGCTCCGCAACGAGCGCCGCTCCGCAGTGGCCCCCGCCCGGGCATGATCCGAGCCGTCCGGCGGCTGCTCCGGCAGCCGTCGGCCGCCCGGTTCGCCCTGCTCGTCCTGCTGATCGGCGGTTGCGGGCTCCTGCTGCTCCTGGTGCCCCGGCCGGATCCGGCGCAGCTACCCCGGCTGGCGGACCGGCTGGGTGACCTCGCCCCGGTGGCGGCCATCCTCGGCGGCGCGCTGCTGCTGGTCGCCCTGGTCCCCCGGACCTTCGTCACGCTCGCCGCGGGCGCGATCTTCGGCCCGCTGGAGGGCGCCGCGTACGCCCTGGGCGCCGCGCTGGTGGCCGCGGCGATCGGGTTCGGGGTCGGCCGGCTGCTCGGCCGGGAGTTCGTCGCCGAACGGGTCCGTGGTCGCCTGGCCCGCCTCGACGGCTGGTTCGCCCGGCAGAGCGTGGTCGGTGTGGTCACCGTCCGGCTGCTACCCATCGCCGGCTTCGGGCTGGTCAGCTACGGCTACGGCACGACCGGCGCCCGGGTGCTGCCGTTCCTGGCCGGGAGCGTCATCGCCTCCGCGCCGACCGCCTTCGGCTACGCGGCGATCGGTGCCGCGGTCAGCTCCCCGGGCCACATCAACTGGTACGCCGCCGCCCCGGCCAGCCTCGGCCTGATCGCCGGCGTGGTGCTCATCCACCAGTGGTGGCGCGCTGAGCGCCGACGTCGACGAATGCCGGTCTGACCGTGCCCGAGCCGACCGCTGATCCGGCCGAGGAGCCCCTGTCCGGCGGGTTCGTCACCGACGTGGTCCGGATCGGCGACACGGTACGACGTACCCCGCCCGTCAACCTGGACTTCGTCGGTGCGTTGCTGCGCCACCTGGCCGAGGTGGGCGCGGACCTCGCGCCTCGCCACCTGGGCGTCGACGACCGCGGCCGGCAGATGCTCAGCTACGTCGCGGGGCGGGTGCCGTGGCGGAACCAGGAGGATCCGGCGTTCTTCAGCGACCCGGCGCTGGTGCGGCTGGCCGAGCTGATCCGACGGTTGCACGACGCGTGCGCGGGCACCGAGCTGGCCGGCGACGCCGAGACGGTGTGTCACCGCGACCTGTCGCCGAAGAACACGGTGTACCGCGACTTCCCCGCCGGGCCGCTCCCAGTGGTCTTCGTCGACTGGGACCTGGCCGCCCCGGGCCGGCGGATCGAGGACGTCGCGTTCGCCGGTTGGCACTGGGCCGCGTTGGGCGACGGCGCCGACCCCGTCGAGCTGGGCAGGCGCTGCCGAATCCTCTGCGACGCCTACGACGCGGCGTCCACCGAGACCGCACCGGGCAGGCTGGCGCGAGGTGAGCTGGTGGGCGTGATGCTCGACCAGATCGAGAGCACCTGGCGAGGCATCGACGCCGGCGCCGACCGCGACGAGCCGGGCATGCGCCGGCTGCGCGACGAGGGAGCGGTCGACGGGATACGCCGCTGGCAGGACTGGCTGCACACCCACCGCGAGGTCGTTACGGCCGCGCTGAAAGCCTGACCGGCCGCCCACCCACCACCCAGGTCGATCATGGAGTTGTGGTGGGGGATCAAACCCCTGCCAAGGGGCATACCAGGCACCACAACTCCATGATCGACGCCGGTCAGGCGACTACCGAGACCATTCGGCCCTTGACCACGATGACCTTGCGGGGCTCCTTGCCGGCCAGGGTCGCGGCCACCGCGTCCAGGGCCGCCGCGCGGACGGTCTCCTCGGCGGCGTCGGCGGGGACCTCGATGCGGCCACGGACCTTGCCGTTGACCTGCACCGGATAGGTCACCGTGTCGGCCACCAGCAGCGCCGGGTCGGCGGTCGGGAAGTCCGCGTACGTCAGCGAGGTGTCGTGGCCCAGCTTGCGCCACAACTCCTCGGCAACGTGCGGGGCGAACGGCGCCACCATCAGCACCAGCGGCTCGGCCACCTCACGCGGCGTGGCCGACAGGCCGGTCAGCCCGTTGGTCAACTGGATCAGCTTGGCGATCGCGGTGTTGAACCGGATGCCGTCCATGTCGCCACGGACCCCGTCGATCACCGTGTGCAGCAGCCGGCGGGTCGCCTCGTCGGCCGGGTCCTCGGTGATCCGCGGCTCGCCGGTCTCCTCGTCTACGACGGCCCGCCAGACCCGCTGCAGGAACCGGTACGAGCCGACCACCGCCCTGGTCTCCCAGGGGCGGGACACCTCCAGCGGACCCATCGACATCTCGTACACCCGGAAGGTGTCCGCGCCGTAGGCGGCGCACATGTCGTCGGGGGTCACCACGTTCTTCAGCGACTTGCCCATCTTGCCGTACTCGCGGTTGACCGCCAGGTCGCCCAGGTAGTAGGCGCCGTCGCGCTCCATGACCTCCTCGGCCTGCACGTAGCTGCCGCGCGAGTCGGTGTACGCGTACGCCTGGATCATGCCCTGGTTGAACAGCTTGCGGAACGGCTCGAACGACGACACGTGCCCCAGGTCGAACAGCACCTTGTGCCAGAACCGCGCGTACAGCAGGTGCAGCACGGCGTGCTCGGCGCCACCGACGTACAGGTCGGTGCCTCCGCAGTCACCCTCGCGTTGCGGGCCCATCCAGTAGCGCTCGTTCTCCGCGTCGACGAACCGCCCGCTGTTCGTCGGGTCCAGGTAGCGCAGCTCGTACCAGCAGGAGCCGGCCCACTGCGGCATCACGTTGGTCTCGCGGGTGTAGCGCTTCGGCCCGTCACCCAGGTCCAACTCGACCTCGACCCAGTCGCGCCGCCGCGACAGCGGGGTCTCCGGGTCGCTGTTGGCGTCGTCGGCGTCGAACGTCTTCGGGGAGAAGTCGTCCACCTCCGGCAACTCGACCGGCAGCATCTCCTCCGGCAGGGCGATGGCCGCGCCGGTCTCGTCGTAGACGATCGGGAACGGCTCACCCCAGTACCGCTGGCGGGAGAACAGCCAGTCGCGCAGCCGGTAGGTCACCGCGCCGGTGCCGTGCCCGTTCGCCTCCAGCCAGGCGATGGTCGCCGCCTTGGCGTCGGCGACCCCCAGGCCGTTCAGGTCCAGGCCGCGGTCGTGCGCGGCGCTGTTGATCGCCGGGCCGTCCCCGGTGTACGCCTTGCCGTCGAAGCCCTCCGCCGGCTGCACGGTGCGCACGATGGGCAGCTCGAAGACCTCGGCGAACGCCCAGTCCCGCTCGTCCTGGGCCGGCACCGCCATGATCGCGCCGGTGCCGTAGCCGGCCAGCACGTAGTCGGCGATGAAGATCGGGATCTGCCCGCCGGTGACCGGGTTGGTGGCGTACGCGCCGATGAAGACGCCGGTCTTCTCCTTGGTGTCGGACTGCCGCTCGACGTCGGTCTTGGCCGCCGCCGCCTTGCGGTACGCCTCGACGGCCACCCGGGGGCTGGCGTGCCCACCGGTCCAGGCGTCCCTCGTGCCGTCCGGCCAGGCGGCCGGCACCAGCGTGTCGACCAGCTCGTGCTCGGGCGCCAGCACCATGTAGGTGGCACCGAAGACGGTGTCCGGCCGGGTCGTGAACACCCGCACCGGCGCCTGCTCGGTGGCGAAGTCGATGTGGGCGCCGGTGGAGCGGCCGATCCAGTTGCGCTGCATCAGCTTGATCGGCTCGGGCCAGTCCAGCGCGTCCAGGTCGTCCAGCAGCCGGTCACCGTACGCGGTGATCCGCATCTTCCACTGCTTCAGGTTGCGCTTGAAGACCGGGAAGTTGCCCCGGTCGGAGCGCCCGTCGGCGGTGACCTCCTCGTTGGCCAGCACGGTGCCCAGCCCGGGGCACCAGTTGACCGGGGCGTACGAGACGTACGCCAGGCGGTGGTCGTCGACGACCTGACGGCGCTCGGCGACGCTCAGCTCGGCCCACGCGCGGCCGTCCGGGGTGGGCCGGTTACCGCCCTCGAACTCGGCGATCAGCTCGGCGATCGGACGGGCCCTGCCGGCGTCGCGGTCGTACCAGGAGTTGAAGATCTGCAGGAAGATCCACTGGGTCCAGCGGTAGAAGTCGGTGTCGATGGTGGCCACCGAACGGCGCTCGTCGTGCGCCAGCCCCAGCCGGCGCAGCTGCGCCTTGTACCGCTCGATGTTCGCCACGGTGGTGGTCCGGGGGTGGGTGCCGGTCTGCACCGCGTACTGCTCGGCGGGCAGGCCGAACGCGTCGAAGCCCATCGCGTGCAGCACGTTGCGACCGGCCATCCGCTGGTAGCGGGCGTAGCAGTCGGTGCCGATGTAGCCCAGCGGGTGGCCGACGTGCAGGCCGGCTCCGGAGGGGTACGGGAACATGTCCAGCACGTACAGCTTCTCCGCGCCGGCGCGGGGGTGGGTCGGGTCGGCCAGCGGGCCGGTCGGGTTCGGTGCGTGGAAGGTGCCCTCGCGCGCCCAGGTGTCCTGCCAACGGACCTCGATCTCGTCGGCCAGGGCTGCGGTGTACCGGAACGGGGGAATGTCGCCCGCCGGTGCGGCTGCCTCACTCATCGTCTCTCCTCGCTTCGCTTCGCTTCGTCTCGGCGTCGCCGGGCCGGGCCGGCGGCGGGCACAAAAATGCCCCTCGCACAGGAGGGGCCGCCGTGCTGTCGCTGCGTTCAGCGCATCAGCACGGCCCGGTAAGAAGCAGGAAGACTCCGGCCATGTTCCGCAGTGTACCGCGCCGGCCGCCCGCCCCGCCGGCCGCAGGGGTACGCCGGGCCGGGTCCCCCGAGGCGGCGAATATCGGGGCGTAACCGACGGACTACCTGCGGGGGTCGGCGATAACGACAAACATGGTTAGCCTGAGAGGCTAGTGAGAATCCTGCGGCAAACGAGGCTCGACGTCGCGAACCCAACGGCGGGTCCAGGTGCTCTCTAGAGAGCTGCCGTGACGGCGACGAGGAGGAGGCCCGTGACACAACAGACCTGGGACGAGGTGGGCGGCCTACTGCCGCACGACGAGTTCCGCGCCGCCAGCGAGGCCATCGTGGCCAACATCGAGCAGGTCATCGAGGGTAAGACCGCCACCGTGCGGCTCGCCCTGGCCGTCCTGCTCGCCGAGGGTCACCTCCTGATCGAAGACGTTCCCGGTGTCGGCAAGACCAAGCTGGCCAAGGCCCTCGCTCGGTCCATCGACTGCACGGTACGACGGATCCAGTTCACCCCCGACCTGCTGCCCAGCGACGTCACCGGGGTCAGTGTCTACAACCAGGAGACGCACGACTTCGAGTTCCGCCCGGGTGCCGTCTTCGCCAACCTGGTGGTCGGCGACGAGATCAACCGGGCCTCGCCGAAGACCCAGTCCGCGCTGCTGGAGTGCATGGAGGAGCGGCAGGTCACCGTCGACGGGGTGACGTACCAGCTCCAGACCCCGTTCATGGTCATCGCCACCCAGAACCCGATCGAGATGGAGGGGACCTACCCGCTGCCCGAGGCGCAGCGCGACCGGTTCACCGCCCGCATCGCGATGGGTTACCCGGACTCCAACGCCGAGCTGGCCATGCTCGACGGCCACGGTGCCACCGACCCGCTGAACGAGCTGCGCGCGGTCTCCGACGCGGCAATCGTCCGGCAGCTCATCGCCACCGTCCGGCAGGTGCACGTCGCGGACGCGGTCAAGCAGTACGCGATCGACCTGGTCACCGCCACCCGCGAGGCCCCCGACCTGCGGCTCGGCGCCTCCCCCCGGGCCACCCTGCAGTTGCTACGCACCGCCCGGGCGGTCGCCGCCCTGGAGGGCCGCGACTACGTGCTCCCCGACGACCTGCAGGCCCTGGCGGTGCCGGTGCTCGCGCACCGGATCATCCCGACCGCCGACGCGCAGCTCGCCCGGCGCACCACCGACGCGATCGTCTCCGAGCTGGTGCACCGCCTGCCGCTGCCGCACGACCGGCAGCGCAACCCGTACGACACCCGGCCCGCTTCCGGCAACGGCCGCGCGCCCTACGAGCCGCGGAGGCCATGACGTGCGTGCCGGGCTGCGCGGGCTGACCACCCGCGGGCGCTCCTTCCTCGCCGCCGCGGCCGCGGCGGCGATCTCGTCCGGCATCCTCGGCGAGAGGGACCTGCTGCGGGTGGCGGTGCTGCTGGCCGTCCTGCCGTTGCTGGCCGCGGCCTACGTGGGGCGCAGCCGTTACAAGCTGGCCTGCAACAGGTCCCTGGACCCGCACCGGGTTCCGGTCGGTGCCAACTCCCGCGTGGTGCTGCGTCTGCAGAACCTCTCCCGGCTACCGACCGGCACCCTCCTGCTGGAGGACCGGTTGCCCTACGCCCTGGGCAGCCGACCCCGGGTGGTGTTGGAGCGGCTCGGCGCGCACCAGGCAAGTTCGGTGGCGTACACCGTGCGGGCCGATGTGCGGGGCCGGTACGACGTGGGTCCGCTGGTGGTCCGGATAACCGACCCGTTCGGCCTCTGCGAACTCACCCGGTCCTTCCCCAGCACCGACCACCTGACGGTCATCCCGCAGGTCACTCCCCTGCCGTCGGTCCGGCTCCCCGGGGAGTACGCGGGCAGCGGCGACAGCCGCGCCCGGTCGGTGGCGGTGCACGGCGAGGACGACGCGGCGACCCGGGAGTACCGGCGCGGCGACGACCTGCGTCGGGTGCACTGGAAGTCCACCGCGCGTACCGGCGAGCTCATGGTGCGCCGCGAGGAGCAGCCGTGGGAGAGCCGAGCCACCGTCGTGCTGGACACCCGGGCGTACGGCCACCGCGGCGAGGGGCCGACGGCCAGTTTCGAGTGGTCCGTCTCCGCCGCCGCGAGCATCGCCGTCCACCTGCGCCAGGCCGGCTACAAGCTGCGCCTGGTCACCGGCTCGGGCGTCGACGTGGACGCGTCGGAGGCCGGCGGTGACGGGGCGCTGCTCGACCACCTCGCGGAGGTGCGCCTCGATCAGCGCGCCGAGGTGACAGGTCTCGTGCAGCGGGTCCGTCAGCGCGCCGACGGCGGGTTGATCATCGGGCTGTTCGGCACGGTGAGCGTGGCCGAGGCCGAGCTGCTGGCCGGGCTGCGGGGCAACGGCGCCACCTGCATCGGCTTCCTGCTCAACAGCTCCACCTGGCTCAGCCTGCCGGAAAAGGCCCGGGCGGAGGCGGAGCACGCGCACGCCGCCGCCGTCCTCGCCATGTTGCAGAGTGGCTGGCGGGTCGTCGGCGTCGACCACGGTGCCCGACTGCCGACGCTGTGGCCGCAGACCGGTCGGGGCTCCCAGGGCTTCGCCCTGCGCGCCGCGCTGGCGGAGACGGTCGCCGGCGGCGTGCGATGAACGGAAGGGTCCCCTCATGATCGCCAGTCGCCACATCGGCCTGGTGGCGGCCACGGCCACGCTGCTGGCCGCCGCGCCGCTGTCGGCCATCTTCCAGAGCTGGACGTGGCTCGTCGAGTCGATCATCGCGGTCGCCGTGGTGGCCGGGGCCGCCGCGCTGACCAGGCTGGTCCGGGCACCACTGTGGGGTCAGGTGCTGGGCATGCTGGCCGGGTTGGCCCTCGCGCTGACCTGGATGTTCCCCAGCGACCAGGAACTGCTCGCCGTCGTGCCCACGCCGAGCACGTTCGCGCACTTCGCCGACCTGCTCAACGCCTCCCTGCAGGACATGCGCACGTACGGGGTCGAGGTCCCGGACACCGACCCGCTGCTGTTCATCGCCGTGCTCGGCGTCGGCGCGGTCGCCGTACTGGTGGATGTCCTGGCGGTGGGGCTGCGCCGGCCCGCGCTGGCGGGGTTGCCGATGCTCGCGATCTACTCGGTGCCGGTCGCCGTCTACGTGGACAGCGTCCCCGCGACGCCGTTCGTGGTGGGCGCCGCCGGTTATCTCTGGCTGCTGGTCACCGACAACGTCGACCGGGTACGCCGGTTCGGGCGTCGGTTCACCGGCGACGGCCGAGACGTCAACGTGTGGGAGGCCTCGCCGCTGGCGTCGGCTGGCCGTCGGCTCGCGGTGGTCGGGGTGGTGCTGGCGGTGGCGCTGCCGTTGGCGGTGCCCGGCATGAGCGGCGGGCTCCTCGACTCCCTCAGTCGAGGTCCGGGCAACGGCAACGGCAACGGGTCCGGTTCGGGCGGCACCTCGGGTCGGATCGACCTCTTCGCCTCGCTCGCCGGTCAGCTCAACCAGTCCCAGGTGGCCGACCTGGTCAAGGTCACCACCTCGGAACGCGACCCGTTCTACCTGCGCTACGCGGTGGCCGACGAGCTGCGTCCGAACGGTTTCCAGGCGCGCAGCCCGAGCGGCCGGCCGGCCAACCGGGACCTGCCCAACCCGGCCGAGCGGGCGCGCCCCGGCGTGCAGCAGACCAGCTACCGGGCCACCGTCGAGGTCACCAAGAGCCTGAGCATGTCGCTCATGCCGGTGTACGCCGAGCCGGTGCGCACCGACGACCTCAGCGGCAACTGGCTCTACGACCCCACCCAGCAGGTCGTCTTCTCCAACCGGGAGAACTCCCGGGGCCGGAAGTACTCCTTCGACTACGTCCGCTCGACGTACACGCCGGCGACGCTGCGGGCCGTCCAATCGCTGCCGACCGACCACCCGGTACGTCGGCAGATGACCGCCACCCCCGGGCCGGTGCCCGAGGTGGAGGAACTGGTCAACGGCCTGACCCAGGGTAAGCGCACCGACTACGACAAGGTGTTGGCGATCTACCAGCACTTCTCGGCGGACAACGGGTTCAGCTACCGGCTGAGCACCGAGAGCGGCAGCAGCGGGCAGGACATCGTCAACTTCCTCACCAACAAGGTCGGCTACTGCCAGCAGTACGCCGCCGCGATGGCCTGGCTGGTCCGTTCGGCGGGCATTCCGGCCCGGGTGGCGTTCGGGTTCACCAACGGCAGCAAGCGCGACGGTGACACGTTCACGTTGACCAACCTCAACCTGCACGCCTGGACCGAGGTCTTCTTCAACGGGGTCGGCTGGGTGCCGTTCGACGCCACCCCGACGTACGGGGTGCCGGGGTCCACCCGCTCGGCCTGGGCGCCGGACACTGACGCGCCGGAGCCGTCCACCCCGGGCACCGGCGTCACGGACGCCCCGGCGGGCCCGGAGGAGTCGGCCGGTCCGGCCGGGCCGGACAACGCCGACCGGGACGTCGACGACGGGCTGTCCCTGGGCGGCACCACGCCGGCCGAGCAGCCACCGGTCTGGCCGTGGTGGACGGCGGGCCTGCTGGCCCTGCTGGCGCTGCTCGCCATTCCCGCGCTGCGCCGGCTGATGCTGCGCCGTCGACGGGGTGGCCAGCCGGCGAGCGCCGCGATGGCCGCCACGGCAGCCGTCGGCGACGGTGTCGAGCCGGGGTCGCGGGTGGTGGTGGTCGGCGTGGACGCCGACCGTGCCCGCGCGGACGCACACGCCGCCTGGGCGGAACTGCTCGACACGATGGTGGACTTCCGGGTCCCGGTCGACCTGACCGAGACGCCCCGGGCCACCGCCGACCGGCTGGTCCGAGACACCCTCGGCGACGACACCGCCGCGACCGGGTCGGCGCGGCTGCTCGGCCAGGCGGAGGAGCGGGCCCGTTACGCACGGGACCCGCTGACCGGTGAGCGGTTGCTGCCGGCGCTACGCGCGGTCCGTGGGGCGCTCGCCGCACGGGCCGACCGACGCACCCGCCTGGTCGCCGCCGTGTTGCCGCCGTCGGTGCTGCTGCGGTGGCGGACCACCATGGCGGACACATCCGGCCGGATGGTGGCGCTGACCGGGCGGGCCCGGTACCGGCTGCTGCGCTGGAACCCTCGACGGCTGTTGGCGGACCGAGCGGCCCGCTGACCTGCCGAGCTGAGCGACGCCCGTCCAGGGCCGGGGTGGCGGTCCACCGACCGCCACCCCGCCCGACAGCCCGTCCCGCCACATCAGGCCTGCCCCGCCGACTCCGGGTGCCGTCAACTCGCTTGATCAAGGCCAAGCGCATGATCAGGACGTGCGGGGTCGACGCATGAGCAGGGCGCTGCGGGCAGCGGAAATGGGATAGGGGCGCGCGGCTACGACGCAGGTCGCCGGGAGCTGCGCCCGGCGACCCGCTCGTCGCGGCGTTCGGCCCGCCTCAGAGGCGGGACTGACT
The DNA here is from genome assembly GCF_040686315.1 of Micromonospora sp. NPDC085948. Classification (NCBI taxonomy): domain Bacteria; kingdom Bacillati; phylum Actinomycetota; class Actinomycetes; order Micromonosporales; family Micromonosporaceae; genus Micromonospora; species Micromonospora sp. NPDC085948. The sequence goes on along the minus strand of NZ_JBFBJW010000008.1, from coordinate 129,380 downwards.
CAGCGGTGCCCCTCCGGGCGCTGCCGCCACCTGTCCTCCATGCGGTCCAGGAGCGACGACCGGCGACCGGACCGGCCACCGCGGGGACGACGACGACTTGTCGTGCCGCCCACCACGTGCAGGTCGGGTGACTGTGCTCGCCGGTGCGACTGCACCGCGAACGCGGCCGAGGCCAGCATGACGACAAAGCCCGCCACCGCCAGCGGTGGAGTCTTGATCACCGCCCCGTAGACCAGTAGAGCCAGGCCAGCGATGATGACGCCGGCGGCGACGAGCAGGCGACGCCGCGCATGGAAGCGCGGATCGCTGGCGCGCACGGCCGAGGCGAATTTGGGGTCCTCGGCAAGCGACCGCTCGATCTGCTCGAACAGCCGCTGCTCGTGCTCCGAGAGCGGCACGGCACTCCTCCCCGGTCACGTTGGTCGGGCCCACTCGGGCCGACAGACCGTGGCAGCCATCCGACTGCTTACCCGCAAGTCTACGAGGGGGGTCGCGCGTCGGAAAGCGGGACGACCTACGGGTGGGGTGGATTTTCCTTTCGTTGAGCGTCGCGGTCGCCCATCAGACTGGCCGGACCTATGACGGACCGCCCGAATCGGGCAGCGGCGGCGTCGGCGGCAGCCTCCGCCTCCCGCCAACCGCGCTCGGGCGCGCCGAGGGTGAGCTGTCGGTGCGCGCCCTGCGCCGGGGCGAGCCCCTCCACCCGGACACCGACGAGCCGGATCCGCTCGCCCGGGTCCAGTGCGGTGTAGAGCGCCCAGACCGTGTCGAACATCTCGCGGGCGGTGTCGGTGGCCACGTCGAGGGTGCGGGAGCGGCTGACGGTCCGGAAGTCGGCCAGCCGCACCTTGAGTGCGACGGTGCGCCCGACCTGCCCGGAGCCACGCAACCGGACGCCGACCTTGGCGCTGAGCGCGAGCAACGCGCGGCGGATCTCCAAAGGGTCGGCCACGTCGACGTCGAAGGTCACCTCGGCGCCGATCGACTTGTCGACGTGCTCGGGGCTGACCCGGCGTGGGTCCCGTCCCCAGGCCAGCTCGTGCAGGTGGGCCGCCGACGCCGCGCCGACCGCCTTGCGGAGCAGGCCCAACGGGGCCTCGGCGAGGTCGCCGACGGTGGCCAGGCCGAGCCTGCGCAGCGACTCGGCGGCCCGCTCCCCCACTCCCCAGAGCGCGTCCACCGGCAGCGGGTGCAGGAAGTCGAGCACCTGCCCCGAGGGCACCACCAGCAGGCCGTCCGGCTTGGCTCGGGTGGAACCGAGTTTCGCCACGAACTTGCTCGGCGCCACCCCGACCGAACAGGTGAGCGCCTGCTCGTCGGCGACCCGTTGGCGGATCAGTCGGGCGATGGCGGCCGGGGAGCCGAAGAGCCGACGGGCGCCGTTCACGTCGAGGAACGCCTCGTCGAGGGAGAGCGGCTCGACCAGCGGGGTGATGTCCCGGAAGATCTGCATCACCGCCCGGGAGGCGGCCGTGTAGGCGCTGAACTCCGGTGGCAGGTAGACCGCGTGCGGGCAGCGCGCCCGAGCCTGGCTGGTCGGCATCGCGCTGCGGACGCCGTAACGGCGGGCCTCGTAGCTGGCCGAGCTGACCACGCCGCGCGGCCCCACCCCGCCGACGACGACCGGCCGGCCGCGCAGCTCCGGTCGGCGGCGCACCTCGACGGCGGCGAAGAAGGCGTCCATGTCGACGTGCAGGATCGGGCTGCCGGAGTCGTCGGCATCCGGCCCGAAGCGCGGATCCCCACCCCGGGGCAACGACTGACTGCGGCCCATCCGGGCAGGTTAACCCGAAGGTACGACACCACCAGCCGCCGGCGGGCCGGACCGTGCCCCGGTCAGCCGCGCACGACCAGCAGCGGCACGGTCAGCTCGACGGCGGTGTCCGACCCGTGGTACGCCACCAGCTTCGACGCCATCGGCCGCTCGGTGCGGCTGGCCATGACCGCGTAGGTGTCGTTGCAGATCACCACCACGTCACCGATGCGCCCGAGGTGGTCCTCGGGCACCGGCCCGAACCAGCCGGTGGCCACCACCTCGTCGCGGGTGCGTACCCGCGCGGCGTCACCGAGCACGGTCGACCAGGTGGCCACCACGTCGTCGAGCGCGCCCGGCGCGACGTGCAGGTACCGCACCCGGGCCTCACCGGCGACCACCCGGACCCCGTCGCGCAGGCGGGGGTCGGCGTCCAGGTCGAAGCGGTGCTCGGCGGGAATGTCGAGTTGGCCGTGGTCGGCGGTCACCAGCAGCGCCGCGTCCGGCGGGAGGCCGTCGACGAGTCGGGCGACCAGCGCGTCCACCTCGGTGGCGGCGGCCCGCCAGGGTGCCGAGTCGACGCCGCTGAGGTGGCCGTGCCGGTCCAGGTCGGCGTGGTAGCCGGAGACCAGCGTCGGCCCGGCGCCGGCGGACAGCGCGGCCAGCATGGCGGTGGCCACCGCGTCCCCACCGGCGGCGCCCCGGAAGTCGCCGCCCCGGTTGGCCGCCAGGGTCAACCCGCTGCCGCCGAACTCGGGCCGACTCACCACAGTCGTCGTCACACCGGCGGCGCGGGCGCGCTCCAACTGGGTGGTCACCGGCTGCCAGCTCAGCGGCGACGGATCGCCGGCCCAGTCGGTGTGGGTGAGCACGCGGTCCGTGCCCGGCACCCGTACGGTGAAGCCGAGCACCCCGTGCGCGCCGGGCGGGGCACCGGTGCCCAGCGACACCAGGCTGGTCGGGGTGGTGGACGGGAAACCCGCGATGAGCGGCCGGGCCGTGGTCGCGGCGAGCCCGGCGAGCGTCGGCGCGTACGGGGCGGCGGTCGGTACCTGGTACCAGCCGAGCCCGTCGACCAGCAGCACGGCGATCCGGCGCACCCCGGCCAGCGTGGGGGCCAGCCCGAGCGGGTCGGCCGAGCCGGGCACGCCCAGCACGGCGAGCGCGCTGGGCAGCACGTCCGCGAGACGGCCACCGCCGTGGTGCGGCCCGAGGACCGCCAGCGGCGGCCCGGGTGGCGGGTCGCTCATGCCGGTCGGCGGGCGAACAGGTGCAGTTGGGCGGCCAGGTCCCGGTACGGCGGTTGGGCGGCCAGCGCGCGTTCCAGCTCGACCAGGGCGGCGGACTGCCCGTCGGCGACCGCGGCCGGCAGCAGGTCGGCCAGCACTCGTACCCCGTGGATCTCCTCGACCACCAGCCCGGCGGCGCCGAGCAGCGCGGCGGCACCGGGGGCGTCGTAGCGCCGCCGCAGCGTGTCGCGCGGCCCGGCCGTGCCGGCGGGATCGGTGGCCAGGGCGGTCGCGACGTCCAGGTGCCCGTTCATCGCCCGGCCCAGCACGGCGGCGGCCCGGCCGGCGACCAGGACACTGGCCGCGCCGCCGGGACGCAGCGCGGTGGCCAGCGCGGCGACCACCGGCGTCGGGTCGTCGACCACCTCCAGCACGGCGTGGCAGAGCACCAGGTCGACGCCGGCCGGCTCGACCAGCCCGGCGAGGGCGTCACCGTCGCCCTGCACGGCGGCGATCCGGTCGGCCACCCCGGCCTCGGCGGCCCGACGGGTGAGCGCCGCGAGGGAGTCGGGGCTGGCGTCGACCACGGTGACCCGGTGCCCGGCGCGGGCCAGCGGAACGGCGAAACCGCCGGTGCCACCGCCCACGTCGAGCACGGTCAGCTCGGCGTCTCCGCGCCGGTCCAACTCGGCACGGAGCACCGACCAGATCACGGCGGTACGGGGTGTCAGCGGCGGCTCGGCGAACCGGCCTCGGGTCTGCTCCACCCGGTCGAGCCTAGTGGGTCAGGAGTCGGTGCCCTCGGCCTCGTCCTCGGCCCGGGACCGGCGCTCGTTGGCCACCGGACCGTTTGTCACCTCGTACTCGCGGGGGTCGGCGAGGTGCGATGGCACCCAGCCGGTGCCCAGCCGGGTCCGCCGGGCGTTGGCGATTCCACCGGTGTACGCGTGATTTCCCGTCATTGTCGTTCTCCCTCACGGATCACGGGCGGCTCTGCCCGCTCGGGACGAGTCTCCCGCCCAACGACCCAGGAAACCGTAATGTGGGTCACTCTCTCAGCGGAAGTCACGGGAGGCGGGGCTGACCGGCGGCTCGATGGCGTCCAGTCGGTCGGCGACCAGGTTGGTCACCCCCTCGTGCCGCTGCAACCGCCCCCGAACCACGAGCGCGGCGCTGGTCCGGGCCACCCGCCGGTAGCGCTGCCACAACCCCGGCGAGCAGGTGACGTTGAGCATCCCCGTCTCGTCCTCCAGGTTGAGGAAGGTGACCCCGCCCGCGGTCGCCGGACGTTGCCGGTGGGTGACGATGCCGCCGACCCGGATCCGTTGCCCCGGCTCCACCCGGCCCAGCCGGGCGATCGGCACCGCGCCGAGCACGTCGAGCTGACCCCGGATGAAGCGGGCCGGATGGCTCTCCGGGGACAGCCCGGTGGCCCACACGTCGGCGACCAGCCGGTCCACCGCCTCCATCCCGGGCAGCGTGGGGGCCGCCGCGCCGGTCACCGTGCCGGGCAGCCGGCCCGGCCGGTCCTGGGCCGCCGCGCCGGCGGCCCAGAGCGCCTCCCGCCGGGTCAGCCCGAAACAGGCGAAGGCGTCCGCGGTGGCCAGCGCCTCCAGTTGCGCGGCGGTGAGACCGACCCGCCGGGCCAGATCCGACATGTCCCGGTACGCCCCACCGGCGTCCCGGTCCGCCGCGATCCGCTCGGCCACGTCGGCGCCGAGGGTACGCACGCTGGACAGGCCGAGCCGGACGGCCGGGCCGCCCAGCCCCCACGCGTGCGGTGGCTCCCCCGGCCCGCTGCCCCACCGGGTGTCCGGGGTGGATTCCAGCACCGCCACCGCCCCGCTGGCGTTGATGTCCGGCCGGCGTACCTCCACGCCGTGCCGGCGCGCGTCGTCGACAAGGGTCTGCGGGGAGTAGAAACCCATCGGCTGAGCGTTGAGCAGCGCCGCCAGGAACGGCGCCGGGTGGTAGCGCTTGAGCCACGAGCTGGCGTAGACCAGGTAGGCGAAGCTCATCGCGTGGCTCTCCGGGAAGCCGTAGCTGGCGAACGCGGTGAGCTTGCGGTACACGTCGTCGGCCAGCTCGCCGGTGATGCCCCGCTCGGCCATCCCGGCGTAGAGCCGGTCGGCGATGCGGGTCATCCGCTCGACCGACCGTTTGGCGCCCATCGCCCGGCGCAACTGGTCGGCCTCGGCCGCGTCGAAGCCGGCCAGGTCGATCGCGAGCTGCATCAACTGCTCCTGGAACAGCGGCACACCCAGGGTCTTCTCCAGGGCGTTGCGCATCAGCGGGTGCGCGAACGTCACCGGCTCCTGGCCGTTCTTGCGCCGGATGAACGGGTGCACCGAACCGCCCTGGATCGGGCCGGGGCGGATCAGCGCCACCTCGACCACCAGGTCGTAGAACTCGCGGGGCTTGAGCCGGGGCAGGGTGGCCATCTGGGCACGACTCTCCACCTGGAACACCCCGACCGAGTCGGCCCGGCAGAGCATGTCGTAGACCTCCGGGTCGTCCAGGGTCATGTCACCCAGGTCGAGGCTCTCGCCGATCATGTCGTAGCCGTAGTGCAGGGCGGAGAGCATGCCGAGCCCGAGCAGGTCGAACTTGACCAGGCCCACCGCCGCGCAGTCGTCCTTGTCCCACTGGAGCACGCTGCGCCCGGGCATCCGCCCCCACTCCACCGGGCAGACCTCGATCACCGGCCGGTCGCAGATCACCATGCCGCCGGAGTGGATGCCCAGGTGCCGGGGGAACGTCTGCAACTCGTTGGCGTACTCCACCACCTGCTCGGGGATGTTCTCGACGTCGACCGTGGCGACCGAGCCCCACCTGTCGATCTGCTTGCTCCAGGCGTCCTGCTGACCGGGCGAGAAGCCGAACGCCTTGGCCACGTCCCGCACCGCCGACCGGGGTCGGTAGGAGATGACGTTGGCGACCTGGGCGGCGTGTTCCCGGCCGTAGCGGGTGTAGACGTGCTGGATCACCTCCTCCCGGCGGTCGGACTCGATGTCCACGTCGATGTCCGGTGGGCCGTCCCGCTCCGGGGCGAGGAACCGCTCGAAGAGCAGCCGGTGCCGGACCGCGTCCACATTGGTGATCCGCAGCGCGTAGCAGACCGCCGAGTTGGCCGCCGACCCCCGGCCCTGGCAGTAGATGTCCTGCTCACGGCAGAACGAGACGATGTCGTAGACCACCAGGAAGTAGCCGGGGAAGCCCAGCTCCTCGATCATGTTGAGTTCGTGGTCGAGTTGCGCGTACGCCGCTGGGTGCGCCTGCGGCGGCCCGTAGCGCTCGTGCGCGCCGTCCGCGGTCAGCTTGCGCAGCCAGCTCATCTCGGTGTGCCCCGGCGGCACCGGGTACGCCGGCAACTGCGGCGCGACCAGTTGCAGGTCGAAGGCCAACTCGGCGCCGAACTCGGCGGCCCGCGCCACCGCACCCGGGTACGCGGCGAACCGGGCCGCCATCTCCGCGCCGCTGCGCAGGTGGGCGGTGGCCGCGGCGGGCAGCCAACCGTCGATCTCGTCCAGGCTGCGGCGGGCCCGGACGGCGGCGACGGTGGTGGCCAGCCGACGCCGGCCGGGGCTGGCGTAGTGCACGTTGTTGCTGGCCACCGTCGGCAGCCCGGCCGCGGCGGCCAGCTCGGCGAGCGCGTCGTTGCGGTCGGCGTCGACGGGATGACCGTGGTCGGTCAGCTCCACCGCGACCGTCTCCGCGCCGAAGAGCGCGGTCAGCCGGTCCAACTCGCGCGCCGCCGCGTCCACGCCCTCGGTGAGCAGCGCCCCCGGCACGTGCCCCTTGCGACAGCCGGTCAACACCAGCACGTGGTCACGCAGTTCCTCGGCGACCTGCTCCAGCTCCCCGTAGACCGGGCGGCCCTTCTCCCCGCCGCGCAGCTGGGCGCGGGCGATGGTGGTGGCCAGCCGGGCGTACCCCTCGTGGCCGTGCGCGAGCACCAGCAGGTGCGCGCCGTGCGGGTCGGGTTCGCCGTTCTGCGGGCCGGGCAGCCCGAGGGACAGCTCCGCGCCGAAGATGGTCGGCAGGCCCAGCGTCCGAGCCGCCTCGGCGAAGCGGACCACCCCGTAGAAGCCGTCGTGGTCGGTGACGGCGAGCGCGGTGAGCCCCAGCCGGGCCGCCTCCTCGGCCAGCTCCTCCGGGTGACTGGCACCGTCGAGGAAGCTGAAGTTGGTGTGCGCGTGCAGCTCCGCGTAGGGCACCACGCCGTCGGGGCGGGTCAGCTCCGGCGGCTGGTACCGCTCGCGGTGGCGACTCCAGGCCGGGGAGTCTCCCCCGTCGGCGTCCACGGCGAGCGGGTCCACCACGTGCAGGTGCCGCTCCTCACGCGACCGCCCGCCGCCGGCCCGCCCGGAGAGCACCCGCTCCAACTCCGACCAGGGCATCTTCGGGTTGTGGAAGCTCACCTGGCCGCCACCTCGCACCGATCACGGCGAGGGGACGTGTGCTCAGTCATAGATCGCCTCCACCAGCCACTGCCCGGCCTCGACGGCCAGCAGCAGGGCGGCGCCGTCGGCCAGGCTGACCTGGAACCGGGCCCGACGGCGGGCCTCGGCCGGGGCCCACCACCGCTCGTCCACCGGCCACGGGCCGGCCCAGCCCACGATCTCCGCCGGCTGACCGGTGCCGACCACCAACCGAGCCGGTGGGGCGCTCACCGCCAGCCGCGCGCTGATCACCACCGGCTCGCCGGCGGCGTCGTGCACGGTCGCGGCGAGTGGGCTGGGCAGCACCACCGCCGGCGCCGGCGCCGGGAGTCGTCCGGGCCACGGCGGCACCCCGCCCGTGCCGCGGGCAGCAGGCCGACCGGCACCGCCGGCCCGGGCAGCGCCGCCGGCGCTCGACTCACCGGCCAGCGACACCGGACCGGAACGCGCGACCGCCTCACCCGACAACGGCACCGAACCAGAACGCGCGACCGCCTCGCCGGGCAGCGGCGCCGGGCCGGGACGGGTGGGGAGACGTTCGTCGCCCCACGGCACCAGTCGCACCTGGTCGGCCGGGGAGCGACCACCGCCGAGCACAGCGGTGACCACCGCCTCCGGGCCGAGGATGCCCTGCACGCGGCTCAACGCCCGGTGTGCCCGGTCCCGCTCCTCACCGGCCTCCCCCCACAGGCCGACCTGTAGGCCGGCCTGGGCGATCACCCCGTCCGGGACCAGCCGCAACCGGATGATGCCGGCCGTCGGCCGGGCCGGTCGTGCGCCGGTACGGCCGTTGCTGCCGGAGAGCCAACCGTCGAGTTGCCAGCGCACCCGGTCGGCGATGGCCGCGGCCGTGAGCAGGCCATCGTGCCGCCACACCCGGTGCAGCTCCTGACCGTGTTCGGTGACCGCCTCGATGCCGAGCCGGGTGCAGGCCAGCCCGCGCCCGGCCAGCCCCTCGTGCAACTGTTCGGCCAACGCCCGGGCCGCGAACGCCGCCGCGTCGACCCGGTCGATCGGTTCGTCGTACCCGGCGGTCACCGTCAGGTCGGCCGGTGGCTGCCGGACGGCGAGCGGTCGGTGGTCGCGCCCGGCCGCGAGCCGGTGGGCCAACGCTCCGTCGAACCCGAACCGGGCCACCACGTCGCCGGCCGGCAACGCGGCGAAGTCGCCGAGGGTACGCACCCCCAGCCGGCGCAGCAGGTCGGCCAACGCCGACCGGCCGAGCGCCTCGACCGGCAACCCGGCCAGGAACTCCGGTGTCCCGCCCGGTGCCACCACCCGGCCGGCGCGGGCGGCCAACCCGGCCGCAAACACCCCGTCGGCGATGCCTACCTGACTCTCCACCAGGCACGACTGGGCGACATGCTCGATGATCCGCTCAGCGGCCGCCTCCTCACCGCCGAGGTAGCGGCCCGGCCCCCGGGCGGCCACCGCGCAGGCGCCCGGACGGACCACCTCCACGCCGGCGACCAACTCCTCCACCGCGGCGACCACCGGCTCGAACGCCCGGGCGTCCCGGCCTGGGTCGTATTCCACGACGGTGAGTTGCGGGCAGCGACCCTGCGCCTCCCGCTTACGCAGACCTCGGCGTACCCCCTCGGCGCGGGCCCGCTCGGAGCAGGCGACCACCCGGTTGGCGTGCAGCACGGCCACCGGGCTGGTCGCCGGCACCCCGTCGACGATCTCGGCGGCGAGCACCGGCCAGTCCGGGCACCACAGCAGCAGGGTGCGTGGTGGAGAACCGGTCACCCCCGACCGACCAGGGCAAGCGGCGCGGCCGGTCGGCCCACGGTCGACGGCACCGTGCGGGGAATGACCCGGGTCAGCTCGTCACCCGGGAGCCAGACCTTGATCTCCTTGGGTCGGGCGGCCGCCCCGCGCCCGCGCGCCGAGACGGTGACCTCCCGGCGGCGCAGCCGCCCCCGGCCCTGGCCGAGCCCTTCCCACACTCCACGGACCACCCGCAGTGTCACGTCCGCGCCGTCCCACCGGCCGTACGGGACGAGCACGCTGCCGCGCTGCCGGGCCCGGGCGGCCAGCCGGGTGGCGACCGAGGCGGAGACCGTGGCCGGCACGGTGGTGACCACGACGTCCACCCCGTCGATCAGCGCGGCGACCACGGTGGCCCACTCCGGGCCGGGATTCGGCACCAGGGCCAGCCGGTCCAGGGCGATGCCCAGCTCAGCGGCCGCACCCGCACCGAACGTCGGCACACCGACCACGGCGCACCACGAGCCGGCCCGGGACGCCTCAGCGAGCAGGGCCAGCATCAGCGAGGTGCCGCCGCTGCGCTGGGGCTGGCCGGCGGCGACCGCGATGGTGCTCCCCCGGCGCAGGCCTCGGTTGGGCAGCAGACCGGTCAGCTCGGGTGCCACCGGCAGCACCCGATGACCGCCGACCGGGTCGGGTGCGCTCGCCGGGCGCACCAGATCGGCCAGTGCGGCGGAACCGACCACCATGCGGCCCGCCATTGGACCAACCCCCCGTCGTTGCTGCTGCTGCTGCTGTGGATCACATTCAGGACCGGCACGCCGTGCCACCGCCCGCCCGGCTCCCCCCGCGGGGCGGTCGGTGGCACGGCGGGCTCATGCCGCGAGGCCGTCCAGGGCCGGTTGGTGGGCCACGCCGAGCGCGGTCTCCACCACCGTGACGAACTGTTCGGCGGCGCGGAGCAGGTCGTCGGCTTCCCGGGCGCTGACCACCCGGGGGATGCCGGCCTCGGCGGCGGCGCGCTTGCTGGCTCCGGCGGCGAAGAATCGGGACCACTCGTCGAGCTCCGGAGCGACGGCGCAGAGGAGGACCCAGACACTGGTGATCCGGTTGCGTCGACTGGGCGCGGGCCGGGCGCGGGCGGCGAGCAGGGCAGCCGCCGCCCGCAGCGCCGCCAGGTGGGCAGCCGCGTAGCGCAGGCCGTCGGGTCGGGTCTGGCCGGCCTCGACCAGCCCGCGCCGCGCCAACGTGAGGAGTTGGGCGGGGGTGCGGTGCGGCAGCACGTGCGCCGGCACCGTCGGTGCCTGAGCCGGGTTGGTCGGCATGGGTGTCTCTCCTCCACGTGGCCGAGACGTCGCTCCGGCGGCTGATGCCACCGACGAGACGCCGAGGTCGGGTGGTGCGGAGGAAGACGCACCGGGTGTGGCCGGCCGGGTGTGGACGCTTCCCCACACCACACCCGGCCGGCGTACCGGCGGGTGCGTCGCCCGCCGCCCGGGGGTCGTGGGCGGCGAGCGACGCTCCTGCCTGTCGGGACCAGGCTCGCGACTGCCCGGAAACCCAGGTGCGGCCCGCGGAGCCACACCGGCCGGAGCTGGCGCCGCGAAACGCCGCGCTCCGGCTGGTTGGAACGGGCGTTCGAGGCAATCGAACACTCGTTCTAACTGCTGCTGACAGTACACCTCCCCTCCGACGAAAATGCAACGTGTGACGCGCCGCCCGTGCCGGCCGACTGAACCGGGCGCCAGCGGACCGGGAAGAATGGCGGGATGCAGCCACACCCGAACGTACGGGCGGTGCAGGACGCGCTCACCGCCGCCGGCACGCTCGACGGCGCCGGTGAGCCCAGCACGATCCGCCTGCTGCCCGAGGCGGTGCACACCGCGGCGGCCGCCGCCGAGGCGCTCGACGTCGAGGTCGGCCAGATCGCCAACTCGTTGATCTTCGACGCGGACGACGCGCCGCTGCTCGTGCTCACCTCCGGCGCGCACCGGGTGGACACCGCCGGCCTGGCCGCGTCGATCGGGGTCACCCGGCTGCGCCGGGCCACCCCGGAGTTCGTCCGGACGCACACCGGGCAGCCGATCGGCGGGGTCGCCCCGCTCGGGCACCCGCACCCGCTGCGCACCCTGGTGGACACGGCGCTGGCGACGTACCCCGAGATCTGGGCCGCGGGTGGCGTACCGCAGGCGGTCTTTCCGACCACCTACGCCGAACTGCTGCGGGTCACCGCCGGCACCCCGGCCGAGGTGGCGTGAGCGAGCCAACCGGTGAGCCCGGCAGCGCCGTACCGGAGTTGGTCACCCTGCACGTCTGGCGGACCTCCCCCGGTGCGCTGCCCCGGGCGCTGATCCGGATGGCGGTGGACCCGCGCCGGCTGCGGACCCACCCGGGCGTCCGGTTCGGCAAGCTGCTGGGCACCGGGACCGGCACCGGCTTCGGACCCGGCGACGCCGACCTGACCCGGTGGGCGGCGCTGACCGTCTGGGACTCCCCCGCCTCGGCGGCCGACTTCGACGACTCGCCGGTCGGCCGCGCCTGGGCCCGCATCGCCCGCGCCCAGGCCCGGGTCGACCTGCGTCCGCTGAGCAGCCGGGGCGAGTGGTCCGGTCAACGACCGTTCGGCGAGCCCGCGGGCGGCCGGGTCACCGGCCCGGTGCTGGCGCTGACCCGGGCCCGGTTGCGGGTACGCCGGGCGGCCACCTTCTGGCGGGCGATCCCGCCGGTGGCCGCCGCCCTGCGCGACGCGCCCGGGTTGCTGGCCCGGTTCGGGGTCGGGGAGGCACCGCTGGGTTGGCAGGGCACGGTGAGCGTGTGGCGCGACCCGACAGACCTGGTGGCGTTCGCGTACCGTCACCCGGAGCACCGGGCGGCGATCATGCGAACCCCCACCGAGGGCTGGTACGCCGAGGAGTTGTTCGCCCGGTTCGAGGTGCGCGACGTGGTCGGCGACCGGTCGGTGCTCGGGTGGGTCGCCGACGGTGGCCCGGAAACGGTGAAGGGTGGACGGGCATGAGGTTGGTGCGCTGGACGCCGGACGATCTCGTCCGGCGGCTGGACGACGTGGTGGCCGTCTACGGCGAGGCGATGGGATACCGCACCGACCTGCTCGAGGCCCGACGCGGCTACATCGCCACCCACGTCCGCCGGCCGGGTTTCCGGGCGGTCGCCAGCCTGACCAGCGAGGGGCACCTCGCCGGTTTCGGCTACGGCTACCTGGGCGCCTCCGGTCAGTGGTGGCACGACCAGGTGTACCGGGCGCTGGACACCCCGACCCGCACGCGCTGGCTCACCCACTGCTTCGAGGTGGTCGAGTTGCACGTCCGGCCACCGGCGCAGGGCCACGGCCTGGGCACCGGCCAACTGCGCGCGCTGCTCGGCATGGCCGAGGGCGACACCACGCTGCTGTCCACCCCGGAGGCCGACGAGCAGACCTCGCGGGCCTGGCGGTTGTACCGGCGCTTCGGTTTCGTCGACGTGCTGCGCAACTTCCACTTCCCCGGCGACGAGCGACCGTTCGGCGTGCTCGGTCGGGATCTGCCGCTCGAGCCACCGGCGTCATGACCCGGCGGATCTCCTGGACACTGCTCGCCGTCCTGGTGCTCGCCCAGATCTGCTACCCGCTCACCACCGGCGCCACCCGGGCCAGGCTCACCGTGGCCACCGTCGTACTCGGGTGGCTGCTCTCGGTGGGCCACGCGCTGCTCAGCCGGGGTCCGCGGGTCGCGGCGGCGCTGGTGGCGGTGGCCACCGGCGGTGGGTTCGCGATCGAGGCGGTCGGGGTGGCCACCGGTGTGCCGTTCGGCAGCTACGACTACTCCGGGGAACTGGGTCCCAAGCTGGCCGGAGTGCCGCTGATCATTCCGCTGGCCTGGACCTGGATGGCCTGGCCGGCCTGGCTGGCGGCGGTCCGGCTGACCGGCGGCGGCGGGTCGGCGGCTGCTCGGTGGGTACGGCGGATCGCGCTGGCCACCGTGGGGCTGGCCGCCTGGGACCTCTTCCTCGACCCGCAGATGGTGGCCGAGGGCTACTGGGTCTGGCGGGACGCCACCCCCGCGTTGCCCGGCCTGGCCGGCATTCCGGTCAGCAACTACCTGGGCTGGTTGCTCTTCGCGGTGCTGATGATGAGCGCCCTGCGTCCGCTGGCCGGATCGGCCGCCGAGCACACCGACCGGCGCGACGACCCGATGGCCGCGCTCTACCTGTGGACGTACTTCTCCAGCATCCTGGCCCACGCGGTCTTCCTCGACCTGCCCGCGTCGGCGCTCTGGGGGGCGGCCGGCATGTCGGTGACCGCCATACCCCTGGCGGTGACCGTCCTGCGTGCCCGCCGGGGCGGTGACTCCGGTCGGAAGGCCCACCAGCCACACCGCCCCGGCGTCGACGCGACCCGATGACCGTCCTGCTCGCCCTGCTCATCGCCGTCGCCGCGCTGACCGGGCACACCTGGCTCAACGCCACCCGCTGGCTGCGCCGGCCTGCCGACCGACCCGACGCCCTCGACGAGCCGGTCGCCGTGCTGCTGCCGCTGCGCGACGAGGCCGCCCGGGTCACGCCCTGCCTGCGCGCCCTGCTCGCCCAACGCGGTGTACCGGGGCTGCGCGTCGTGGTCCTCGACGACGGGTCCACCGACGGCACCGCCGACGTGGTCCGCGCGGTGGTCGGCGACGATCCCCGGGTCACGCTGCTCACCGGGGTCGCCCCGCCGCCGGGCTGGCTGGGCAAGCCGCACGCCTGCTGGCAGTTGGCCACCCGGGCCGACCCGGACGCCACCGCGCTGGTCTTCGTCGACGCCGACGTGGTGCTCGCCCCGCACGCGGTGGCGGCGGCCGTCACCGAGTTGCGCGACGCCCGCGTGACGCTGCTGTCGCCGTACCCCCGGATCGTGGTGGCGACGGCGGCCGACCGGCTGGTGCAGCCGCTGTTGCAGTGGTTGTGGTTGACGTTCCTGCCGCTGCGCGCGATGGAACGCTCGCGGCGGCCGTCGCTGGCCGCGGCGGGCGGCCAGTTCCTGGTGCTGGACCGGGCCGGCTACACCGCCGCCGGCGGGCACGCCGCGGTCGCCGACAAGATCCTGGAGGACGTCGAGCTGGCCCGGGCGGTCAAACGCGCCGGTGGGCGGATCGCCCTGGCCGACGGCTCCCGGCTGGCCACCTGCCGGATGTACGACGACTGGCCGCAACTGCGCGACGGGTACGCGAAGTCGCTCTGGGCGTCGTTCGGGCACCCGGGCGCGGCGGCGGCCGTGGTGGCGGCGCTGCTGCTGCTCTACACCGCCCCGCCGCTGATCGCGCTGGGGTTCGCCTCGACAGCTCCGCGGGTGTCGATGGTTGCGCTCATCGCATACCTGCTGGGGGTGGCCGGACGGGTGCTCACCGCCCGGGCGACCGGAGGCCGGTGGTGGCCCGACGCGCTCGCACACCCCGTGTCGGTCGTGGTCCTCGGTTGGTTGACCCTACGGTCGTACCATCTGCGAAAGCGACGTCGCCTGACCTGGCGGGGCCGCCCGGTCAGCTAGGAGGGCGTGGCATGGCGCGGATCGTGGTCGTCGGCGCCGGGGTGGGTGGCCTCGCCACCGCCGCCCGGCTGGCCGCCACCGGGCACCAGGTGACCGTCTTCGAGGCCGCCGACACGGTCGGTGGCAAGCTCGGCCGGTACGCGCACGACACCCCGGCCGGTCCGTTCCACTTCGACACCGGGCCGAGCCTGCTCACCCTGCCCCAGGTCTTCCACGACCTGTTCGAGGCGACCGGGGCGAAGCTCGACGAATATCTCGACCTGGTCCCGTTGGACCCGATCGTCCGGCACGTCTTTCCCGGCGGCGGCCCGACCCTGGACTCGTGCGCCGACCCGGCGGAGTTCACCACCCGGATCGGGGCCGCCCTCGGTGACCGGGCGGCGGCCGACTGGCAACGGCTGTGGCACCGCGCCGAACGGGTGTGGCGGGCCTCCGAACGCGACATCCTGCGCCGTACCGTCGACTCCCCCCGCGATCTCGCGTCGTTGGCCTGGCGGCTCGGCGACCTGGCCGCCATCGCCCCGGGCCGCACCCTGCGCGGGTTGGGCCGCGGGCACCTGTCCGACCCGCGGCTGCGGATGATGCTGGACCGGTACGCCACCTACACCGGCGCCGACCCGCGCCGGGCGCCGGCGGCGCTGGTCGCGGTCCCCTACGCCGAGCTGGCCTTCGGTGGCTGGTACCTGCGCGGTGGGCTGGGCACCCTCGCCGACGCGCTGCTGACCCGCTGCCTGGACCTCGGCGTGGTCGTGCAGACCGACACCACGGTCACCCGGATCGACGCCACCGGCGGCCGGGTGCACGGGGTACGCCTCGCCGGCGTCACCGCGCCGGTGCCCGCCGACGTGGTGGTGGCCAACGTGGACGCGCTGACCGTCTACCGTGACCTGCTGCCGCACCCGCGTCGGCTGGCCGGGCTGACCGACCGCAGCCTCGCCGGCTTCGTGCTGCTGCTCGGTGTCTCCGGCAGCACCGGGCTGGCCCACCACACCGTCTTCTTCCCGGACGACTACGACGCGGAGTTCGACGCCGTCTTCGGGAACCCCGGGCGCGGCGTACGGGCCCGGCCGGCGGTCGACCCGACGGTGTTCGTCACCGTGGCCGACGACCCGATGGTCCGTCCGGCCGGGCACGAGGCGTGGTTCGTGCTGGTCAATGCCCCCCGCCACGGCAGCGCGGCGGGCGCGGTCGACTGGCGACGCCCGGGGCTGGCCGACGCGTACGCCGACCGGATCCTGGAGGTGCTGGCCCGGCGCGGCGTGGACGTGCGCGACCGGCTGCTGTTCCGCGAGATCCGCACCCCCGCCGACCTGGGCACGGCGACCGGCGCGCCGGGCGGTTCGATCTACGGCACCGCCGGCGGGTTGCTCCGCCCCGCCAACCGCGGCCCGGCGAACGGGCTGTGGCTGGTGGGTGGCTCCACCCACCCGGGCGGCGGGTTGCCGATGGTGACCCTCTCCGCGCAGATCGTCGCCGACGAGATCGGCCCCGCCTGGTAGGGCCAGCCGCTCAGCCGGCGTCGAGCAGGGCGCGCCGGATGCTGGAGAGCAATTGCCCGAGGCCGAAGCCGGCCAGCAGCACCCACACCGCGGTCGCCATGGTGATGGTGCCGGCGGCCAGGTCCGCCTCGATCAGGCCGGCCAGCCCGGCGACCACCAGGCCGGCCAGCGCCACCGAGACCCGGGTGGGGCGTTCCCCGACGGTGACCGCGCCGATGTCACGCATGCCGGCGGCGACCGCCCGGGCCCGCACGTACTCGTGCAGCCAGGACAGCGCGCCACCCGCGACGACGAGCGCTCCCGGCGCGCCGACCAGCCAGAACGCCAGCAGCCAGGCCACCTCACCGAGCCGGTCGGCGACCGAGTCGTAGACGTAGCCGAGCCGGGTGGTGCGGCCGGTGGCGACCGCCACCGCACCGTCCACGCTGTCCGCCACGGCGGCGAGCAGCACGAACAACGCACCGAGGAACGGCCCGTCTCCCGGCCGGGTAACCAGCAACGGTACGCAGAAACAGAGCACCACCCCGGCCACGGTGACCGCGGTGGGGCTGACCCGCAGCCGCCCCAGCACGTACCCCACGTGGTAGGCGAACCGCAGCCAGGCGCGCACCACCGGCGCCGCGACCCGCGGGTCGAACCCGCCGTGCAACCGCGCCCATGCCGTGGCGTACTGGTCCCAGTTCAGCTGTGTGCCCACCACGGATCAACCGTCGTGCCGGGCATCAGGTGTCGCAGGTGGGACATTCACACCCGCGCGCCGACCTTCAGGTTCTGCCAGACCTCACGAGTCGCGGTGGACCGGTTGAGGGTGATGAAGTGGATGCCCGGCACACCCTCGTCCAGCAGTCGGCGGCTCATCTCGCTGGCCTGCTCGACACCGAGCTGGCGAACGGCCTCCGGGTCGTCGGCGACCCGCTCGAAGCGGGCCGCCAGCGCCGGCGGGAAGGGCGCGCCGGACAGCTGCACGGACCGCTCGATGGTGCCGATCTGGGTCACCGGCATCACCCCGGCCAGGATCGGGGTGTCGCAGCCGGCAGCGGCCACCCGGTCGCGCAGCCGTAGGTAGTCGTCGGCGTCGAAGAACATCTGCGTGATCGCGAACTCGGCGCCGGCCCGGCACTTGCGGACGAAGTGCGCGGTGTCGCTGGCCACGTCGGGTGAGCGGGGGTGCTTGTACGGGAAGGCCGCCACGCCCACGCTGAAGTCACCGGCGTCGCGGACCAGGCGGACCAGGTCCTCGGCGTAGTCGACGCCCTCGGCGTGGCGGACCCACTCCCCGCCGGGGTCGCCCGGCGGGTCACCGCGCACCGCCAGCACGTTGCGCACCCCCACCCCGGCGAGCCGGCCGATCACGTGTCGCAGCTCGGCGACGGAGTGGTTGACCGCGGTCAGGTGGGCCATCGGCAGCAGGGTGGTGTCGGTGGCGATCCGTTCGGTCACCGACACGGTGGTGTCCCGGGTCGAACCGCCCGCACCGTAGGTGATCGACACGAATGACGGGCGCAGCGACTCCAGCTCGCGGATGGCCTGCCAGAGCAGCGTCTCCCCCGCCTCCGTCTTGGGCGGGAAGAACTCGAACGAGAAGGTCGGTTGGCGCTCACGAATGAGCTCCCCGATCGCCGGCTGCGGATTGGGGAGTACCGAGGGAAGACCGAGCGCCACGACCCGACTCTAGCGGGCGACGCCACCACGACCCAGACGCTTTCCACTTGGCGGTCCCCTACCGCACCGTCCGCCGGGTCCGACGACCGGAGGGCGTCGTACCCCGGAGGTAGGAATGGGTGGCGTGGGAGGGGCGGCGGGGGCGGCGCCCGGGTCCCGCGCGGGGGTCAGCCACACGCGGTGACGCAGGTCCCGTCCGGTCGGGGCGGGTCGTCACCCGCACCGACGCCCGCCAGGAGGACCCATGACCGCGCCCCGATCGCCGCGCCCGGCGCAGCTCGGCCCGCTGCTGGCCCGGTGCCGGCTGGCCCGTGGCTGGAGCCAGCAGCGGGCCGCCGCCGAGTTGTGCGCCGCCGCCGGGGTGCCGACGTTGAGCCGGCACGAGGTGTCCCGGTGGGAACGACAGCGTCGTGTTCCCGGTGGGTTCTGGCTCGGCTGGCTCGCCGTCGTCCTGGACGTGCCGCTGGTGACCCTCACCGAGGCCGCCGCGGGCACCCGCCGGGCCGGCGCCACGCGCGCCCCCGGACCGGGCCGCACCGCGGCGGCCGGCACGCGACCGGCGGGGCGCACCGGTCCCGGTCGCACCGACGGGACCAGGGCCGGTGGCACAGTCCTCGGTCGAGCCGAGGCGGAGGCCAGACGGCGGTCCGGCAAGAGGCTTTGACACCGGCCCTACGCGTGGCACCGGGGCGCGGACCGGAGCGACCGGCTAGCGTCGGTACGTGACCCACGCTGCCCCCGTCTCTCCCGTCGACCGTGCCGGCCTACGGCAGCGCGTCGACAAAGCCCTCAGCGAGTTCCTGACCGGCCAACGCGTGCGACTCGCCGCCGTGGATGACGCCCTGGCCCCGGTGGCCGAGGCGATCGAGGCTTTCGTGCTCGGCGGCGGCAAACGGCTCCGCCCGGCATTCGCGTACTGGGGGTTTCGGGGCGCGGGCGGCCTCGACGGCGACGAGGTGCTCACCGCCCTGGCCGCGCTGGAGTTCGTCCAGGCCAGTGCCCTGATCCACGACGACCTGATGGACCGCTCCGACACCCGACGCGGCGAGCTCGCGGTGCACCGGCGGTTCGCCGCACGGCACCGGGAGGCCGGCTGGGGCGGTGACCCGGACGGCTTCGGCGACGCCGCCGCCATCCTGCTCGGCGACCTGTGCCTGGTCTGGTCCGACGAGCTGCTGCACTCCGCGGGGCTGGACCTGTGGTCGTTGGCGCGGGCCCGACCGGTCTTCGACGAGATGCGCACCGAGGTCACCGTCGGGCAGTACCTCGACGTGCTGACGCAGGTCACCGGCGACACCTCGGTGGAACGGGCCAGCAAGGTCGCCCGGTACAAGTCGGCGAAGTACACCGTCGAGCGTCCGCTGCTGCTCGGCGCCGCGCTGGCCGACGCGACGGCAGACGTACGGGCGTGCTACTCGGCGTACGGGCTGCCGCTGGGTGAGGCGTTCCAGCTCCGCGACGACGTGCTGGGTGTCTTCGGTGATCCGGCGCTGACCGGCAAGCCGGCCGGGGACGACCTGCGCGAGGGCAAGCGCACCTACCTGGTGGCGGCGGCCGTGGAGGCCACCGACGACGCCGGGCGTGAGCTGCTGCTGGGCCAACTCGGCGACCCTGAGCTGGACGAGCGGGGAGTGGCTCGGCTCCGCGAGCTGATCACCGCGAGCGGGGCGTTGGCCCGCACCGAGCAGCGGATCGTCACGCTGACCGACGCCGCGCTGGCGGCCCTGACCGCCGTCGACCTGGACACCGAGGCCCGCCAGGCCCTGGTAGACCTGGCCATAGCCGCAACCCGCCGAGCCGACTAACCCCGCGTCCCGGCCCCTGGCCCGTTTCTGCGCATTGATCATGGAGTCATCGCCACTCGCCTCGGCGGGGCAATAACCTCATGATCGACGCGCAGAAACAGCCGGGGGCGGCCGGGTGGGGTGGGGGGGCTAGAAGCCTAGGGCTTGGGCTCGGCGTTTTACTTCGCGGGCCTGGTCGCCGGAGAGGGCTGCGGCCGGCGTGTTGCCGGGGAGGGTGTCGTCCGGCTCGTACAGCCAGCGCAGGGCGGCCTCGTCGTCGTAGCCGTTGTCGGTGAGCAGGTTGAGCACGCCGGGCAGGTGCTTGAGCGCGGTCTCGTTGGCGACCAGGTCCGCCGGGATGCGGCGGATGCCGTCGCGGCGGACCGCCAGCAACTCCCGGTCACGGATCATCTGGTGCACCTTGCTGATCGACACGTCGAGGCGCTCGGCGACGTCGGGCAGGGTCAGCCAGCCGGCCGGGTCGGCGGGTCCGGCGAGCTCCAGGCTGGGCACGGCCTGGTCGGGTACGGGTTCGGTCACCCGACCACCCTGCCACGCCACCGTCGCAACGGGCCACCGGCACCCCGGACGACCGCTCTCGTGGCGCCGCTGGCCCGCGGATAAGGCAGCGGTGAGCGCAGCGGGACGGACCCGTTCGACGTCCGGCTGTAGCATCCTGTTCAACCTTCACCCCCTGGACACATAGACTCCCTGCCGATGGACACTCAGGTCGCCGACACGTTGCTGGGCTCGCTGATCGACGGGCGCTACCGCATTCGCGGTCGCGTGGCCCGTGGTGGCATGGCGACCGTGTACACCGCCACCGACGAGCGCCTTGAGCGCACCGTCGCTGTCAAAATCATCCATCCGACCCAGGCCCCCGAGGCCAGGGCCCGGATCGCCAACTTCGTGGCCCGGTTCACCGACGAGGCGAAGACCATCGCCCGGCTGACCCACCCGAACGTGGTGGCGGTCTACGACCAGGGCACGCACGCCGGTCTGCCGTACCTGGTGATGGAGTACGTCCGCGGCCGTACGCTGCGCGACGTGCTGGCCGAGCGACGCCGGCTCAACCCGGACGAGGCGCTGGCCATCGCCGAGCAGATGCTCGCCGCGATCGCCGCCGCGCACCGGTCCGGCCTGGTGCACCGCGACGTCAAGCCGGAGAACGTGCTGGTGGCCGAGGCCCCCACCGGTGGTGTGGCCAACCTGGTCGACAGCGTGGTCAAGGTGGCCGACTTCGGGCTGGCCCGGGCGGTCGAGGCGAGCGCCGACGAGGAGCAGGGCAACCAGTTGATGGCCACCGTGGCGTACGTCGCCCCGGAGCTGGTCACCGAGGGCCGCGCCGATCCCCGTACCGACGTCTACTCGGCCGGCATCGTGCTGTTCGAGATGCTCACCGGCCGCGTGCCGTACGACGGGGATCGCCCGGTGGACGTCGCCTGGCAGCACGTCGACCGGGACGTACCGGCACCCTCGACGCTGGTGCCCGGCCTGCCGCCGGTCCTCGACGACCTGGTGCAGCGGGCCACTCGGCGCGATCCCAACGCGCGGCCCGCCGACGCCGGCGCGCTGCTGGCCGAGGTGCAGGTCGCCCGGGATCGCCTGGGCGACGCCAACAGCCACACCGCCGTGCTCCGCCCGGTGAGCGGCGAGCCGCTCTCCCAGCCGACAATGGTGGTCGCGACGGTCCGCCCTTCCGACCGCCCGTCCTGGGCGCGGTTGCCCGAGGGCGCCGCCCAGGGGCCGGGTCGGCGACGGGCCGCCCCGGAGCCCGAAGCGGGGCTGGGATCCCGGCTCACCGCGCTGCGCAGCACGCTGCTGGCCAGCCCGCGCGGCCGGCTGGCCGTCGCGGCCGTGGTGGTGACGCTCGGCCTGGTGGCCGCGATCGGGGGTTGGTGGTTCGGCGTCGGCCGTTACACGGACGCCCCGCAGCTGGTGAGCCTGAGCAAGGCCGAGGCACAGACGCAGGCCGAGCGTGCCGGGCTCACCCTGAAGTACGGTGAGCCACGCTTCGACGAGCAGGCCCCGAAGGACAGCGTGCTGGAGCAGAAACCGGCGTCCTCCACCAAGATCGTCAAGGGTGACGCGATCACCCTGACCCTCTCCCTCGGCCCGGAACGCTTCCCCGTGCCGGACGTGATCGGCAAGGAGTTCGAGCTCGCCGAGGCGGACCTGGTCAACGTGAAGCTGGTGGTGGCCAAGGGTGCCTCCCGCTACGACGACAACCTGCCGGCCGGGGTCGTGCTGGACACCTCCCCCAAGGTGGGCGCCGAGGTCAAACCCGGCGCGAAGATCACCGTCATCCTGAGCCGGGGCAGGGCACCGGTGACGGTGCCGAACCTGGTCGGCAAGAACCTCAACGAGGCTCGCGCCACCCTGGCCCGGCTCAACCTGGTGCTGGTGGAGACCTACAAGGACTCCGACAAGCCCAGGGACGAGATCCTCGGCCAGAGCCCCGCCGATGGTGCCGGCGTGGAGAAGGGCACCCAGGTCAAGCTGGACGTCAGCAAGGGCCCGGCGGCGATCGTCGTGCCCCGGGTGGTCGACCTGCCGTGTCAGCAGGCCAAGCAGGCGTTGGAGAGCCAGGGTTTCCCGGTGACGGTCGCGGTCAACCCCAACGCCGTGGTCCGGATCCAGATTCCGGGCGAGAATTCGCAGGTGCCGCCGGGCACCCCGGTCACCCTCACGTGCTTCTGATGCCGGCGGTCACCTCGCGTCCGGTGGGCGCGCACACGCCGACCTCCGGTGGGCTGGCCAAGGCCGCCCTGCCGTACGTCGACGCGACCGGCGCCCAGGTGGTGCAGGTCTACGTCTCCAACTCACGGGGCTGGGCGCTGCCCAGCGGTGACCCCGTGCAGGACGCCCTGTTCCGTGACGGCTGCGCCGAGCGGGGCATTCCGGCGTTCATCCACGCCTCGCTGCTGGTCAACCTCGGCTCGCCCACCCCGGCGACGGTCGAGAAGTCGGCGCAGACCCTGGCCCACGCCCTGCGTCGGGGCGTCGCGATCGGCGCACGGGCGGTGGTCTTCCACGCGGGCAGTTCGGTGGACGAGGGGCACGCCGAGGCGGCGATGCGACAGGTCCGCCGGGAGTTGCTGCCGCTTCTCGACTGGTCCGCCGACGCCGGTGGGCCGATGCTGCTCGTCGAGCCGAGCGCCGGCGGCGGCCGGTCCCTGGCCTCCCGGGTGGAGCAGCTCGGACCCTACCTGGACGCGGTGGACCGGCACCCCATGCTCGGAGTCTGCTTCGACACCTGCCACGCCTGGGCCGCCGGCCACGACCTGGCTGCCGAGGGCGGCATGACGGCGACGCTGGACACCCTGGTGGCCACGGTCGGCGCGGACCGGCTGCGGCTGGTCCACGCCAACGACTCGAAGGATCTGTGCGGCTCTACCCGGGACCGGCACGAGAACATCGGTAAGGGCACCATCGGCGAGCCCGCCTTCGCCGAGCTGATGACCCACCCGGCGACCGCAGGCGTCCCGATCGTGGTGGAGACCCCGAGCGGCGACAAACATGAGGGCCACGAGGCCGACATCGAAACCCTCACCCGACTCCGCCCGGCCCCGCCAACCTGACCAAGCCCCACCAAGCCCGCCCCCGCCGCCCCGCCGCCCCGCCCTCCGCCGGCTTGATCAAGAGGTTTGCGTCATCCGGAAGCCGGAATCTGACGCAAACCTCTTGATCACCAGGAGCGGGCTCAGGCGGTGAGGATGCGGGGCAGGGCCGCTACCGCGCGGTCGATGTCCGCGTCGTCGAGGCCGAGGTGGGTGACCAGGCGGGCGGTACGGGGGCCGAGCACCGACACGAGTACGCCCTCGGCACGCGCGGCGGCGGCCAGGGCACGCGCGTCCAGTGCGTGCTTCGTCAGGTCCAGCGCGACCAGGTTGGTGCGGACCGTGGTGGCCAGCACACCGAACGGCGCGACGGCCTCGGCGAGCCGGGCCGCCCTCGCGTGGTCATCGGCCAGCCGGTCGATGTGGTGCGCGAGCGCGTACCGGCCGGCGGCGGCGAGGATGCCGGCCTGACGCATGCCGCCGCCCATCCGCTTACGGATCATCCGGGCCCGCTCGATCTTCTCCGCACTGCCCACCACCAGCGAGCCGACCGGAGCGCCGAGGCCCTTGGAGAGACACACCGACAGCGTGTCGAACAGCCGGCCGTACTCGATCAGGGGCACCCCGTCGGCGACGTGCGCGTGCCAGATCCGGGCGCCGTCACAGTGCAACGCGACGCCCGCGTCGTCGGCGACCCCGCGCAGGTCCCGCAGGGTGGCCAGCGGGATCACCCCGCCACCGCCACGGTTGTGGGTCTGCTCGACGGCGATCGCGCGGGTGGGGACGGCGAAGTAGCCGTCCGGCCGGATCATCGCGGCCACCCTCTCCGGCTCGATGTCCGCGCCGACCGCGGGCCAGGTCCGCGAGGAGATACCGCCGTACGCGGCAGCGGCGCCGATCTCGTACGTCACCACGTGCGCGTCGGCGTCGCAGAGCAACTCGTCGCCGGGTGACACCAGCAGTTGCAGGGCGATCTGGTTGGCCATCGACCCGCTCGGAGCGAACAGCGCCGCCTCGTGCCCGAACAGCGCCGCGACCTCGGCCTCCAGCGCGTTGACCGTCGGATCCTCGCCGTAGACGTCGTCACCGACCTCGGCGGTGGCCATCGCCTCCCGCATCCCGGCCGTAGGTCGGGTCACCGTGTCGGAACGCAGGTCCACGAACAGATCAGCCATGATCTTCCCTTCGGCTGCCGACTGCGGGGCCCGCAAGCTCAGCCACTGTTGTCCCTTCGGCTGCCGACTGCGGGGCTCGCAAGCTCACTCCTCGCGTCAGCCACGGAGCATCTCCGCTACGAGGAACGCCAACTCCAACGACTGCTGGGTGTTCAGGCGGGGGTCGCAGGCGGTCTCGTACCGGTCGGGCAGGTCGAGGTCCTCGATGCCCTGGGCGCCGCCCAGGCACTCGGTGACGTCCTCGCCGGTCAACTCCACGTGCAGGCCACCGGGGTGGGTGTCCAGCCCCCGGTGCACCTCGAAGTAGCCGAGCACCTCGTCGACGATGCGGTCGAAGTGCCGGGTCTTGTAGCCGTTGGACGACTCGTGCGTGTTGCCGTGCATCGGGTCGCACTGCCAGACCACCTTGGCGCCGGCGGCGGTGACCTTGGCGACGATCGGCGGCAGGGCGTCGCGCACCCGGTGGTTGCCCATCCGGCTGATCAGGGTGAGCCGGCCGGGGATGTTGTCCGGGTTGAGCTTCTCGCACAGCTCGATCGCCTCGTCCGGGGAGGTGGTCGGGCCGAGCTTGACGCCGATCGGGTTGGCGATCCGGGAGATGAAGTCGATGTGCGCGCCGCTGATCTGCCGGGTGCGCTCGCCGATCCAGAGGAAGTGCCCGGAGAGCCCGTACGCCCGGCTGTCGGAGACCCGGGTGAGCGCCCGGTCGTACTCCAGGGCCAGGGCCTCGTGGGAGCAGTAGAGCGTGACGGTGCGCAGCGCCTCGTCGTCGGTCATGCCGCAGGCCCGGATGAAGGCCAGCGCCCGGTCGATCTCCCGGGCGATCGCCTCGTAACGCTCCCCGGCCGGGGAGCTCTTCACGAAGCCCTTGTTCCAGTCGTGTACGGCGTGCAGGTCGGCGAGCCCGCCGGCGAGGTACGCCCGGAGCATGTTCATCGCCGCCGCCGAGTTGGCGTACGCGCGGATCATGCGCTGCGGGTCGGCGATCCGGGCGGCCGGGTCGGCCTCCAGCGAGTTGATCATGTCGCCGCGGTACGCGGGCAGGCCGCGCGCGTCGGTGGGCAGCGAGCGCGGCTTCGTGTACTGACCGGCGACCCGGGCGACCTTGACCACCGGCAGCGACGCGCCGTAGGTGAGCACGATCGCCATCTGGAGCAGGGTGCGGGCGTTGGCCAGCAGGTGACTCTCGGTGTTGTCCACGAACGTCTCGGCGCAGTCACCGCCCTGGAGCAGGAACGCCTTGCCCTCGCAGACCAGGGCGAGCTTCTGCCGGAGCTGGTCCACCTCGTAGGGCGCGACGACCGACGGCACGGTGTCGAGGACCTTGCAGACCGCGGCCACGGCCGCCGGGTCGGACCACGGCGGGACCTGCTCGCGGGGCAGCTCCCGCCATCGATCCAGGCCGAGCGCGGCGTCCTCGGCGGAGTCGACTGTCGGTCGGCTGGTCTGCAGGCCCGGGCTGCCCACCGCGGGATGGCTCAGCTGATGCCACTCATGGCGCATGACAGAAAGCGTACGGCGACGGTCGGGGTGACCGGGCGGCGAGGGGGACGGTTCCGGCAGATGGGAGATCAACCCGCCGGACTCGACCCAGGGCGGGGTGGAGGCGACGCCTTCGGCGACGAAGCGTCCGGCTCACCCGGCGCCTCTCCGGCGATGCACCAGTCGCTGCCCTGGCGGGTGACGGTGAACACCAGCGGCCGGGCGACGGTGCGCTTGCCGGAGGTGACCGAGACCGACACGCTCACCTCCTGCCCCAGCGGCCCGGACCGGATGGCGGTGATGGCCGCCTCGGGCACCTGGAAGTGATCGGCGAAGTCGCCGTTGGGACCGGTGGCGGCCAGGTCGAAGCCGTCGTGCAGGACGGCGCAGAGCTGGCTCCGGCCGGCGGCGACGTCCTTCGCGGTCATCGCGTCGAGGTACGCCTGCACGCGCTCCCGGGAGCGGGCGGCGGCCTCCTCGGCGGGGGCACGCGCGGTTTTGGCCGGTGGCTTCTCCTTGGCGTCGTCGTCGCCGATCCCGCAGCCGACCAGGACGACCGGCAGCAGCATCAGCCCGGCGGCGGTTGGCGCCAGCCTGCGGCGGATCGGGCGCATGACCACCTCCGTCGACGGTGCGATCGAGACCTGCCGAGCCGCGAGTCTGCCACATCGAGCTGGTCCGACCCAACGAACGGCGGCCCGGCCGACGCTGGGCGTCGACCGGGCCGTCGTCTCACGGGCGGGGAGGAGCGGTGCGGGCCCCTCCCCGCCGTGTGGGTGGTGCGTCGACCTTCGGCTCAGCCGAGGCCGCCCTTGATGGCGCCGATGAGCTCGCCGTTGCTCGTGTCACCGGAGAGCTCCCAGAAGAACGCGCCACCGAGGCCCTGGTTGTTCGCGTACGTCATCTTGCCGTTGATGGTCGACGGGGTGTCGTAGCTCCACCAGTTGCTGCCGCACTTGGCGTACGCGGTGCCGGCGACCGTGCCGGTGGCCGGGCAGGTGTTCTTGAGGACCTTGTAGTCCTCGATGCCCGCCTCGTAGGTGCCCGGCGCCGCGCCGGTGGCGCTGCCACCCGGAGTGGCCTGGGTGACACCGGTCCAGCCGCGGCCGTAGAAGCCGATCCCGAGCAGCAGCTTGCTGGCCGGGACACCCTTGCTCTTGAGCTTCTGGATCGCCGCGTCGGAGTTGAAGCCCTGCTGCGGGATGCCGGTGTACGAGGTGAGCGGCGAGTGCGGCGCCGTCGGACCCTGGGCGGCGAACGCGCCGAAGTAGTCGTAGGTCATCGGCATCAGCCAGTTGAGGTTGCCGATGGCCCCGGCGTAGTCGGTGGCGTCGATCTTGCCGCCGTTGCTGCCGTCCGCGGTGATGGCGGCGGTGACCAGGGCGCTGGACCCGAACTTCGACCGCAGCGCGCCGATCACGTTCTTGAACGCGTTCGGGCCGCTGGTGTCACAGGTCAGACCGCAGGCGTTCGGGTACTCCCAGTCGACGTCGATGCCGTCGAAGACGTCCGCCCAGCGCGGGTCCTCGACCAGGTTGTGGCAGCTCTCCGCGAACGCGGCCGGGTTCTGCGCGGCCTGGGTGAAGCCGCCGGACCAGGTCCAGCCACCGAACGACCAGATCACCTTGAGGTGCGGGTTCAGCTGCTTGAGCTTGCGCAGCTGGTTGAAGCTGCCGCGCAACGGCTGGTCCCAGGTGTCGGCGACGCCGTCCACGCTCTCCGCCGCCGTGTACGCCTTCTCGTAGTCGGCGTAGCTGTCCCCGATGGAGCAGCGGCCGCCGGTGGTGTTGCCGAAGGCGTACAGGATGTGGGTCAGCTTGGCGGCGGAGCCGCTGGTCTGGATGTTCTTGACGTGGTAGTTGCGCCCGTAGACGCCCCATTCGGCGAAGTAGCCGACGACCTTCTTGCCACCGGGGTTCGGCGGGTTGGTGGTCGGGGGTGCCGTGGTGGGCGGCGCGGTGGTGGGCGGCGCCGTGGTGGGCGGGGCGGTGGTCGGCGCGCTCGTGGTCGGCGGGCTGGTCGGGGTGCCGCCGCCGCAGGGTGCGCCGTTGACGGTGCAGTTCAGCGGCGCCTTGTACGCGCCGGTGCCGTTGTAACCCCAACTGAAGGAGGCACCCGGGGCGAGGCCACCGGCCCAGCTCTTCTTGACCGCGACGTAGTGGTTGCCGCTGCTGGTCACGTCGGCGTCCCAGGCGCTGCTGATGGTGGTGCCCGACGGCAGGTCGAACTCGATGCGCCAGGTGGTGACGGTGGCACTCGACCCGTTGGTGACCGTCACCCTCGCCTCGTGACCGGTCCCCCAGTCCTGTGCTCTGGTGAACGTGGTGGTGACACTGCCGGCGCCGAACGCGGTGGTCATCGGCACCGCGGCGACAGTCACGGCGACCACGGCACCGGCCCAGAGGGCCCGGCGGAGCGATCTTTTCATAAGGCGTCTCCCGAACTGTTAGGAAACTTTCCAAAAGAGATGGTGAGACGGTACTCACGGCGTCATCACTTCGTCAAGATGTGCATGTTTCGATTTCCCTTGATGTGTGGATTGCACCCGCTCCGCCCGCCTCCGGGCCACCGCCCGGTCGGCGCGTAGCCTCGGGCCATGACCGTCTTCGACATTCCGATCGACGCCCTCAACGGTGGGCCCGCCGACCTGGCCCGCTACCGCGGCAAGGCGCTGCTGGTCGTCAACGTGGCCTCCCGCTGCGGCCTCACCCCGCAGTACGCCGGCCTGCAGACACTCGCCGACACCTACGCCGAGCGCGGTCTGGTGGTGCTCGGTGTCCCGTGCAACCAGTTCGCCGGGCAGGAGCCGGGCAGCGCCGCCGAGATCAGCGACTTCTGCCAGGTCAACTACGGGGTGACCTTCCCGCTGACCGAGAAGGTCGACGTCAACGGCCCCAACCGGCACCCGCTCTACGCCGCGCTGGTGGACACCCCGGACGCCGACGGGCACACTGGGGACGTCCGGTGGAACTTCGAGAAGTTCCTGGTGGCCCCGGACGGCACGGTCGCCGCCCGCTTCGCCCCCACGGTCACCCCCGAGGACACCGACCTCCAGGCGGCAATCGACAAGGCCCTCCCCGCCTGAGGCCCAAGCGCCCGGGCGCGCCCCGGCTCGCCCGGCACCCCCTTGATCACGCTCGATCCTGGATCTAGTGGCCTCGGTGAGTGCGGATGCCACTACATCCAGGATCCAGCGCGATGTTGCCGGGTTGTCCGCGCCGCAGGACGACCGGCGATCACCGCGCCCGGCCGCACGGACCGCCCGTCACCGTCGGGTGGCATGTCTGCGGGAAGCCGGTCGGCGACAAGCGCGAGCAGTACGTTGTGCGGGGCGGGCTCGCGGCGCGACCAGGCACCCACCGGAACGACGAAGGGCGCGCGGCTACCCGCCAGCGGGCCATCGAAAATAACCCACCGGACTGGTTGGGAATGCGTCGTGGGTGGACGGAGTTGGGAACCAACATGACAACTGTGGGACTGATCGGCAGTGGCAACATCGGCGGCACCGTGGCCCGGCTGGCGGTGGACGCCGGCTACGACGTGGTGCTGAGCAACTCACGCGGCCCGGAGACGCTGAAGGACCTGGTCGAGGAGTTGGGCGAGCACGCCAGCGCCGGCACGGCACAGGACGCGGCGCAGGTCGGCGACCTGGTGGTGGTCACCGTGCCGCTGAAGGCGTACCGCGCGGTGCCCGTCGAGCCGCTGGCCGGCAAGGTCGTCATCGACACCAACAACTACTACCCGCAGCGCGACGGGACCTTCCCCGAGCTGGACTCGGGCGAGACCACCAGCAGCGAGTTGCTCCAGCGGCACCTGCCGGACTCCCGGGTGGTCAAGGTCTTCAACAACATCTACTACAAGGGCCTGGCCGCGCTCCCCCGCCCGTCCGGTGCCGCCGATCGCAGCGCCCTCGCCATCGCCGGCGACGACGCCGCCGCGAAGGCCGAGGTGACCGCCTTCCTCGACCGGATCGGCTACGACGCGGTGGACGTCGGCCCGCTGGCCGAGGGGTGGCGCTACCAGCCGGACACCCCGGCGTACGGCACGCTCTACTCCGCCAGCCCGACCGACTGGGAGCACCCGGCACCTGGTGACGCCGACAAGCTGCGCGCCGCCCTGGCCGCCGCGACCCGCTGAGCTGACCCGCCGCCCTCCCGCGACCGCCTACCGGGTGGCCGTCCGGAGGGCGGCGGCGAGTTCCTCGTCGTAGCTGGCGATCGGCTGACCGCCCGAGGCGTACGCGACGAGCCTCCCCTGGGCCATGTTCGCCGAGCGGAACGAGAACGTGCGACTGCCCGGGTACGCGTCCAGCAGCGGGATGGCCCGGGGCGCCCCACCGGGCGCGGAATAGTATTCCAGGCGGGTCACCTGCGCAGAGACCACGCCGTTGACCCGTACCTTGGTCTTCTCGGCGCGGGTGCCGAAGGTGACCGGCGCGTCGGTGCCGTAGGCGGCGCACTCGGCCGGGCCACGGCAGACGAAGAAGTAGCGCGGGTTGACCACGTCGTCGAGGGCGTACGCCTTGAAGGTGGGGTCCGCCCCGGCGGGCAGCGGCTGCACGGCGAAGAACGCGAGCGCCACCGTCGCCGTGACGCCCACCCGCACCCAGCCCCGCCCGCCGGCCGGCCGCCGAGCCGTCCGGCTGGCGGCGACCGCGACACCGCCGAAGCCGACCAGACACAGCAGGCTCACGCCGATCGCGCGGGCGTTCTCGAAGAGGAACTGCACCCCCGGCCGTGTCGACACCGGGCTGAGGACCGCACCCAACGAGACGACCATGGCGGCGAGCAACCCCACGCCGGCGGCCCGCTGGGTGACACCGGACGCGCCGATCAGCAGCATCGCGGCGAGCACCGGCCACACCTGGTGGTGGGTCCAGGACACCGGGGACGCGGCGACGGTGGCGCAGCCGACGAGCACGGCCGCGTGCCCCGGACGGCCCCGCACCGCCAACTGTCGCGCCCGCAGCAACGCCGCCGCGCACACGAGCGCCACCAGAGCGCCCCAGAGCAGGGGCAACGTCGTCTCGTCCACACCGACGCGCAGCAACATCCCGTGCAGGGACTGATTGCCCAGCGAGGCGAGGTTGCCGATCCGCGAGGTCTGCCGGACGGCCTCGGTCCAGTACGTCCAACTCTCGGCGGGCAGCACCACCGCGGCGAGACCCGCACCGGCCAGGAAACTCGCCACCGCGCGGCCGGCGTCGCGATAGCGGCCGGTGGCGAGGAAGTAGACCACGAACAGCAGCGGGGTCAGCTTGATCGCCGCGGCGACCCCCACCAGCATCCCGCGCAGCCGGGGCGGGCCGACGCCCATCCCGTCGAGCAGGGCCATCAACACGATGAAGACGCTTACCTGACCGAAGCGCAGATTGCTCTGCACCGGCGCGGAGAGCATCAGCACCGTGGCGGCCACCGCCACGACCAGCGGCCGCCGGGACCGCCGGGCGGTCAGCGCGACACCCACCGCCCCGGCGATGGCGACGACCGCCGCGCACGTCGCGACCAGCCAGATCCCCTGGAGTACGCCCTCACTCACGGCGGTGATCGGACCCAGCACGAGCGCGGCGAACGGCGGATACGTGAACGGCCCGCCATTGGCCGCCCGGAACCCGTACAGCGGACGACCAGCGAGCAGATCGGACAGTGCGCCGTAGTAGATGTGCAGGTCGGAGAGGCGGTCTTCGCGCCGCAGGACGAGCACGCAGGACACCGACGCGACGACGGCGAAGGCCGTCCACACCAGCGCCACCCGGCGATCCCGCATCGCCCGAGAATAGGCGAGCGCGGCCGCCCGCATCGGCCCCCGCGGTGGCAGACGCCGGCAGTCTCTGCCCTCGGCAGAACGGGCACGGCACGAACGGCTCCGCTTCCTAGCATCGACCGATGGGAACGACGAGCACACCGGCGTACGACGCCCACGCGGACTGGTACGAGGACTTCATCTCCGGCGGCGGCGACTATCTCCGGCGCGTACACGCCATCGTGGCGGACCTCCTCGGCGCGGGCGATGGCCTCTGCCTGGACATCTGCTGTGGCACCGGCGCGCACGCGTCGGTGCCGGCGGGTCTGGGGTGGACGCCGGTGGGCGTGGACCTGTCCGGCGGGCAGTTGCGGCACGCGCGCGGGCGGTTGCCGGTAACCCGGGGCGATGCGACAGCCCTGCCGTACGCCGACGCGTCGCTGCCGGCCGCGATGTGTGTGCTGTCCAGCACCGACCTGCCCGACTACCCGGCCGTGTTGCGAGAGGTCGCCCGGGTTCTGCGCCCCGGCGGACGCTTCGCACACGTAGGCGTGCACCCGTGCTTCGTGGGCGCGTTCGCCGACCGGGGCCAGCACCCCAGGGTCGTCGTCGACGCGCGGTACGCGGACCGGTCGCGCACCTTCGACAGTTGGAACACCAATGGCGTTCGGGTACGCGTCGGCGCCTGGCACATCCCTCTCGCCGACCTGGTCAACGCGACAGTGGCGGCCGGTCTCCGGCTGCTCCGGGTCGCCGAGGCGGGCCCGGGGGTTCCCGACCTGTTCGGCCTCCTCGCCGTCCGGGAGCGGTAGCGACAGGCCGCCCGAGCCCACGCGAGGGTCGGGACGGCGACAGAAAACATCGATGCGGCAACTTGCGTTGCAGTCCCGCACACGGGACCCTGTTCTCTGGGTTGCCGCCCGCTCACCAAACGTGCTCCCGGAGGCGAGATGCTCACGCTCCGTACCGCCCCCCGCCGGCTGCTGGCCGGCTCCGGCGCTCTTCTGCTCAGCACCGCCCTCGCCGCAGCCGGCACGCCGATGCCGGCCAGCGCCGCGACCGGTGCGGACACCGTCGGCTACGTCCGGCTCGCCCACCTCTCCCCGGACACCCCGGCCGTCGACGTCTACCTGGCCGCGCCGGGCGCCGCGAAACCGCGGGTCTTCCCCGGGGTCGGCTACGGCGTGGTCTCCGACTACTTCGAGCTGGCGCCCGGCCGGTACGCGGTGGCGATGCGGGAGGCCGGCGCTCCCGCCACCGAACCCGCGGTGCTCACCACCGAAGTCGCGGTCACCAGCGGTGACGCGTACACCGTGGCCGGTGTCGGCCGACACGCGGACCTGGGCCTGCGGGTGCTCAACGACGACCTCAGCGCGCCCACGCAGGGCCGCGCCAAGGTGCGTGTCGTGCAGGCTTCCGTGCGTACCCCGGTGCTGGACGTCGCCGCCGCGGACGGCCCGGTGATCGCCAACGACGTGCAGTTCGCCTCCACGACCGAGTATGAGCAGGTCGAGCCGGGCAGTTGGCGGCTGCGGCTGGCGGGTGCCGACGGGCCGAGCACCAACGCCGAGGTGCGGCTCACCGGCGGCGCGGTCTACTCGCTGCTGGTGCTCGACGCGAAGCAGGGCGGGCTCACCGCCGAGCTGCGCCGCGACGCCGAGGGCGGCACCGTCGTTCCCGCCGGCGGGGTGGACACCGGCGCCGGCGGCACCGCCAGCAACGGGCTCGGCGCGTACCCCCTGGTGGCCGGCGGGTTGGCCGCGGCGGCCGTCGCGGTGACCCTGCTGCTGTGGCGCCGGCGGCGGCGCACCACCTGGTGACCACCCGGGCCGATCCGTCGATCCGGCGGCATCGTGACCGCCGGATACTGCCGGCCGCGCTGGTCGCGGCCGGCGCGGCGGTCTGCCTGACCGCCGGCGCCGGCATCGGGCTGGCCGACGCCGACCCGCCGCCCCCGGCGGCGACCTGGCACCCCGGCTGCACCGACGAGTGCCCACCGACGGCCGCCGCGCCCGCGCCACACGGTCCACCCACGCGGGTACGCGTACCGCGCATCGGTGTCGACTCCACCCTCACCGTGCTCGGCCTGGACCAGGCCGGTGCGCTGATCCCGCCGAGTGACTTCGGCACCGCCGGCTGGTACGGCGGCGGCCCGGCCCCGGGCGACACCGGGCCGGCAGTGCTCGCCGGGCACCTGGACTCGCGGAGCGGACCGGCGGTGTTCGCCCGGCTCGGTGAGCTGCGCCCCGGTGACCGCGTCGAGGTGTGGCGCGGCGGGCAGCGGCTGCCGTTCCGGGTGACCGGCTCGCTGCGGACCCGCAAGGACCACTTCCCGACGGAGGCGGTCTACGGGCCGACGCCCGGCGCGGAGCTGCGGCTGGTCACCTGCGGGGGTGACTTCGACCGGCGGAGCGGGCACTACCGCGACAACGTCGTGGTGTTCGCGGTGACCGAGGCCGCCAGCCCGGTACTGCCGGACTCCGCCGCAGGCTGACCACACGGCCTGACGCCCGCGCACGCCCCGACGCCCGCCGTGCGGCTTGATCAACTCGGTTTCCCGGAAGTCGCGGTGTCCGGCGCGCCCTGATGCCGCGACTTTCAGAACCCCGAGTGGATCAAGCGCTCGACCCAGCGTGACGGCCGGGTCAGAGCGGGCGGCGGCCGGCGAAGCCGCACTCGGCGCGGTGGTACCAGCGCACGTCGGAGTCGCCCTCCAGCCAGCACCAGAGCACGGCGCGGCCGGCGCGTTCGCCGGGAAAGTCAAGCAGGACCGGGGCGATGCCCTTGACCTGGATGTCGTGCTGGTGCAGCTCGTCGACGACTGCGTGCAGTCGAGCTTCCAGCCCCTTGACCTCGGCCAGCCCGCCGAGCGCGCTCACGCCGTGGTCGGCCAGGTCGACTTGCAGCTCAGCCAGGTCGGCCCGGACCCGGATCAACTCGTCGACGCGCGGCTGCAGGGTGGCCACCAGGTGCCGGGCCTGGGCAAGTGTGAACACCGGGCCAGTATGCGGCACACACGGCCCCATGACGCACCCCGAGGGCCACCGGCGCAGAACGGTGAGCGCTCCACGGGCGGAGACGGACCAACCGGACAGCGGCGCGCGACGGTCAGTCGGCCTGGGCGGCCAGCTCCCGGGCACGGTCCCGGGCGGCCTCCAGCGCGGCGAGCAGCGCCGCCCGTACGCCGTGCTTCTCCAACTCGCGGATCGCGGAGATGGTGGTGCCGGCCGGCGAGGTGACCGCCTCGCGCAGCTTGACCGGGTGTTCCCCGGAGTCCCGCAACATCACCGCGGAGCCGATGGCGGTCTGCACGATGAGTTCGTGCGCCACCTGCCGGGGCAGCCCGAGCAGGATTCCCGCGTCGATCATGGCCTCGACGAGCAGGTAGAAGTAGGCCGGCCCGGAGCCGGACAGCGCCGTGACGGCGTCCTGCTGTGACTCGGGCACCCGGATCGTCTGGCCGAGGGGCTTGAACATCTCCTCGGCCAACGCCAGGTGCGCCCCGGTGGCGTGCGCGCCCGCCGAGATCGCCGTCATCGCCTCGTCGACGAGCGCGGGGGTGTTGGTCATCACCCGGACCACCGGGGTGCCGTCGGGCAGCCGGCGGTTGAAGAAGCTGGTGGGCAGGCCGGCGCAGAGCGAGATGACGAGCTTGTCGGCCGGCACCTTGGGGCCGATCTCGTCGAGCAGCGCGGCGGCGTCCTGCGGTTTCACGGAGACCGCGAGCACCGCCGCCTCGTCCACCGCGGTCAGGTTGTCGACGACCCGTACGCCGTAGCGGGCGGTCAACTCCTCGGCGCGGGCCGGCCGGCGGGCGGTGGCCAGCAGCCGGTCCACCGGCCATCCCGAGCGCAGCAGCCCGGAGAGCATCAGCTCACCGATCTTGCCCGCGCCAATGACCGCGACCGTGTGCACCCCGGCGGACATGTCGGCCGTTCCCCCTCGCGTCGCGCTGCGGCGCAGCGGGCCGCGAGCCCGGTACGCCGTCGAACGTCTGGTCGCGGCACGGCGGACCCGCGGGCCCGCCGTGCCGTCAACCGTCGATCAGCTGCCGAAGAAGACCTCGGCCTCGACGTACCGCTCCAGCGGCACGGTCTTCAGCTCGCGGGTGGCCTCGGCGAGGGGCACCCGGACGATGTCGGTGCTCTGCATCGCGACCATCTTGCCCCAGTCGCCGTCGTTGACCGCGTCGATGGCCTGCAGACCCAGGCGGGTGGCGAGCACCCGGTCGAAGGCGGTCGGGGTGCCACCGCGCTGGATGTGACCCAGCACCACGGTGCGGGCCTCCTTGCCGGTCTTGGCCTCCAGCTGCTCGGCGAGCCACTGGCCGATGCCGCCGAGGCGGACGTGGCCGAACGAGTCCAGCTCCTGGTTGGCGAGGACCATCTGGCCGTCCAGCGGCTGGGCGCCCTCGGCGACCAC
The DNA here is from genome assembly GCF_040686315.1 of Micromonospora sp. NPDC085948. NCBI lineage: Bacteria > Bacillati > Actinomycetota > Actinomycetes > Micromonosporales > Micromonosporaceae > Micromonospora > Micromonospora sp. NPDC085948. The sequence continues at coordinate 93,402 of NZ_JBFBJW010000008.1, read as the reverse complement.
GACGATGGGGGCGTACTGGTGCTGGAAGCGCTTCTCGACGTAGCCGGCCACCTGGTCGACGTCGAACTGCCGCTCGGGCAGCAGGATCACGTTCGCGCCGCCGGCCAGGCCGGCGTGCAGGGCGATCCAGCCGGCGTGCCGGCCCATGACCTCGACGACCAGGGTGCGGTGGTGGCTCTCCGCGGTGGTGTGCAGCCGGTCGATGGCCTCCATCGCGATGTTGACCGCGGTGTCGAAGCCGAAGGTGTAGTCGGTGGCGCCGAGGTCGTTGTCGATCGTCTTCGGCACGCCGACCACGTGCACGCCCAGCTCGTAGAGCTTGGTGGCCACGCCGAGGGTGTCCTCGCCGCCGATCGCGATCAGCGCGTCGACACCCTGGGCGGCGAGGTTGTCCTTGATCCGCTCGACGCCGTTCTCGATCTTGAACGGGTTGGTCCGGGACGAGCCGAGGATGGTGCCGCCGCGGGGCAGGATGCCGCGGACGTCCGCGATGCCGAGGGGCCGGGACAGACCCTCCAGCGGGCCCTTCCAGCCGTCCCGGAAGCCCACGAACTCGTGACCGTAGGTGGCGACGCCCTTGCGGACCACCGCCCGGATGACCGCGTTGAGACCGGGGCAGTCGCCGCCGCCGGTGAGCACGCCGATACGCATGATCCGCTCATCCTCCTGGAGCATCAGGTAAAGCCCGAATTGCCCCAGGATATGTGTCAGATCAGACCATCGGCGCCGTTGCCGGCCCGGGGCGGGCCGTCACTGCGCACTGTAGTCGGCCCGCCGGTACGACGACAGCGCGCCCCGGGGCGGCGGGCCGGCGAGCGCTGCTCAGAACGTCACCTCGTGGTTCTCCCCGGCCTTCGGAGGCCGCCCGGTGACGGCGGCCTTCGCGAAGCCGAGCAGGTTGACCACGGCGCTGTTCGCCGAGTCCCAGTACTCGGCGGAGCTGGCGTGCACCTTGATCAAGGTGAGTCCCGGGGTGTCCAGCCCATCGGGAAACCACGCCTTGAGCAGCGGGTTCCACAGCCGCTCGGCGCGCTCCCGGTCGAACCCCTCGGTGGCGGTGCCGGAGATCGACACCCAGGCGTTGTGCTTCTGGTCGGAGAAGGCGACGTTGACCTCCGGGTTGACCCGGAGCTGGCGGACCTTGGCGGACTCGGCGGAGGCGAAGAACCACAGCTCGCCGTCGAACTCGGCCTCCTGGAGCCCCATCGGCCGGCTCACCTGCCGCCCGTCCAGAGCGGTCGTGGTGAGCATGCAGATCCGCGCTGCCCGGGCCAGCTCGGTGACCCGGACCCGAGCCTCGGCGGCGCTGGTCGGCTGGTTGCTCATGGCACTCTCCCTCGGATCGGCTGGTCGAACCGATGCCCGGGACAGAACCGGTCAAACCTACGACGGTACGACCGCCGCTCGGCGGATCGTCATCGCCCGCCAGCGGTCATCGCCCGCCAGCGGGCCAGGTTGTGCCGAGCGTCGACCAGAGCGTCGTGCCGGGCCGCGTCCGCGTCCGGCAGCGTGGGCCGACCACGGTCGTCCCAGAGCTGCCGCAGCTCCTTGGTGTACCGGGGGATCTCCCGGGGCAGCGCCGGCATCGCACCCCAGAGCTGGGCGAGCACCACATGGTCGTACGCGGCGAACCAGGCCCACAGCTCCAACTGCTCCCCCGGCCGGTCCCGGATGGGCTCGACCAGGAAGTCGAACAGGTCGTCGCGGATGCGCTCGCGCGACCGCCAGGCCCGGTCCGCCGGGGACGGCAGTTTGTCCAGTACGTTGCGCCGGACCCAGGGCACGGCACGGGAGTCGTCGAACTCCGTGGAGACCGCGTAGAACTCGCGGCCGTACTCGTCGACGACACCGATCGAGACGAGGTCGACGGTGGTGCCGTCCTCGATGAACTCGCAGTCGTAGAAATAGCGGTAGACCATTCCGGCCATCCTCGCCCACGGCCGCCCGGCCCCGCCCGGCGGGGGCCGCCGCACCGCTGGTGACGGGCCTGAGCGGCACTTCCATGACGGTACGCCGCAGCTCGCGACGGTCACGGAAGTGCTTCGAGGGGTGTACAGCAAGCGACCGGACCGTCATGATCTGATGTGTACCGCTACCGGATGCCGAATCGGTGTCAGTTCACCTTGTCAGGGCCATCAGGTTCACCCGGTGAGCGAGTGTGTGGTCCATGACCGGGGAGGGGTTGGGCCGTGGAGATGCGCCTGCCGGAGCCGGGTGACGCGCTCACGGGTGTCGAGATGTTCGCTGGTCTGGAGCCCGAGGTGCGGCAGCGCGTCATCGCCGCCGCCGTTCCGCGTACCTACCGCAAGGGCCAGTTGCTCTTCGTGGAGAACGACCCGGGCGAGTCGCTCATCGTGTTGCGCCGCGGCGCGGTGGCCGTCTTCCGCACCGCACCCACGGGTGAGCGGGCCGTGCTGTCGGTGATCCGTCCACCGGACGTGCTCGGCGAGGTCTCCCTGCTCGACGCGTCCACCCGGTCCGCCTCGGCCGAGGCCATCGAAGACTGCGCGGCGCTCGCCCTCTCGCGGGGCGCGTTCATGGAGCTGGTGCACTCCAACCCGCGCATCCTGGACGCGGTGATGCGCTCGCTGGGCGGGCTGATCCGCCGGCTGACCGAGCAGAACGCCGACCACGTCTTCCTCGACCTGCCAGGTCGGGTCGCCAAGACGCTTGTGCGGCTGGCCGGCGAGAGCCAGGCACCGATGATCACGATCGAGCTCAACCAGAGTCAACTGGCCGAGATGGCAGGTGGCTCCCGGCAGAGCGTCAACCAGGCGATCGGTTCGTTCGCCAGCCGCGGCTGGCTGCGTACGGAGGGGCGTCGGATCGTGGTGACCGACGTGGCCGCGCTGCGCCGCCGCGCCGGCATGAACGACCGCTGACACCCACGAACAACACGAAACGGCCGGGTCGCCAGTGGGCGACCCGGCCGTTTCGGCGTCATCGGTGTGGGGTCACACCCCGGAGCTGCCCGGCCCGGCCCACTTGTCCGGGCCCTTGCCGTCGCCACCCGGGCCGTGCACCGGCTCGCTGACGATGCCCTCGGCCTGCAGCGTGGCGAGCGTGGCGGCGTCGACGTCCACCGAGTCGCCCGCGGAGTGGCTGACCCCGTTGCCGTCGGTCCAGTCGCTCTCCAACTTGACGTACACCATTGACCTGTCCCCCTTGGTCCCTGCTCGATATCTGGCCGCCTGAATCTAGTCGGTCGGCACCGTCGGTGACTGTCCACAAGCCAACAGGCCGGTACCTGACATCGGCCGCAGGGGGCGATAATTCCGGTCAGGGGACGCCATCGGCGTCGACCCGCTCGTCTCCTGGGGGGATGTCATCGCCGCGCAGTGTGGACGCTGTGGACGCACGGCCGCCGACGGGGACCGCTTCTGCGGTGGCTGCGGCGCCGAGTTGGGCGCCGTGTGTCCGCACTGCCTGCGCCCACTCGCCGCGGACGTCACGTTCTGCACGTCCTGCGGGTCGCCCCGACCGGGCGCGGACCGACCGGCCGCGGTCACCCCGCAGGAGGACCGCCGCCGGGTGAGCGTGCTCTTCGTGGACCTGATCGACTTCACGCCGTACGTCGAGCGCACCGACCCGGAGCAGGTCCGTGGCATGCAGACCGGGTTCTTCTCCGCCGCCCGCCGCGTGGTCGGCCAGTACGGCGGGGTGGTGGAGAAATACATCGGGGACGCGGTGATGGCGCTCTTCGGTGCCCCGATCGCCACCGAGACCGACGCGCTGCGCTGCGTACGGGCCGGTCTGGAACTGCAACGGGTGCTCACCCGGTTCGCGCCGACCGGCAGCGCCGAGTTGCGGTTCCGGGTCGGGGTGGCCACCGGCGAGGCGCTCGTCGACGTGGCCGCCGCGCGCGACGGCGGACAGGCCATCGTGGCCGGCGACGTGGTGAACACGGCCTCCCGGATGCAGTCGGTCGCGCCACCCGGCGGGGTGTTGGTCTGCGGCAGCACCCACGCGCTCACCAAGGACGCGATCCGCTACGAGGAGCAGCCCCCGGTCACCCTGCGCGGCCGGTCGTCGCCGACCGAGGTGTGGCTCGCCCTGTCCCCGCTGCGTCGCCAACCCACCGACCGGGAGCCGGACACCACACCGCTGGTCGATCGGGAACACGAGCTGGGGATGCTCGTCAACGCCCTGCACCGGTCGCTGCGTGACCGGCGACCGCAGGTGGTCACCATCTTCGGCCGGGCCGGCATCGGCAAGAGCCGGCTGTTGCGGGAGCTCTACCGGCACACCGGCCGGCTGGTCGACGAGCCGCTGACCTGGCGTACCGGGCGCTGCCCGCCGTTCGGGGAGAACGTCACCTTCGCCGCGCTCGCCGACATCGTGAAGTCCGAGGCCGGCATCCTCGACACCGACCCGGCGACGAGCGCCGCACAACGGCTCGCCGCCGCCGTGGGCGAGTTGATCGGCCCGGGCGAACGGGACCGGGTGGTGGACGCGCTGCGCCCGCTGGTCGGTCTGCCCGGCACGCCGTTGCCGGCCGAGGAGGCGGAGTCGGCGTGGCGTCGCTTCCTGCTGGCGCTGGCAGCCCAGCGGCCCACCGTGCTGGTCTTCGAGGACCTGCACTGGGCCGACGACGCGATGCTGCGTTTCGTGGAGCTGCTCGGGGCGGCGGCCCGCGACGTGCCGCTGCTGCTGCTCTGCACCGCCCGCCCGGAGCTTGTCGATCGGGACCCGAGCTGGGCCGGGACGATCACCGGCTCGGTGACGATCACCCTGCCGCCACTGCGCGACACCGGCATCGCCGCCCTGTACGCGCACCTGTTCGGCCAGGCGGCGTTCTCCGCCGACATGCTGTCCCCGCTGATCGAGGTGGCCGGCGGCAACCCGCTCTACGCGCACGAGTACGTCCGGATGCTGATCGAGCAGGGGGCGCTGCGCCAGTCGGGGCGGGGGTGGTCGCTGGACAAGCAGCTTGAGCTGGCCATGCCGGAGAGCGTGCACGCGGTGATCGCCAACCGGGTGGACCTGCTGGACGCCAAGGACCGCGCGGTGCTGCTGGCCGCGTCGGTGGTCGGGGTGCAGTTCTGGCCCGGCGCGGTCGCCACCGCGCTCGGGCAACAGGTCGAGTCGGTCGAGCGGTCGCTGCGCCGACTCGAACAACGCGACTTCGTGCACGAGCAGGCCGCGTCGACGATGGCCGGGCAGGCGGAGTTCCGGTTCCGCCACGTGCTGGTCCGCGACGTCTGCTACCAGCGGTTGCCGCGCACCGAGCGGGTGGCCCGGCACGAGCGCGCCGCCGACTGGCTCGACGCGCTGTCGCACTCCCGCGACACCGACCTGGCCGAGGTGCTCGCCCACCACCGTTGGGCGGCGCACGAGATCGCCCGCTCGCTGGGCATGCAGGTGCGGCGCTACGCCGGGCCGGCGCGGCAGGCACTGCACCGGGCCGCCCGGCGGGCGTACGCGCTGCACGGGTTGGACGCGGCGGCCAGCCACGCGGGCCGGGCACTCGGCCTGGCCGACGACAGCGACCCCGTGGGCCGGCTCCAGTTGGAGCTGCTGAGCACGGAGATCTCGTTCTACCGCGACGGCAACGCGTTCCTCTCCGGCGGCGGGCCCGAGCAGGTGCACACGCTCGCCGACCAACTGCTGTCGCACGGCGACAACGCCTGCGCCGCGCGGGCGTGGACGCTGCTCGGTCAGGCCGCCTGGCTGCGGGCCGACCGCGGCGACGCGTTGGCCTGCCTGGACCGCGCGGTGCAGCTGTTCGAACCCCTACCGGACACCCCGCAGAAGGCGGACGCGTACGCCGAGATGGGCCGGCTGCACATGCTCAACTACGAGCGGGACCCGGCCGTGTCAGCGGCGGACACGGCGGCGGAGATCGCCGAGCAGTTGGGCCTGACCGAGACCCGCACCAACGCCCGGATCACCGCGGCCACCGCCCGTTACCAGTCCGGGGACCGGGTCGGCCTGGACGAGCTGCACGCGATCGTCGAGTTCGCCCGGGCCGGTCAACTGCTGGCGCTGCCCCGGGCCACCCAGAACCTCGCCTGGGCGATCCGGGAGGAGGGCGACTGGCTGCGGTCCAATGCCCTGCTCTCGGCCGCGCCGGCGCGGACCGCCAGCGGTCAGACCCTGACCACCAGTTACTCGGCGGAGGCGATGCGCGCCTGGTTCGACGGCGACTTCGGCCGGCTCCTGGCAGCGGCGGAGGCGTTCGTGGACACGCCCACCGGGAGCTGGGACATGCAGGTACGCGGGTTGCGCTGCTGTCTGCTGGTGCTGCGCGACGACGACGACCCGGCCGACCTGACCGACGCGTTGGACACCGCGCGGCGCAGCGGGTTCCACCGGCTGCTCTGGACGATGTTGAGCATGGCCGCGTTGTGCCGGGGATTGCAGGGGCGCGACGCCGAGGCGGCGGAGCTGATCGAGGAGCTGGACGCGAGCTGGTCGGCGGTGCCGGCGCTGGCCAGCGGGGAGTGGATCGCCGCAGCCGCGTACGCCGCCGCCCTGAGTGGTCGGAGCGCGGCGGTGCGGGTCCGCACGATGCTGGGCCGGGTCGGGCACCGCACGCCCTGGTCCGAGGCGGCATTGCGGACCGTCACGGCGGCCCTGGCCGCCGCGGACGGCGACCACCGGCGCTCCGCCGAGCTGCACCTGGCCGCCGCCGAGACCTACGGGCGGATCCCGGACGTCAGCGACCAGGTGTTGGCGCTCGCGCTCGCGGCGGCGGAGCTGACCCGCGCCGGCGACCGGACCGGCGCGCGGGCGACCCGCGCGGAGGTACGCACCTTCGCGCTGCGCAACGACGCCCCCGGCCTACTGGCGCTCGCGGGCCGGCCGATCAGCCCGACCGGGCCCGCGGTGGCCTGCTGAGCGGGAGGCCCATCGGGTCCCCGAATGCCGACGATCACCGAGATGGCGCTGGTCGCGCAAGAACGGACATAGAACCCCGGTCGCGACCTGCGGCGGCAGTCGTGACTTTGGAAGACGCGACACAACGCACTCCCGGAACGGTGCCCGGACGTGTCACGATTCAGAGCACGGCGTGCGGACGGGCGTCGAGGGTCGCGCCGCGAGGCGCTTAAGGGGGATGTCCGGGTGTCAGCGGGTGGTGCCCGCCGGGGACGGCGGGACAACGGGCTCGACGCGAACGAGTACGCCGTCGTCGGCGACGTCGATCCGCGCGTCGGCGAGCACCTGCTCGACGTGCTGGCCGCTGGCGGGATCGCCGCCTACCTCCAGCCCTCGGCCGACCTCAACCCGGTCACCCGCACCACCACCGTCCCGGCCCGACCGGTCGACCGGCTCTACGTCGACCGCTCACACCTGACCACCGCCCGGGACTATCTGACCCAGCTCGCCGACGAGAGCAGCCCGGAGCAGCCGCCCGCACGCGACGAACCGGACATCGATGCCGAGTGGGCGCGGATCGTGGCCGGCTTCCACACCTCCTCCGCCGTCGGCGACCGCCCGTGGCCGGCCTCGGAGGACGTGGACGAGCGGGAGGCGCGCGACGAGCCGACCGCCGGCCCGCTGGCCCGCTCGGGGACCGACGAGCCCGGTCCGACCGCCACCGACACCCGTCGGCTTCCCTACGCCACCGACATCTCCGGGATCTCCGTGGGTCGCGGCACCCGGCCGGACGAGCCGTCGCTGCTGGACGGGCTGGACACCTTCGGGGCCGACCTGCCCGACGACGAGGACGACGAGGGTTACCACCCGCCCCCGCCGCCGCCGCTGCCCCGGGTCAGCAAGTACGCGGTGGTCGGTGTGCTCGGCGTGGTCGTCGGGTTCGTGCTCTTCCTCTTCCCGTCGCTGATTCCGGTGGACCGCTCGGCGGTCACCCTGTTCGGGTTCACCGGCATCCTTGCCGGTTTCGTCACGCTGATCTGGCGGCTGCGCCCTGGCGACGAGGACGACGACGACCCGGACAACGGCGCCGTCGTCTGATCCTGGCCCGCATCCCGGGACGGCGCCGACCCGCCGAGCGCGTAACAGTGGTGTAACTTACTGTCAGTAGGAATACCGCTGTACGTCACTTCCCCCGCTGACTGACCGGTTTTTCCTTGCTCGTGGCGGTCAGTCCTCTGCTGATCGGAATGCCCGAGATGCGACAGAGTTCTCTCGTGGTGGTGGCCAACCGCCTCCCCATCGACGACAGTCAGGCGCCCGACGGGGCCTGCGAGTGGCGGCGCAGCCCGGGTGGGCTGGTCAGCGCGCTGCACCCCCTGCTGCGACACACCCCGGCGACCTGGGTCGGTTGGGCCGGCGGCACCGGGCCTCCCCCCGCCCTACCGGACGTCGACGGCGTCCGGATGCACACCGTCGCGCTCAGCCCCGAAGACCTGCGCGACCACTACGAGGGGTTCGCCAACGCCACCCTCTGGCCGCTCTACCACGACGCCGTCGAGCAGCCGCAGCACCACCGGCGGTGGTGGGAGGCGTACCAGCGGGTCAACAAACGCTTCGCCGAGGCGACCGCCGAGGTGACCGAGCAGGGCGGCGTGGTCTGGGTGCAGGACTACCACCTGCAACTGGTTCCCGGTCTGCTGCGCGCGCTCCGTCCGGACCTACGCATCGGCTTCTTCCTGCACGTGCCGTTCCCACCGCCGGAGCTTTTCATGCAGTTGCCGCGCCGGGCCGAGTTGCTGCGCGGGATGCTCGGCGCCGACCTGGTCGGCTTCCAGCGGGTGCAGGCGGCGCACAACTTCGCCCAACTGGTGACGAGGGTGCTGGACCTGCCGGCCACCGACCGGCGGATCGGCATCGACGACCGGGTCGTCCGCATCGGCGCGTTCCCGGTCTCCATCGACACCGCCGAGATGGGCGCGCTCGCCGCCCGCCCGGACGTGGCCGCCCGAGCCCGCCGCCTACGCCAGGACCTCGGCGACCCCCGGCAGGTCATCCTCAGCGTCGACCGGATGGACTACACCAAGGGCATCGAGCAGCGCCTCAAGGCGTACAGCGAGCTGCTCGCCAGCGGCGACGTCAAGGTCCGCGACACGGTGTTGGTGCAGGTCGCGATGCCGAGCCGCGAGCGCGTCGGCCAGTACCAGATCCTGCGTGAGCGGATCGAGCGCGAGGTGGGCCGGATCAACGGCGAGTTCGGCCGGGTCGGCGAGCCGGCGATCCACTACCTCACCCAGCCCTTCGACCGGGCCGAGTTGGCCGCGCTCTACCGGGTCGCCGACGTGATGGCGGTGACCCCGCTGCGCGACGGGATGAACCTCGTCGCCAAGGAGTACGTGGCCGCCCGGGTGGACGACACGGGCGCCCTGCTGCTCAGCGAGTTCGCCGGCACCGCCGCCGAACTCTCCCAGGCGTACCTGGTCAACCCGCACGACCTGGAGGGGCTCAAGCAGGGCCTCTGTGCGGCGTTGCGGGCCGCACCGGCCGACACCACGCAACGGATGCGGGCCATGCGTGCGCACCTGGAGGAGCACGACATCCGGGCCTGGGCGCGCTCCTACCTGCACGCGCTGGACGAGCACGGCGCCCTGGTCAGTCGCCTGACCAGCAACGACACCTCTCCCAGCGACGCCAACCCGGACGCCGCCACCTCCACCGACGGTGCTCGGGTGCCACGACCCGCCACCCCCACCGCCGCCTCGACCACCCGACAGACCAGCGGCTGACCAGTCGGGGGCGTCGCCGAGCACGACCCACCCCGCCCGGACCGGCGACGCCCCAAGGCGGCGAGCGTCCGGGTGCTCAGCGCGCCGTGGGCTCCTTCTCCAGCCAGTCCAGGATCGCGTCGATCGGCTCCGCCCACCGCGCGTCCAGCATCAGGTCGTGGCCCATTCCGGGAAAGAGCAGCGGGGCCGAATCGTACCGACGGGCCACCCCGGTCAACGTCGACGCCGGCACCACCCGGTCATCCGGGCTGCCCAGCACCAGCACCGGCGGTGCGCCCACCGCCGGCTCGGCCTCCGGCTCGCCCAGCAGAGCCCACTGCGCCCGCCGGCCCGCCCGGCCGAGTCGCCCGACGTACCGCCGGGCCTCCTCGTCGGGCAACTCGCGGCTGAACAACTGCCCACGGTTGAGCCGCAACGGCCCACCGAACACCGCGGGCAACGTGCCCCCCGGGTTACGGCGCAACGCCGCGCCCAGCACTCCCCAGCCGCCGAAGACCGGCGCCACCAGCACCGCGGCCCGCGCCGGATAGCGGGCCAACGCGTGCGCCACCACCAGGGCCCCGGCGCCGTGCCCCACCAGCACCGCCTGCCGCGGCAGGCTCGCGGCCACCTGGACCACGTCGTGCGCGTACGCGCGCAGTGTCGCCTCCGGCGCGGGCTCGCTGGCACCGTGCCCACGCAGGCTCACCGCGTACGCCGGGAAGCCCCGCGACGCCGCGTGACCCAGCCAGTGCTCGGCGAACGCCCACGCGCCGTGCCCGAACCCGGGGACGAAGAGCAGCGGGGGTCGCCCCTCCTCCGCTGCGGGGACGGCGCTGAGCACCTCCCGCCGGGCCGGTCGGACCGGACGCGACCACTCCCGACCCCGCATGATCCGCAGTTCAGTCACTGGTCTGCCTTCCATTCGCGGCTACCGGGCGGCTCACTTGCCCTCCAACTCGACCAGGGCGCGTTGGATGGCGCGCAGGTAGTCGGCGTGACCGACCTCGAACCAGTGCCGGCTGCTCTCCTTGACCGGCCCGGAGTACCGCTCCCCCGCCCGGTCCCGCACCCGCTGCGCGAACGCCGTGGCCCGTTCCGGCCGATCCCGGCGGGCCTGGAGCAGCCGGGCGAAGAGCACCGTCTGCCAGTGCGACAGGGTGAACAGTCCGGAGTCCGGCTGCACCAGGCCGGCGACCGCCAGCGTCGGGTGCCCCGGGGTGAACGCGTTGAGCCACAGCGTGGGTCGGCCCGCCCCGGCGCTGTCACCGAACACCGACGCGTCGAGGAACTCGAAGCGCGGCAGGTAACCGGTGGCGAAGACGACCACCTCGGGGTCGATCTCGCGGCCGTCGGACAGCTCCACGGCGTACGGGCGGAACCGGGCGACGTCCGGCACCGGGCCGATCCCGCCGTGGCCCACGTAGTAGACGAGCTGGCTGTTCGCGATCGGGTGCGTCTCGTACACCCGGTGGTCGGGCTTGGGCAGGCCGAAGCGGGTCAGGTCGCCGACGGTCAACCGCATCGTCCAGTGGTAGAGCCACTGCCGCACCCGCAGCGGCACGCGCAGCGCCAACAGGCTGTCGTTCACCTGGTCGGCGGGGCGGCCGAGCACGTACTTCGGGGCGTACCAGTAGCCGCGCCGGGTGGAGTGCCAGCACCGCGACGCCTGTTGGGCGGCCTCGACGGCGATGTCGCAGCCGGTGTTGCCGGCGCCGACCACCAGCACCCGCTTGCCGCGCAGCTGCGCCGGGTCCTTGTAGGACGAGGCGTGCATGATCTCGCCGCGGAACTCCTCCAGCCCTTCGTAGCGGGGCAGCTTCGGCGACCAGTTGTGGCCGTTGGCGATCACCACGGCGGCGTACCGGGAGGTGCGCTCCGGGCCGTACCCGCCGGTGGAGCGGGTGGTCACGTCCCACCGCTCACCCTCGGCGGGCTCGACCCGGACCACCTCGGTGCCGAACCAGATGTGCGAGCGCAGGTCGAAGTGGTCGGCGTAGCGCTCGAAGTACGACAGCAGCTGACTGTGGTGCGGGTAGTCCGGCCAGGAGTCCGGCATCGGGAAGTCCGGGAACTGGGTGAACGGCTTCGACGAGATCAGGTGGGTGCTGGCGTACACCGGGCTGCGGTCGTGCCGCCAGTTCCAGGCGCCGCCGACGCCCGTCTCCCGTTCGTAGCAGTCCACGCCGAACCCGTGCTCGCGCAGGTTCTTGATCGCCGTCAGGCCGCTGGCCCCGGCCCCGATGACGCAGACCGTGTCGCCCCGGTCGGAGACCGGGCGACCGTCGCCGCTGTGCGCGGACGAGGTCGCCTCCGGGTCGGGCCGGCCGTGGTCGGTGGAGGTGGACACCGGGACATCTCCTTTTGGTACGGCAGGCGTGCCGGTCGCCGCGAAATCCTCTCCACAACCGAGCCGGATGTCCAGTCCTGGAACGGACGCGTCGACGCTCGGACCGGGTCGGGCGGTCAGCCGGTGGTGGGCAGCAGCAGGTCGACCAGGACCGGGAAGTGGTCACTGGCCCGACGCGTCTGCGGGGTGTCCACCACGTCGTAGTCGACAACGGTGATCCGCGGGTCGACGAAGAGCGCGTCGATGCGCCGGCGCGGGTCGGCGCAGGAGTAGGTGAGCCGCTCGGCCCGGTCGGCTGCCACCGCGGCGTCGGTCAGCCCACGCGACACGGTGGCCCAGGCGGGTCCGTCCGGACCCTCGTTGAGGTCCGCCCCGGCCAGCACCGGGCTGGTCGCCGCGTCCAGGCCACGCTTGAACTCGGCGGCCTGGGAGGGCCGCTCGGCCGGGTCGGTGGACAGGTGCGAGCCGGCCAGGGTGAACTGGGCGTCGGCAACCCGGCAGTCGGCGTACGCGGCGCCGCGCAGGTGCCGACCGGGGGTGAGCGGGAAGCGTTGGCACCGGGTGCCCCGCACCTGTACCCGCAGGCTGGTCAGCAGCAGGTTGCCCAGCGCGGGCAGCCCACCGGCGACCACCACCAGGCCGAACGACTCGGCCAGCGTGGCGGACTTCTGCCGCCACCGGAACCGGCGCGGCCCCTCCTGCACGATCACCACGTCCGGGCGCGCCGCCCGGACGACCGCCGCCAGCGCGGCGGTGTCGTCGCGCTGGCTGTGGATGTTGTACGACACCACGCGCAGCGGCACACCCATCCCGGACCGCCTCAGATCCGGCGGGCCAGGTCGGCGGCGCCGATCACCCCGGCGCTGTTGCCCAGCTCCGCCGGGAGCACCTCGGCCACCGGCAGGCGACCGCGCTGGGCGAGCGCGTCGAGGTACGAGCGGCGGGTGGGGCCGAGCAGCAGGTCACCTGCGTCGATCACACCGCCGCCGACCACCAGGGTCTGCGGGTCGAGGATCTGCGCCATGTCGGCGAGGCTGGTGCCCAGCCATCGACCGATCTGCGCGAACGCCTCGGCGGAGACGGGGTCACCGCCCTGCGCGGCGGCGGTCACCATCGGGCCGGTGATCGCCTCGACCTCACCGCCGGCCAGGTCGAGCAGCGCGGTGGCCCGGGTGGGCTCCTGCCGGGCGCCGGCCCGGGCGAATCGCACCAGGGCGCTGCCACTGGCGTACTGCTCGATGCAGCCGAGCCGGCCGCAGCCGCACTGGTGCCCGTCCGGCACGGCCAGCATGTGGCCCAGCTCCGCGGCGATGCCGTGCGCGCCGCGCATGAGGTCACCGCCGAGGACGATGCCGCCGCCCACACCGGTGCCGATGGTGAACATGATCATGGAATCGTCGGCGTCGCGGGCCGCGCCGTAGCGGAACTCGGCCCAGGCGGCGACGTTTCCGTCGTTCTCCACGATCACGGGTAGGCCGACGGCCTCGCTGACGTACTCCCGCAGCGGTTCGTCCCGCCAGGCCAGGTTCGGAGCGAAGAGCACAGTCGAGCGGCTGGCGTCGATCCAACCGGCCGCGCCGATACCGACGGCCTCGATCGTCCGCCCGGCCGCCAGCTCGCCGACCAGCTCGATGATGACGTCGCGGGTCTTGCCGACGTCATCGGCGGGGGTGTCCCGTCGGGTCTGCACGAGCACCGTGCCGGTGTCGTCCACGACACCGCCAGCCACCTTCGTGCCACCGACGTCGACTCCGATGGTCAGCGTCACCGCTGCCGCTCCCCTCTACTGTCCGGCCCGGTCCCGGCGGCATGCCGGTCCGGGTCGGGATGTCCCGCGCTCAGGCGCCGTCGCCCGGTGCCTGCGCACCGGTGTCGTCCGGCACCCGCGAAGCGGGCACCGCGGGATGAGTGGTCGGTGCCGGTACGGTCGCCGGCCCGGCGTCGTCGACGGGTGGTACGGCGGCCGGGGCGAGTGGGTCCGCCGTCCGGGTGGCGACCGACCAGACATCCCGCTCCGGCGCCGGCTGAGAATCATGCCCGCTGCGGGTGGCATCGCGCCACACGTGTTCGTCGCCGGTCGCGCTGGACGGGTCGCCGGGGGCTGGCTCGGGGAGCACATCGTCGGTGCTCGCGCCAGGTGCCGGTGGTGGCGCGAAGGAGGGTTCGGAGGTCCCACCGGAGGGGCTCGTCGGGGACGGCTGCGCCGGGGAGAACGCGCGGAGCAGGCTGGCGACGCCCGCTGCCAGGTCTCCGGCGCCGGTCGCGAGCCGTTCGGCGAATTCCGGACTCGGGTCTCGTAACGCGGCGATGCCCCGACAGACCGGGCAGACGCAGCATTCGGCCGATCCGGTGGCGAAAGCACCGCCGGCGCCGGGACGTCCTCCCGCGTCGTTACTGTGACCGAGGACACCGGACAGCATCCCGCCCAGCGAGCCGAACGCGCCGCCCGCCGAGCCGGCGGAGGCCAGTCGCGCCCCCGCGAGCAGGGTGGCTACCAACCGCTCCGCCTCTTCCCGGGCCGAACCCGGATCTGTTCCGCCCACCCTCGGCTCCTCCACCGTGCCACCGACCCCGTCAGTGCGCCGCACCGGGTGCTTCTACCCGGCGCTTGAGCTGCTTCAACGCGGTATCCATGATCACTTTTTCGGCCTTGCGCCGAAACATCCCGAGCATCCCCACCGACAGGTCGACCTCCAGCGTGTAGGTCACCGTCGTGCTGCCGTCCGGGTTACCCACCAGGTCGTACGAACCGCGCTGTGACTTCTGCATCTTCGAGGGAGCGACCAGGTGCCACTCGATCCGGGAGAGGTCCTCGGCGTACTCGTAGGCGAGCACGTACTCGTCGGCCATCACCCCGGCGTCGATGGTGAAGCGCACCTGGCTGGCGTAGCCGTCCTCGTACTCCTCGACGACCTCGGCGCGGCGGACCGCGTCGGTCCACTCCGGGTATGCCGCGAAGTCGCAGATGACCGCCGTCACCCGATCCGGTGCGGCGCCGATGATGATCGACTGGGTGGAGGAGTCCGCCATGGGGGGAGGCTACCCGGCGGGCCGCGGCCGCACGCCGCGCCGCCCCCGCCGCGCCGCCAGCGGCCCGCAGGGGGCCAGGACAGCGCCGGGCGTTAGCGGTGTGCCCGTGCTCACCGGGTAGGTTTCGACACAGCCACCGCCCGTCGGCGGTGCCGGCCCGGCCAGTGCGAGCACGAAGGAGTGCAGGTGCGCGAGTTCTCCGTCCCGCCGATCGTCACCGTTGGCGACGCGGCCAACCTCACCGATCCGGTCTGGGACAACGCCGAGGTCGCGCCCGACGCCGTCCAGTTCGCCCGCCCCACCCCCGGCGCCGAGGGCGCCGTCACCGTCTGGGCCGAGGTGACCTGCCGGCAGTTCCGCGACGAGGTGGCCGCGGTGGCCCGTGGCTTGATCGCCGCCGGCATCGAACCAGGCGTCCGCGTCGGGCTGATGAGCCGCACCCGGTACGAGTGGACGCTGCTGGACTACGCCATCTGGACCGTCGGAGCGGTCACCGTGCCGATCTACGAGACGTCCAGCGCCGAACAGGCCGCGTGGATCATCGAGGATTCCAACGCGGTCGCCGTCGTGGTGGAGACCGACGCGCACGCCGCCCTGATCGCCGGCGTCCGACACCGGCTGCCCGAGTTGGACCACGTCTGGCAGATCGACCTCGGCGGGGTCGACCAACTGGTCAGCACCGGCGCCACGGTCGAGCTGGCCGAGGTCGAACGGCGACGCAAGGCGGTCGGCGCCGACGACCTGGCCACGATCATCTACACCAGCGGCACCACCGGCCGCCCCAAGGGCTGCGTGCTCACCCACCGCAACATGTACGCCGACATCGCCAACGCCGTGCCGGTGCTGCCGAACCTGTTCCACGCCGGCGCGTCCACCCTGCTCTTCCTCCCGCTGGCGCACGCCTTCGCCCGGCTGATCCAGATCGGCGTCGTGCAGGCGCGGGCCACCATGGCCCACTGCGCCGACACCAAGAACCTGGTCGCCGAGTTGCAGGCGTTCCGGCCGACCTTCGTGCTCTCCGTACCCCGGGTGTTCGAGAAGGTCTACAACGCGGCCAAGCAGAAGGCCGAGGCCGACGGCAAGGGCGGCATCTTCGCCCGCGCCGAGCAGGTCGCCATCTCGTACAGCGAGGCGCTGGAGACCCCGGGCGGACCGGGTCTGGCGTTGCGCGCCCAGCACGTGGTCTTCGACCGGCTGGTCTACGGCAAGCTGCGCGCCGCGCTCGGTGGGCGCTGCCGCGACGCCATCTCCGGCGGCGCGCCGCTCGGCGCCCGGCTCGGTCACTTCTTCCGCGGCATCGGCGTGACGGTCCTGGAGGGCTACGGCCTGACCGAGACCTCGCCCGCCGCCGCGGCGAACCTGCCGACCGGCACCCGGATCGGCACCGTCGGCCGCCCACTGCCCGGCGTGACCGTACGGATCGAGGACGACGGCGAGATCCTGATCTCCGGCGCGCTGGTCTTCCAGGGTTACTGGCGCAACGAGACGGCGACCGTCGAGACGCTCAGCACCGACGGCTGGTTCCGCACCGGCGACCTGGGCCACCTCGACGCCGACGGCTACCTGAGCATCACCGGGCGCAAGAAGGAGCTGATCGTCACCGCCAGCGGCAAGAACGTCGCCCCGGCGGTGCTGGAGGACCTGGTCCGGGCACACCCGTTGATCAGCCAGTGCGTCGTCGTCGGTGACCGCAAGCCGTTCATCGCGGCGCTTGTCACCGTCGACGAGGAGGCGCTCCCGGCCTGGCTGGAAGGCGTCGGGATGCCCGCCGACACCCCCGTCGAGCAGCTCCGCGAGCACGAGGCCCTGCTCCGGGAGATCCAGACCGCCATCGACACCGCCAACCAGGCCGTGTCCAAGGCCGAGGCGATCAAGATGTTCCGGGTCCTGCCCCGCGACTTCACCGAGGCGACCGGCGAGCTGACCCCGTCGCTCAAGGTCAAGCGCCAGGTCGTCCACACGACGTACGCGGCGGACATCGCCGAGATCTACCGAGGCTGACTACCATCCGTCACGTGCCCGCATCCACAGCCACCGCACCGCACCCGCATCCCCTCGCCGCGGCCGCCCGCCTGGTGATGCTGGCGCTGATCGCCGTCCTGACCATCTTCGCCACCCGCGACCTCAGCCAGCTGTGGTGGATCGCGCTCCTGGCGGTGGCCGGGCTCCCGTCCCTGCTGGCCCCGCAGCACCGGCTGATCGCGCCGCTGAGCCGGGTGGCCGAGGTGGTGGTGCTGGGCCTGGCCGCGAGCCAGGTGGCCGCGGTGGCGTCGATCGGCACGGTCGCCGGGCTCGGCGCCTCGGCGGTGCTGCCCTACCTGGCGGTCCCGGTGACCGTCACCGCGCTGCGCCGCCACTTCTCCGAGGGCACCGCCCTGCTCGCGGTCACCGCAGCCACCCTGCTGGTCAGCGGTGCGCTCACCACTGTCGGCGGAGAGCTCCAGCTCGGCCAGCCGGGCTACCTCGCGGTCTGCGCGCAGTGGCTCATCCTGGCGGCGCTGGGGCTCTACGCCGCCGGCACCCTGCACCGGGTGATGGCCGTCCGTAACGAGGGCAAACCCCAGCCGTACGCCGAGGCGACCAGGCTGCTGACCCAGCTGCGGACGGTGGCCCGGCAGTTGCCCGGCGCCACCCTGGACCCGGGCGGCATCTCCGAGCACCTGCTGGAGGAGTTGCGCACGGTGGCCCAGGCCGACCGGGGCGCGGTGCTCTCGGCCAGTGGCGGCGGCCGGCTCGTGGTGCTCGCCCAGGCCGGCGTCGACCGGGTGGACTGGGAGACGACGCTGGACGCCGACTCGGCCATCGCCGACGCCTGGGCCAGCCAGCAGGCCACGACGGCCGCGCGCTCGCAGTCCCGCTCACACCGTGGCGGCGACGTGTCCGCGCTGATCGTTCCGCTGGTCGCCGGGGTCCGCACGGTCGGGCTGGTGGTGCTGGAGGCGGACGCCGCGCACGCGTACCCACCTCCGGTGGTGTCCCGGGTGACCGCGCTGACCCGCCCGGCCGCGCTGCGGCTGGAGGCGGCGCTGCTCTTCGACGAGGTGCGCTCGCTGGCCACCAACGAGGAACGGCAGCGGCTGGCCCGGGAGATCCACGACGGGGTGGCGCAGGAGTTGGTGATGGTCGGCTACGGCATCGACAACGCCATGGCCACCGTCTTCGACGACGCCGACGAGACCGCCGAGGCCCTGCGTACGCTGCGCACCGAGGTGACCCGGGTGATCCAGGAGCTGCGGCTGAGCCTCTTCGAGCTGCGCAGTGAGGTGGACCGGCAGGGCGGGCTGGCCGCCGCCATCGCCGAGTACGCGCGCACCGTGGGCGCGTCCGGCGGACTGCGGGTGCACCTCTCGCTGGACGAGTCCACCGCCCGGCTGCCGGCCGCCACCGAGGCCGAGTTGCTGCGCATCGCCCAGGAGGCGGTGACCAACGCGCGCAAGCACGCCGGCGCCTCGAATTTGTGGGTCACGTGCGAGGTCGACCCCCCGTACGCCCAGATAGAAGTGTCGGATGACGGTCAGGGGATGGCTGACCAGCGCCCCGACGGACGGTACGGTCTTGCGATCATGGCCGAGAGGGCGGAACGTATCCGGGGCCGGTTGGAGATCAGGCCGCGGCAACCCAGCGGCACTACCGTGGCCGTGGTTGTTGGCACCTCGTCCCGCCGAGATAACGTGCGCGACAGCGCAGCACCAGAAGGGGAGTAACCCGAGGATGACCACAAGTCCGACACCGGCCACCCGCACCAAGGTCCTCCTTGTTGACGATCATGACCTGATTCGCAAGGGCCTGCGCCACGCCTTCGAGCGCGACCGGCAGTTCGAGGTCGTCGGTGAGGCCGCCACGGCGGCGGAGGGCGTACGCCAGGCCGGTGCCCTGCAGCCGGACGTGGTGATCATGGATCTGCGGCTGCCCGACGGCAGCGGCCTGGAGGCCACCCGCGCGCTGCGCAAGTCCAGCGCGTCGATGGGCATCGTGGTGCTGACCATGTACGCCGGCGACGACCAGCTCTTCGGTGCTCTGGAGGCCGGTGCGAGTGCCTTCGTGCCGAAGACCGCCCCGGCCGACGAGGTGGTGGCCGCCGCGCGGCACGCCGCCTCCTCCCCCAGCGCGTTCACCGCCGCCGACCTGGCCGAGGCGATGAAGCGCCGGCTCGCGCCGTCCGGCCCGCAGTTGTCTCCCCGGGAGGGGCAGGTGCTGCGGCTGCTCGCCGACGGGATGAGCGTGGCCGGCATCGCCAAGCAGCTGTTCGTCAGCGAGTCCACGGCCAAGACGCACATCTCGAAGCTCTACGAGAAGCTCGGCGCGGCCAACCGGGCCCAGGCGCTGATGACCGCGCTGCGGCTCGGCCTGCTCGAAGCACCGGACGCGCCGAAGTTCTGACCCGCCCCCGCTCCTTCAGCGGGACCGCACGACCGACGGTCCGCGCCGGCTTCGGCCAGCGCGGGCCGTCGCGTATCGACCGACGTCGGCGGGTAACCTCCCGCACGCTATGGTCTGGCGTGCGTGGCGGGTGCACAATACCCGCGCGGGCGACGACGCCCGCGTCGCGGACTCGAGGGGTGAATCGCATGCAGCGGCCGGACTGGGCACCCGACACCATCGACATCGAGCGCCCGAGTGTCGCGCGGATGTACGACTACTACCTCGGTGGCTCGCACAACTTCGCCGCGGACCGCGCCGCGGCGCAGGCGATGGTCGCGGCGGTGCCGGAGGCGCCGCTGATGGCCCAGGCCAACCGGGCGTTCCTGCGCCGGGCCGTGCACCACCTCGCCGAGGCCGGAATCCGGCAGTTCCTGGACATCGGCTCGGGCATCCCGACCGTCGGCAACGTGCACGAGATCGCCCAGCGGCTCGACCCGCGGTCCCGGGTGGTCTATGTGGACGTCGACCCGGTGGCGGTGGCGCACAGCCGCGAGATCCTCGCCGGCAACGACCGGACGGTGGTGGTGCAGGAGGACCTGCGGCACCCGGAGGCGATCCTGGCCCACCCGGAGGTCCGCAAGCTGCTCGACCTGAGCCAACCGGTGGCCGTGATGGTCGTGGCCGTCCTGCACTTCGTCTCCGACGACGACCGACCGGCAGAGCTGCTGCGGACGCTGCGTGACGCCTTGGCCCCCGGCAGCTATCTGGTGCTGTCGCAGGCCAGCGACGACGGTCGCAGCGACGACGAGCGCGCCGAGGCGGAACGGGTCTACCGACGCACCGACAATCCGCTGTGGATCCGTAATCGAGCTGAGCTGACCGCACTCTTCGACGGGTTCGAGCTGCTCGACCCCGGCGTGGTGTGGGTGCCCCAGTGGCGACCGGACACCCCGGAGAGCGCGGAGGACGCCGAGCGCGCGGTCTTCATGGGCGGCGTCGGGCGACTCGGTGACTGAGACGCCCGAGGCGGCCACCCGTCCGGGCACCTTCGCCCGCGCCTGGGCGAAGGCGGTCTCCGGCACCAGCTACCTGCCGATGACCCAGGCCCAGCTGGAAACCATGCTGGACCGGCTCACCGCACAACTGGCCGGCGCGTTGCTCACGGAGCCGTTCGACCTGCGCGCCGGGTACCGGGTCGGTGCCGAGTTGGTCGCCGCGCACATCGCCTCCGCGGAGGGGCTTGGTCGTACCGTCGAGGTCATCCAACTTCGGTTGGTGCGCGACCTGGGGTTGGTGGCCGAGGAGGTCGAGGACCGGATGGCCCGGCTGCTGGCGGCCGTGGCGACCGGTTACGCCCGCGCGCTGCGCGACCGCACTCTCGACGAGCAGGAGTCGATCCGCCGGGCCGCCATGCGGGCCCGGACGCAGGCCGAGCGGGCGCTGCGCGCCAGCGAGGCCCGGTTCCGGCATCAGGCCACCCACGACCCGCTCACCGGTCTGCCCAACCGGACGCTGTTCACCGAGCGGCTCACCGCGGCGCTCAACGAGCCCGGCCGGGGCGCGCAGCGGGTCGGGGTGTGCTTCCTGGACCTGGACCGCTTCAAGGTCGTCAACGACACCCTGGGGCACCAGGTCGGTGACCGGCTGCTGGTCACGGTGGCCGAACGGCTGTGTCGGGCCATGGGTGAGCATCTGGTGGCCCGGCTCGGCGGGGACGAGTTCGTCATCCTGGTGCAACACACCGGCGGCACCGACGACATGGTGGCGTTGGCCGAGAGCGCGCTGGCCGCGGTCCGGACACCGGCGCTCGTCGACGGGCACGAGCTGCAGATCTCGGCGAGCATCGGCATCGTCGAGCGTCAGGTGGCCGGGGCCAACCCCAGCGACCTGATGCGGGCCGCGGACAGCACCCTGCATTGGGCGAAGTCCGCCGGCGGGGCGCGCTGGGCGCTCTACGACGCCGAGCGCAACCAACGCGAACTGGCCCGGTACGCGCTTTCCGCGGCGATCCCCGCCGCGCTGGAGCGGGGCGAGTTCTACCTGGACTACCAGCCACTGACCTCACTGCGCGACGGCAGCCTGGTCGGCGTCGAGGCGCTGGTCCGCTGGCGTCACCCGGAGTTGGGGGTGCTGCGTCCGGACAGCTTCATCGGGTTGGCCGAGGAGACCGGCCTGATCATCCAGTTGGGCGGCTGGGTGCTGGCCGAGGCCTGCCGCGAGGCGGAGGCGTGGGCGGGCGGTACCGTCGCCGCACCTTTCATCAGCGTCAACCTGGCGGTACGGCAGGTACACCGGCCCGGGTTGGTGCAGGAGGTTCGTGCGCTCCTGCGGCAGACCGGCCTGCCGCCGGAGCGGCTCCAACTGGAGATCACCGAGAGCACGATGATGAGCACCGCCGAGGAGCCGGTCCGCGCCCTGCGGGTGCTGGCCGACCTCGGTGTACGGATCGCCATCGACGACTTCGGCACCGGCTACAGCAACCTGGCGTACCTCCGGGATCTGCCGGTGACCGAGTTGAAGGTCGCCGGGGAGTTCGTCGCCGGGCTGCGGTCGCCCTCGGTCGGCCGCACCGACGAGCGGATCCTCGCCTCGCTGGTCTCGCTCGCGCACGCGTTGGACCTGACGGTCACCGCCGAGGGGGTGGAGACCGCCGGGCAGGCCGAGCGGCTACGGGCGATCGGCTGCGACGCCGGCCAGGGCTGGCATTTCGGGCGTCCGGCCCCCGCCGACCGGATCCTGGCCCGCATCCGCTGAACCCCGGGCGCGGCCCAGCCCGGGCGCGAGCATGATCCACTCGTCTTTCATGAAGTCGGGGCATGCCTGGCACGGGCGGCGACTCTCGACGGCGCGAGGCTGAGCCCGTCCCGGTATCTCCATCGAGCGTGATGCCTGTGAGTCATCTTGATGACTCACAGGCATCACGTTAACCTGCGGCACTCGGCAGGTCATGACACGCCCGACGACAGTCCAACAGGCCCACCGACGAGGTGAACGAGCGCAGCACCACGCCGACCGAGATAGACAGCGTCTACCGCTACTGGTAGACAATGTCTATGGACGCGGACGAGGCAGGCCTGCGCGGTCGGCTGGTGGCCGCCGGGGTGGACCTGGTGCTGCACGAGGGTCAGGCGGCGGTGTCACTGCGGGAGATCGCCCGCCGTGCCGGCGTCTCGCACGGCGCGCCGCGCCGCTATTTCCCCACCCACGTCGACCTGCTCTCCGCCATCGCCCGGGAGGGCTTCGCCGACCTCACCGCCCGCGTCGAGCAGACGATGCGCGATGTCGACCCGGACCCGCGTACCCGACTGGCCGCGCTGGCCCGGACGTACCTGGACTTCGCGGCTGCCCACCGCGGCATGTTCGAGCTGATGTTCCGCCACGACCTGCTGGACAGCGGCCGGCTGCGGCTGCGCGAGACGAGCCTGCCGCTGTTCACCGCGCTGGCCGACCTGGTGGCGCAGGTGCGTCGGCCCACCGACGCCCCCGCGCCGGTGCTCGCCGGCGCGCTCTGGGCCAACCTGCACGGCATCGCCCAGCTCTGGGCCTGGGGCAGCCTGCCCCTGGCCACCGGCGTCACCGACGACGACACCCTGCTGCACGCCGCGCTGGAGGCCCACCTCGGCCCGGCGCGAGCCTGAAGCTCGACCCCGGAGGACACGTGCCCCTGCTGTACGACGTCGCCAAGCTGACCGTCGGCGCCGCGCTCCGGATGGGCTGGCGGCCCCACGTGGAGGGGCTTGAGCATCTGCCCGGACACGGCGGCGCCATCCTCGCCGGCAACCAC
This sequence comes from Micromonospora sp. NPDC085948, assembly GCF_040686315.1. Taxonomy (NCBI): domain Bacteria; kingdom Bacillati; phylum Actinomycetota; class Actinomycetes; order Micromonosporales; family Micromonosporaceae; genus Micromonospora; species Micromonospora sp. NPDC085948. Next base: position 70,295 of record NZ_JBFBJW010000008.1, on the reverse strand, counting down.
CTGTCCGTCGCCGACGAGTGGTTCCTTGTCACCTCGACGCCCCGGCACGTCACCTTCTGGGCGAAGGTCGAGTACTTCAACGGCCGCGGTCCGGGCGGCTGGCTCAACCGGCGGATCGTCGCCGGGATGGGCGCCATCCCGGTCGAACGCGCCGGAGGCCGGGCCGCCCTGCGGGCTCTCGACGCCGCCGTACCGGTGCTGCGCGCCGGTGGCCTGGTCGCGATCTACCCGGAGGGCACCCGCTCCCCGGACGGACGGCTCTACCGGGGCCGCGTCGGGATGACCCGGCTGGCCCGCGACGCCGGAGTGCCGATCATTCCGGTCGGCGTGCTCGGCACCGCCGAGGTGCTGCCGGTCGACGCACGGCTGCCCCGTCGACATCCGGTCACCCTGCGGTTCGGCCCGCCGATCCCGGTCGTCGACCGGATCCACGCGCCGCGGGACGTCCGGACGGTCACCGACGAGGTGATGGCGGAGATCCAGAAACTCACCGGCCAGGAGTACGTGCCGCACTACGCGCCGGCCCGGGAGAGCTGAACGGCGATCAACCGGCGAGCAGCGCCGCCATCCGTTCCGCCTGTGCCTCCCAGCGCCACTCCCGCTCCACCCAGGCCCGGCCGGCAGCGCCCAGCTGGCGGGCCAGGTCCCGATCGGCGAGCAGACGGGCCACCCGGTCGGCGAGCTGGGCCACGTCGCGCCCGCGTACGACGTAACCGGTCTCCCCCTCACGGACCGCGTCCGGTGCGCCCCCGGAGTCACCGGCCACCACCGGCAGGCCGGTCGCGGACGCCTCCAGGTAGACGATGCCCAGCCCCTCCACGTCGAGCCCCCGGTTGCGGGTGCGACACGGCATCGCGTAGACGTCGCCGGCCGCGTAGTGCGCCGGCAACTCGGCCGACGGCACCGAGCCGGTGAACACCACGTCCCGCTCCACACCGGTCTGTCGGGCCAGCTTCTCCAGGGTCGCCCGGTACGGACCACCGCCGACGATCAGCAGAGCCGCTTCGGGCACCCGGCGGCGGATCTCCGGGAGCGCCCGGATCAGCATGTCCTGACCCTTGCGCGGCACCAGCCGGGACACACAGACCACCACCGGACGGTCGGTCAACCCGAGCCGGGCCCGGACCTGCTCGCCGTCCACGGTCGGGTGGTAGGTGTCCACGTCGACCCCCGGGGCGAGCCGGCGCAGCTCGGTCACCCCGTCCAGCACGCGGGCCAGCCGGCTGCGGGTGTACTCGCCGAGATAGGTGGTGACATCCACACCCCGACCGATGCGCCGCAGCGCCGGCCGGGCGGCCGGCAACGCCGCCCAACCAATCTCGTGGCCGTGGGTCTGCGCCACCACCCGGCGTACGCCGGCACGCCGACGCAGGCCGGCGGCGAGCAACCCCAAGGGGGCCGCCGCACCGAACCACACCGTGTCGCAGTCGTACGCGCGCGCCAACCGCGCCGCCCTGCGGGCGATCAACGGGGTGGGCAGCAGCACCCGGGTGCGTTCCCGGATCACCTCGAACGGCTGGTCGGCGTCGAACTTCTCGGCCCCCCGCCAGCTCGACGCGTAGACGACCACCGAACCGGCCGGTTGCCGCACCGCGAGGTTGTGCACGAAGGACTGGATGCCGCCCGGACGGGGCGGGAAATCGTTGGTGATCAACAGTGTGCGGCTCATCGGCCGGCCTCCCGGGCGTACGCGCGCGCGGCGGCCATCCGCTCGACGGTGGACGGATGCGAGGCCGAGTAGAGGTATTCCCAGCGTGGCGGATCGGGGTCGCCGAGGTTGACCGAGCCGAGCCGGCGCTGCATCGACTCGAACGCCTGCGGGTCACGGGTCAGCGCGAGCGCGTGTGCGTCGGCCCGCGCCTCCACCCGTCGCGACATCAGCGCCTGCACCGGCGCGGCGACCAGGCCGGCCACCGTGACGAGTGCCAGCAGTAACGGAAACGCGCGTGGCTGGGCGACCGAGTCGACGCCGGCCAGCCGCAACAGTGGCCCCCACGAGCCGAGCAGATAGAGCGCCACCACGGCCGCCGCGGCGCCCAGCGCCCCGGTCAGCGTGCCCACCGTCACGTCGGAGTCCTTCGCGTGCCCAAGCTCGTGCGCGACCACGGCGGTCACCTCGGCCGGGGTCGCCTCGCGCAGCAGCGTGTCGTAGACGACCACCCGACGGGTCGGCCCGAGACCGGAGACGTACGCGTTGACCGCCTTGGTGCGCCGGGACGCGTCGGCGACCAGCACGTCGCGCACCGGCACCCCGTCGCGGGCGGCCATGCTCATCAGCTCGGTACGCAGCGGACCCTGCTCCATCGGCGTGAACTTGTTGAACACCGGCTCCACCAGCACCGGCAGCACGAACGACAGCAGCACCACCAGCAGAGCCGCACCCGCCGCGCCGAACGCCCACCACCAGCGCGGCGCGAACCGGATCACCGCGTAGAAGCCGACGAGCGCCACCGCGCCGATCACCGCGCTGACCGCGTACGACTTCAGCAGGTCGACCGCCCAGCCACTCCAGCCGTTGGTGCTCAACCCGTAGCGGGTGAGTACGCTCTGGCGCCAGGCGGCGAACGGCAGCGTCACCAGGTCGGCGACGAGCATCACGGCCAGCCCACCGAGCACCGCCTGCGCGACCCAGTGCCCCCCGAACGGCCGGCCCACCAGCTCGACCAGGCGACTGCCCAGCGGGGTCAGCCCGAGCGCGAGAGCGACGAGCAGCCCCACGGCGAGCGCGGTGTAACCGCCCGGGCGCAGCGCGGCTCGGAACTCCCGCCCCTTGGCCACCTGCTCCGCCGGCAGGTCACGCAGCGCGGCGAGCTGGTCGGCCCGCGGGGCCGGCGGTCGGTGCCACGGGATGAGCAGCGCGGCGATCACGACAAGCGCGATGGTCAGGCCGGCCAGGGTCAGCAGCGCCCACCCGCGCGGAGTCACCGCGTCACCGCCCGTCGTACCCCGCTCATCGCGCCACTCCTCCCGCCGTGACCGCTCATCCTATGGTCCGCGAGAAGCCCGCTTCCGGGCACGGTGTCGCGCTCAGGCGATCCGGCGGACAGCACGGCGGCGAGCCGCCGCGGTACGCGTGGGCGCGGCCAACACCTCCACGTCGAAACCGGCGCGGGCGAGCACCTCGATCGCCTCCACCTCGGCGGCGACCAGCCCTGCGGCCGGGGACGTCTCGTCGAACAGGGCGGTGAGCGGGCAGCCGGAGCAGCCGGCGTCCCGCTTCGCGCACCCGTCGCAGTCGATGAGCATCACGCCTCCTGATCGCTCGCGACGCACGGTCGGCGCACCCTGCCGTCGCCGACCGAGCACCGTCGGTCACATCGACGCTAACCACCGGGTACGACAGAAACCGCGTCCGACCGTCCGTTTGGGGGCGAGATCCACTCCAGATCAACGAAAACGGGCCATCCCACGCGGTCGGACACCCCGACATCATGGAACTCGAGTCGACGGCGGTCAGGAGCGGGCGAGCCGCCGCAGCAGCGAGTCGGCACCCAGCGGGTAGGCGCCGTGCCGGCGTACCCCGTCGGCGACCTCACGGTCGGACGAGACCACCACCACCGGCCGCCCCGCCGGCTCGGCGCGGACCAGTCGCCGGATCAGCTCGTCGGCGGTCTCGCCCTTGCGGGAGAACAGCACCCGGACGCCGCGCGGCGCGGGCGGCAGCCCGTGCATCCGCTCGGCGCCGTCGAAGACCACGGTGACCTCGTCGCCGGTCTGCGCGGCGATCCCGCCCAGCCCGGTGATCAGGCGTTTGCGCTGCTGCTCCAGCGACATCTCGCCGAAGCCGCGCTTGGTGACGTTGTAGCCGTCCACCACGAGGTGTGCCCGGGGCAGAGCGAGCAGTTGGTCGAGCCGCGCCGGGTCGTCGGTGTCGCGGGCACGTGCGGCGGGGCTGGCCGGAGCGGTGCCCGGCTGCTCGGCGAACGCGTCGGCGACGAAGTCGGCGGGGAGTTTGTCGACCGGGTCGAGCGCCAGCTCGCGGCGCAGCCCGACGGCGGCCTGACCGATGGTCTCCAGCAGCAGCCAGAGCCGGGCGTCGTCGACCGACCGGGCTTCCTTGGCGCTGGCCCGGGCCACCCCGGCGGCGGCCTCCGCCTCCGCCAGTCGGGCGCGGGCGCGGCGCAGCTCGGCGTCGACGTCGGCGCTGGCGCGCGCGGCCCGGCCGCGCTCGGTGGCCAGCAGTTCGGTGGCCTTGCGTTCACGGGCCTGGGTCTCCCGGAGGGTGCGGGCGACCTGCCGGGACTCCTCACGGAGCTGACCCAGCTCCTCGCGGACGCGGGCCAGCTCGTCGCGCAGCTTCTCCGCCTCGACCCGGGCCACCGCCCGGTCGTGTTCGGCGCGGGTGGCCCGCTGCTCGGCCTCGCGGACCAGCTCGGCGACGACCGCGCTGTCCGCCTCGGCACGCACGGCGGCACCGCTGGCGTCGATCAGCTCCCGCCAGCCGCGCGGCCGGGCCAGGTAGGCCAGCGCGGCGACCTCGACCGGGTCGGCGGCGGCGGGCGCGGTGCCCTCGACGACGGCGGCCCCGAGGTCGCCGGCGTCGGCCAGGACCCGGGCGGTGACCCGCTGCCGGAACAGCGGGTCGGCGGTGAGCTGGGCGGCGATGGCCGGCGCGCCGAGCCGGGCACGCCGGTTCGGGGCGAACTTGGCCACCCGACGCAACGGCACCGGCACCTCGTCGGCGGGCAGGGTGGGCAGGACCGTGGCGGTCAGCGTCACGATCCGCTGCCGGACCGGCTCGGGCAGCGTCGGCTCGGGCAGCGTCGGCTCCGGCTCACCAGCCGCGCCGTCGCCCGCCGTGGTCGGGTCGGATGCGTCGGATGTCGCGCTGACTACGTTGTCGTCCGGGTTGCTGGCGGCCCCGTCGAGCGCGACCAGATCCTCCTGCGGGAGGTGGTCGTCGGACGGCTCGGTGAGGGGCATGTGGCAAGTCTCCCACCGCGGCCGGGCCCACCGCCCGGTGAGTGAGCCGATCTCTCATCCTAGCCCCATGGTGACTGGTGGGACGGCTGCGACGCGAGTGTCGGACCGACGCGCTAGCGTGCCGCCGATGGCACAGGCGGAGTACGTCCAGGAGTCACTGGCCGGTCTCGACCCGACGGTGGGCGGGGTGGACCCGGCGTTGCCGCTCTACGCGACCACCTTCGTGGTGGTCGACCTGGAGACCACCGGCGGCGCGCCGGACGGCGGCGGCATCACCGAGATCGGGGCGGTCCGGGTGCGCGGTGGCGAACAGTTGGGGGTGTTGGCCACCCTGGTCAACCCGGGGCAGCCGATCCCGCCGTTCATCACCGTGCTGACCGGCATCACCCAGGCGATGCTGGTGCCGGCGCCGCCGATCGAGCAGGTGCTGCCCAGCTTCCTGGAGTTCATCGCCGACGCGGTGCTGGTGGCCCACAACGCCCCCTACGACGTGGGCTTCCTCAAGGCGGCCTGCGCCAAGCACGGCTACCGCTGGCCCAACCCCCGGGTCCTGGACACGGCGGCGCTGGCCCGCCGGGTGCTGACCCGCGACGAGGTGCCCAACCGCAAGCTGGGCACCCTGGCCGCCTACTTCCGCACCGCCACCCAGCCCACCCACCGGGCCCTCGACGACGCGAAGGCGACGGTCGACGTGCTGCACGGGCTGATCGGTCGGCTCGGCGGGCACCGGGTGGACACGGTCGGCGACGCCATCGAGTTCGCCCGCGCGGTCACCCCGACCCAACGCCGCAAACGGCACCTGGCCGAGGGGCTGCCCAAGGTCCCGGGGGTCTACATCTTCCGGGCCGCCGACGACCGCCCGCTCTACGTGGGCACCTCCGTCGACATCGCCACCCGGGTGCGCAGCTACTTCACCGCCGGGGAGAAGCGCGCCCGGATCTCCGAGATGCTGGCGGCGGCCGAGCGGGTCGAGGCGGTGGAGTGCGCGCACTCGCTGGAGGCGGAGGTCCGCGAGCTGCGGTTGATCGCCGCGCACGCCCCGCCGTACAACCGACGGTCGAAATACCCGGAGCGGATGGTCTGGCTCAAGCTGACCGACGGTCCCTATCCCCGGCTCTCGATCGTCCGCGACCTCTCCCCCACCGACACCGCGTACCTCGGCCCGTTCACCTCCCGGCGGGCCGCGGAGCTGGCCGCCGCCGGTTTCCACGACGCCGTGCCGCTGCGCCAGTGCACGCACCGGCTCTCGCTGCGCACCGTCACGCCGGCCTGCGCGCTGGCCGAGCTGGGTCGCTGCCCGGCGCCCTGCGAGCACAAGATCACCCCCGAGGAGTACGACGACAGAGCGGCCCGGCCCTTCCGCACCGCCACGACAAGTGACCCGCAGCCGGTGGTGGACGCACTGCTCGCCCGGATCGACGTGCTCTCGGCCGACCAGCGTTACGAGGAGGCCGCGGTGGTGCGGTCCCGGCTGGCGGCGGTGCTGCGGGCCACCGTGCGGATGCAGCGGCTGGCCGCGCTGACCGGGATCGTCGAGCTGGCCGCGGCCCGGCCGGCCGCCCGGGGCGGCTGGGAGTTGGCGCTGGTGCGGCACGGCCGGCTGGCCGGCGCGGGGGTGTCCCCGCCCGGCGCGCACCCGCGACCCACGCTGGCCACCATCCGGGCCACCGCCGAAACGGTGGCCGGCGGGCACGGCCCGGTGCCGGCGGCGACCGCCGAGGAGTCCGAGCGGATCCTGTCCTGGTTGGAACGACCGGAGACCCGACTGGTCGAGATGTCCTCCGGTTGGTCGTCCCCGGTGGGCGGCGCGGGGCGGTTCCGTGACCTGCTGGCGAAGGCCGAGAACGGCGCGTCTCACCAACTCTCGACCGAACGCTCATGACCAACTGACCGATCGGACTACGTCGACTCGCTTAGGCTGTTAGAGGAGTGCAGTCCTGCCCGATTCGTGGGCCTGCTCCCGCCGCCGGGTTCCGGCGTCGCGGAGCCGGGGTGAGGAGGTGTCCCTCGTGGACGTCGACGCCGGACACGGCGCCGCCCTGGGGGGCGCCCTGCCGACACAGCCGGGTGAGCTGCCGCTCGCCCGCCGGCTGCGGTCGTTGCTCAGCTGGCCGACCACCGACTCCGACCCGGTCACCCAACTGGTGCGCACCCACCGGGGCATCCACGCCGGCACCGATCCCGCGGTGCTGCGACGTGCGTACACGATCGCGGAAAACATGCACCGCGGGCAGTTCCGCAAGAGCGGTGAGCCGTACATCACCCATCCTCTCGCGGTGGCGCAGATCTGCGCGGAGCTGGGGATGGACACCACCACTCTGGTCGCGGCGCTGCTGCACGACACCGTGGAGGACACCCGCTACACCCTCCAGGCGCTCTCCGAGGACTTCGGCGGCGAGGTGGCCCACCTGGTCGACGGGGTGACCAAGTTCGACAAGGCGTTCTACGGCAAGGCCGCCGAGGCGGAGACGATCCGCAAGATGATCGTGGCGGCCGCCAAGGACGTCCGGGTGTTGATCATCAAGCTGGCGGACCGGCTGCACAACATGCGCACCCTCGGGGTGCGCTCGGCGTCGTCGCGGGAGCGCATCGCCCGCAAGACCCAGGAGGTGCTGGTCCCGCTCTGTGACCGGCTGGGCATCCAGACCCTCAAGCGCGAGCTGGACGACGTGGTGCTGCTGCACCTGGAGCCGGACGAGCACGCCCGGCTGGCCCGGCACGTGCACGACCGGCCGGGCTGGGACGCCTACCTCGACGCCGTGGTCACCCGGACCAAGGTGGCGCTGAAGCGCAGCCGGGTCGACGCCGAGGTGAGCCCGCGCCCCCGGCACCTCTACTCGATCTGGAAGGACACCATCGCCGGCGGCCACACCGCCCCGTTCGACCTGCCCCGCATCGTGGTGGTGGTCGACGGCCCGGCCACCGACTGCTACGCCGCGCTGGGCGCGATCCACGGCACCTGGCGACCCATCCCCGGGCGTTTCAAGGACTTCATCGCCTCGCCGAAGAACAACCTCTACCGTTCGCTGCACACCAGCGTCCGCGGCCCCCAGGACCGTACGGTGGAGGTGTTGATCCGCAACCAGGAGATGCACCGCTCCGCCGAGTACGGCATCGCCGCCGACTTCCGCTTCCCCCGCTCGGGGAGCAGCAGCGCCGCGGCCCGCGCCGAGCAGTTGGACTGGCTGCGCCGGGTGCTCGACTGGGAGCCGGACGCGGCCGACCCGGCGCAGTTCCTCGAGTCGTTGCGCTGCGACCTCGCCGAGGGTCAGATCCAGGTCTTCGCCGAGGGTCGGCAGGTCGTGCTGCCGGGCGGCGCCACCCCGGTCGACCTCGCGTACGAACTGGGCAACGAGCGGGGCGACCACTGTCTCGCGGCGCGGATCAACGGTCGGCTGGCCCCGCTGAGTTCGGAGCTGGACGAGGGCGACGTGGTGGAGATCTTCACCGAGAACGACGGCGACAACGGGTTCGAGGCCGGGGTCGCCTCGCGTGGCCCGCGGCGGGAGTGGTTGAGCTTCGTCAAGTCGCCACACGCCCAGATGCAGATCAACAGGTGGTTCGCCGAGCACACCGAGCCGGGCATCACGATCAGCGACAAGGTCCGTCTGGGTCGGGCGACCATCGGGCTCACCCTGCGTCAGCACAACCGGGGTCTCGCCAGCGACCTGCCGCTGTTGCGCCTCTCGGAGGAGTTGGGCTATCCCGACCTGGAGACCCTGCTGGTCGCGGTCTTCGACCGGGTGATCGAACCGGACACCGTGGTACGCCAGCTCATCGACCTGGTCGACCATCGACAGTGACCGGGACCGGCCCAGCGCGTCCGAGGAACATTCGTGACCACTAGCCTGGAGTCATGATCCCCCGTTCCCGCGCCACCGGTCGGGCCATCTTCTACCAGGCTTTCTACCGGCTGCCGCTGCCGGTGCGCCGGCGCCTGGTCAAGCTGGCGATGCCGAAGTACATCGTCGGTGCGGTCACCCTGGTCCGCGATTCCGAGGCACCGGGCGCAGGACGGCTGCTCATGCTGCGCCAGCCGCCCGGCAAGGGCTGGTCACTGCCCGCCGGCCTTCTGGACCGCGGCGAGGCCCCGGTGGTGGGCGCGGCGCGCGAGCTGTTCGAGGAGTCCGGCGTCCGACTCCCCCCGTCCCGGCTCCGTCCGGCGGTGCCGAACGCGATCGTGCACGCCAAGGGTTGGGTGGACGTGGTCTTCGAGGCGGAGGTGCCGGCGTCCGGCACCGAGCTGGCGGTCGACGGCGCGGAGGTCTTCGAGGCCGCGTGGCACCCGCTGGACGACCTGCCCAAGCTGACCTGGCCGACGGCCCGGCTGCTCGCCTACTACGACATCGGGCCGCTGGCCGGGCAGTTCCCGCCCCCGATCCCCGACGACCTGCCGTGACCGGGATGGCGTCCGTGCCGGCGGAGCTGTGCGCGCTGGTGCTCGCCGCCGGTGCGGGCACCCGGTTGCGTCCGCTCACCGAACGGGTGCCCAAGGCGCTCTGCCCGGTGGGCAACGTCCCGCTGCTGGATCGGGCGTTGGCCCGGGTCGCGGGGCTCGGCCTGGTCGGCCCCGCCCGGGTCGCGGTGAACGCCTGCTATCTCGGTGACCAGGTGGTCGCGCACGTCGGCGACCGCGCCCACCTGTCCGTCGAGCCGGGCGAGCCACTGGGCACCGCGGGTGGCGTGGCCAACCTGCGGGACTGGATCGGCGGGCGGCCGGTGCTGGTCGGCAACGCCGACGCGTACCTCGCCGACCCGGCCGCCGCGCCGGGCCCGGACGTGGCCGCCCTGCTCGACGGGTGGGACGGGCACACCGTACGCCTGCTCGGTCAGCCCGCCGCGGACCCGGCGGCGCCGGGCACCTTCGCCGGGCACAACTTCACCGGCTTCTCGCTGCTGCCCTGGCGGCTCGTCCGCGATCTGCCTGTCGTCTTCTCCGACCTGGTCCGCGCCCTCTGGCGCCCGGCGGAGGCGGCGGGCGCGCTGGAGGTGGTGCCCTACCCGGGCACCTTCTACGACACGGGCACCCCCGCCGACTACCTGGCCGCCAACCTGCACGCCGCGAATGGCGGCACCCTCGTCGACAGGTCCGCCACGGTGACCGGTGGCTGCGTGGAGTCGGTGGTCGGCGCGGGCGCACGGGTGGACGGTGACGTGTTCCGCAGCGTGGTGTGGCCGGGCGCGACCGTTCGCGACGGCGAACGGCTTCAGGACGCGATCCGGGCCGGGAACGACCTGACCGTGGCCGCCACCGCTCACGCCTGAGCCGAGTCCGGCGCGGGCCGGCGGGCACACCCGGTCTCCGAGCCGCCGGGGAGCATCTAGCATGGGCGACGACGCCGACGAACGGAGAAATGTCCCGTGATCACCGCCATCGTGCTGATCGACTGTGCCACCGACGCGATCCCCGAGGTGGCGGAGACCCTGGCCAGCCTCTCCGGTGTCAGCGAGGTCTACTCGGTGGCCGGGCACGTCGACCTCATCGCCATCGTCCGGGTCCGCGAGTTCGACCAGATCGCCCAGGTCATCGCGGGCAGCATCTCCAAGGTGCCGGGCGTGCTCAACACCGAGTCGCACATCGCGTTCCGGGCGTACTCCCAGCACGACCTGGAGGAGGCGTTCGCGATCGGCCTCTCCAGCGCCGACTGACCACCGCACACACGGCGGCCGGTCCACCCGCAGGGGTGGACCGGCCGTCTGCTGTCGCTACGTCAGCTCACGCTGGGAGCCGGCGTTTCGGTGGTGCCCGGAGCCGGGGCCTCGGTGCTGCCGCCACCCGGAGCCGGGGACTCGGTGCCGGTGCCACCCGGAGCCGGGGACTCGGTGCCAGTGCCACCCGGGCTGGGTGTACCGCTGGCGCTGGTCTGCGGAACCGGGATGCCCAGCTTGTTGGCGAGCTGCACCAGCTCGTCATAGTGCGCCTGCAGCGTCGGCAGGGCCGTCTGGGCCAACTGGACCACCGACTGCTCGGAGCCCTGCGAGATCTCCGTCTGGGTGGCCTGGATGGCCTGGACGTGGCCGGCCAGCTCACTTGTCACCCAGAGCCGGTCGAACTCCGCCCCGCTGGCGTTGTTCAGCTTGTCGATGACCGCCTGCTGATCGGCACTGGGCTCGTTCGGCAGGTCCACCCCGAGCTGGGACGCGGTCTGCTGCACCGTCTGGTCCAGCTGGGTGTGGTCGGTCTTCAGCATCGCGCCCAGGTCCTTGACCCCCTGGTCCTGACCCTTCTGCTGGGCCAGGTCACCGGCGGTGATCTCGAACAGGTTGACCTGGTGTACCGCCTGCAGGTACTGGGTGTCCTGCGTCGACGGCTGTGCCGCGGCCTGCGCGGCCGCAGCCGGCGCGACACCGACAAGTACCAGCGCGGCCAACAGGCCGAGGCGTTTGATACCCAACATGCTTCCCCCCCTTGAGACGTTGGACCGCACGGATACCCGGCTCACCGGGGTTATTCCTGCGATCGCCCGTCGCGCGGGGTCGACCGGTCCGATCAGGGCCGTCCGACTCCTGGTCGGATGGGCGGGGGGGGGTACGGATACGACGGGGCGCCCGCCGGAATCCGGCGGGCGCCCCGTGACGGTGCGTCTGGGCGGTCAGCGGCGGCTGTCGCCGCTGGCGATCTCCTCGCGTTCCGGTCGGGGCTCGACCGGCGGGTGCCCCGGCGAGACCGGCGCCTCGACCGGCTTCTCGATCGGGTAGAAGAAGCCCCGGATGGCCGGGCCGAGTGCCCCGAGCCGGTTCATCTTCTTCGGCACGACCCAGCCGACGTACTCCAGCTCGCCGTGGCCGTCCGCGTGCCCGTTCGACGCGCTGAGCGGCTGGTGCACCTCGACGAACCGACCGTCCGGCATGCGCCGGATGATGCCGGTCTCCACGCCGTGCGCCAGCACCTCCCGGTCGTGCTGCTGCAGGCCCAGGCAGAGCCGGTACGTCACGTAGTACGCCAGCGGCGGAACCACCAGCAGACCGATCCGGCCGGCCCAGGTCATCGCGTTCAAGCTGATCTGGAACTTGTCGGCGATCACGTCGTTGCCGCCGGAGAGCGTCAGCACGACGTAGAACGAGACGGCCATGGCGCCGACCGCGGTCCGCGCCGGAGCGTCCCGGGGACGCTGGAGCAGGTTGTGGTTCTTGCGGTCCTTGAGCTGTCGAGCTTCCAGGAACGGGTACATCGTCGACAGGCCCACCAGGATGCCGGGCAGCACGACAGTCGGCCAGAACAGCGGCGGAATCACGTACCCGTCGCCGAGCGGGATGTTGATCTCCCAGGCCGGCATGAGTCGGGTCGAGCCGTCGAGGAACATGACGTACCAGTCGGGCTGGCTGGCGGCGGAGACCACCCACGCCTCGTACGGGCCGAACAACCAGATCGGGTTGATCTGGAACAGACCGCCCATCAGCGCGATGACGCCGAAGACGACCATGAAGAAGCCGCCCTGCTTCAGCGCGTACCGCGGGAACATCCGCTCGCCGACCACGTTGTTGTTGGTCCGGCCGGGGCCGGGCCACTGGGTGTGCTTCTGCTTGAAGACCAAGCCGAGGTGGACGCTGATCAGCGCCAGCAGCAGACCCGGGATGAGCAGCACGTGGGCGATGAAGAACCGGCTGATGATGATCGTGCCCGGGAACTCGCCACCGAAGATCGACGAGGTGACCCAGGTGCCGATCACCGGGATGGACAGCATGATCGCCGAGGCGATCCGCAGACCGGTGCCGGACAGGCCGTCGTCCGGCAGCGAGTAGCCGGTGAAGCCGGCCAGGAAGCCGACCCAGAACAGCAGCGAACCGATGATCCAGTTGGTCTCGCGCGGCTTGCGGAAGGCGCCGGTGAAGAAGACCCGCAGCATGTGCACGACGATCGCGGCCATGAACAGCAGCGCCGCCCAGTGGTGCATCTGCCGCATCACCAGACCACCGCGGACGTCGAACGACAGGTCCAGGCTGGAGGCGTACGCGGCGGACATCGGCGTGCCCTGCAACGGCGCGTAGCTGCCGTTGTAGACCACCTCGGTCATCGCCGGCTCGTAGAAGAAGGTGAGGAACACACCGGTCAGCAGCAGCACGATGAACGAGAACAGCGCGATCTCGCCGAGCAGGAAGGACCAGTGGTCCGGGAAGACCTTGTTCAGCAGCTTGCGCAGCGGGGTGGCCACCTGGAAGCGGTCGTCCACTCCCACCGCAGCCTTGCCCGGCGTCGCCGCCAGGTCGAACTTTCGACGCTTCATGGCCGCTCCCAGAAATCAGGCCCGACGGTCTCAGTGTAGTCGGACTTCGCCACGAAGAAACCCTCGGCGTCCACCTCGATCGGCAGCTGCGGCAGCCGCCGGCTGGCAGGGCCGAAGACCGGCTTGGCGTTGTTGGTGATCAGGAACTGGGACTGGTGGCACGGGCAGAGCAGCCGGTTGGTCTGCTGCTCGTAGAGGCTGGCCGGGCAGCCGGCGTGCGTGCAGATCTTGGAGAAGGCCGCGTAGTTGCCCCACATGTAGTCGCCGTGGCCGATCCTCTCGTTGGCCTGACGCGACTCCTGCGCGTCGGAGTCCCGGAGGTGGATCAGCAGCGTCGGGGAGTCGGCGTGGGTGTTGCTCACCCCGTGCTCGATGCCGGGGAAGACCGTCACCTGGCCACCGACGCTGACGTCTGCCGGGCGCACCGGCCGGCCGTCCTCGCGCACCAGGCGGATCGGCTCGCCGCCGTCGGCCGAGGCGAACCCGGTGGTGAACATCTGGTTCTTCTTGTGTGGCTGGGAGATCAGTCCACCGACCAGCGGCGCCGCCGCGACCGCGGCGACCGGCGCGAGGCCGGCCAGCAACGAGATGCCGAGCAGTGGACGACGCTTCACACCCAACTCGTCGGCCATGTAGAGCATGGTCTGGCCGGTGATGGTGCGGCCTTCGGAGTCCACCTGCCCCTCGTGCCGGTCCTGGATCGAGACCTCCTTGGGCAGCAACTTCTTGCCCCAGGTCAGGATGCCGAAGCCGACGGCGAGCAGAGCGATGCCGAGGGTGGCGCCCAGCAGCGGCGTGTACCACTTGTCGCCGCCACGGCCCGCCTCGTACTGCCACGGCCACCAGATGTAGATGGCCAGGAAAGCGGTCGCGGCCAGGCCGGTGATCAGGAAGAACCCGGCGACCACGCGGGTCAGCCGACGTTCCGCCTTGGTGCCCGGCAGCACCTGCGGCTCGTAGTGGACGATCTCGATGTCGTCCCGACGCGCGCCCTCGCGAACGACGTCGAAACGGGTCAGCTTGGGGTCGTTCACGTCGAGCGGCTCCTGGCCCTGCGGGGCCTGGTGCTCGGTGTGGGTGCTCATGCCGTCACCTCGCTACGGGTGGCGCCGAGCGGCGCCACAGCACTGAATCGGATGATCCGCTCGGTCACGACTTGCCCGCAATCCACAGGCTGGCGAAGACGAGCGCCACGATGCCGATCAGGAAGATCGCCAGACCCTCGGTGGAGGGGCCGTACCGCCCGAGGTTGAAACCGCCCGGGTCCTGGTCGTGCTTCAGCGTCTCCTGGATGTAGGCGATGATGTTCGCCTTCTGCTCCGGAGTGATCTGGTTGTCACCGAACACCGGCATGTTCTGCGGGCCGCTCAGCATCGCCGCGTAGATCTGCCGGTCGGTCGCCGGGTGCAGGCTCGGGGCGAACTTGCCCGAGGAGAGCGCACCGCCGCCGCCGCCGAAGGCGTGGCACTGGGAGCAGTTGATCCGGAACAGTTCGCCACCGGCGGCGACGTTGCCGTTCTCGTGGAGGTTCTCCTCGGTGCCCGGCACGACCGGACCGCCGCCGAGCTCCTGGATGTACTGGCCGAGCTGGGTGACCTGATCCGGGGTGAAGACCGGGGGCTTGCGGTGCGCCTGGGCCTCCTGGCGGGCCAGCGGCATCCGCCCGGAGCTGACCTGGAACTCGACCGAGGCCGCGCCGACGCCGATCAGGCTCGGGCCGCGACCCTCCACGCCCTGGGCGTTACGGCCGTGGCAGGTCACACAGCTCACGTCGAACAGCGCCTTGCCCTCGGCGGCGGCGCCGGTCAGCTGCGGATTGTCCTGCGCCTGGGCACCGGGAGCGAAGACGGTGTAGGCGCCGCCGGCGAGCATCAGCGCGGCGATCAGCCGGACCGCGGCGCCCAGCCGGCGGCGGCCCCTGCTGCGCGCGGCGGGCCGCTCACGCAACCGCGCGAGCAGACCGCGTCGGCGGTCGTTGTCAGAAGTCATGAGCGGTGTCCTTAACCGGTTGGACCTGTCTCAGGGGACGGAGCAGCAGCACGGAACGTGACGCGCAAGATCACTGAAGCCAGTAGATCATGCCGTACAGGCCGATCCACACGACGTCGACGAAGTGCCAGTAGTACGACACGACGATCGCCGAGGTCGCCTGCGCCGGAGTGAACCGGCCCATGGTCGTACGGACCATGAAGATGATGAAGGCGATCAGACCGCCGGTCACGTGCAGGCCGTGGAAGCCGGTGGTCAGGTAGAACACCGACCCGTACCCGTCTCCGTTGATCTTGATGCCGTCCTCGACCAGGTGCCGGTACTCGTTCAGCTGGCCGAGCACGAAGATCAGGCCCATCACGAAGGTGACGGTGAACCAGCGCCGCAGCGCGTGCACGTCGCCCTTCTCCGCCGCGAAGACGCCGAGCTGGCAGGTCACGGAGGACAGCACCAGGATCACCGTGAAGGTGGTCGCGTACGGGATGTTCAGCGCCTCGGTGTGCTTCTCCCACTGCTCCGGCGCAGCTGCGCGGATCGAGAAGTACATCGCGAACAACGCCGCGAAGAACATGAGTTCACTGGAGAGCCACACGATCGTCCCGACGCTGACCATGTTCGGTCGGGTCAGAGAGTGGATCCGGCTCTTGTCAATGGCTGGGGCCGCAGTCACGCCGTCATTATTGCCCCTGACCGGGGCCGCCCATCAGCGGGGTGGCAAACCTGCGCCTTCCGTGGCCCGACCGACGGGGTCCGGTTCGCCTGGCCTAGCCTGAAAAGCGTGCTGCACGTCGATTCGATCTTAGCCGCCACCTCGGCCCCGCCGCCGTTCACCGTCGGCGCGGTGCTGACCGAGACCCGGCTGGACAGCTGGCTGGCCCTCGGCCTGGTGCTCGCCGCCGGCCTGTACCTCTACGGGGTGTACCGGCTGCGCCTGCGGGGCGACCGCTGGCCGGTCGCCCGTACCGTGTTCTTCCTCGGCCCCGGGCTGGGCGGCATCGCGCTGGTCACGGTCAGCGGGCTGCACGCCTACGACACCGCGCTGCTGTCCGTGCACATGATCCAGCACATGGTGCTGTCCATGGTGGCGCCGATCTTCCTGGCGCTGGGTGCGCCGATGACCCTGGCCCTGCGCACCCTGCCGGTCGGGCCGCGCAAGCGCCTGCTGGCGATCGTGCACAGCCGCGTCGCCCGGGTCTACAGCTTCCCGCTGGTGGCGTTCGCCATCTTCGTGGTCAACCCGTTCGTGTTGTACTTCAGTGATCTGTACCGCTTCACCCTCGAACACGCCTGGGCGCACGAGCTGGTGCACGCGCACTTCATCATGACCGGCTGCGTGTTCTTCTGGCCGCTGCTCGGCCTCGACCCGCTGCCCGGCCGCTGGCCGTACCCGGCGCGTGCGCTCCTGATGCTGCTGTCGGTGCCGTTCCACACGGTGCTCGGCCTCACCATCATGCAGAGCACCACGCTCTTCGGCGGCGACTGGTACCCGTCGCTCAACCTGAGCTGGTCCGACCCCAAGGCGGACCAGGTGGTCGCCGGCGGCATCCTCTGGGCCGGTGGTGAGTTCGTCAGTGTGACCATGCTCGCGGTGCTGGTGGTGCAGTGGGTCAAGCAGTCCGAACGGGAGGCCCGCCGGGTCGACCGCGAGCTGGACCGCCAGGAGGCCCGCGAGCGCGCCGCCGACGCCGCGCCCGCCTGAGCTGCCCGGACGGTACGCCCGACGGGTGCCGCCGGGCGGGATGTCGGCTACGTCACGTCGACCGGTACGATCGGCGGGCAGCTACGAGGTTGGAAGCGGAGTGCCGGCATGAGCGATCGTCTTTGCACCGTCCTGCTCTACAGCGACGACCCGCAGGTCCGTGATCGGATGCGGATGGCCGTCGGCACCCGGCCCGCGCCCGGTCTGCAGATCGAGTTCGTCGACGCGTCGACCTACGCCGAGACCATCCGGCTGGTCGACGACTACGAGATCGACCTGCTGCTGCTCGACGGTGAGGCGAGCCCGGGTGGCGGCATCGGCATCGCCCGCCAGATCAAGGACGACCGGGACGACGCTCCTCCGACCTGCCTGGTGATCGCCCGCGCCGCCGACCGATGGCTCGCCGCGTACGCCGAGGTCGACGCCACGCTCGTGCACCCGCTCGACCCGGTGACCACCGGCGGTACGGTGGCCGAGCTGCTGCGGACGCACGCACCCGCCTGACGTCTCCCAGCTGTCCGGCACCGTCGCGGCGCCGGATCCGCCGGCGCCCGTTCCAGCCCACCCGCACTTCGCACGCTCGGGAGGCCCGCCATGGGCGATCGGACCTGGCCGCACCTGCTCAGCTCGCTGCTGCACGGCGAGGAGCTGTCCACCGCCGACACCGCGTGGGCGATGGACGAGATCATGACCGGTTCGGCGAGCGCGGCGCGGATCGCGGGCTTCGCCATCGCGCTGCGGGCCAAGGGTGAGACCCCGGCTGAGCTGGCCGGTCTCGTCGAGGCGATGTTGGGTCGCGCCGTGCCGGTGGTGCTTCCTGAGGAGGTGCGCCGCACCGCGCTCGACGTCGTCGGCACCGGCGGTGACCTCGCCCACACGGTCAACATCTCCACGATGACCGCGCTCGTGGTCGCGGGCACGGGCGTACGCGTGGTGAAGCACGGCAACCGGGCCGCCTCCTCCCTCTGCGGCACGGCCGACCTGCTGGAGTTCCTCGGCATCCCGCTGGATCTCGGCCCCGAACAGGTGGCCCGCTGCGTCGAGGAGGCGGGCATCGGGTTCTGCTTCGCGGCCCGACACCACCCCGGCATGCGGCATGCCGGCCCGGTCCGCCGTGAGGTGGGAGTGCCCACCTTCTTCAACTTCCTCGGCCCGCTGACCAACCCGGCCCGCCCCCGTGCCGGCGCGGTCGGCTGCTTCGACGCCCGGATGGCCCCGGTGATGGCGAGTGTCTTCGCCGCCCGCGGCGACTCGGTGATCGTGATGCGCGGCGAGGACGGCCTGGACGAGTTCACGACGGCCGCACCGACCCGCGTCTGGGTGGCCCAGGACGGCGCCGTACGCGAGGCCGTGCTGGACGCGACGGACCTGGGGGTACCCCGGTCCACCCTGCAGGACCTGCGGGGCGGTGACGCCGCGTACAACGCCGGTGTGGCCCGTCGCCTGCTGGCCGGTGAGACGGGTCCGGTCCGGGACGCGGTGCTGGTCAACGCCGCCGCGGCGCTGGCCACCCAGGGTCCGCTCGACGGCGACCTGACCGAGGCGCTTCGAGCGGGCATGAGCCGCGCGGCCGAGTCGATCGACTCCGGCGCGGCCGCCGCGACCCTGGACCGCTGGATCAAGACCGCCGCCGCCCTCGGGCCGGCGCCCGTCTGACCGGTGCTGTCCGGCAGCCCTGGACACCCCGACCGCAATGATTTCGAGTTGATCATGCGGCAGCGGCGAGCCTGCGTTGGCCTCCCGGGCGGCACCCGGCGGAGATTTGTCGGACCCGGGTGGAAAACTACAGGCGAGTACTTCTCCGCTTCCGTTGTGCGTCGTTGTCGCATCCGGGGGTGGTTCACCTGGAGTGAGAAGGAGACACCCGTGTCGCACCGCGAGCTCTACTGCGATGTCTGCCAGGACGTGACGCCGTTCGAGATGCCGCCCTGCGTCGACGGCCACGACACCGACTGTCCCGAGCTGATCTGCACCGGCTGCGGCGTCGCCGTGGTGATCGCCACGTTCACCTTTCCGGTCACCCGGCTGGCTGAGCGCCGACGCCACCAGCCCACCCACCGCCACGCCGCCTGACACTCACCACCCAGCACCGGCACCACACCACCGGCACCGCCCCGCACCCGCGCCGCAGCACCCAGACCGCACGCACCTGGGCACCGCCCGGCGAACGCCACGACCAAGGCGCCACGACGAGCACCCCCACGACGAAGGCCCGCGCTCCCCGTGGGAGGCGGGCCTTCGTGGCGTACGGGTCGGTCGCGACGGCGACCGGGTGGATCAGTGCTCGGCGGTGCGCCGGGTGCCGCTGTAGTACTCGAACAGCAACCCGCAGGCGGAGAAGATGACCGCCAACAGACCGGCACCGATCAGCCAGAACTGCCAGAACACCATGCCGAGCGCGGCGATCGCGGCGGCCAGCGCCAGACCGAACGGCCAGTAGCTGCCCGGGCTGAAGAAGCCGACCTCACCGGCGCCGTCAGCGATCTCGGCGTCCGGTCGGTCCTCGGGCCGCAGGTCGATGCGGCGGGAGACGAACCAGAAGAAGCCGCCGCACATCGAGCAGAGCAGGAACGACAGCAGCAGGGCCACGGTGCCCACCCACTCGATGCCACCGGACGCACCGTTGGTCCAGGCGCCGTAGAGGATGGTGGCACCGAAGAGGAACCCGGCGATGATCAGGAAGATACGCCACTCGGTCTTCATGCGGCTGCCTCAGCTTCCCGTGCGGGCCGGAACTTTGTCCGGGTTGAAGTTGTCCTGCGTCCGCCGGGTGTCGAACGGCTGCGTGGTCTCCGCGTACGGCTGCTCACCGATCTGGGTCAGCGCGTCCTGGGTCGACTTGCCGCTCTGCTTGGCAGCCAGGAACTGGTCGTACTTCTCCGGCGAGACCACCCGCAGTTCGAAGTTCATGAACGCGTGGTAGCTGCCGCACAGTTCGGCGCAGCGTCCGACGTAGGCGCCCTCGGCGTCCAGGCTGGACACCTCGAACACGTTGCGGATCTTGCCCGGCATGACGTCCCGCTTGAACAGCAACTCCGGCACCCAGAACGAGTGGATGACGTCGCGGCTGGTCTCCTCGAAGCGGATGGACCGGCCGGTCGGGAGCACCAGCACCGGGATGACCTCGCTGGTGCCGAGCGTCGACGCGGTGGTGCGGGCTTCCGTGCCCTGGCCGTCGCGGTAGTTGAACTGCCAGTTCCACTTGAAGGCGACGACCTCGACCGTGACGTCCGGGTTCTTCGACAACTTGTCGACGTCGGTCTGCACGATCGCCGTGTAGTAGAAGAGCACGGAGACGATCAGGATCGGCGCGATGGTGTAGAGGAACTCCATCGGCAGGTTGTAGCGGGTCTGCACCGGCAGCGCGTTGCCACGCTTGCGGTAGCGCACGACGCACCAGAAGATCAGGCCCCACACGAAGACGCCGACCGCGAGCGCGGCGATGCAGGAGGCGATCCACAGGTCGTACATCCGCTTGGACTCCGGCGAGATGCCGCCCTGCGGCCAACCGAAGCCGTCAAACGCCTGGCCCACATCACAGCCCGTGAGCAGGATCAGCAGCGCCACGCCACTGAGACCGAGCCCGGCCAACCGACCAGCACCACGCCCCCGGCGTCCACCGACCCCTGGCGAAGCGCTGTGCCGTACGGCCGACGGCCGTACCTCCGAACTCCTTGCGACCACCTGGTCCTGCCTCCCTAGCGCGCCGCGGTGCGTCTTTCCTCAGCACCGGCGGCAAAGGCGTCACCGACGGTCGCAGATTACTCGACCATGACGGGCTCGGCCGTGGTGGGGTCACTGTCCACCCCCCATTGGGGGGATGATGGGCATACCGCCGCGATACCGTGTCGATCTGTGAGCGCGAGGAGTGAGCCGGGTTTGCGAGCCCCGCAGTCGCGAACAAACGGCGGATCTGTGAGCGCGAGGAGTGAGCCGGGGTTGCGAGCCCCGCAGTCGCGAACAAGAGGCGGATCTGTGAGCGCATCCCCGGTCTACCTGGACGCGGCGACCGCCGCGCCGATGCATCCGGTCGCGCGGCAGGCGCTGCTGGCGGCCTTCGACGACGGCTGGGCCGACCCGGGCAAGCTCTACGCCCAGGCCCGCCGGGCACGACAACTGCTCGACGCCGCCCGCGAGGCCACCGCGCTGACGCTCGGCGTCCGCCCGGACGAGGTGTCCTTCACCCCCAGCGGTACGACCGCGGCCCACGGCGCGGTGCTCGGCGGCCTGGCGGCCCGGCACCGGGTCGGGTCGACGCTCGTGCACTCCGCGATCGAGCATTCGGCGGTGTTGCACGCGGCGGAGCGACACGTGGCGGCGGGCGGGACCGCGACCGGCGTGCCGGTCGACCGGTTGGGCCGGTTGGACCTGGCAGCGTGGTCGGCCGCCGTTCGCGCGCCCGGAGTCGCGCTGGCCGCGCTGATCACTGCCAGTCACGAGGTGGGGACCGTGCAACCGGTCACCGAGGCGGCTGCCGCCTGCGCCGAGGTGGGGGTGCCGCTCTACGTGGACGCCGCGCAGTCGGTCGGCCGGGTGCCCCTGCCGGCCGGCTGGTCGGTGCTCAGCGCGAGCGCCCACAAGTGGGGCGGCCCTCCCGGGGTGGGGCTGTTGGCGGTGCGCAAGGGCACCCGCTGGGAGTCACCCTGGCCGGCCGACGAGCGGGAGGGTGGTCGTACCCCCGGGGTGGTGAACCTGCCGGCGGTGGTGGCGGCGGCGGCGAGCCTGCGCGCGGCGGCGGCGGACGCGGCGGCCGAGGCGACCCGGCTGGCCGCGCTCGTGGATCGGATCCGGGCGCGGGTGGCGGTGGAGGTGCCCGACGTGGAGGTGGTCGGCGACCCGGTGCTCCGACTCCCCCACCTGGTCACCTTCTCGTGCCTCTACGTCGACGGTGAGGCGCTGCTGCACGCGCTGGACCGGCGGGGCTTCGCCGTGTCGTCCGGTTCGTCGTGCACGTCGTCCACGTTGCGGCCGTCGCACGTGCTGGAGGCGATGGGGGTGCTCTCGCACGGCAACGTGCGCGTCAGCCTGCATCGGGAGACGACCGACGCGGACGTCGAACGGTTCCTCGGCGAGTTGCCCGGGATCGTCGCCGAGTTGCGCGCCGAGGCGGGGGTGGTGGGGCTGTGACGATGCCGGACGAGGTGATCGACTGTCGGGGACAGCGGTGCCCGCTGCCCGTGATCGCGGCGGCCCGACGGTTGCCGCAGGTGCCGGTGCGCACGGTGGTCCGGGTGCTCGCGGACGACCCGGCGGCGGCGGTCGACATTCCCGCCTGGTGCCGGATGCGCGGCCACGAGTATCTGGGAGCCGTCAACGGCCCCGAAGGCCCGGCCTACGACGTCCGCCGCCTCCACTGACGCACCCGTCCGCCCCCGCGATCTTGCACTTTCTGCCCCGACAAAGGGCGCAGAAGTCGCGATCCGGCGACACAAAGTGCAAGATCGGCGAGGGTGGGGGGTTGGGTCAGGCCGGGAGCAGGTGGGGGCGGACCTCTTCTGCTGCCTCGTCGCCGTAGGACTCGGCCAGGCGCTTGACGAACAGGTCGCGGCGGACGTCGTACTCCTGGGTCCCGACGGTCTCCAGGACGAGCGTGGCCAGCAGCGAGCCGACCTGGGCGGCCCGCTCCAGCCCGACCCCCCAGGACAGCGCGGTGAAGAACCCGGCCCGGAAGCCGTCGCCCACCCCGGTCGGGTCGACCGCCCGGATCTCCCGCGCGATCGGTACGTGGATCGGGTCGATGCCCCGCCCGGCGATCTCCACACCGTGCTTGCCCAGCGTGGTGACCCGGACCTTGACCAGGTCCAGCAGTTGGTCGTCGCTCAGCTTCGCCTTGCTCTGCAACAGCGACTTCTCGTAGTCGTTGGTCATCAGGTAGTCGGCGCCTTCGATGAGCGCCACGACGTCCTCGCCGGGCATCCGGGCGAGCTGCTGCGACGGGTCGGCGGCGAACGCGTACCCGCGGGTGCGGCACTCGGCCGAGTGCCGCAGCATCGCCTCGGGGTCGTTGGCACCGACCAGCACCAGGTCCAGTCCGCCGACCCGGTCGGCGACCGGAGCGAGCTCGATGTTGCGGGCCTCGCTCATCGCACCTGCGTAGAACGACGCGATCTGGCACATGTCGGTGTCGGTGGTGCAGACGAAGCGGGAGGTGTGCGCCACCTCGCTGACGTGCACGGAGTCGCAGTCGACGCCGTGGCGCTCCAGCCAGGAGCGGTAATCGGCGAAGTCCGCGCCCACCGCGCCGAGCAGCACCGGGCGCAGGCCCAGCTGGCCCATGCCGAAGGAGATGTTCGCGGCCACTCCGCCGCGACGGAGCACCAGATCGTCCACCAGGAAGGAGAGCGACACCTTGTGCAGCTGATCGGCGATCAGCTGGTCGGCGAAGCGACCGGGGAAGCTCATCAGGTGATCGGTGGCGATCGAGCCGGTCACGGCGATCTTCATGTCAACCCTCGGGGTCGGGAGCAGGGCGCGGTCAGCCTACCGGCCCGGCCATCCGGCGGCGTCCGCGTCCCGTCGGTCGGACATCGGTGACCGGTCGTCACCAGCTCCGGGACCGCTCCCGGCCAGCACGCGGCGGGGCCGCCCCGAAGGACGGCCCCGCCAGTGCTGCTGTGTGGTGTGACTCAGTTGAACGAGTCACCGCAGGCGCACGAGTTGCCCGCGTTGGGGTTGTCGATGGTGAAGCCCTGGGCGTCGATCCGGTCGGCGAAGTCGATCGTCGCGCCGGACAGGTACGGGGCGCTCATCCGGTCGACGACGACCCCGACACCGTCGAAGTCGGTGACGACATCACCGTCGAGCGAACGCTCGTCGAAGAAGAGCTGGTACCGCAGGCCGGAGCAGCCGCCCGGCTGCACGGCGACGCGGAGCCGCAGGTCGTCGCGGCCCTCCTGCTCGATCAGGGCCTTGACCTTCTGCGCTGCGACGTCGGTGAGGACGACGGAAGTAGGGGCCTTGGCCTCGGTCGACTCGGTCTGCGCTGGCGTGGTCACGTGGAAGTCTCCCTGCGCGGTGTGGGTCCGGACGCACTGGCCAACGCCGTGCGCCGTCCAGTCATTCCCGGTTGTGGTCCGCTTCCGATCCTACGCCGCCTCGGCCGGACCCACCCGCGTGGCGTGATCGCCGCCGCAGGTCGGCCCCGGTGGTGGGCGGTCGGCGGCCTCAGCGGCTCCACTGCCGGGCCAGCCGGGCGCCCAGCTCGTGCAGCCCCGCCGCGGGCCGGCTCAGGGCGGCGTCGAGCCCTCCGCGCTCCTCACCGCCGAACTGCTCGACCAGGCTGTACGCGTCGGTCACCCCGGCCGAGGCGGCCTCCCGCCGGCCGGTGCTCACCTGCCCGGCCACCACCACGCAGGGGACTCCCCGGTCGCGGGCGGCGCCGGCCACCCCGGCGACGACCTTGCCGCGCAGCGACTGGTGGTCGAACGACCCCTCACCGGTGATCACCAGGTCGACGCTGTCCAGCGCGGCGTCCAGTCGGGTGGCCTGGGTGACCAGGCCGATTCCCGACTCGCAGCCGCCGCCGAGGGCGAGGATGGCGGCGCCGATGCCACCGGCGGCCCCACCTCCGGGCACCGTGCCGAGCCCCGCCGGGCAGCCGGGCAGATCCCGCTCCAGCACCTCCGCGAAGCGCTCCAGCGCGGCGTCGAGCAGCAGCACGTCCGCGCGGTCGGCGCCCTTCTGCGGGCCGAACACGTTGCTCGCCCCGTGCAGGCCGAGCAGGGGGTTGTCCACGTCGGTGGCCGCGACCAGCCGAACGCCCCGCAGCCGGGGTACGCCGTCGAGGGCGTCGACCAGGGCCAACGCCGCCCCGCCGTACGGCAGCGCCGCGCCGCCCGGGTCCAGCGGGGTCAGGCCCAGCGCGGTGAGCATTCCGGCTCCCGCGTCGTTGGTGGCGGAGCCGCCCAGCCCGATCACCACGGTCCGCGCGCCGCTCTCCACCGCGGCGGCCACCAGCAGGCCCAGCCCGTACGAGGTGGTGGTCTTCGGGTCCCGTTCGGCGGCGCTGAGCAGGTGCAGCCCACACGCCTGCGCGCTCTCCAGATAGGCGGTCGCGCCGTCGGTGGTGAGGAGGATCTCACCGGCGGCCGGCCGGCCCAGCGGGTCGACGGTCGCCACCGGCACCCGCCGGCCACCGAGGGCTCCGGCGAGCACCTCCACGAAGCCGGGCCCACCGTCGGCGAGCGGCCGGATCAGCAGCTCGTCGCGGTCGGTGACGGTGCGCCAGCCGTCGGCCACCGCGGCGGCCACCTCCGGTGCGGACAGGGTGCCGGCGAACTTGTCCGGGCAGAGCAGCACGCGCATGCCGAGCAGTGTGGCAGCCCACACCGAGCGGAGCTGCGGCGCGCTCGTGCTGTGGGACCATGGGCTACGTGACTTCGACCTGGCTGGAACCCTCCAACACCGCGACGGCTCTGCTGCTGCTCGGCCGGGGCAGCGACCCCGACACCGAGCGCGGCGTCGAGTGTCCGGGCGACCTTCCGGCGCCCAGTGACCCGGATCTGGTGGCCCGCGCCACGGCCGCGAAGGCGAAGCTGGGCAGCAAGGTCTTCGTGCTGGGGCACCACTACCAGCGCGACGAGGTGATCCAGTTCGCCGACGTGACAGGCGACTCGTTCAAGCTGGCCCGGGAGGCCGCGGCCCGTCCGGACGCGGAGTACATCGTGTTCTGCGGCGTGCACTTCATGGCCGAGAGCGCCGACATCCTCACCACCGACGCCCAGCGGGTGATCCTGCCCGACCTCGCGGCCGGCTGCTCGATGGCGGACATGGCGGTGCTGAATCAGGTCGAGGCCGCCTGGGACACACTCTCCGACCTGGGGATCGCCGGTGAGACCGTGCCGGTGACGTACATGAACTCGTCGGCCGACATCAAGGGCTTCGTCGGCCGCAACGGCGGCGTGGTCTGCACCTCGTCCAACGCCAAGCGCGCCCTGGACTGGGCGTTCGAGCAGGGGTCGAAGGTGCTCTTCCTGCCCGATCAGCACCTGGGCCGCAACACGGCGGTGCTGGAGATGGGCCTGTCGCTCGACGACTGCGTGCTCTACGACCCGCACAAGCCCGGTGGCGGGCTCACCCCGGAGCAGCTGCGCGACGCCAAGATGATCCTCTGGCGGGGGCACTGCTCGGTGCACGGCCGGTTCACCCTCGACAGCGTCAACGACGTCCGCGAGCGGGTGCCCGGGGTCAACGTCCTGGTCCACCCGGAGTGCCGGCACGAGGTGGTCACCGCCTCCGACTACGTGGGCTCGACCGAATACATCATCAAGACCATCGAGGCGGCTCCGGCCGGTTCGGCATGGGCGCTCGGCACCGAGCTGAACCTGGTCCGCCGGCTCGCGCTGGCGCACCCGGACAAGCAGATCATGTTCCTGGACAAGGCCGTCTGCTACTGCTCGACGATGAACCGGATCGATCTGCCGCACCTGGTCTGGGCCCTGGAGGAGCTGGTCGCGGGCCGGGTCGCCAACCAGATCACGGTGGACCCCGACACCGCGTACCACGCCCGGGTGGCACTGGACCAGATGCTCGCCCTGCCCGGCGCGGACACCCCACCACCCACGGCGCCCTGATCACGGTCAGTAGCGTTCTTGGTACGCAAAAGTGCCGGATCACCGATTAATGCCACACACGCCGATGTGACCGAGTCCTTTTTCGTCACCGAGGGCTATGCTGCCCGGAGCGACGACACAAGCGGGCCGTTTCGACATGGCCGCATCCGGGGTAGCGAGAAAGCTCAGGCGCCCCACCAATAACACTGCAGCACCGACGCGCTGGAGGTTGCGTTGACCGACGACGTCCTGGTCGTTCACGGAGGCACTCCGCTCGAAGGGCGGATCCGCGTGCGCGGCGCGAAGAACCTGGTCTCGAAGGCGATGGTCGCCGCGCTACTCGGCGACACCCCGAGCCGGCTGTTCGACGTGCCGAAGATCCGCGACGTCGAGGTGGTCCGAGGTCTGCTCGGTCTGCACGGCGTCAAGGTCACCGACGGCACCGAGGACGGCGAGCTCGTCTTCGATCCGGCGAACGTGGAGAGCGCCAGCACCGACCAGATCAACGTGCACGCCGGTTCCAGCCGGATCCCGATCCTGTTCTGCGGCCCGCTGCTGCACCGGCTCGGGCACGCGTTCATCCCGGACCTGGGCGGCTGCCACATCGGCCCGCGCCCGATCGACTTCCACCTCCAGGCGCTGCGCGAGTTCGGTGCCACGGTCGAGAAGCGGCCGGAGGGTCTGCACCTGTCCGCACCGAACGGGCTGCACGGCACGAAGTTCGCCCTGCCGTACCCGAGCGTCGGCGCCACCGAGCAGGTGCTGCTGACCGCGGTCATGGCCGAGGGCGTCACCGAGCTGCGTAACGCCGCGGTGGAGCCGGAGATCATCGACCTGATCTGCATCCTGCAGAAGATGGGCGCGATCATCAAGGTCCACACCGACCGGGTGATCGAGATCCAGGGTGTGCCGAAGCTGCACGGTTACACCCACCGGCCGATCCCGGACCGGATCGAGGCGGCGAGCTGGGCGGCCGCCGCCCTGGCCACCCGTGGTCACGTCGAGGTGCTCGGCGCGCAGCAGGCCGACATGATGACCTTCCTGAACATCTTCCGCTCGGTCGGCGGCGAGTACGAGGTCACCGACGCCCGTGCGCCGAAGCTGGGCGACCCGGGCCAGGAGGGCGGCATCCGCTTCTGGCACCCCGGTGGCGAGCTGAACGCGGTGGCGCTGGAGACCGACGTGCACCCCGGCTTCATGACCGACTGGCAGCAGCCGCTGGTCGTGGCGCTGACCCAGGCCCGCGGGCTGTCGATCGTCCACGAGACGGTCTACGAGCAGCGGCTGGGCTACACCGAGGCACTGAACTCGATGGGCGCCAACATCCAGGTCTACCGGGACTGCCTCGGTGGCACCCCGTGCCGCTTCGGCCGGCGCAACTTCAAGCACTCCGCGGTGATCGCCGGGCCGAGCAAGCTGCACGCCGCCGACCTGGTCATCCCGGACCTACGGGCCGGGTTCAGCCACCTGATCGCGGCACTCGCCGCCGAGGGCACCTCCCGGGTGTACGGCGTCGACCTGATCAACCGGGGCTACGAGGACTTCGAGGCGAAGCTCGCCGACCTGGGCGCGCACGCCGAGCGTCCGTAACCCGCTCACCCCGACGTTCGACCACGACGGCTCCAGGTCGCGCTGCGACCTGGAGCCGTCGGCCGTTGTACCGCGATGTGCACCGGGCGCGGACCGTTGGCTACCCTTGCCGCGTGCCGTCGCTCTTTCGCCGCAAGTCCACCGACCTCGTCGACGAGGCCGTCTCCTCGGTGACCCCCGAGGAGACCGCCGAGCGGTCCCGGGGTTACACCCCGGCCAAGGGTCGGGAGACGCCCAAGCGGCCGACCGTCGGTCGCCGCCCGGCCGGTCCCAGCCGCCCCCTCACCAAGGAGGAGGAGCGGGAACGTCGCCGCCAACTGCGCGCCGAGGCCGCGTCGGAGTTCCGCCGCGAGGGCGGCCCCCGCGACCGCGGCCCGGAGCGGCTGCTGGCCCGCAACGTGGTCGACTCACGGCGTACCGTCGGCACCTGGTTCTTCGGCGGTGCGTTCATCGTGCTGATCGGATCGAACGGGCAGATGCCGGCGCTGGTCCGGTTGATCTCCAACGTGCTCTGGGGCGTGCTGGCCCTGGGATTGATCATCGACTCGGTGCTGATCTGCCGCAAGATCGGCAAGTTGGTCCGGGAGCGCTTCCCGAAGACCGGCCAGCGGATGGGCTCGCTCTACCTCTACGCGGTCATGCGGTCCATCACCTTCCGACGGATGCGCGCCCCGGCCCCGCAGGTGAAGCTCGGCGACAAGGTCTGAGCCCGACTTCCACCCCCGCCCCACCATCGGCGAAACCGCTGTCCCCGGCACCCCCGACGGCAGCGGTTTCGCCGTAGCTGCGCTGGTCGACTGACGTTTGCGGGCGGGTCGGGGGCAAGCACGCCCGTGCGGCATCCGAGCGGGCGCTGTTCGTTGTACCGTACGCAGGGTTCACCCTGCTGGACAGGCTGCTGTTCGCCGCAACGAACGCCGAACCGAGGAGCGGACACATGCCTCCGGAACCGGCCGCCCCGTTGGCCACCATCGCCGCCGCCCTGCGCCGGGAGCGGGAACGCGTGGGCATCTCGCTGACCGAGCTCGCCCGCCGGGCGGGAGTGGCCAAATCCACCCTCTCCCAGTTGGAGTCGGGCACTGGCAACCCGAGCGTGGAGACACTCTGGGCGCTGGGCGTGGCGCTCGGCGTGCCGTTCAGCCGACTGGTGGAACCCGCCGACGACGCCGTCCGGGTGATCCGGGCCGGGGACGGCCCCCGGGTCCGCTCCGAGCAGGCCGACTTCGCCGGCACGCTGCTCAGCGCCGGGGCGGCGCACCTGCGCCGGGACCTCTACCTGATCGAGTTGGAGCCGGGAGCGGCCCGAACCGCGGACGGACACACCCCGCGCAGCATCGAACACGTGGTGGTCGCCGCCGGCCGGTTGCGGGTCGGCCCCGAGACGACCCCGATCGAGCTCGGACCCGGTGACTACGCGGCGTTTCCCGGCGACGCCCCGCACCGTTACGAGGCGCTCGCCTCCGGCACGTTCGCCGTCCTCATCCTCGAACATCCCTGACCGAAGGACGACGATCAGCCCGAGCCCGGCGGCCGTCGAATGCGGTAGGGTCGGAGACCAGGTCCGGTTATGGGACTAAATGCCGGAAACAGTACGGATAACGTTTGCCCTGTTTGCGGCACCACAGTGGCGGTGAGCGAGCCCACGCCGTTACCCTCCATCCGCAGCCACGGCCTGCCGGCGCGGGCGACCTGACCGGCACGCGAGGCCCCAGCACGACAATTTGCAACGAGGTGACAACGCCGTGAGCGAGCGGACGCGAGCCGGCCACCGGGGCGTGGCAGGCGGCGACCGGACGCCCGGCGACCAGTCCGTGACGGCTGCGGACGGCTCACCTCCGGCGAGAATCGGCCGAGTGGCCGGGTGTGGCGACGGGCGCGGCCGATGAGCGGCCGCTACGCCGACCGGTGGTCCGACCCGAACGAGCCGGCCTGGGTGGTCGAACCGACCACCGAGTGGCACCCCCAGTACCCCGGCCAGCGCTATCCCGGCGACATCGGGGTGACCCACCAACCGCCACCGCGCGGCCGGGCGACGGTGACCGGCCGGGCCGAGGTGCCGCCGCTCGCACCCACCCGTCCGGACGGCACGTACCTCGGCCGATCCTGGGCCGACGAACCGCCGGAGGAGCCGGCGGTCCACGGCCGATCCTGGGCCGACGACGAGCCGGGCGAGACACCGAGCTACGGCCGAGCCCGGGGCGACGCACGCTCGGTCGACGCGTCCAGCTACGGCCGGAACGACAGCGCCGACCCCCGCACCTACGACCATGAGCCGTACCGCCGGCCACTACCCGAACCGCCCCGGCGCGACGATCGCCGCTCCGCCGAGTCGGACCGGCGTACCGCCTGGTCCGACCGCCGGCCCGGCGACGAGCGAGGTCCGGCGCGGGAGGCCGCCTGGCACCGGGACCAGCCCTCCCCCGACCGGTACGACGGGCGACGCCAGCGCCCGGAGCCCACCGAGCGGGACCGTGGCTACCCCGGCACGCCACCGGTCTCCCCCGCGCCCCGCTCCGATTCCGGTTGGATGCCGGAGCCGGACGACGTGCCGCGTCGACGCGGCACACACGAGCGACCGGCCGCCGGCTACGACCGCCACCCCGTCGACGGGTACGCCGGCCGCGCCACCCGGGACCACGACGGCCGGACGGCCGACGGCCGGACCGGCGACAACCGGACCGCCGACGGAGCCGACCAGTGGGCACCCGTGGACGGCCACACGCGACACCGTGCCGACGGTTACCCGGACCGGACCGGCGACGACGGCCGCCGCCCGGAACGGCGCTACCGCGCGGACGAGGGAGCCGGCGCAGCGCCGTCGCCCAACGGAGGACGACGGCACCGGCCCGAGCCGGACCTGCCCGACCATCCCCGGCGCGACGACGATCGGCGTCGGCCCGACAGCGACCCGCGCCGGCAGCAGCCCCGCGAGACCGCGGCACGCGCCGAGGCGTACCCGGACCGGCGTCCCCGCGAGGAGGCCCGACCGGGCGCGTACCGCGAGGACGGACCTCGCGACCAGGCGTACCGCGAGGAGCGGCCGGACGGCAATGCGTACCGGGAGTCTCGTGCGCAGCCCGGCCCACGTCCGGACGGCAGCCTGCCCTGGCCGCCGCCGGGTCCCGTGCGCCCGGACCGCACGCGGGAGCCGGGCCAGCGCACCGACCCGCACCGCAGCGCGGACCCACACCGCGGCGCCGAGCCGGTCACCCCGTCGCGGCCGGACGCTCGGCCCGAGCGACAGGCGGTCACCCCGTCCCGCTACGACGAGCGACAGGCCCGCCCGGCCGCCACGGCCCCGTCGACGGCTCGCCGTGCCACTCCCGTCCCCCCACCGCCGTCACCGGTCTCCCCCGCCGCGCCCAACCGGGACCGACAGGTCCCGGCCGCTCCGATCTCCCCCGCCCCCGACGTGCCCGTCTCGGGTCCACCAGCCGCACGCCTTCGGCTGGAGTACCTGCCCGCGCCCGTGGACCCGCCCGCCCCCGACGAGCGTTCGGAGGTGCCACCTCCGCCGGAGCGCCGGACGCCTGGCGAACCGGCACCGACTGTCGGGGCACACCCCACCGCGCCGCCGCGTTACCCCGGCCCGGACACCACCGCCCGCCCGACGGACCAGCGGCGAGCTGGCGAGCCCACCCCGGAGCGCCGCCAGTTCGGCGACCCTTCGGGCAGCACCACCCCGACCGACCGCCGCCCGACGCCACACTCTCCCGACCGACCGGCCTCGGGGCAGCGCCCAGACTCGGCGGATCGGCCGCACCCCACGGACCGGCCGCACCCCGCAGACCGGCCGCACCCCACGGAGCGGCCCGCCTCGGGGCAGCGCCCGGACTCGGCGGATCGGATGGCCCCTTCGGCGGACGCACGCCCGCCGGTCGCGCCGCCGCCCACCTGGCAGGTCCGGCACCCGGCGGCGACCCCGCCCGCTCCGACGCCTGCCGCACCGGAGCCCCCGGTGCCGGAAGCCGACGCGGCGGCACTCCCGCTCGCCCCTGGCACGCCACGCCGCTACGTACCGCCGCCACCCTCGGAAGGGCCGCTCGCGCCCGTTCGAGGCGCGGACGAGGTCGCGGGCGTTCGCGGGCCGGACGCGTGGTTCAGCCCCGCTCAGCCCGCCGACCCGGATCCGCGCGAGCCCGCGCCGGACCGGCAGTCGTCCGCGCCGGCCGACGACGAGTCGACGGTGAGCGAGCCCGACCTGTCCACGACACCGACCACGGTGGACCACGACCCGGTGGATCGGGACCCGGTGAATCGGGACCCGCTGGACCACGACCCGTCGGCACCACCCACCGACGTCACCCACGAGCCGAGTGACGAGCACGGAGGCGGGTCGGCACCGGCTGACGCTCCCGAGCCCGTGTCCACGCCACCAGCACGCCCGACAGTCGACGCCCGGGCCGACGAGCCGCAGGACGATGCACCGACGGCTGGCGGACCCAGCACGGCGCACGACGACCGACCCGTGTCCGGCGCACCTGCCACCGCGACGTCGCACCAGCAGGCAGAGGTCATCGCCGAGGCCGACCAGCCGATGGTCACCGCTCAACTGGTCGAGGGCACCGATCCCGTCGCGCACGACACCACTGTCGACGCCGAGGCGTACGTCTGGCCGTCCGAAGCCGAGGCCGATCCGCACGCCACCGCCTCGACGGACGGCTCGCGAACCCACGACCGGCCGGACGATTTGGCCCCACCGGCCCCGTCCGCGATGTCTGATGACAACGATGCACCGGTCTCGGGAGCACCGGTCTCGGCCGACCACACGCCGTCGACCCTGACGCCCGTCTCCGCACCCCCGGCACCTACGCCGCCCTTCGCCGCAGCACCGGTCTCCGCGCCACCAGTCTCCGCAGAACCGGTGTCCGCACCACCGGCGTCGGTGCCACCGCCCGTTTCCGCACCACCCGCCACCCCCGTGCCCGTGTCCGCACCGCCCGCGTCGACAGAGCCGGCCTACGCGCCGCCCGTCTCCTCGCCGCCCGCGCCCGCAGAGCCGACCTACGCGCCGCCCATCTCCGCACCGCCCGCGCCGACACCGCCGACTCGCGCAGGACCCGCGGCCAGCGTTCCCGGCCCGAGGATCGGCCCGCGCGGGGAGGACGCGCCGGTCTCCGCACCACCCGGCGACGCCGCACCGGCGACGAACCGCCCCTCGTTGGCCGACCCGGGTGATCCGGAGCAGGTCCTCGCGGCGTACCGCTGGCGGTTGGACCCGGTCACCCTGCGCGAGGAGCTGACCGAGCCGGACCACCTGCGGGCCATCCGGCGGCGGTTGACCGAGAAGCTGGGCTCGGCCATCGACAACCGCGCCCGCGCCCGGCTGCTCAGCCTGCGGGCGGTGGCCTCGCGGATCCTCGGCGACCTCGACGACGCGCTGGCCGACGGCCGGCTCGCCCTCACCTACGCCGAGGCGACCGGCGAGCTGCGCCGGACCTCGTTGGCCCAGGCCCGGCTGGCCCACGTCCTGCGCTGGCGGGGCAACTTCGCCGAGGCTGACCAACTCTTCGCCCAGGCCAACTCGGTCGAGCTACCCGACCGGTTGCGGGCCGCACTACACGAGCACTCCGGACGGTCGTGTTACGACCAGGGACGGCTCATGGAGGCCTGCCAGCACTTCGAGCAGGCGCTCGACCTGCGTGGCGCCGGCGACGCCGAACTGCTGGACCGGGTCCGGGTGGCCCTCGACGCGGTGGCCGTCCGAGCCACGGCCGACGGCTTCGGGCCGTACCGCCGGGGTCGGGACGAGGTGCTCGACCGGGACCGACCCCCGGTGCCGGAGCGGGACGGGCCGCTGTGGGGTTACACCGGCCAGGACGGCGACCTGGTCATCCCCGCCCGCTACGCCGAGGCGCAGCCGTTCCACGACGGTCTGGCCTGGGTTCGTCGGCCGGACACCGACCGGTGGTCGTTGATCAACCTGCTCGGTACGACGGTGATCCCGCCGTCCTACCGGACGGCGCACCCCTTCAGCGACGGCCTGGCCTGGGTGGTCGGCGAGGGCGGTTGGACGGCCATCGACGCGACCGGCGCGGTGCAGGTCGCGCCCAACTTCGCCGAGGTACGGCAGTTCCGCCGCGGGTTGGCCGCGGTGCGGCGCGAGGGGTGGGGGGCGGTCGACCGGACCGGCCGGATCGTCGTGCCCACCCGCTACCACGGGTTCGTCACCGAGTTGGCCGACGGCCAGCGGGTCGACGGTTTCACCGACGAAGGGCTCGCCGTGGTGGACGTGGCGGGCCGGCGCGGGGTGGTGGATCGCACCGGCGCGGTGCTGGTCCCGCCGACGCACCCGATGCTGGTCATCCACCCGGTGGCGTTCCTGGTCGGCAGCGGCGGCCGGTGGGGTGCGCTGGACCGGCGCGGCGAGCCACTGATCGACCTGGTGCACCGCGATCGCGACGAGGTGTTGGCGGAGATCGATCGGTTGCTGACCGATGCCAACCCGGTGCTCTGAGCGGCCGTTCGACGATGGTGATCCACCGGGGCTAGGGTCGGGTACATGGAATTCCGACACCTGGGCCGTTCAGGCCTGCTGGTCAGTGAAATCTCGTACGGCAACTGGATC
This sequence comes from Micromonospora sp. NPDC085948, assembly GCF_040686315.1. Taxonomy (NCBI): domain Bacteria; kingdom Bacillati; phylum Actinomycetota; class Actinomycetes; order Micromonosporales; family Micromonosporaceae; genus Micromonospora; species Micromonospora sp. NPDC085948. Next base: position 35,750 of record NZ_JBFBJW010000008.1, on the reverse strand, counting down.
ACCCACGGTTCACAGGTCGAGGAGGACGCGGCGAACGCCTGCGTCCGGGCCGCCCTCGACGCGGGGATCACCACCTTCGACACCGCCGACGTGTACGCCGGCACCCGGGCCGAGGACGTGCTCGGCCGGGCGTTGCAGAACGAGCGTCGCGAGGGTCTGGAGATCTTCACCAAGGTCTACTGGCCGACCGGGCCGGGCCGCAACGACCGGGGCCTGTCCCGCAAGCACATCATGGAGTCGATCAACGGCTCGCTGCGCCGGCTGCGCACCGACTACGTCGACCTCTACCAGGCCCACCGGTACGACTACAGCACCCCGCTGGAAGAGACGATGGAGGCGTTCGCCGACGTCGTGCACTCCGGCAAGGCGCACTACATCGGCGTCTCCGAGTGGACCGCCGAGCAGCTGCGCGCCGCCCACCCGCTCGCCCGTGAGCTGCACATCCCGCTGGTCTCCAACCAGCCTCAGTATTCGATGCTGTGGCGGGTCATCGAGACCGAGGTCGTGCCGGCCAGCGAGGAGCTGGGCATCGGCCAGATCGTCTGGTCGCCGATGGCCCAGGGCGTGCTCTCCGGCAAGTACCTGCCGGGGCAGCCGCCGCCGGCCGGTTCCCGGGCCACCGACGAGAAGTCGGGTGCGAACTTCATCTCCCGGTTCATGAACGACGACGTGCTCACCCGGGTCCAGCAGCTCAAGCCCCTCGCGGAGCAGGCCGGGCTCAGCATGGCCCAGCTCGCCGTGGCGTGGGTCCTGCAGAACCCGAACGTCTCGTCGGCGATCATCGGCGCGTCCCGCCCCGAGCAGGTGCACGACAACGTCAAGGCGGCCGGGGTGAAGCTCGACGCCGGGCTACTCAAGGCCATCGACGAGATCGTCGAGCCGGTCACCGAACGGGACCCGGCGAAGACCGAGTCCCCCGCACAGCGTCCCTGACGCCGCTGCGGTCCGGCCGGCGCGAGAGGTTCGCGCCGGCCGGACCGGGTCAGCCCTGCCAGAAGCGGATCAGGTCGAGGCCGGTGGCGTAGAGCCAGGACGGCAGGCCCAGGGCGTCGCCGATCGCGAAGACCGCGTCGAAGAACCAGCCGCCGATGCGCGGGTTCCACAGCAGCGCGAAGAGCAGCAGGAAACCGTACGGGGCGAACAGGTCGTACATCTTGCGCCACTGCGGGTTGAGCCACGGCTGGATCATGTTGCCGCCGTCCAGGCCCGGCACCGGCAGCAGGTTGAGCACGCTCGCGGTGAGTTGCAGGAAGGCGAGCAGGGCCACGCCGGCCCAGAACTCCACCGGGCCGCCCGCCGACTCGGTGCCGATCCGCAGCACCGCCACCAACACCAGCGCGAACACCACGTTTGTCGCCGGGCCGGCGAGGCTGACCAGGGTGTGCCGCAGTCGACCCGGGATGGAGTGCCGGTCCACCCAGACGGCGCCGCCGGGCAGACCGATGCCGCCGAGCAGCAGCACCACCACCGGCAGCACGATCGACAGCAGCGGGTGGGTGTACTTCAACGGGTTGAGCGTCAGGTAGCCCCGGTGGGCGATGTCCCGGTCGCCGGCCCGGTAGGCGACCACCGCGTGGGCGTACTCGTGCAGGCACAGCGAGACCAGCCAGCCGGACACCACGAACAGGAACACGTTGAATCGGGCGTTGCCGTACTCGTTCCAGGCCAGCACCCCGCTGACCGCGAAGAGGGCGACCAGGCCGAGGAAGACCGGGCTGGGCCGGAACGCCGCCTTGGGCACGCCGAGCACCAGCCCGTCGGCGCCCGGCCGGTCGTAGGCCATCACTCGGCCGTGGGCAGCAGGCTCATCCGGTAGTCCACCCGGTCGTCCTCCACGAGTGCGACCGAGGTGACGCCGGACGCCGCGAGCTCCCGCCAGGTCTGACCGATCCAGGATTCGGCGTCGGCCTGGCTGCTGAACGACTCCGCCGGTCCCTCGACCGTCTGGCCGTCCGTGCCCTCGTACCGCCAGCTCCACGCCATGCCGCGTCTCCCCTCGCCGCTGATGTCCCCGTGGGACGAACCCTCGCAAGCGTAGTCGGCCCAGCGCGTGACGGCCGCTCGCTCGCCCCGGGCCAGATCATCCCGGCAGCGGCGTGGAACCACCGCGACCCTCCGCGATCTTGCGTTTCTGCCGCGACATAGGAGGCATTCCACGCATCACGGCGACAGAAACTGCAAGATCGGCGCGGCTGGAGGCGGGACGGGAGTCGGGGCGGGTTTTCGATCTTCGCTAGGGCTGGGGCGACGTGCCCGGACTCGGACGAGGCGAACTAAGGTACGGGCATGTCCGTAGACGGGTGGAACACGGTCCTGGTGCTCGGCGGTATCCGATCTGGCAAGTCCGAGTTCGCCGAGTCCCTGGTCACCGACGCGCCGGTGGTCCGTTACGTCGCCACCGCGCCCGAGGGCGACCCGGAGGACACCGAGTGGGCGACCCGGCTGGCGGCGCACCGCGCCCGACGGCCGGGCAGTTGGACCACCGAGGAGACCACCGAGGACCCGCGCCGGCTGGCTGACGTGCTCGCCTCCGCCGAGCCCAACGAGACGCTGCTCGTCGACGACCTGGGCGGCTGGGTGACGGTGCTGCTCGACCCGGATTACCAGCCTGCCGACGACGTGGCGACGATCGCCGAGCTGGCCGAGGCGATCCGCACCTGCTCGGCCCGGGTGGTGCTGGTGAGCCCGGAGGTGGGGCTGTCGCTGGTGCCGACCACCCCGCTGGGTCGGGCGTTCACCGACGCGTTGGGCGCGGCCAACCGCGCGGTCGCCGACGCCTGCGACGCGGTGGTGCTCGTGGTCGCCGGCCAGCCGGTCTGGCTGAAGCCGGCCGCCAGCGCGACCGCCCCTGCGGCCCCCGCCAGCGCGACGGCCCCCGCGGCCCCCGCCAGCGCGAGCGTCCCGGCCACCCTCGGGAGCACCGCCGTCCCGGCCACCACCGACAGCACCGCCGTCCCGGCCGCTGCGGACAGCGCGACCGCACCGGCCATCCCGGGCAGCCTGGCCGACGCCGAACCCACCCCCGAGGTGCAGCTGCCCGACGTGCTGACGCACAAACCGCCGGTCGTGCCGAACCAGGAGCCCGGCAACCCCTGGGCGGCCCCGACCATGGCGCTGCCGATGGTGGCCACCGGGCTGGTCATCCAGCCGGGCATGGAGCTGCCGATGCCCGACGAGTACGCGGGCCCGCAGGCGGTGGACCGACTGGCCACGCTGGACGTACCGGGCGCCGGGCTGGGCGTGCTGGACCGGGTGGTCGGTTTCGCCGCCGCCACCCAGGGCACCGTCACCCCCCAGGCCTGGGGTTCGGTGCGGGTGTTGCTGCTGCACGGCGACCACGCCGGCGGGGCGTCGGCCGGCACCGTCGCCGGTGAGTCGGCGCGGCGGGCCGCGCAGGCTCGCGCCGGACGGGGCGCGTTGGCGCGACTCGCCGCCGAGAGTGGGGCCAGCCTTCAGGTGGTGGACACTCCCGCCGCCGCCCCGATGGAGGACCAGCCGGCGCTCTCGCTCGACCAGGTGGAATCCGCGCTGCGCTACGGCTGGCGGCTCGCCGAGCAGGCCGCCGACGCGGGCGTACAGCTGCTGGTGCTGGGGGCGTGCGGAGCCGGCACCGAGGCGGCGGCCGCGGCGGTGCTCGCGGCGACCGCGGGCGCGGAGCCGCCCGCCGTGCTGGGCCGGGTCATCACCGGCTCCGGCGAGATCGACGACGCGGCGTGGATGGTCCGCTGCGCGGCGGTCCGCGACGCGCTGCACCGCACCCGCCGCTCGTCGCGTGGGGCCAAGGACATCCTGGCCGAGCTGGGCGGCGGCGACGTGGCCGTGGCCAGCGGTGTGCTGCTCGGCGCCACCGCCCGCCGGGTCCCGGTGCTGCTCGACGGGCCGGTCGGGCTGGCCGCCGGCATGGTCAGCCGCGATCTGGCCGGACAGGCGCGGCACTGGTGCCTGCTCGCCGACCACGGCGGTCACCCGGCGGTGCGGCTCGCCGCCGACGTGCTCGGCCTCACTCCCCTGCTCGACCTGCGGATGGATCTCGGCGAGGGCGCGAACGCCCTTGTCGCGCTCCCGCTGCTGCGCTCGGTGCTCGCCCTGGCCGCCGCCCTGCCGGTCCACCCGTCGCTCGGCAGCGACGACGACCCGGACGCCGACGCGCCGGACCACCTCGACGAGACCCTCGACGAGTCCGACTTCGCCGAGCCGGAGCCGGCCGGTCCAGGCCCGGCCAGCACCGGGGTGGACGAGCAGCCGGCGTCGGGTTGGCGTGCCGGCTGAGTCGCGGCTCCTCGCGGGAACCCGGCTGGCGCTCACCACGTTCAGCACGCTGCCGGTGCGGGCCGGGCGGATCGACCGCCCGGTCGCCGGCACCGCGATGGCACTCGCCCCGGCCGTCGGCGCGCTGCTCGGCGCCCTGCTGGCCGGTGTGCTGCTGCTGACCGGCGCGCTCGCTCCACCGCTGGTGGCCGCGGGTGTGACGGTCGGCGTGGCCGCGCTGCTCACCCGCGGGCTGCACCTGGACGGGCTGGCCGACGCCGTGGACGCGCTCGGCTCGTACCGGCGGGGGGCGGCCGCACTGGAGATCATGAAGAAGCCGGACGTCGGCCCGTTCGGGGTCGTCGCCCTTGTGGTCGTACTCCTGGTGCAGGCTGCCGTGCTGGCCGACCTGGTGGGACGGTCCGGGCCGGCGTGTCTCGCGGCCGTGGTCGCGGCGACCGCCGCCGGGCGGTTCGGCGTCACGCTGGCGTGCCGGCGGGGAGTGCCGGCGGCCCGGCCGGACGGGCTCGGCGCGCTGGTGGCGGGCACGGTCGGCCCGATGGCACTGGCGGTCGGCGCGGTCGCCGTCGTGCTGCTGGCGGTGCCCGCGGTGCCGGGCCGCCCGTGGCAGGGGCCGCTGGCCGTCGCCGCCGCACTCGCCGTCGCGCTCGCGCTGCTGACCCACGTGGTACGCCGGCTCGGCGGGATCACCGGCGACGTGCTCGGCGCGACCGTCGAGGTGGTCACCACGCTGGTCTACCTGGGTCTGGTGCTGTCCGCCTGAACCGGGCGCGGCGGGCCGGGTAGCGTTCGGCTCGACAGCACCGGCACGGCCACCGGGGGACCCAGCATGCTCATCACGGACGACTTCCTGCCCGTACCGGTGCCGGAGTCGCTCAGCGCGACCTACCTGGTGCCGATGGCGGGGCTGCCGAAGGTCAGCGCGAAGACCGCGGTGGCGGCGCTGAGCGGCCGGCTGGCCGAGCCGGTGCACGGGCTGGCCCGGCAGATGCTGGACAGCCCGCTGATGAGCGTCGACACCCGGCCGATCGCCGATTTCCCCGAGCTGCCGCCGGACCTGCTCACCGCGTTCGGCGCCACCGAGGAGCAGTTGGCCCGGCTGGCCGCGGCGACCCACCTGGTGGTCGTGCAGGCCGAGTACCGGCCCGGTTGGCCGCCCGCGCACGAGTGGGCGGCCCGCGCGGTCGCGGCCGCGGTGGCGGAATCCGTCGACAGCGACGTGGTGGACGTCTTCGGTCTGCAGTTCCTCGACCCGGCGACCGCGCTGCGCTCCCTCCCCGACGAGCAGGGCCGCATCCGACTCGTCGACTGGGTGCTGGTGCCCTACTCCTCGGACAGCGAAGGGCTGTGGTTCACCACCAAGGGACTGCGCCGCTTCGGGCTGCTGGAGTTGCAGACCCAGGGGGTGCCCGACCACCTCACCCGCGCCTGGGGTGCGGTGATGACCGGGGCGGCCCGTCGGTTGCTGCGGGACTGGACCGACGGGCTCACCGGCGAGGAGGTCCCGGCGTTCGTGCAGCTGCCGGTGCTGGCCACCGTCACCGGGCACGACATCGCGGTGGCGTACGGCAATCCGGAGCAGCACGGCGCGACGGCCCCGGTGCTGCTGCGCCTGGAGCTGGACCCGGCGACCGACCCGGAGGCCGACTCGTTCCTGAGCCTGCGCCCGCCGGCCGGGCACCCGGGTCCGGACGGGCGCTACTTCGCCGCCGCCTGCGCCACCCTGTTCTCCGGGATCCAGCCGGACGTGCGCTACGCCCGCTCCGGTGACGCGATGAGCCGGGCGGTCGCCACCGCGCGGGCGGCGCTGGGCGAGGCGCGGGCCCGGTTCGTGGCCGGTCAGCTGCCCGCCGAGTCGCAGTTGGTGGTCAAGTACGGCCTGCCCGGCGACGACGGTCCGGAGTACGTCTGGGCGGGCGTCACCTCGTGGGAGACCCCGGAACGGATCGTCGGCGTGAGCGCCAGCGATGCCAGCACGGACCCCAGCGTGCGGATCGGCGCCCCGGTCGTGGTGGAGGCCACCGACGTTGTCGACTGGGCCATCCTGGATGCGACAGGCGTCATCGAGGGCGGCTGGACCCAGGCAGTCCTGGACTCCGGCGAACCCCCAACCCCCGCCCCCTAACCCCCCACCCTAGTTGATCAAGAGGTTTGCGTCAGAATCTCGTCCGAAGATGACGCAAACCTCTTGATCACCAAGGCAAGGCAAGGCAAGGCAGGTTACTTGACTGAGGGGGTTACGAAGGGGGGTTTTGTCAGCTTCAGGGGGGCTCGGCGACCTCGGATGTCGATCTCGACCTCGTCGCCTTCGGACAGGTTCGCGTCCGTGTCCAGCAGGGCCAGCGCGATGCCCTGCTTGCGGGTCGGCGAGAAGGTGCCGCTGGTCACCTCGCCCACCTGCTTGTCGCCCACGTGCAGGGTCATCCCCGGGCGCGGAATGGCCCGGTCGACGGCGACCAGGCCGCGCAGCGTACGCCGGGGGCCGGTGGCCTTCTCGGCGAGCAGCGCGTCGCGGCCCCAGAAGGCCGGCTTGTCCCAACCGACGGCCCAGCCCGAGCGGGCCTGCACCGGGGTGATGTCCAGCGAGAGGTCCTGCCCGTGCAGCGGGTACCCCATCTCGGTACGCAACGTGTCCCGGGCGGCCAGCCCGCAGGCCCGCAACTCGAACGCCTCGCCTGCGGCGAACAGCGCATCCCACACGGTCACCGCGTACTCCGCCGGCACCACCAGCTCGTACCCCAGCTCGCCGGTGTAGCCGGTGCGGCAGACGGTCAGCTCCACCCCGGCCAGGCTCGCCGCGGAGAAGCTCATGTAGCCGTGTTCGGTGGGCAGGTCGAGGGCGGCCAGCAGCTCGGCCGAGCGGGGACCCTGCACGGCCAGCACGGCGTACCCCTCGTGCTCGTCGGTGACGGTGACCTGCGCGGGCGCGGCGGCGCGCAACCGGCGCACCACCTCGGCGGTGTTCGCCGCGTTGGGGATGAGGAAGACGTGGTCGTCGGCGTACAGGTAGGCGATGATGTCGTCGACGACGCCGCCGGTGGCGTCGTCGCAGCAGAGCGTGTACTGCGCCCGGCCGGGACCGATCCGGCCCAGGTCGTTGCTGAGGCAGGAGTTGACGAAGTCGGCCGCGCCGGGGCCGCTCACCCGGGCCTTGCCGAGGTGCGACACGTCGAAGACCCCGACCCCGGTACGCACCGCGGTGTGCTCCTTGAGCACCCCGCCGCCGGCGTACTCCAGCGGCATCTCCCAGCCCCCGAAGGGGGCGAACTTGGCGCCGGCGGCGATGTGCCGCTCGTGCAGCGGGGAACGGCGCAGCCGGGTCGCGGCGGCGTCGAAGGTCACGTCGGTCATGGGTGGCAACTTACCGGGGGCAACGTCGCTGGTTAGCATCGGCGGGAGCCCGCTGGCGCTGTCGGCGGGACAGCCATGACGTTCGGCGGGTACGTTCCGCCGGAGACCTTCACCGCTGGTACGCGACGTCGCGACCGGCCCGGCCCGCCCGGAGTAGCTTCAGTGACATCACCCCGCACGACCAACCTGAGCCTGGTCGACACCGACCCGGCCGAGCTCGCCGTCGACGCGATCGTGATCGGCGTGCACAGCCAGACCGGAGAGCAGGGCGCCACCAGCGGCCTCGCCGGCACCCTGCTGCTCGCCAGCGGCGCGGAGAGCATCGCCGCCGCGTTCGACGGAAAGCTGACCGAGACGCTGGCGCTGCTCGGCGCGACCGGTGGGCCGGGTGAGGTCATCAAGCTGGCCACGCTGGGCACCGTGACCGCCCCACTGGTCGCCGCGGTGGGGCTCGGCCCGGAGCCGTCGGGTGCCGCCCCGGCCCCGGAGACGTTGCGCCGGGCCGCCGGTTCGGCGATCCGGGCCCTGGCGGGAGCGCCCAGGGTCGCGCTGGCGATGCCGCTGCCGGACGACACGGACGCGTCGGCTGAGCTGCGCGCGGTCGCCGAGGGCGCGCTGCTCGGTGGCTACCGGTTCGCCGGTTACAAGACCCGGCCGCAGCCGACCCGGCGCGAGCCGGTGACCGAGGTGCTCATCGCGGTGCCGGACGCGGGCGACGCGGGCGCGCAGGCGGAGGTCACCCGGGCACAGGTGGTGGCGGGTGCGGTCCGGCTCACCCGGGACTGGGTCAACACCGCCCCGAACGAGCTGCGTCCGCCGTCGTTCGCCGACGCGGTCGCCGGTGCCGCCCGGGACGCGGGCCTCGGCGTCGAGGTGCTGGACGAGGCGGAGCTGGCCGCCGGCGGCTACGGCGGCATCGTGGCGGTCGGTCAGGGCTCGGAGGCCCCGCCGCGGCTGGTGAAGCTCACCTACACGCCGCAGGACGGCGGCAACGGCAAGCGGGTCGCCCTGGTCGGCAAGGGGATCACCTTCGACACCGGCGGCATCTCGATCAAGCCGGCGCAGGGCATGTGGGAGATGAAGTCCGACATGGGCGGCGCGGCCGCGGTGGGCGCGGCCATGCTGGCGATCGCCGCGCTGAAGCCGGCGGTGGCGGTCAGCGCCTACCTGCCGATGGCGGAGAACATGCCCTCGGGCACCAGTTACCGGCCGGGTGACGTGATCACCATGTTCAACGGCAAGCGGGTCGAGGTGCTCAACACCGACGCCGAGGGTCGGATGGTCCTGGGCGACGCCATGGCCCGCGCCTGCGCGGACGGCACCGACTACCTGTTCGAGACCTCCACCCTGACCGGCGGCCAGGTGGTCGCGCTCGGCAAGCGGGTGGCGGGCGTGATGGGCACTCCGGAGCTGTGCGAGCGGGTCCAGGTGGCCGGCGACGCGGTCGGCGAGCCGGCCTGGCCGATGCCGCTGCCCGACGACGTGCGCAAGGGCATGGAGTCCGACGTGGCGGACATCTCGCAGGTCAACGCCGGGATGGACCGGGCCGGTCACATGTTGCAGGGCGGGGTGTTCCTGCGCGAGTTCGTGGCCGACGACGTGGCCTGGGCGCACATCGACATCGCCGGACCGAGCTACCACTCCGGTGAGGCGACCGGCTACTGGACCAAGGGCGGCACCGGCGTCCCGGTCCGCACGCTGGTGCAGCTCGTCGAGGACGTCGCCGCCAACGGCTGATGATCCGCCGACCCGGGGCGTCCTCCTCCCGGAGGGCGCCCCGGTCGCGTTCAGGACAACTCAGGGCGGCGGGTACGCCGCTCGTTACCGCTCGGGGCGGCGTTTACGCCGCTCGTTGAAGTCGCGCATCCGCTGCGGGTAGCCCATCAGCCGGACGTCGTACACCGGGATGCCCATCCGGTACGCGAAGCGCCGCGCGCCGTCCGGGCCGTCGATGCGGCGCCGGGTCCACTCCCCGTCGTCGGCGATCAGGATGACCGTGGTCTCGGTCACCGTCGTCCGCGGCTCGATGAACGCCTCGACGCCGCGCCGACTCCGGATGAAGTTCTCCAAATGGTCCAGGTCGCCGCGACTCGCCGCACGGTCATGGCTCGGCACAGCCGCCTTTTTGCGGCGCCGGAACAAGCCCAACGGATCTCTCCCCCACCGTGCGTCATCGACAACGGTGCCAAGGGTACGTGTCGATGACGTGTCGTTGGGCACCTCGGTACGCACCCTGTGCCCGGTGGTGACAAGATGACCGAGGTGGGGTGTGTCTGTGTTACACCCCCGTGACCCCCCATTGCAGCGACGCGACCTGGGAGTTGGACGTGAGCGAGCCGAACGAAGCGACCTTCGACATTGTCATTCTCGGAGCTGGCAGCGGCGGCTACGCGACCGCGCTGCGCGCCGTCCAGCTGGGCCTGAAGGTCGCGCTGGTCGAGAAGGGCAAGCTCGGAGGCACCTGCCTGCACAACGGCTGCATCCCGACCAAGGCGTTGCTGCACGCGGCCGAGATCGCCGACCAGGCCCGCGAGTCGGAGCAGTTCGGCGTGAAGGCCGAGCTGATCGGCATCGACATGGCCGGGGTCAACTCGTACAAGGACGGCGTGATCGCCCGGCTCTACAAGGGCCTGCAGGGCATGTTGAAGAGCAACAAGGCGATCACCATCATCGAGGGCCACGGCAAGCTGGTCGGCAAGAACGTGGTCGAGGTGGACGGCAAGCGCTACACCGGCCGCAACATCGTCCTGGCCTCCGGCTCGTACGCGAAGAGCCTGCCCGGCCTGGAGGTCGACGGCGAGCGGATCGTCACCAGCGACCACGCCCTCACGATGGACCGGGTGCCGTCGTCGGTGATCGTGCTCGGCGGCGGCGTGATCGGCGTCGAGTTCGCCAGCGTGTGGAAGTCCTTCGGCGTGGACGTGACGATCGTCGAGGCGCTGCCCCGGCTGGTCGCCGCCGAGGACGAGGAGTCGTCGAAGGCGCTGGAGCGGGCGTTCCGCAAGCGGAAGATCAACTTCAAGGTCGGCAAGCCGTTCGAGAAGGTCGAGAAGACCGAGAACGGCGTCAAGCTGACCATCCAGGGTGGCGAGACCGTCGAGGCCGAGCTGCTGCTGGTCGCGGTCGGTCGCGGCCCGAACACCGCCAACCTCGGGTACGAGGAGCAGGGCGTCAAGATGGACCGCGGCTACGTGCTGACCGACGAGCGGCTGCGCACGAGCGTGCCGAACGTCTACGCGGTCGGCGACATCGTGCCCGGCCTCCAGCTCGCGCACCGCGGCTTCCAGCAGGGCATCTTCGTCGCCGAGGAGATCGCCGGGCAGACCCCCGCCGTGATCGACGAGGTCGGTATCCCGCGGGTCACCTACTGCGACCCGGAGCTGGCGTCGGTGGGCCTCACCGAGGCGAAGGCCAAGGAGCAGTACGGCGCCGACAAGGTCAAGACGTACAACTACAACCTCGGTGGCAACGGCAAGAGCCAGATCCTCAAGACCACCGGATTCGTGAAGCTGGTCCGGGTCGAGGACGGCCCGGTGGTCGGCGTGCACATGATCGGCGCGCGGGTCGGTGAGCTGATCGGTGAGGCGCAGCTCATCTACAACTGGGAGGCCTACCCGGCGGAGGTCGCCCAGCTCGTGCACGCCCACCCGACCCAGAACGAGGCCCTGGGCGAGGCGCACCTGGCCCTCGCCGGCAAGCCGCTGCACGCGCACGCCTGATCACCCACAACCGCGGCGTCCGGCGACGGGCGAAGATCCCCCCAGGGGAATGAAGGAGTCTGGAGAACATGCCGGTATCGGTCACCATGCCCCGGCTCGGCGAGAGCGTCACCGAGGGCACCGTCACGCGCTGGCTCAAGCAGGAGGGCGACACCGTCGAGGTCGACGAGCCCCTGCTCGAGGTCTCGACCGACAAGGTCGACACCGAGATCCCGTCGCCCGCTGCGGGCGTGCTGAGCCGGATCGTGGTCGGCGAGGACGAGACCGCCGAGGTCGGCAGCGAGCTGGCGGTCATCGCCGGTGAGGGCGAGTCGACCGGCGGTGGCGAGGCCGCCCCGCAGGAGCAGGCCCCGGCCGAGTCGGTCGAGCCGGTCACCGAGCCGACGGCCGCCGCCGAGGGCACCGCCGACGAGGTGGCCCAGGACGAGGCCCCGGCCGAGGCCCCGGCTCCGGCCGCCGCCTCGTCGGGCGAGGGCACCGCGGTGAAGATGCCGGCCCTGGGTGAGAGCGTCACCGAGGGTACGGTCACGCGCTGGCTCAAGCAGGTCGGCGAGACCATCGAGGTCGACGAGCCGCTGCTCGAGGTCTCCACCGACAAGGTGGACACCGAGATCCCGTCGCCGGTCGCCGGCACCGTGCTGGAGATCAAGGTCGCCGAGGACGAGACCGCCGCGGTCGGCGCCGACCTGGCGATCATCGGCGTTTCCGGCGCCGCCCCCGCGCCGGCGAAGTCCGAGCCGAAGCCCGAGCCGAAGGCGGAGGTCGCGCCGGCGCCGAAGGCCGAGCCGAAGCCGGAGCCGAAGGTCGAGGAGCCGACGCCGGGCATGTCGTACAACGAGCCGGCGGCCGAGACCGAGAGCTCGGCACAGCCGGCGAAGACCGAGCAGGCTGCGCAGCCGGCCGCGCCGACCTCGACGCCGCCGCGCCCGTCCGCCCCCGCGCAGGGTGGTGGCGAAGAGGCAGCCGGCTACGTCACGCCGCTGGTGCGCAAGCTCGCCGGCGAGCACGGTGTCGACCTGTCCTCGCTCAACGGCACCGGCGTGGGTGGCCGGATCCGCAAGCAGGACGTCCTCGAGGCGGCCGAGAAGGCGAAGGCCGCCAAGGCCGCTCCCGCCGCCGCGCAGCCGGCCGCCGCACCGTCGGCCGCCCCGGCCAAGCCGGCCGCGAAGCCGCAGCCGAGCGGCAAGCGGGGCAGCACCGAGAAGCTTCCCCGCATCCGTAAGGCCATCGCCAAGCGGATGCAGGAGTCGCTGCACGAGATGGCGCAGCTCACCACGGTGGTCGAGGTGGACGTCACCCGGGTCGCCAAGTTGCGGGCGCAGGCGAAGGACTCGTTCGTGCAGCGGCACGGCGTGAAGCTGTCCTTCCTGCCGTTCTTCGCCCTCGCCGCCGTCGAGGCGCTGCAGACGTACCCGATCGTCAACGCCCAGCTCGACCTGGACGGCGGCACGATCACCTACCCGGCCGCGGAGCACCTCGGCGTCGCGGTGGACACCGAGCGGGGCCTGGTGGTGCCGGTCATCCACAACGCCGGTGACCTCAACCTCGGTGGCATCGCCAAGCGGGTCGCGGATCTGGCCGAGCGGACCCGGACCAACAAGATCAGCCCGGACGAGATCGCCGGGGCGACCTTCACGCTTACCAACACGGGCAGCCGGGGCGCGCTCTTCGACACCCCGATCGTGCCGAAGCCGCAGTCGGCGATGCTCGGCACGGGTGCCGTGGTCAAGCGGCCGGTCGTGGTCAACGACCCGGATCTGGGCGAGGTCGTCGCGGTCCGGTCGATGGTCTACCTGGCCATGTCCTACGACCACCGGCTGATCGACGGCGCCGACGCGGCCCGCTTCCTGAGCGCGATCAAGGAGCGGCTGGAGGCCGGCAACTTCGAGGCGGAGCTGGGCCTGTCCTGATTTAGCGACAACGCCGAGAAGGGCGCCCCGGTCATCGACCGGGGCGCCCTTCCGTCTGCGGTCCTCAGCTCTTGAGCAGATCGGTCGAGACCTTCCAGAGCCGCTCGGCGGCCTCCGGATCCAACGCGTACTCCGCGACGCCCGTCCGACCGCCCGGCGTGGCCGGGGCGGCTTCCTGGCAGTCCTCGAAGTAGCGCCCACCCACACCGTCGAGCAGCGGTGACGCGGCGACCAGCACCGAGGTGGCGGCACCCTGCTCGACGGTCTTCCAGGCCGCCGCGTTCCCGGCGCGCAGCCGGTTCAGCTCCTCCTCGCTCACGTAGCGCTGGAGGTTGGTCCGGATCGCGCCGGGCATCAGCGAGTTCGCCATGATGTCGTCGTCGCCCCAGCGGCGGCTCGCCTCCACGGCGAAGAGCACGTTTGCCGTCTTCGACTGCCCGTACGCCTGCCACGGCTCGTACTCCCGCCTGTCGTACTGGATGTCCTCGAAGACCACGGGTGAGCGCAGGTGGGCGGCGGAGCTGACTGAGACGATCCGGGCCCCGTCGGCGGCCGCGAGCGACGGGCGCAGCCCGGTGGCGAGCGCGAAGTGCCCGAGGTGGTTGGTGGCGAACTGCATCTCCCAGCCCTGCGGAGTCCGGCTCAGGGGCGCGGCCATGATGCCGGCGTTGTTGACCAGGATGTGCAGCGGTCCGTCCCAGTTGGCGACGAAGTCGGCGACGGACCCCTGGTCGGCGAGGTCGAGCGGCGCGACCATGACCCGGTCGTTGCCGGTGGTGCCGGTGATGTCGTCGGCGGCCTGCTGGCCGGCGTCGGGGTTGCGGACGGCCAGGGTGACCTCCGCGCCGGCGCTGGCCAGGGCACGGGCGGTCTCCACGCCGATGCCGGACGATCCGCCGGTGACGATGGCCCGCCGGCCGACGAGGTCCACGCCCCGGATCACGTCCATGGCCGTGGAGGTATGGGCGAATGACGTGGTGATCGGGTTATTCGTCGTCATGATCCATCCTTGTCCAGGGTGGGTCGGACCGGCCGGCCCGTCTGCCGGGGCCGCTGGCGACCATGATTCGGCCTCCGCGCCGACCGACGGCGCTCCGGACCGAATGAAGGCCGGTCCAGGCGTTTTCCCGCCCCGGGCCGGAGGTAACGCTCGACCGCCCCGCCATTGCTGTTCGGGCCTTGGACCAGGCCGGACGCTGCCAGAGTGGGACCGTGGGCAGCTACCGGCGGGGTGGGCAACTGGGTCCTGCCGTCCCGATCGCCCCCGGTGCCCGGGTGGACAAGTTCGAGGTCTTCTTCGACCTGGTCTTCGTCTTCTCGTTCTTCATCATCACCCGGGCGACCGCCGCCAATATCTCCGGCCGACAGTTGCTGCACGCCGCTCTGGTGCTCGCCGTGCTCTGGTGGATCTGGGTGGTGCACAGCCTGGTCGCCACGCGAGTCCGGCTCGGCGAGGGCTACGTGCCGGTGCTCATGGTGATCGCGATGGTGGCCCTGTTCGCGTTCGCGCTGGCGCTGCCGCAGGCGTTCAGCGATCCGAAGGAGAGCGCGGGCGGCCCGATGCTGGTGGCCGTCAGCTACGTCGTGGTCCGGGCCGTCCACATGATCCTCTACCAGCACGTGGTGCGGGACAGCCCGCAGGAGCGGCGGCAACTGCGCCGCTTCGCCCCGGAGCTGGCGGTGAGCATCGTGCTGCTGCTGGCCGCCGCGTTGATCCCGCCGCGGATCACCGATCCGGACCAGGCCGCGCTGATCCGCGACGCGTTGTGGATCTCCGTGGTGGTGGTGCAGTACGCGACTGGCTTCATCGTCGGCACCTGGGGCTGGGGGGTGACGAGTGCCGAGCACTGGACGGAGCGCTACGACCTCATTCTGATCATCGCGCTGGGTGAGTCCATCATCTCCACCGGAGTGGGCGGCAACCTGCTCGGCAAGCCGGTGACCTGGCCGGCGGTGGCGGCCGCGGCACTGGGCATCGTGATCACGGCCGCTCTCTGGTGGGCGCACTTCGACTTCGTCGGGCCGGCCGCCCGGATCGCCCTGCACGCGGCGGAGGGCGCCCCCCGGGTGGCGATGGCCCGCGACGCGTACGCGTACCTCTACCTGCCGATGATCGCCGGGGTGATCCTGTTCTCGATCGGCAACGAGGAGGTCCTGCACAAGATCACCGACCCGGCCGGCGGGATCACCGAGCGGGTCGAGGGACCGGCCGTGCCGATGCTGTTCGGCGGGCTGGTCTGCTACTTCGCCGTCAACATGCTGTTCCAACTGCGGACGCTGCACACCGTCACCTGGACCCGGGTCGGCGTCATCGTGGTGCTGACGGCGGCCCTGCCGGTCGGGCAGCACCTGCCGGCGCTGGGGGCACTCACCCTCGCGACAGTGATCTGCGTGGCGCTGGTAGCCGTCGAGGTGATGGTGATGTCGGACTCCCGGCACGCGTTGCGGGCCGCCGTCTTCCAGGAGCGCACCACCCACGAGGCCCACGAGGCCGCCTGGCGTGCCCGGTGGCACGACGTCCGGGAGACCGACGAGCCCACCACGCCGTGACCGGTTCGCCGATAGACTCCGGCGCAGCGTCGCGGTGTACCCGGCACGAAGGCCGTCGTGGGCATGAAGGCGCGGGGACAGCAGGGATCCTGGAAGGGGTCGAGGCGCGTCACCGGCTGACGGCCGAGCCGATCGCGGCGGGGTGCTCGGCCTCCGGCACCGGCTCGGGCAGCCGCTCGTAGAAGCGGATCTTCTCCCGGAGGTGGTCGTACTGGCGCTGGAGCAGGCGCATCTGCTCTTCCACCCGCACCGCGTGCTGTTCCAGCAGCTCGCGTCGCTCGGCGACGGTGTGCTCGCCCTCGCGGGCCAGAGACGCGTAGCGGCACATCTGCGCGATCGGCATCCCGGTGTCGCGCAGGCAGCGGAACAGCACCAGCCAGCCGAGGTCGTCATCGGTGAAGACCCGCTGCCCGCCCGCCGTCCGCTCCACGTCGGCGAGCAGGCCGATCTTCTCGTAGTACCGCAGGGTGTCCAGGCTGAAGCCGCTGCGGCGGGCGGCCTCCGAGGGGGCGTAACCGCTCATGTGCCAGATCGTAGTGCTTGACCTGGAGCGCGCTCCAGGTTGGAGGCTGGTCGCCATGACGACGACACGGACGCTGGGACGCAGCGGCATCGAGGTGAGCGCCATCGGCATGGGGTGTTGGGCGATCGGTGGACCGCTCTGGGGCGACGACCGACAGCCGTACGGCTGGGGTGAGGTGGACGACGACGAATCGATCCGCACCATCCACCGGGCGCTCGATCTCGGCGTGACCTTCTTCGACACGGCCAGCAACTACGGTGCCGGGCACAGCGAGCGGATCCTCGGCCGGGCGCTGACCGGCCGGCGGGACGGCGCGGTGATCGCCACCAAGTTCGGCAACGTCAGCGAGGAGAGCACCCGGAGGGCGCTCGGCACCGACGCCAGCCCGGCGTTCGCGGTCCGCAGCCTGGAAGACTCGCTGCGCCGGCTCGGCACCGATCACGTCGACCTGTACCAACTGCACATCAACGAGCTACCGGTGCCCGCCGCGCTCGACCTGGTCGACACCCTGGAGGGCCTTGTCGACCAGGGCAAGATCAGGGCGTACGGCTGGAGCACCGACAACCCCGCCTCGGCGGAGGCGTTCGCCGCCGCCGGTCCGCACTGCGCCGCGATCCAGCACGACGAGTCGGTGCTGCGCGACAACGCAGGGGTGCTGGCGGTCTGCGACAGTCACGAGCTGGCCAGCCTCAACCGTGGGCCGCTGGCGATGGGTCTGCTCACCGGGTCGACCCGGGCGGTCGGGGCGGACGACGTGCGCGGGCGCGCGCCGGAGTGGCTGGAGTGGTTCACCGACGGTCGGCCGACGCCGCGCTGGGCGGCCCGGGTGGACCAGGTCCGGGCGGCGCTCACCGCCGACGGGCGGACCCTCGCGCAGGGCGCGCTCGGCTGGCTGCTGGCGCGTAGCCCGCGTACCGTCCCGATCCCCGGCCTGCGCACTGTGGCCCAGGCCGAGGAGAACCTGGCCACCCTGGCGCTCGGCCCGCTGAGCGCCGAGGCGTACGCCGAGGTGGAGCGACTGCTCGCCGACCTGCGCCCGGTCCACGCGGCCTGACCCCTCAGGCCGGTCCGCGTAGCCGGACCACCTGCCGGCTTTCGCCCCGGGCGTCGTCAGCGGAAGTCGTCCGCGTGCTCGGCGGCCCACTGCCGGAACGTGCGCCCGGGGCGTCCGGTCACCTGTTCGACGTCGGGGGCGACCCAGCCGCTGTCCTCGGCATAGCTACCCATCTCCAGGAACCACTCGATCACCTCGGTCGGGTAGAGGCCCTTCCAGTGCTCGCGGGCCTGCTCCGGGGTCAGTTCGTCGAAGCGCACCGGACGGCCGATCGCCTCACCGATCATCCGGACCGCGTCCCGGCGGCGGACCGGTTCCGGCCCGGTCGGCTGGTACACCCGACCGGCGTGGCCGTCCTCGGTCAGCGCGGCCACGATGACCGCGGCGATGTCCGCCTCGTGGACCAGCGCGCTGTTCCAGTCCCCGAACGGCGCCCGCACCACCCCCTCGGTGCGGATGTCGGCCGCCCAATCGCGGGTGTTCGCCATGAACTCGCCCGGAAAGACGTGCGTCCACTCCAGGCCCGAGTTCTCCACGGCCCGGTGCAGCGGCCGGTGGGGTGCCTCGATCGGGTCGTCGTCCGCCCGGCTCGGATCGTTGTGGCCGAGATGGGTGACCCGACGCACACCGGCCTGCCGGGCCAGCTCCAGGATCTCCGCGCCGGTGGTCAGCGGCCCGTATCCGTCCATCGCGACCAGGTGCATCCGCGTCACGCCGCGCAGCGCCGCGACCAGTGTCTGGGGGCTGGCGAAGTCGCCCGCCACCACCTCCACCCCGCCGGGCAGCGCGGTGGCCGCCGGCGACGCGGGGTCACGGGTCAGCGCGCGTACGTCGTGCCCGGCGCTCACCAGTTGCCGAACCAGGCTGCCGCCGACGGTCCCGGTCGCTCCGGTCACCAGGATCGGCATGGTTCCTCCTCAGGTTCCGCCCGACGGCGGGCACGGCGAGTCGACCCCGCCAATCGGGAGCGCTCTCGGATGACTCATGGTCAGCCAGATCGATGCCGGAAGCAATCGTGAACACTGCATTCACGTTCGCTCTGACCTGCGGAAACGCGGTGACCGTCGAATCTGCGTGGAAGCCTTTTTTCGCTGGCCGGAAGCCCCTTGACCTGCGCTTTCCGTGCGGCACGGCGTGGGGGCGCAGATTTCTTGCCGGAACACCCCCACCGTCGCCGGCTCGACGCATCCGTCGGTGGCGTTCTGGACGAAGATGGGGGTATGCGCATCCTTCTGGCCGGCGCGTCCGGCTTCCTCGGCACCCGGCTGGCCGACCGGCTCACGGCGGACGGGCACCAGATCACCCGGCTGGTCCGTCGGTCACCGCGCGATCCGCAGGAACGGCGGTGGGACCCCGCCGCCGGGCAGCTCGACCCGGCCGTGGTCGCCGAGGCGGACGCGGTGGTCAACCTGGCGGGCGCGGGCGTCGGCGACAAGCGTTGGAACGACGACTACCGGCGGTTGATCCGAACCAGCCGGGTGGACAGCACCACCATCCTGGCCGCCACCATCGCCGGGCTCCCCGCCGCCGACCGTCCGCGGGCGTTGCTGAACTCCTCGGCCGTGGGGTGGTACGGCAACACCGGCGACCGGGCCGTCGAGGAGGACGCGCCAGCCGGCGAGGGCTTCCTGGCCGACGTCTGCCGGGTGTGGGAGGCCGCGACCAGGCCGGCCGAGGACGCCGGGGTACGCGTCGTCCGGCTGCGCACCGGCCTGCCGCTGGACCGCGACGGCGGGTTGCTCAAGCCGCAGCTACTGCCGTTCAAGCTGGGCATCGCTGGCCGGCTGGGCAGCGGCCGGCAGTGGCTGCCGTGGATCTCGATGGCCGACTGGCTGGACGCAACCCGCTTCCTGCTGGACCACGACGACATCGCCGGCCCGGTCAACGTGGTGGGACCCAACCCGGTCACCAACGCCGAGTTCACCCGAGAGCTGGCCCGACAACTGCACCGCCCGGCGATCGTCCCGATCCCCGCACTGGCGCTCAAGGTGGCGCTCGGCGGCTTCGCCCACGAGGCCCTCACCAGCGCCCGAGTCCTCCCCGGCGTCCTGGCCCGCGCGGCCTACCCGTACCAGCACCCCACCCTCCCCCAAGCCCTTGAAAAAGCCCTGACGCCCTGAGGGCGGTTCGGCCCTCGGCAGAATCGGCGGTCGGCGGGTCGCCCGTGGGCTGGCGTCGACCGATGCTGGACCAATGGCGACCTTCTCCCTCCATGCCACCCCGACCGACGCGGCGAGCTGGGCCGCGTTGGCCCGCCGAGCCGAGACCGCCGGCTTCGACGCCCTGCTCGCCGCCGACCATCCCGGCGACGTGACGTCACCGTTCGTGGCGCTGGCGGCCGCCGCCCCGGTCACCTCGACGATCGGGCTCGGTTCGTACGTATCGAACCTCGGAGTACGGGAGCCGATGCTGCTCGCGGCCGACGTGGCCACCCTCGACCTGATCTCCGGCGGCCGGGCGCGGCTCGGTGTCGGTGCCGGTCACACCCCGGCGGAGTGGCGCGCGGTGGGCCGGGAACGCCCAGACGTGGCCGGCCGGGTCCGCCGTTGCGTGGCCGCCGCCGAGGCGGTCCGTGCCCTGCTCGACGGCGCCTCGGTCACCGTCGACTCGGTGGAGCTGACGATGCGCGAGGCGGTGTTGCGCGTACCCCGGCCGGTGCAGGACCGGATCCCACTGACGATGGGTACGGCGAACTCGACGCTGCTGCGCTGGGCAGGCGCACACGCCGACGTGGTCGGGCTGACCGGGTTCGGGCGTACCCTCGCCGACGGCCACCAGCACGAGGCGCGGTGGCGGGCCGACCAGATCGAGGCGCAGCTGGCCTGCGTGGCCGCCGGCGCGGCCGGCCGGGCCGCCCGCCTGCCCTGAGCCCGCACCCACCTTGTTGATCAAGAGGTTTGCGTCAGATCCCGGCTTCCGGATGACGCAAACCTCTTGATCAACAGGAGCAACAGTGCGGTGGGGGCGTTAGCAGCCGATTACCCAGTGGTTGGGGGCGGTCTGCTTGAGGATGCTGGTGTAGAAGGTGTTGTAGAGGCCCATGCGCTGGTTGGAGCCGTTCGCGTAGGCGTAGCCACCGGACTGGTACGCCCGACCGGCCGCCACGTGCGCGTAGTTGCTGGCCGTCACGCAGGTCGGGGGCGTCGTGGGCGTCGCCGTCGGCGTCGGGGTGGGGGTGGGGGTGGCCGTGGGCGTCGCCGTGGGAGTGGGGGTCGGGGTGGTGCCGCCGCCGTTCAGGCCGAAGAAGAGCGCGTCGCGGTACGTCGAGCAGATGGTGTCGAGCAAGTACGCCCCGGCGGTGCCGCACTGGTCCGCCCCGGAACCCGGGTCGACCGGAGTGCCGTGGCCCATGCCGGAGACCCGGTAGAGCCGTACCTCGTCGTTGCCGTACACCTCGAGGCTCGTGTTGGCGGGCAGCGACGAGGTGCTGGTCGGGGTCTGCGAGATGCCGCGCACGTTCGTCCACTGGTCGCGGGACTCGGTGCCGTTGAGCGGGGCGACCGTCGGGTCCGAGGTGCCGTGCCAGATGGCGACGCGGGGCCGCGGACCGGTGTAGCCGGAGTACGCCCCCCGCACCAGGTCGCCCCAGGCGGCCGGGGTCTTGTCCGCGCCCGGGTTCATGCAGCTGAAGGCGTTGACCATGCTGGTGGCGCAGCGGTACGGGATGCCGGCGATGATCGATCCGGCGGAGAAGACGTCCGGGTACGTGGCGAGCATGACCGCGCTCATCGCCCCGCCCGCGGACAGCCCGCTGACGAAGACCCGGGAGCCGTCCACCCCGAAGTTCGCCTTGGCGTGGTCGACCATCTGCTTGATGGACAGCGCCTCACCCTGGCCGCGCGCGGTGTCGCCGGCCTCGAAGAAGTTGAAGCAGGAGTTGGCGTTGTTGCCGGACGGCTGCTGGACGACGATCAGGGAGAATTTCCACTGGTCGGCGTACTTCTGCCAGCCGGAGCCGGAGAAGTAACCGGCGGCGGTCTGGGTGCAGCCGTGCAGCAGCACCACGGCCGGGGAGTTGGCCGGCAGGCTGTCCGGCCGGTAGGCGTACATGGCGAGGTTGCCCGGGTTGGAGCCGAACCCGGTGACCTGGGTGAGGGTCGCGGCCTGGGCGGGTGCGGCGATGGCGACCGCGCCGGCTGCGGCGAGGACGAGCCCGGCGCCCACGCCGATCAGGCGGGTGAGGATGGACGAGGAGCGGCGCACGGCGGCCTCCTGGAAGGGGCGGACTGTGAACTGGGTCACGGTCGAATTGCCGTGACGTTACGACGATGTGTCGCCGCCATGACATGGGGCGCGCTCACACATTCACGGCCGCCGAGGTGTACGCCGGACCGTCGACGCGAGTCCTCCCCAACCCCACGCGACAACAACGGTCCCCTCCTTGCAGGTCTGACCGGCCTGTCCAGGTCCGGTTGGTAACGTCCGCTGCGTGCCGTCCTCCCCGTCGCTGGCCACCGGGCCCGCACCCGCGTCACCGCCGCGCGTCGTCCGGGACCGCCGGGCCGACCTGATCGTCGTGCTGGTGGCGCTCGCGCTCGCCGTCTGGGTGACGAGTGGGCTGTGGCGGGACCCGAACGTCCGCACCATCACCGTCAACTCCAGTGACCAGGCGCTCTTCGAGTGGCTGCTGGCGTTCGGCGGGCACGCGGTCACCCACGGGGACAACCCGCTCTTCACGTATCTGATCAACGTCCCGGACGGCGTGAACCTCGCGGTGAACACCTCGATCACGGTGTACGCGGTGGTCTTCGCTCCGCTCACGTACCTGATCGGGCCGCCCGCCACGTTCCTGGTGATCCTCACCCTGAACCTGCTCGCCACCGCGCTGGCCTGGTACTGGCTGCTCTCCCGGCACCTGGTCCGCAGTCGGCTGGCCGCCGGGGTCGGCGGCCTGTTCATCGCCTACTCCCCCGGCATGGTCTCGCACGCCAACGCCCACCTGAACTGGACCGCCGGCTGGCTGGTGCCGTTGCTGATCTGGCGGCTGTTCGCGCTGCGCCGAGCGGGGCACTGGCTGCGCGACGGGGTGATCCTCGGCGTGCTGGTCGCGGTGGCGTTCTCGATCGCCGCCGAGGGGCTCTTCTTCACGGCGCTGGCGCTCGGGGTGTTCGTCGCCATCTGGGCGCTGCACCCGGCCAACCGGGCCGAGGCCCGCGCCGCGCTGCCCACCTTCCTGCGCGGACTCGGGGTGACCGCCGTGGTGGCCGGCGTACTGCTGTCCTACCCGCTGTGGCTGCACTTCGCCGGGCCGCAACGGTTCCACGGCACCGGCTTCGACCCGGTGATCCACTCCGAGGACATCGCCGCGTTCGCCGCCTTCCCGCGCCGCTCGCTCGCCGGCGAGGCGGGGCTGGGCACCTCGTTGGCACCGAACCCGACCGAGGAGAACTCGTTCTTCGGCATCCCGTTGCTGGTGCTCACCGTGGTCTGCTTCGTCGCGCTGTGGCGGTGGGCCGACGCCGGCCGCCGGGCCACCCTCTGGGCGCTGGGTGTCGTCGCGCTGATCTTCACGGTGCTCTCCTTCGGGCCGGTCGCCAAGGTCGACGGACAGCGCACCGACCTGCCCATGCCGTTCGACCTGCTCGGGCAACTGCCGGTCGTGAACGCCGCGCTGCCGGCCCGGCTGGCGCTCGTGGTCGCACCGGTGATCGGCGTGCTGCTGGCGTACGCCGTCGACCAACTGCGCGCCGCGCCACCCCGGTACCGCCCCACCGAGCTGGCCTGGGTGCTCGGGTTCGCGGCGGCCCTGGTGCCGCTGCTGCCCACCCCGCTGCTGACCGACGAGCGGGAGCCCATCCCGGAGTTCATCACCTCCGGCACCTGGCGGGACTACGTCTCACCGGACGGCGTGCTCACCCCGGTGCCGTTGACCGTGGACATCTACCCGGACGGTCAGCGCTGGCAGGCGTACGCGTTGTCGCACCGGCAGGGCGAGTTCGAGATCCCCGGCGGCTTCTTCCTCGGCCCCGGCGGACCGGACGGGCGCGGCCGGATCGGCCCGGTGCCGCGCACCCTGAGCGCGTTGATGGACCAGGCCGGCCGCACCGGGTTGGTGCCGATCGTCACCGACGGGACGATCCGCGAGGTGCAGTCGGACCTGCGGCACTGGCGGATCGAGACGGTGGTGCTCGCCGACCAGGTGCACGGTGCGAAGTTCGAGGTCGACGAGGAGGCGCTGCTGCGTACCGGCACCGCCCTGTTCGGCGAGCCGCAGCGGGTCGACGACGTCTGGCTCTGGCGCATCCCACCGGCCGACCGGTAGCGCGCGGCACGACCGAGTGGGGCATCGTGTCCGGCTTGCGTCGCGTCTAATGGGCTGATGGGAGAGATCGGCAGGCGACTGCGGCGCGCCGCTGCGGCCGGGGTCGCGCTCGGGCTGGTGGCCGTCAGCGCGCCGGCCGCCACGGCCGCGAACGGCACTGTCACCGGCCGCACCACGGCTTCCGGCAGCACGGCCGGCGTGGTGCCGACCCGGGTGCACGATCCGTGGCTGTGGCAGGCCACCGTGGGGCAACGCCCGGCCGGCCCGGCCGCGCTGGTGTTCTTCACCGACCGCACCCGCTACTTCGAGTCGACAGGGGTGCTCGTCGACCGGAACGGCGCGTACCGGCTGATCCCGATCCCCATCGGCGAGGGGCACGGGCTGCTCTCCCCGGATGGACGGCACTACCTGCGGCCGTACTCCGGCGAGCTGCTGGATCTCACCACCGGCCGGCAGCGCCGCACGAGGAGCACCGGCGTCTACCCGATGGCCTGGGCACCGGACGGGCAACACGTGCTGATCACCCGCAACAACGACGACGACGTGATCACCTACGGGCCGGACAATCAGCAGCTCAACGACCCGGAGAAGCCCGACGACCTGCTCGTCGTCGACCCGTTCCGGGACACCGAGCGGACGCTCGACGTCGGCACCTTCGCGTCGCACACCGCAGCGGCCTGGTCACCCGGTGGCGACCTGGTGGCGGTCACCGGCTCGCCGGATGTGCCGGCCCAGCTCGCCGAACACGGGCGACTGGTTGTCGTCGACCCGGCCGGCGGCGGCCCTCGTTGGCAGGTCGACCTGGGCGACCGACGCAAACTCGCCGGCCCGGCCGCCTGGCATCCCGACGGTCGGCGGCTCGCGCTGCTCGCCTTCGACGGCTGCGCCGGGCCCCGGTGCACATCCGAGGAAGCGGCGGCGCGCACCTGGCGGATCGAGTTCCTGGACACGGCCACCGGCCGCGCCGTCGGCCGGGCCCTGCCGGCCGGCACCTCGGTCAGCGAGGTCATCGGCTGGCGCGGCGACGACCCCGTCCTGCGGTACGTCAGCGCAACGGAGCAGGACACCGACCGGCAGGCTGTTCTCGCCGCGCTGTCGCCCGACGGTGGTCGCGAGGTGCTGGTGACCACGCCGGTCGGCTCGACCGACCTGATGGTGCCGGGCGACCTGCTGACCCGGGCCGCGTTCGGTGGGCCGGAGCCCCGTCCGTCACCGTTCGCCGCCCCGCTCTGGGTCTACCTCACGCTGGCCGTGCCGCTGCTGCTCGCCACCGCCTTCGTCGTTCGTCGCCGCCGCGCCGCGTTCCTCGTGAGACGGCTCACCAGGGACGATCGCCGGGAGCGGGATTAGGCTGGACACCGTGACAACGACGATCTCCGGCCTCACCGCCGTCCGCGCCGGCCTGCTCGACTACCGGGCCGCCTGGGACGAGCAGCGACGCCTGCACGAGTCGGTGGTGGCTGGCGAGCGCGGCGACACCGTGCTGCTGCTGGAGCACCCGAGCGTCTACACCGCGGGCAAGCGCACCGAGCCGTGGGACCGGCCGACGGACGGCACCCCGGTCGTCGACGTGGACCGCGGCGGCAAGATCACCTGGCATGGGCCGGGGCAGCTCGTCGGCTACCCGATCCTGCGGCTGCCCGACCCGGTGGACGTGATCGCCTACGTGCGCCGCACCGAAGAGCTGCTCATCGACGTGTGCGCCGAGTTCGGGCTGACCGCCGGCCGGGTCGAGGGGCGCAGCGGCGTCTGGGTGCCCGAGGACGACCGGGGGCCGGCCCGCAAGGTGGCCGCCATCGGCATCCGGGTCGCCCGGGGCGTCACCCTGCACGGCTTCTCGATCAACTGCGACTGCGACCTGACCTCCTTCGACCGGATCGTGCCGTGCGGCATCCGCGACGCAGGCGTCACCTCGCTCACCGCCGAACTGGGCCGCCCGATCACCGTCGCCGACGTGCTCCCGGTGGTCGAGCGCCGACTCGCCACCCTCGTCGCGGCCTGACCGACGCGCGGCACCCACGCTGCCGGGACGTGACATGACGGACGCGGTACGACCACCGACCGGTACCGCGGTCACGTCCCTGGAGTGCGTTCGTTGCGGTGCCCACCATCCGGTCGGCGACTACCCGCTCGGGTGCCCCTCCTGCGCGGCCGCCGGCCACGGCTCGAACCTGTTCTGCCGTTACCCCGCCGAGGCGGTACGCCAGGACCAACTGGTGCCGTACCCCGTCGTTCCGGATCTGGGCCAGGGGCGCACACCGCTGTTCCCGCTGCCCTGGCTCGACGGGGTGCTCGTCAAGAACGAGGCGGCGAATCCGACCGGATCCCACAAGGACCGGTTCGCGGCGATGGCGGTGACCCACGCGAAGGCGTCGGGCTACGAGCGCGTCGTCGTCGGATCGTCAGGTAACGCCGGGCTGGCCACCGCCGCCTTCGCCGCCGCCGTCGGCCTCCGGGCCGTGGTGGCCGGCTTCACCTGGCTGCCCGAATCGCTCGCGGAGCCGCTGCGCAGGCTCGGAGCGGACCTGCGCACCTTCGACACCGACGAGGAACGCATCCGGTACGTCAAGGAGGCGGCCGACCGTCCCGACACGTTGGCCGTCTCCAACGTCGCCGACATCGTCATCGGCAGTAGCTGCTTCGGGATCGAGGGCTACAAGGCCATCGCCTGGGAGATGGCGGCCGCCGTACCCGCCGGGGTGGAGCACGTCGTGATCCCGTCGAGCCGTGGCGATCTGGCCTGGGGCATCCACCTCGGGTTCGCCCAGTGGTCCGCCCTGACCGGCGGCCGCCTGCCACGCCTTCACCTGGTCGAACCCTTCCCCAGGCTGTCCGCCGTACTGGCCGGCCAGGACATCACCACGCGCTTCTCCGACAGCGCCGGAAGCCTCCACTCGATCGCCGGGGACAGCACGACCGTCCAGGCCCGGGCCGCGGTGACCCGGAGTGCGGGCAGCGTCGTGGTGGTGCGGGAGGACGTGGCAACCAGTTGGTACGAGCGGGCGAGCCGACACGGGCACACCTGGGAGATCAGCAGTTGCACCGTGTTGGCCGCCTACGACGTCCTCCGGCGACGCGACGTCATCCCGGCTGGCGATCGGACCGTCCTGATCACCACCTCCCACCTGTTCAAGGGGCTGTGACCGCCGAGGCACGCGCGCCAACGGCCCGCAGGCGGCCCGGCTGCGCGATCGACTCGCCGACTGTCGACAGGTGTCGGCTGTGATGCCGGTGAGTCATCAAGATGACTCACCGGCATCAGGCGCGCAGCCGGCACGGGGTCCTACGGGGTCAGCCGGTGCAGGTCGCGCGGGAACGCGGTGACCTCCCGGATGTTGGCCGCGCCGACCAGCCGGGCCACGAAACGCTCCAGGCCGATGGCGAAGCCACCGTGCGGCGGCATGCCGTGCCGGAACGCGTCCAGGTAACCGGCGTACGGCTCGACCGGCTCACCCCGGGCCGCCAACGCCGCCAGGTAGTCGGCGTGCCGGTGCAGCCGCTGCCCGCCGGTGACCAGCTCCAACCCACGAAAGAGCAGGTCGAAACCGTTCGAGTACGCCGGCCGCGCCGGGTCCGGGTGCGTGTAGAACGGTCGCTTCGCCATCGGGTAGCCGGTGACGAAGAGGAAGTCCGAGCCGTGTTCGCGGCGGGCCCACTCGCCCAGCGCCCGTTCGTGGGCGGGCGCGAGGTCCGGCTCGTCGGCGGGCGCGCCGGCGATCCTCAACGCCTCGGTGAAGTGCACCGCCGGGATCTCCGTGGGCACCTCCGGTGGTGTGACGCCCAGCGTCGCCAGGGCGGCGCCGGCCCGCTCGCCCACGGTGCCCAGCATCCCGGCCAGGGTGTCGCGCAGCACCCGCATCACGTCGCGGTGGTCGGTGACGAAGCCCAGCTCGGCGTCGAGCGACGTGTACTGCGCGAGGTGCCGGACGGTGTCGTGCGGCTCGGCCCGGAACACCGGCCCCACCTCGTAGACGCGTTCGAAGACGCCGACCATCAGTTGTTTGTAGAACTGCGGCGACTGGGCCAGGTACGCGGGACCGCCGAACCAGTCCAGCGCGAACACGTTCGCCCCGCTCTCGGTGGAGGAGCTGACCACCTTCGGAGTGTGGATCTCCACGAAGTCGTGGACGTCGAGTGCGGCCCGGAAGCCGGCCACCGCCGCCGCCGAGATCCGCAGCGCGGCCGACCGGGTGGGGTGGCGCAGCGCGGTCGGCGCGTTGTCGAGTTGGGTGGGCAGGCTCGCGGTGAGCGTCGGACGGTACAGGTCGAACGGTGGCGGCACGGCGGGCGGCCCGAGCGGGCGTACCTCCGGGTCGGTCAGCTCGACCCCGGCGGGCGCCGTGTCGTTCGCGGTCACCGTCGCGGTGACCTCGACGACCGTCTCCTCGGGGAGTTTCTCCAGCTCGGCGCGGATGGCCGGGTCGGTGACGACCACCTGGGCCAGGCCGGTGGCGTCGCGCACGATCAGGAAGGCCACCGATTTCAACAGTCGGCGTCGGTGCACCCACCCGGCGATCCGCACGGTCGTGCCGATCCGGGTGGGCAGGTGGTGGGACAGGGTTCGTTGCATGGCGGGCTGCTCCTCGGTCGATCGCCACGCCGTCGCCGCCCTGCGGTGGCGACGCGTCGCATCAGCCCCAGGGAGGTGTGGGCGAGCGGGAACCTCGCGGTGCCACCACACCTTCACCCCCGCCGAAGCGGGGGCCTCGTTCGTCGCCTGATGACCGGGGCCAGCCGGGCGGGCTCTACTGGGCACGGGTGACCCGCAACCGTTCTTCCCGCAGCTCGGGAGGGTCTTCGCGCACCGGCGCCAGACCGCCTCTCAGCACCGGCGGCTCTCTGCACTGGCGGGTCGGCGCGCTACTCGGCTCCGTCGTCGCTGTTGGCGGAGACCGTAGCACCAGATCCCCACGTGTGTGACGCTCATTTTCGACTATCCGGTGTCCGGCGTCACAACGTTTGGAGCGTGACGCCGGTCGCCTGGCGTACATAGACGCCTGCCGTCCAGCGTAGGCTCAATTTCGTGACGATCGAGCACTCCGCGCCGACGACCGGCCAGGCAGCGCGCACCGCAACGGCGGCCCCCGAGGGGCGGCGTCTGCTGCGCATCGAGGCGCGCAACGCCGAGACGCCGATCGAGCGCAAACCGCCGTGGATCAAGGTCAAGGCCAAGATGGGACCGGAGTACACCCAGCTGCGCGGGCTCGTCTCGCGCGAAGGGCTGCACACCGTCTGCCAGGAGGCCGGCTGCCCCAACATCTACGAGTGTTGGGAGGACCGGGAGGCCACCTTCCTCATCGGTGGCGACCAGTGCACCCGGCGCTGCGACTTCTGCCAGATCGACACCGGCAAGCCGGCCGAGTTCGACGCCGACGAGCCGCGTCGGGTGGCCGAGTCGGTGGTCGCGATGGGGCTGCGCTACGCCACCATCACCGGTGTCGCCCGTGACGACCTGCCCGACGGCGGCGCCTGGCTGTACGCCGAGACCGTCCGACAGATCCACCTCCTCCAGCCCGGCTGCGGCGTCGAGTTGCTGATCCCGGACTTCAACGCCGTGCCCGAGCAGCTCGCCGAGGTCTTCGGCTCCCGCCCGGAGGTGCTGGCCCACAATGTGGAGACCGTGCCGCGCATCTTCAAGCGCATCCGGCCGGCGTTCCGCTACGACCGTTCGCTGGACGTGATCCGCCAGGCCCGCGCCGACGGTCTGGTCACCAAGAGCAACCTCATCCTGGGCATGGGCGAGGAGCGCGCCGAGGTCACCCAGGCGCTCCGCGACCTGCACGACGCCGGTTGCGAGCTGATCACCATCACG
Source organism: Micromonospora sp. NPDC085948 (assembly GCF_040686315.1). Classification (NCBI taxonomy): domain Bacteria; kingdom Bacillati; phylum Actinomycetota; class Actinomycetes; order Micromonosporales; family Micromonosporaceae; genus Micromonospora; species Micromonospora sp. NPDC085948. The sequence continues at coordinate 6,300 of NZ_JBFBJW010000008.1, read as the reverse complement.
CAGTACCTGCGTCCCACCCCCCGGCACCACCCGGTGACCCGCTGGGTCAAGCCGGAGGAGTTCGTGGAGCTGCGCGAGGAGGCCGAGGAGATCGGCTTCGCCGGGGTGATGAGCGGGCCGCTGGTGCGCTCGTCGTACCGGGCGGGGCGGCTCTACAAGCAGGCGCTCGACGCCCGCGCCGCCACCCCGGTCGCCACCACCGCGGGCTGACCCCGCCGGCAGCGCCGCGCGGCCGTTCGGCGTCCGGATGTCATGATCGTGCGATGACCCTCGGCGTACGCCAGCAGCCGCGTGGCGCGGGCTCCCCGCACCCACGGCCCGGCTCGCGCCTCGGGTTGGTCGGCTGGCTGACCGGGTTGGTCGTACTCGTCGGGGTGGGTTACCGGCTCTGGCTGCTGGGTCACGCCGCGCCGCCCACCAACAGCGACGAGGCCGCCATGGGGTTGGCCGCGCTGCACATCGCCCGCGCTGAGGACTTCCCGGTCTGGTTCTACGGCCAGCAGTACATGGGCGCGCTGGAGGCGTACCTGGCCGCGCCGGTGTTCGCCCTGGCCGGTGGGCCGTCGCTGCTCGGTCTGCGGCTGCCCACGCTCGCGCTGTACGTGCTGTTCCTGCTGCTGGCCTGGCGGTTGACGCTGCGGCTGACCGGGGACCGGTGGTTCGGGCTGCTGGTGGTGGCGCTGCTGGCGCTGGGCTCCGACCGGGTGGTGAAGAACCAGCTGATCGCCGGTGGTGGCTATCCGGAGATGAACGCGGCCGGGATGGCGCTGGCCGTACTCGCGGTGGATCTGGCCACCGGGCGACCGGGGCGGCGGCTGACCCGCTGGGCGGTGTGGGGATTCCTGGCTGGCCTGATGGTCTGGGTCGACCCGCTGGTGCTGCCGTACGTCGTGGCGCTCGGCGCGGTGCTCGTCGGGTTCTGCCGTCGGGAGATGCGGGGCGCGGCCGGGGCGCTGCTCGGGGCCGCCGCCGTGGTGGGCGCCGCACCGCTGCTGCTGGACAGCCTGCTGACCGGCCGGAACCCGCTGCACGCGGTGCTTGCCGCCAGCGGTGCGAACGCCAGCGCGGGATGGGCGGACCGGCTGCACGGCGGCCTGGTGCTCGGCCCTGCGCTGGGCATGGGGTTCTGCGGTCCCGGGCGGTGCGCCACCTGGCAACTGTGGTGGGCGCTCGCCCTGCCGCTGCTGCTGGCCCTCGCCGCCGCCACCGCCTGGCACACCCTGCGCCGCGCGTCCGCCATCCCGACCGACCCCGCGGTCCCTGCCGCCGGCGGCCCCGGGGGCGTCGCCGAGGTCCCGGCTCGGGTGGCGGCGGCCGTGTGGCTGGCGCTGGTGCTGGCCGCGGTCGGCACCCTCGGCGCGTACACCGTGAGCAGTTCCGCCGGGCTCACGCCGGTGGAGAGTTCCCGCTATCTGTCCTGCCTGCTCATCTCCCTGCCGGCACTGCTGTGGCCGGTCTGGGCGGCGGCCCGTGGCGGTCTCCGACGGTCCGCGGGCGACCGTCGCGGTGTCGGGTCGGCGCTGGCCCGCCCGGTCGCGCTGGCGTTGCTCGTGGCCACCCTGGGCACCGCCGGCCACGCCACCTGGCAGGCGGCGCGGACCGCGCCCGCGACCCGGACCGCCGAGGCCCGGCACACCGAGTTGGTGACCACCCTGCGTCAGCTCGGCGTACGACACGTCCGCGCCGGCTACTGGACCTGCAACCGGCTCACCTTCGCCACGGCGGAGCAGGTGGTCTGCGCGGTCGTCGACGACGCGCTGCGCCCCGGCTTCGACCGCTACCCCGCGTACCGGCGGGAGGTCGACGGCGCGGCGGCGCCCGCCTGGGTCGCACCGACCGGCTCGCCGTTGGCGCACACGCTCGACGAGCGGTTGCACGCCGCCCCGGGCAGCCTGGACCTGGTCACGATCGACGGCTGGCGGATCTACCTGCCGTCGGCCTGACCGCCGGATGCGGCCCGTCGGTGGTCATCCGGCCCGGCGGTGACCGCTGGCGCGCTCGTCAGCGGGGTGGCGCGGGCTCGGCGAGCAGGCCGAGGCGGTGGGCAAGCGCGGCGGCCTCCCCCCGGTTCGTCACGTCGAGTTTCGCGATGATCCGGGAGACGTGCACGCTTGCCGTCTTCGGGGAGATGAACAACTGCTCGGCGATCCGGCTGTTGCTGTGCCCCTCGGCGACCAGCCGCAGCACCTCCCGCTCCCGGGCGGTCAACAGATCGGCGCCGGCCCCACCCTGACCCGTCCCACGCAGGCCGACCCGCCGCGCCAGGGTCGCGGCCGCCTCGGCCAGCGGTGTCGCGCCCAACCGCCGGGCGATCTCCGTGGCCTCGGTGACCGCCGCCGACACCTCGTCCCGCTCGCCGCCGGCGGCGGCCGTCTCGGCCAGCGCCAACAACGCCCGACCGAGCGGGTAGGGCTGCCCGTCGGCACGCCACGCGTCCACCGCCGCCCGCCAGGCCGGCAGCGCCTGGTCGCCGATCGCCAGCAGCGCGGTGACCTGGGCGGCGTGCGCCCGCGCCGCCGGGTGCCGGACCGGCAGGTCCGCGGCGAGCGCGCTGACGGCGGCGGCCAGGTCCCGATCACCAACCCGGGCGGCGGTACGGGCGACGGCGCTGAGCACCGGCCAGCCTTCCCGGGGCAGTTGCGGCAGATGCGCGTCGGCCACCGCGACGCGAGCGGCGCGTACCGCCTCGATCTTGTCGTCGGCGGCCAGCGCCGCCTCGATCGCCAGCTCGTGCAGGGGCAGCCGGTGGTTGGGCCACAGGTAGGGCCGGCCCAGGAAGGCCAACGCCCGGTCGACCAACTCCTCGGCCCCCGGGTGGGCGCGGGCCAGCCGCAGCCCGGCGCCCACCTGGAGCCAGTGCAGCCCGGTGACGCCGGACAGGTCGATCCGGGCGGCCTCCGCGCACACCCCCTCGGCCTCGTCCCACCGACCCAGCGCGATCAGCGCCTCGGCCCGGTTCGACAGCAGGTACGCCCCGGTCGAGCGGCTGATCCCCACCCGCCGCGCCTCGGCCACACCGGCCTCCGCCGCCTGCGCGGACTCGGCGTAGCGGCCCAGTTCGCAGAGCATGTCCGACTGGAACACCTTGGCGAGCACGAGCGTCGGTGTGTCCCCGGCCGTACGCGCGGCGGCCTCGACCGTGGCCAGCCCGGCCAGCCCATCCTCCAGATCCCGTTCACCGTGGCAGAGCATGGCGATCCGCGTCGGCAGCAGGGCCAACTCCTCGCCGAGGGCCGCGGCGGCGGCACCCGCCTCGGCGGCCACCTGGGCGGCCCGCTGAGGAGCGATCTTGGCCAGGTGGGTGGCGATGTCGGCGAGCAGCCGGACCCGCTCCACGCCGATCGGGCCGCCGGCCGCCAGCCGGTACGCCTCGTCCAGCTCACGGCTGCCGTCGCTCTTGCCGAGCAGGGCCATCAGTCGACCCCGTTGGTCCAGCAGGCGGGCGGCACGCAGCGGCGCGGCGTCGGCGTCCACCTCGGCCAGCCCGGCCCGGGTCAGGGTGATGGCCCGGCTGAAGTCCCCGGCGGTGATCGCGGCGTCCAGGGTCTGCTCCAGCAGCCCCAGGTGGTCGATGCCGAGCAGGTCGGCGGCATCGGGCACCAGTTCCCACAGCTCCAGCGCCCGTTCCAACAGTCGACGCTGCTCGGCGTAGGCGTACCGGTCGGCGGCGTCGCGGGCCGCGGAGAGCGCGGCGACCAGGGCACGCGGGTGGTGGTGCGCGGCGTACCAGTGGTGGGCGATCTCCGCCGGTGCCCGGCCGACGGCGACCAGGTGCGGCTGCGCCTCGATCGCGGCGGCGAAGCGGGCGTGCAGCCGGGCGTGTTCGCCGGGCAGCAACTCGTCGTGCACGGCCTCGCGGACCAGCGCGTGCCGGAACTCGTAGTCGCCGTCCGGGTCAGCTACCACGAGTTGGGCGGCGACGGCGGCACGCAGCGCGTCCTCCAACTCGGTGTCCGGCAGGCCGGCGACCTCGGCGAGCAGGTCGTGGGCGAACCGGGTGCCGCCGGCCGCGGCGATCCGCAGCACCCGCTGGGACGGCTCGGGCAGCCGGTCCACCCGGGCCAACAGCAGGTCGCGCAGGGTCTCGGGAAGCGCCGCGCAGCCGAGCGGATCGCCGGCCACGGCCAACTCCTCGATGAAGAAGGGGTTGCCCTGGGTGCGCCCGTGGACGTCGTCGACGGCACGGGTGGACGGCTCGACACCGAGCAGATCCGCGAGGACCGCGCCGGTGCCGTCGCGGTCCAGCCGCCCCAGCTCGACCCGGTGCACGCCACGGACCCGGTCCAGCTCGGCCAGGAACGGGCGCAACGGGTGCCCGCGCTGCAACTCGTCGGTGCGGTAGGTGCAGACCAGCAGCAGCCGGCCCGGTCGGGCCGCCCGGACCAGGAAGCCGATCAGGTCGCGGGTGGAGCGGTCGGCCCAGTGCAGGTCCTCGATCATCAGCACCAGCGGCCGGACCTCGGCGAGCCGCTGGAACAGCTCGGCGACCAGGTCGAACAGGTAGCCGCGCGGGGCGTCACCGACCGGGGCGGCGCCCGGCGCGGCCAGCGGCGCCCGGCCCAGCTCCGGCAGCAGCCGGGCGAATTCCGCCTCGTACCCGGCGAACACCTCGGGACCATCGACGCGCAGCACCGCGCGCAGGGCGGCGGCGAACGGGGCGAACGGCAGACCCGCCTCGCCCAGCTCCAGGCACTGGCCGACAAGCACTCGCGCCCCGCCGTCGGTGGTCCCGGCCGAGAACTCCTCCAACAGCCGGGTCTTACCCACCCCCGCCTCGCCACCCACCAACACGGTGGTCGGCTCCCCCGCCCCGGCGCGAGCCAGCGCCTCCCGCAACGTCGCCAGCTCACGCTGGCGGCCGACGATAACGGAGCTGGCGGCGCGTACGGTCACGGAAGCGAGCATGCCATGACGGCCGCCCGCGCCGGCCCCACCGATCGGCGGGACGGCCGGCGGTCGGCCGTCCCGGCGGTCGGGTGCCGCGGGCGTGGCCGCCGGGGCGGGCGCGCTCACCGGCGGTCGTCGCCGAGGCGGCGGGTCTGCTGACGGCGGCCCAGCCAGGTGCGGCCGGAACGTCGCGACACCGCGCGGGCGAGCCGGTCCGCGTCCACCTCGGCGCGCAGCTCGGCGGCGTGCGTACGGTGCAGGGAGAGCAGGAATTCCGCGTCGTTGCCGAACATGTCGGTCTCCTTCGTCGTGGCGTCGTCCTCTGCCGATGACTCTCCGCGCGAAGGCCCCACCCGGGCATGGGCACAGCGCCTGATCTTCACCGCCGGCACCCTCCTTACTCGGCCAGGCGGCAGCGGCGAGGCGACGTAAGGTACTCAGTCGGCCGGCACCCGGACGCGGATCAACGGGGCGGGCGGCGACCACTAGACTCTGCGACATGGCAAAGCCCCAGGAGAAGGTCTCGTTCGGCCAACGGCTGAAGCAGATCGGGATGGTGTTCCAGTTCACCGCCAAGCAGGACCGGTGGTTCGCGCCGTTGGTCGCCGCCGCGGTGCTCATCCCGCTCGCCCTCACCGTGGTCGCGGTCATCCTCTGGAGCTGGATCTGGCTGCCGATCGGCATCCTGTTCGTCCTGCTCGCGGTGCTGATCGTGCTCAACCTGCGGTCCAACAAGGCGATGATGAACGCCGCCGAGGGGCAGCCCGGCGCCGCGGCGCAGATCATGGAGAACATGCGCGGCGACTGGCGGGTGACCCCGGCGGTCAGCTCGACCACCCAGATGGACATGATCCACCTGGTGATCGGCCGGCCGGGCGTGATCCTGCTGGCCGAGGGCAACCCGCAGCGGGTGCGCGGCCTGCTCGGGCAGGAGAAGCGGCGGCTGTCGAAGGTGATCGGCTCCGCGCCCCTGCACGACTACGTGATCGGGCAGGAAGAGGGCGAACTGCCGATCCGCAAGCTCCGCACGACGCTGCTGCGTCTGCCCCGCGCGCTCTCCGGCAAGGACGTCAACTCGCTGGACAAGCGGCTCAAGGCCCTCACCGCCCGTCCGCAGATGCCCAAGGGCGCGATCCCGAAGAACATGCGGCCGCCGGGCGCCTCCCGCCAGTCGCGGGGCCGCTGACCCCCCAGGTGTACGCGTAAGAGCCGGACCCGAACGGGTCCGGCTCTTACCCGTCGGTGCCCCCGCACCCCGGCGCCCCGCACCTCCGCACCCCGGCGCCGCCTATCCCGGCGCCGTGCACCCCGGCGCCGTGCACCCCGGCGCCGCGCACCCCGGCGCCGCGCACCCCGGCGCCGCGCACCCCGGCGCCGCGCACCCCGGCGCCGCGCACCCCGGCGCCGCGCACC
>NZ_JBFBJW010000007.1:0-318906 GCF_040686315.1 Micromonospora sp. NPDC085948 | reverse complement strand
GGGGTGGCGGGGGTGGGGTGGGTGGGTGGGGTTAGAGGAGGGGGGTTAGGGCTTTGGCGTAGGTGGGGGGGATGTGGTTGGGTCCGCCGGGGGTGAAGACGTCCGAGTGGGCCACCGCGGACCAGGCTGTCTCGGGGACGGCGTCGACCAGGGCTCGGATCACCGGGGCGTCGCGCCACTGGTCCTGTTCGGCGAGCAGGCCGAGGGCCACCACCGACTCCTCGACCTCGCCCACGCACTCGAACGGCTTGTGCCCGTCCACGCCCAGCAGTTCGCGGTAGCCGGGGATCTGCGACTCGTCGGCGAGCAGGTCGCCGCCGAAGATGTGGGTGATCCGCTCACGCGGCATGAACGGTGCCATGGCCAGGAAGACGAACCGGCACTTCGGGCAGTCCCGGCACCAGCGCTCGCTCGCGTTCCGCAGCTTGAACGCGGCGTTGCAGCTGGTCACCACGTCGTCATACCTGGTGAACTCGGCGAACAGCCGGGCGATGTGCAGCTCGGACAGCGAGCGCAGCAGCGAGAAGTACGGTTCGGTCAGGCCGGCGTGCTCGGCCAACGACGCCCGCAGGAGCCCCTCCGCCTCGACACCCTTGGACCACTGGTGGTTGATCTCGTGGCCGTCCCAGACCAGGTTCGGGTCGGACGCGGAGCGCTCGTTCGACATCACCACCGGTCCCAGCCCGTGCAGCACCGCGGTCGCCACCGCGATCAGCGAGTTGATCGCGGTCACCGGGATGTGCCCGTTCAGCGCGCCGGCCGCGTTCAGGTCGAACAGCACCGGGTCGATCCGCCGGCGGGCGGCCAGCGGGATCAGCCCGGACGCCTCGTTCACCGAGACGATCACGTGGTTCGGGTTGACCGAGAACGGCACCGGGTCGAACTCGGCCTGGCGCAGCGCCTCCAGGCTGACGATCGAGTCCTTGCCACCACCCACCGCCGAGAGCGGACGACGGTCGGAGTCGTCGTACACGCGCGGAGGCTCCGGCGAGCCGGCCGGCACCTCCGGGCGTAGATGGAGCACGTGCGGCAGTTGGTTGCGGTACGCGTACTCGGCGAGGCCCTTGGTGTAGACGGCCGTGACGTAGTCGACGGTGGCCGCGCCCAGCGGCGCCGGCAGTACGAGCCGGGGCGGTGCGGCGGTCTTGTAGTAGCTGACCCCGGCGACGAGGTGCAGCACCTCCAGCACCCGGCCGAGGGTCGCCACCGTCTCGTCCGACGGCGGCTCGGCCGGTAGCGGGAGGGTGATCACCTCGGTGAACCGCTGCTCACCGGCCGGACCGGTCAGGGCGTAGTCGAACAACACCTCGCCAGTGGCGAAGTCGATCGAGTAGGACGGGAAGGTGAAGGCGTCCATCCGCCGGAGCTGCTCGTTGGGCACACGCCATACTAGGCCCTGGTTCGTCCGGCCGTGTCCGGACCGGCCCCGTCCTGCCGCCGCCGCGATCCCCGAGGAGAGCCCTGTGCGCCTGTCTGACCTGCGCGGACGTACCGTCGCCGTCTGGGGCACCGGCCGGGAGGGCCGGGCCGCTGTGACCGCCATCGCCGCGCACGGCCCGGCCGAGTTGGTCGCCGTCGACGACAGCGCGAACTTCCTGTCACTGCCCTGGGACGGCCCGCTGGCCGAGGCGGCGCCGCTGGTCACCGGCGAGGCGGGCTTCGAGCGGCTGGCCGCCGCCGACGTGGTGGTCCGCTCTCCGGGTGTGCCGCAGACCCACCCGTGGCTCGTCGAGCTGCGCCGACGCGGCGGCCTGGTCACCCAGGGCACCGCGCTGTGGATGGCCGACCACGCCGCGCGCACCGTCGGGGTCACCGGCAGCAAGGGCAAGAGCACCACCTCCAGCCTGATCAGCCACCTGCTCACCGCGACGGGCCGGCCGAACGTCTTCGGCGGCAACATCGGGGTGCCGACCCTGGACCTGCCGGAGGCGGAGCTGTACGTGCTGGAGCTGTCCAGCTACCAGTGCAGCGATCTCACCGACTCGCCCCGCGTGGCGGTCGTCACCGCGCTCTTCCCCGAGCACCTGGACGCGCACGGTGGGGAGCGGGAGTACTACCGGGACAAGCTCAACCTGCTCGCCCACGACCCGCAGACGATCGTCGTCAACGGCGGGGACCCGCGACTCGCCGCCGAGCTGGGGGACCTGCCGGCCATCCGCGCCGGCCGTCCCGACAGCGTCCACGTCGCCGCCGGCGGTGACGGTACGCCGTGGTTCCACCTCGGCGACCAGCCGCTGTTCCCGCGTGCCGTGCTGCCGCTGGTGGGTCGGCACAACGAGGGCAACCTGTGCGTCGCGCTCGCCGTGCTCGACGCGCTCGGCATGGACGTGGTGACCGAGAAGGATCACCTCGCCGTCGCGGTCGCCGAGTTCCAGGGGCTGGCCCACCGGCTCACCGAGATCACCGACCCGTCCGGGTTGACGTTCGTCGACGACACCCTGGCCACCAGCCCGTACGCGGCGATGCACGCCATCGACGCGTACGACGGGCGGCCGTTGACGGTGATCGTCGGGGGCAACGACCGGGGTCTGGACTACACCCCGTTGGCCGAGCACCTGGCCGAACGGGAGTTGACGGTCATCGGGATCCCGGACAGCGGCACCCGCATCGTCGAGGTGCTCGCCGGACTGCCGAAGGTGCGTACCGAACTGGTCGACGACCTGGTGGACGCGGTCCGGCTGTCCCGCGAGGTGACCCCGGCCGGCGGGGTGGTGCTGCTGTCGCCGGCCGCGCCCAGCTACGGCCGGTTCCGCAACTTCGAGCACCGTTCCGAGGTCTTCGCGCAGGCGGTCGCCGACACCGCCGGCTGAGTGAGACTCAGGCGGTGCGCAGGGCGCGCATCGAGCGGATCGCCGAGCGGATCTCCTGCAGGTAGCGGCCGGGCGTGAGCGTCTGCTCGGGCAGCACCGCCAGGTCGGCGAGCGTCGGGTCCACCCCCACCGTCTCGATGCCGCATCCGTAGGGCAGGGCCAGGGTGCGCAGCGCGTCGGAGTGCTGGAACGGCACGTAGATCGGCGCGGTGACCATCAGCACCTCATCACCCGGGGCGAGCCGGACGTGGCCGGCCCAGAACCGCTGGGTGTCGGCGGTGTGTGCCCGCCGCCGGTCCGGCTCGCTGGACGGCGCCGCCAGCACCCGGATCGGCGGCAGCCCGTCCGGCCGGTAGGTCCGCGACGACCAGGAGTGGTGTGGGTGGCCGGCGTCGACGCCGGCCTGCTCCGCCGGGATGGCCACCCCGAACACCCGCCGGACGGCGGTGTCCAGCACGTCCACCTCGGTGTCGTCGGGCGGGAGGCCCGCGTCGGCGAGCGTCCGGCGTTCCCACTCCGACAACGGCCGGAAGCTGCCCAGGACGGCGACCTCGCCACTCACCGGAAGGCCGGCGCGGAGCAGGTGCGCGGCGTACCCGACGCGTCGTACGCAGGCGTGCGCCAGGCCACCGAGCACCACCAGGTGGGCGTACGCCGGCCGGGTCGGCGGCATCGGGTGGATCAACCCGAGCGCGGCAGCCGCGTCCAGGACCAACGCTGCGGTGGCCGGGTCGAGGTCGGGTTCCCGGGCCTCGGGTCGCTCCCGCCCGCCCCGGAAGTCCCAGTGTCGGGCGGAGAAGTCGTCCAGGAACCGCAGCACCTCGTCGAGGTCACCGGCCGGCCAGTCGCCGCCGAACCGGCGGACCAGGTCGCGGAGCGGGACGGAGCACACCCAGGCCCGGATCTCCGCCGCGATCCGTTCGGCGTCCGCTCCGGTCGACCGGACCGCGTCGGCTCTCTGCACCCGCCGGATGCTACCGGCCCGCTGCGGCGGGGCCGCTGGTTGTGGCTGCTGTCTACGCTGTCGGGAGCGGCTGATTGGGGGATCTCGATGACCCGTGACGTGGCCCGTCAGCGGTTACGGGACCAGGGCGGCGGCTTCCTTCGCCTGGTGGCGCACACCGACCCGGTGGCACTTGTCGGCATCACGCTGTCGATTACCCTCAGCGTCGCGCTCGACCTCAGCGACGCCGCCTCCGGGGTGGAGTCGCTGCTGGCCGGCCTGATGGGCATCACCATCTCGCTGTTGGTCGACTCACTGGCCCGCGCGGAGCGCCGCTTTCACCTGCGCACCCTGCTGGACGGCCCGCCCTGGCTGGTCCGCTCCACCACGGAGCTGGCCGGGGCCATGCGGGCAGCGGCCGAGCAGCACGCCGGCACCCGGGTCGCGGTGGAGGCGGAGCGGCGGTACGAGCAGTTCCGGCTGGAGGCCGAGCAGCTCGCGGACGGTCGGATCATCCGGCGCGGCGACGAGGACGAGGACCTGGTCGGCGCGACCCGCACCTGCGTGCGACGACTGGACGCCCTGACCAACGTGATGCCCCGGGTGAGCGGGGAGCTCAGCTGGTGGCGCAGCGAGATCGGCCGGCGCTACTGGGCGGCCAACCTGGAGGCGCTGGAGCGGGGTGTCCAGATCACCAGGGTCTTCGTCTACGCCACGCTGAGCGACGAGCTGACCGCACTCGTGCGGCAGCAGCGCGCCGCCGGTGCGCGGGTGGGTCTGCTGCCCCTCGGTGTGGTCAGTCCACACCTGCACGTCAATTTGGCACTGTGGGACGGGTCGAGCTGTTGGGAGGCCCACATGACCGCGCACGGCGAGATCGGCGAGAACCAGTTCTCGGTCAACCGTACGGACGTCGCCCGGCTCACCCGCGTGTTCGACCTCTGCGCGAACGCCGCGACCTTCAAGGACTGACAGCCCCACCACGGGGGCAGAGACGGGTGAGCCATGACGCTGAGCGGGGTCCTGCTGGTGACGGCGGTGGTCTGGGCCGTCAGCGTGATCCGCTCGGTCCGGCTCCGGGCGCTGGTCTACAGCCTGCCGTTGCCGATGACGCTCGCCCTGGTCAGCACCGACCACCGGGTCGACGGCGCGCAGTTGCTCGGTGTGCTCGGGCTCAACCTCTTCTTCGTCACGGTGGCGGTGACCCATCACCGGTTGCGTTGGCCGATCCTGCTCGCCGACGGCGCGGGGATCGCCGTCTACGTGGCGCTCAGTGCCGGGCTGTTGGCCGTCCGTGTCCCGTTCGAGGCGGCCCTCGCCGGCACGCTCGCACTGTGGCTGGCGGCCATGCTGCTGCTACGCCGCCGTGCCGCCCGCCCGCGCGCCGACGCCGCCACGGACGCCGACGCGGATCCGGTCGCCGGTGCCGAGGCGCGTTCGGACGGGCTGCCGGTGCTGCTCAAGTTGGTAGTGATCTTCGTCGGGGCGATCCTCACCACGCTGCTCGGCGCCGTGTTGCGCGGCATGGTGGTGACGTTCCCGTACTCGGGGGTGCTGGTCGCCGTCGAGGCTCGTCGTCAGCTGCCGGAGTTCAGCTGGCACTTTGCCCGCAACAGCCTCGGGCTCGTCGGCTTCCTCACCGCGTACCACTACGTTCAGGACATCTCGCCGACCGTGGCACTCGGCGCCGGCTGGGCGGCCTTCGCGGTGGTCGCGGTCGCCCTGCACCTGCCGTCGCGCGCCCGCGGTGCCGCGCAGGCCCGCCCGGCGAGCCGTCCGCCGAGGTCACTGCGGCCGGCGGCCGAGCCACCCACACCTACCGGCCTGCCCTGACCAGTTCGGCGACGCGGGCGAGGGGTTCGGCGTACGCGGGCCAGTCGAGACCGTCCACGCTGAGCGTGGCGCGGCGGCGGACCCCGTCCACCGCGCCCGCGCGCACGATCGCGGTCAGCAGGTCGTACGACCAGGTGGGCTCCAGCAGCGTACGAAGCGCGGGCACCTCGGGCCGGAGCAGCGACAACGCGCCGACGAGGGCGGCGGCGGCCTAGTTCGAGGTGCCGCCGACGAGCAGCGCGTCCGCGCCCACCACACACCGGATCCGCTCGCCCGAGGCGACCACCCGTCCGACCAGTTCCGCCGGCAGTCGGCCCATGCCCAGTTCGTTGCCGCCGTCGCCGATGCCGATCCGGAAGGCCGACCCGGAGGCGTAGAGCCGGTCCAGGGGTGCGGTGTGCGCGCTGATGTCCTCGCCACGCATGTTGCGGGGCCGACCGTCCACCCCGGGGCCGACGCGCTCACAGGCGATGAGGTGCGTCAGTCGGGAGTACCGGGGGAGCAGGGCGGCGGCCCACTCCTCGTACCCCCGCAGTGGCGCGACGTCCACCGGCAGACCCGGCGCGGCCGCGGCGACGGCCGCCTCGACCACCGGGGCGCACGGCTCGTCGGTGACGAGCCGGCACCGGCCGCCGAGAAGGCGTACCGCGGCGGCGATCTGGACCGCGCCGAGCGGGCCGTCGGTCTCCGCGGCGGGCGGTTCGGCGCCGGGGATGAAGAACCCGGTGAACACCGCGGCGTCCGGCGCGGCAGCGCAGGCGAGCGACCGGGCGGCGGCCAGCAGTCCGCCGGCGACGGGCGCGGCCAGCGCCTCGCTGCCCCGGCCCACCTCGCGCGCGGCGACGCGTTCCAGCTCGGCGATCGTCTGTTCGATGTGCACCGTGGGCCTCCTCGGCGCCAGGGGACCGACCCAGGGTAGCCGTGCCCGGCCAGGGCGCGGCCCACCCCGACCCGGCCGCAGGGCGTCGACGCGACCGAGATTGATCAGGGGGTGGGGAAGAGGCGCGCGTGCAGGGCGGCCGGGTCGGTCACCTCGGGCAGGTCGCGGGCGGCGAGCCAGGCCGCCGCGGCGGCCCCGTCTCCGGCGGTACGCAGCGGCGCGTCCGGCCAGTGTCGAGTGATCTCGACCCGGACGGCGGCGGCGAGCGGGGTGTCCGCCGTGAGCAGCCCGCCGCCGAGCACGAGTGGGGTCACCGCGCCGGCGGGGCGGATGCGGCTCACGCTCTCGGCCAGGTGCGCGGCGGCTTCGGTGATCAGCGCGGTCGCGACCGGGTCGCCGTGGTGGGCGGCGTCGACGACGAGGGGCGCGAGCTGGGCCAGCTCGATGGGGGGTCGACGGGTCACCGCCTGGATGGTGGCGTCGACGGTGTCCCGGGGGCGGGCGGCGATCTCGGGGCTGCCCACCAGCTTGGTGAGCACCGTGGTGGCCAGCGCGCCGGGTGCACGCCCTGCGTCGAGGTCGGCGAGCAGCCGGCGTACCGACTCGCGGCCGAGCCAGAAGCCGGAGCCGGTGTCGCCGAGGAGCCAGCCGTGACCGTCGGCGATCCGGTCGAGCCGCAGGTCGTGGACCTGCGCGGTGATCGCGCCGGTGCCGGCGATGAGCACGGTTCCATCCGCTGCGGCGCTGCCGGAGGCGTAGGCGACCAGGGCGTCGCCGTACACCGCGTACGGGCAGCGTAGGCCGGCGTCGTGCCAGGCCCGGTCGAAGGCGGCCCGGCCGGCGGGGTCGGCGAGCAACCGGGCCGCCCCGGCCAGCCCGATGGTGCCGGCGACCACCCGTGCCGGGTCGAGGTCGGCGAGCGCCTCGCGGAGCGCGGTCAACAACTCGGCGGCGGCCCGTTCGGCGCCGTGACTGGTGGGGTTGCCACCACCGGCGCGGCCGGTGCCGACGCGGTCCCCGGTGAGGGTCAGGGCGGTCGCCCGGGTGGACGTGCCGCCGACATCGAGACCGATCACGAGGGCGTCGGACATCGGCACGGGGCTCCTTAGTCGGTGCGGCGAATCGGGCCTGTTCATGCTGGTCGGCGACGTCTTGCGGGGCAAGTTCCGGCGGCTGCGGCGGGCTGTGCGCCAGGTAACAGTTTGAAAACTTCGCCCACAGTCTTGACACGGAGGGGCGGTTAGTAAGAACTTTTACCACTAACAGTTAACAAGCTTTTCGGAAAGGTGAGGCGACCCATGGTTGATCACGAGGTGGACACCGCCGCGGGGACCGCGGTGGTCGACGCCGACGCGATCGATCGAAGGAGCTCAGCCTCCGGCGGGGTGCTGGCCCGCGTCCGCAACGGGCTCGACGAGCTGACCGACGCGCTGCGCCGCGTCGCCGAACACGTGCTCAGCGACCCGGAGGCCGCTGCCCGATCCACGATCGTCGAGCTGGCCGAGCGCAGCGGCACCTCACCGGCGACCATCACCCGCTTCTGTCGGGCGATGGGCTTCGAGGGGTACGCCGACCTGCGGCTGGGCATCGCCTCCGAGACCGGTCGGGCCCGCTCGGCCGGCTGGACCGTCGACATCGGACGCGAGATCCAGCCGAGCGACCCGCTCGCCCGGGTGCTCGACCAGATCATGGCCGCCGACACCCGGGCCATGCACGACACCGCCACCCTGCTCGATCTGAGCGAGGTGGAACGGGCCGCCGTGGCGATCGCCGGGGCCAACCGGGTGAACATCTTCGGTGCCAGCGGCAGCGCGCTCGTCGGCGAGGAGATGCAGTTCAGCCTGCACCGCATCGGTGTGGCCGCGTGGGCGTGGAACGACGTGCACGAGGGACTGGCCAGCGCCGCGTTGCTGCGCGGTGGAGACGTGGCGCTCGGCATCTCGCACACCGGGCAGACCCGGGAGACGATCGAGATGCTCGCCGAGGCGGGCAGCCGGGGCGCCACCACGATCGCGCTCACCGGCTTCCCCCGCTCGCCGTTGGCCGAACTGGCCGACATCGTGCTGCTCACCGCCAGCCAGGCCACCACCTTCCGGCCGGACGCCCTCTCCGCCCGGCACCCGCAACTGGTGGTGCTCGACCTGCTCTACATCGCCGTCGCCCAACGCACGCACGACCGCGCCCACGTGGCCTTCCGGCGGACCGCGCAGGCCGTCGACGGCCACAAGGCAGCGAAAGGTGTCGTCTCATGATCAGTGCCCAGGGGTACGCGGACGCCGTCCGCCCGGTGCTCGACCGACTGCTCGACTCGGAGGCCGACGGGATCACCCGGGCAGCCGATCTCATCGCCGACAGCCTGCGCGACGACGGGGTGCTCCAGGCGTTCGGCGCCGGGCACTCCGAGGCGTTCGCCGCCGAGCTGGTGGCCCGGGCCGGCGGGCTGGTCCCCACCAACCGGCTCTCGGTACGGGACCTGGTGATGCACGGTGACGCCCCGCGTGACGTGCTCGCCGACCCCAAGCTGGAACGCGATCCCTCCATCGCCCACCAGATCTACGCGCTCGCGGCGCCCCAGCCGCGCGACGTGTTCGTGGTGGCATCCCAATCCGGCATCAACGGCTCGGTGGTAGAGCTGGCGGCGCTGGTCACCGAGCGCGGTCACCCGTTGATCGCGGTCACCTCGGTCGAGCACACGGCACGGGTCGCTCCACGGCATCCGTCCGGCCAGCGGCTCGCCGACCTCGCCGACGTCGTGCTGGACAACGGCGCGCCGTACGGCGATGCACTGCTGCCGCTCGAGGGCGGCGGCGCGGTCTGTGCGGTCTCCTCGGTCACCACGGCGCTGCTGGCGCAGCTGCTGACCGCGGAGGTCGTACGACGGTTCCACCAGGCCGGAGAGGTGCCCCCTATCTACCTCTCCGCCAACGTCCCCGGAGGGGACGAGCACAACATCGCCCTCGAGTCGCGGTACGCCGGGCGTCTCCGGCGTACCGCCTGACCCGAATTCCACAAGGAGAGACGACGATGTCGATTACCCCCGAACACCCGGCCGCGCTCGACCGTCGCACGGTGCTGCGTCGCGCCGCCGCCGTGGGCATGCTCGCCACTCCGGCCATCGGCCTGCTCAGCGCCTGCGCGACGAGCGGCGGCGACAAGGAGAACGAGCAGGTCGCCGGTGGCACCAAGAGCGAGAAGAACCCGCTGGGCGTCAAGGACGACGCCGCGATCGAGGTGGTCATCTTCAACGGCGGTTACGGCGAGAAGTACGCCACCGACGTGCACGAGCCGCTCTACAAGACGGCGTTCCCCAAGGCGGAGATCAAGCACCAGGCCACGCAGGCCGTCTCCACCGTGCTCCAGCCGCGGTTCGCGTCCGGCAACCCGCCGGAGTTCGTGAACAACTCGGGCGAGAAGCTGATGGACTTCGGCGCGTTGGTGGCCGACGGCCAGCTCCAGGACCTCACCGAGCTGTGGGACGCCCCGTCGGTCGACGACCCGGCGAAGAAGGTCCGCGACACGGTCGTGCCGGGCACCGTCGAGGCGGGTTCGTTCAACGGCAAGCCGTACGTCCTGTACTACGTCTCCACCGTCTTCGGCATCTGGTACTCGGCCAAGCTGTTCAAGGACAACGGCTGGGCGCCCGCGAAGACCTGGGACGACTTCATCGCCCTGCTCACCAAGATCAAGGCCAAGGGCATCACCCCGTACGGCTACGCCGGGGCGAACGCGGCCTACTACCAGTGGAACGTGATCCTCACCCAGGCCGCCAAGATCGGCGGCACCGACGTTCTCAAGAACATCGACAACCTCGAGGACGGCGCCTGGAAGCAGGACGCGATCAAGCAGGCGGCCACCGCGTGGGCCGAGGTCGGGGCGAAGTTCAGCGACAAGAGCTTCGAGGGGCTCAAGCACACCGACGTGCAGCTGCGGCAGAACCAGTACAAGGTGGCCCTGTACCCCAGCGGTGACTGGCTGGAGGGTGAGCAGAAGCAGGACACCCCGGCCGGCTTCGACTACCAGCTCATGCCGGTGCCGAGCCTGACCGCGTCGGACAAGCTGCCGGCCACGGCGCTGCGCGCCACCGCGGGCGAGGGCTACTTCGTCTCGGCGAAGAGCAAGAACCCCAAGGGTGGCCTGGAGTACATGCGCCAGATGCTGTCCAAGGCGGGCGCGAAGGGCTTCACCGAGGTGGTCAAGGCCCCGACCGTGGTCACCGCCGGCTCGGAGGGCTTCTCCTTCCCGCCCGGTGTGGCCAGCTCGCAGGCCGCGCTCAAGGCGGCCGGCCAGGACGTGTTCAACCTGTACTTCGACGGCTGGTACAAGGAGCTCGACACGGAGGCGCGGACCGCCACCAACGAGCTCATGTTCGGCCGGATCAACGCGGACGCCTTCGTGGAGCGGATCCAGAAGCGTGCCGACGCGATCAAGAAGGATTCCTCCGTCACCAAGTTCAAGCGCTGATCGGAGCGTAGGGGTCATGCGGCACGGCAAGTATCCATTCGTGATCGGGTTCCTGATCGTCCCGGTCGCGCTGTACGTGACCTTCGTGATCGCGCCGTACGCGCAGGCGTTCCAGATCTCGATGACCAACTGGCGGGGCCTGTCGGCTCCGCGGTGGGTGGGCTTCGACAACTACCGGAGGTTGCTCGACGACGGCGCCTTCTGGAAGGCGGTCCAGCACCACGGCGTACTGCTGCTTGCCCTGCCGCTGATCACCATTGCCATCGCGCTGTTCTTCGCCTTCCTGCTCAACGTGGGCGGCAAGAGCAGCGGCGGCCAACGCCGGGGGGTCTGGGGGTCGAAGTTCTACCGGGTGGTGTTCTTCTTCCCCCAGATCCTGGCGGTGGCCATCATCGCGGTGCTGTTCCAGACGGTCTACCGGCCGGACGAGTCCGGCCTGATCAACGGCGTGCTGATGAAGTTCGGCCTGGACCCGGTGCTGTTCCTGATCCGCCCGAACCTGGCGCTCTGGTCGATCATCGGGGTGCTGGTCTGGCAGGCCGTCGGCTTCTACGTGGTGTTGTTCTCGGCCGGGATGGCCTCCATTCCGGGCGAGATCTACGAGGCCGCCGAGATGGACGGGGCGACCAGGGTCACCCTGTTCTTCCGGGTCACCCTGCCGCTGCTCTGGGACACCCTCCAGGTGGCCTGGGTGTACCTCGGCATCGCGGCGTTCGACGCGTTCGCCGTCGTGGCGGTGCTCTCCATCGACCAGGGCGGCCCGGACGGCGCCACCACCGTGCTGGCCGTGGAGATCTACCGCAACGCGTTCACGTACCAGAAGTACGGCTACGCCTCGGCGATGGGTGTGGCGCTCTTCTTCCTCACCATCACATTCGCGGCGCTGACGCTGCGGCTCACCAAGCGGGAAAGCGTGGAGTACTGATGAACCCGCAGACGACGCTGCCGCCGACGGCGGCCACACCGCCCCCGCCGACCAAGGGTCCGAAGGCCGCCGGCGGCCGTCCGGGGAAGGGACCCCGGTCCGAGGTACGCCTCTTCGCCGGGCTCGGTCACCTGGCCCTCGTCTGCTGGGCCGTGATCGTCATCGTGCCGATCCTGTGGACCTTCCTGGCCGCGTTCAAGAACACCACCGAGATCTTCAGCAGCCCGTGGACCCTGCCGGCCGAGCTGCGCTGGGAGAACTTCGGTCGGGCCTGGACCAAGGCGCACGTCGGCCGGTACTTCCTCAACAGCGTGCTCGTGGTCGGGGCGAGCACCTTCTGCACCATGCTCTTCGGCTCGATGGCCGCGTACGTGCTGGCAAGGTACAAGTTCATCGGCAACCGGGCCGTCTACTACCTGTTCGTCTCCGGGCTGGCCTTCCCGGTCTTCCTCGCCCTGGTACCGCTGTTCTTCGTGGTGAAGAACCTGGGTCTGCTCGGCACCCACACCGGACTGGTGCTGGTCTACACCGCGTACTCGCTGCCGTTCACGGTGTTCTTCCTGGCCGCGTTCTTCAAGACGTTGCCGACCTCGGTGGCCGAGGCCGGGATGATCGACGGCTGCGGGCACACCCGGCTGTTCTTCCAGGTCATGATGCCGATGGCGAAGCCGGGCCTGATCAGCGTGGCGATCTTCAACATCATCGGTCAGTGGGCGCAGTACCAGCTACCACTGGTGCTGCTGCCCAGCGGCTACGAGGACAAGTGGGTCCTGACCCAGGGCATCGCGAACATCTCGGTGAACGCCGGCTACGAGGCGGACTGGTCCGGGCTGTTCGCCGCGCTGACCATCGCCATCCTTCCGATGATCATCGTGTACGGGGTCTTCCAACGCCAGATCCAGGCCGGCCTCACGGCAGGCGCCGTCAAGTAACCGGTCACCTCGGGCGCTCGTCGGCCGGACTGTGCCAGGAGTGCCAGAGGGCCGCGTACGCCCCGTCGGCAGCCACGAGGTCGTCGTGGCTGCCGATCTCGGTGATCCGGCCGTCGGCCAGCACGGCGACCCGGTCGGCGTCGTGCGCGGTGTTGAGCCGGTGCGCGATCGCGATGACGGTCCGCCCGACCAGCACGGCGGCCAGCGCCCGTTCGGTGCGGCGGGCCGTGCTCGGGTCGAGCGCGGCGGTCGCCTCGTCGAGGATCAGCGTGTGCGGGTCGGCGAGCACCAGCCGGGCCAGCGCGAGCTGCTGTGCCTCGGCGGCGCCGAGCTGCCGGGCACCGTCGCCGAGCTGGGTGTCCAGCCCGTCGGGCAGCGCGGCACACCAGTCGGCGCCCACGCTCGCCAGCGCGGCGCGCATCTGCTCGTCCGACGCGTCCGGCGCGGCGAAGGAGAGGTTGTCGCGCACCGAGCCGATGAACACGTGGTGTTCCTGCGTGACCAGGGCGATCCGCCGTCGACGTTCGGCGGGGTCGAGGTCGGTGACCGGGCAACCGCCGATGCTGACCACGCCCTGGCGTGGCGCGTCGATCCCGGCCAGGAGCCGGGCCAGGGTGGACTTGCCGGCACCCGACGGACCCACGACCGCCAGCCGCTCACCCGGCTGCACCTCGAGGTCGATGCCGTGCAGCACGTCCGGCCCACCGGAGTAGGAGAACCGCGCCCCGCGGACGACGACCCGTTCGCCCCGTGACGTGGCCGCCCGACCGGGTGGCTCCGGCGGGACCATGCCGACGCCGAGCACCCGGGCGTACGACGCGAAACCGCGCTGCGCCTGCTCGGTCCACTGCAACAGCCGGTCCATCGGGTCGATCGCCTGTTGCAGGTAGAGCGCGGCGGCGACCACCGCGCCGAGGGTGACCACGTCCCGGGAGAGCAGGTAGCCGCCGACGAGCAGGACCAGGGCGATCGGCAGCGGGTAGCTGGCCTCGACGACGGAGAAGTACACCGTACGCAGCGCCAGGGTCGCCCGTCGGGCCTGCCACAGCCGGGCGATCCGGTTGGTGCCGTGCCGGATCCGGTCGTCGGTCAGCCGCAGCGCCTCCACGGTGCGGGCGCCCGCGGCGGTGGTGGTCAGCGCCTCGGTCAACTCGGCTGCCGCCGCGCCCTCGGTGAGGTAGGCGGAACTGGCCCGGCGCAGGTACCAGCGGGTGGTCCCCACGATCGACGGGAGCCCGGCCAGCGCCGCCAGGCCGAGCAGCGGATGCAACAGGAAGATCGCCCCGAACAGCAGGGTCAACTGCACCGAGGCGATGACGATCGTGGGCACCACGTCCCGCACGGTGGTCCCGACCGTCGACACGTCGACCGAGCTGCGGGTGGCCAGGTCGCCCGAGCCGGCGCGCTCGACGACCGAGACCGGCAGGCCGAGGGTCCGGTCGACGAACTCCTCCCGCAGTTCGGCGACGGCCCGTTCACCGAAGCGGTGGCCGGCGTACTGGGCGTAGCGGGACAGCAGCGCGCTGACCAGGACGCAGCCGGCGATGGCCAGCGCCAGCCGGTCCACGGTGGCCGCTCCGGCGCCGGCGGTGACCCGGTCGATGATGGTGCCCAGCAGCCACGGCGGGGCGAGCCCGGCGATCGCGGCCGCGCCGTTGAGCGCCAGCACGACACCGACGGCCCGGCGATGCCGGCTGATCATGGCCCGCAGGGCGCGACGGACGGTGCTCCGGTCGGCCACCGGCAGCCGGCTCACCGGTAGATCTCCTCGGTGTCGGTGGGCCTGTCGAGATCCGCACTGCCCCGGGCCACCAGGTGCCGGTAGCCGGCGTCGGAGTCGAGCAGGTCGGCATGGCTGCCGGTGGCGGTGATCCGGCCGGCGCTCAGGTGTGCGACCAGGTCGGCCCGGCCGAGCAGCAGCGGCGACGTGGCGAGCAGCACGGTGGTCCGCCCGGCCCGGGCGGTCCGCAGCCGCTCGGCGATCCGCGCCTCGGTGTGCGCGTCCACCGCCGACGTCGGGTCGACGAGGATCAGCACCTCCGGTTCGGCGAGGAGCGCCCGGGCCAGTCGGACCCGTTGGCGCTGACCGCCGGAGAGGGTCCGGGCTCGGGCGTCCAGCGGCGTGTCCAGCCCGCCGGGCAGGGCGTCGACGATGTCGTCAGCCGAGGCGGTCCGCAGGGCCGCCCGGATCCGTTGGTCGTCGCCCCCGGGGCACAGCACGTCCCGCAGTGTCCCGGCGAACAGGTACGAGTCGTGGTCGGCGACCAGGATCCGGGAGCGGACCTCGTCCAGGGCGACACCGGCCAACGGCACGCCACCCCAGGTGGTCTCGCTGACGGCGTACCGGCCGAGCCGGTCGGCCAGCGCCACAGCCGCCGCCGGGTCGTCGGCGGCCACCCCGGTCAGCCGCCCGGCGGGCACGGTCAGGCCGGTCTCCGGGTCGTGCAGGTCGGCGGGGCCGACCGGTGCGGCCAGGGCATCCGGCCGGCGGGCGACGGGCACCGAGCCCGACCACCGACGACCCGGGCCACCGACGTCGTCCGGGGTCACGGTGAGCAGGTCGGCGATCCGTCGGGCGGCGACGCGTCCCCGGATCAGCTGGTGGCTGCCCTCCAGCAGGAACCAGACCGGCACGATCAGGGTCGCCACGTAGCCGTAGACGGCGACCAGTTCGCCGATCGTGACGGCGCCGGTCACCGCCATCCGCGCGGTCAGCCACACCACGGCGGCCAGGAACAACCCGGGGATGGCGACGGTCGCCGCGTCGATCCAGCTGTTCACCGCGCCGACGCGGTAGCCCTCGGCGCGCAGGTCCTGGGATCTGGCCGCGTACCGCCGGGCGAACAGGTCCCGGCCACCCACGCCGGCGAGCACCCGCAGCCCCGCCACGATGTCCCCGGAGCGGGCGGTGAGCGCACCCTGCTGCCGGCGGTAGACCGATTCGGCCCGTTCCAGGCGGCGCAGCAGGGGCCCGACGACCAAGCCGACCGCCGGCACTCCCAACAGCACGCAGAGCGCCAGCAGCGGGGAGATCGACCAGAGCACCACGGCGATGATCACGTACGCGACGACCGCGCCGACGCCCGGCCCGGTCAGCGTCAGCACCTGCGCGGCCCAGTCGATGTCGGAGCCGCCGATGGTGGACACCTCGCCCGCGCCAACCCGGCGTGGCAGCACCGCGCCGATCCGGGACAGGTGGCGCAGCAGCACCTCCGCCGAGCGCGCCTTGGCGTCCTCCCGGATGAAGGTCATCGTGCGGTGCCGCATGATGCCGAGGTAGGACAGGGCCACCCCCGCGACGACGATCGCCGCGACCCAGAACACCAGGGCGCGCGTGTCGCCGGTGCGCAGCCCGTCGTCGACGGCGCGGTAGATCAGGTAGGGCCGGGCGGAGAGCCCGACCATCCAGGCCGTGCCGAGCAGACTGCCGCGCAGCACCCGCCAGGGTTGGCACCGGACCAGCCACCACAGGTATCGCATCGGTCCCCGGGTGTCGGGGGTGCCAGGATCGGGATGGGGGATCTGTGGGGGCACCCGACCACGCTACCGAGCGCCTCCGACGCCCGACCGGCCCGACACCGGTGAGGTGCGCCTCCGGTTTTGTCGCAAGGGAGAGGCAGAATCACGTTCGTGCTGGTGGCGGTGGTGTCCGACGAGCGAGGTGGGGGAGTGCTGTGCCCTCTGGGTGCCGGCGGCCAGCCCGCCGGCCCGCCCGAGGTCGTCGTCGACCTGGTCGCCGCGGTCGCCGCCCGCGAGGCCGCCCAGCACCCGCGTTGGGTCTGGTCCACGGCCACCTCCGTCTACCCGCCGCTGCTGCGTGCCGGCGTCCGGGTCGACAGGTGTCACGACGTGGAGTTGACCGAGGCGTTGCTGCTGGGGCAGGCGGGCCGCTGGGGTGAGCCCCGCTCGCTGGCCGCGGCCTGGGCACGGTTGACCGGCGCGCCGGTGCCGCCCGACCCACCGCCGCGCGCCGCCGCGCCCCCCGGGCACGGCCAGGGCGCGCTCTTCGACACGCTGCCCGGCCCGTCGGGGCCGGGCATCGACGCACTGATCCGGGTGTACGCCGACCAGCTCGCCCGCATCGCCGCGACCGAGCACCCCGGCCGGTTCCGGTTGCTGGTGGCCGCCGAGTCGGCCGGCGCGCTGATCGCGGCGGAGATGGGTGCCGCCGGGCTGCCCTGGCGCGCCGACGTGCACAACGAGATCCTGCACGAGCTGCTCGGCGAGGCGTCCCCGGTCGGTGGTCCGCCACGCCGACTCGCCGAGCTGGCCGCCCGGATCGCCGACGCGCTCGGCGTCCGCGGCCTGCACACCGACTCCCCGACGGAGCTGCTGAGGGCGTTCGCCCGCGTCGGGGTGGAGCTGCCCAACACCCGGGCCTGGGTGCTGCGCGGGGTCGACCATCCGGCGGTGCCGCTGGTGTTGGAATACAAGGAGCTCTACCGGATCTGGACGGCGCACGGTTGGGGCTGGCTCGATCAGTGGGTGCGGGGCGGCCGGTTCCAACCGGAGTACGTGCCGGCCGGTGTCGTCTCCGGCCGGTGGGCGACCCGGGGTGGTGGCGCGTTGCAGATCCCCAAGGTGATCCGTCGGGCGGTGGTGGCAGATCCGGGCTGGCGGTTGGTGGTCGCGGACGCCGGTCAGTTGGAGCCGCGGGTGCTGGCGGCGGTGTCCGGCGACGCGCGGCTGGCGGCGGCGGGCGGGGCCGGTGACCTCTATGCCGCGCTGGCGCGCGACTCGTTCGGCGGTGACCGGGCCAAGGCCAAGGTGGCCCTGCTCGGTGCCATGTACGGGCAGACCGGCGGTGCGGCGGTGCCCGCGTTGGCGGTGCTGAAGCGCAGCTACCCGACGGCGTTCGCCTTCGTCGAGGCGGCGGCGCGTACCGGCGAGGCGGGTGGGCTGGTGCGGTCGTGGCTGGGGCGGACGTGTCCGCCCGGTGCCGTGGGGTTCGGTGATCCCGACGACGCGCCCTCCGACCCGGACGCGGCGGCCGATCCGCAGGGTCCCCGGGCGCGGGCCGCGCGGTCGAGGGGTCGTTTCACGCGCAACTTCGTCATCCAGGCGACAGCTGCCGAGTGGGCTTCCACGTTGCTGGCCACGTTGCGGACCGAGTTGGCCGGCACCGACGCGGAGCTGGTCTTCTTCCAGCACGACGAGGTGGTCGTGCATGCGCCCGCCGCGCAGGCGGATGCGGTCGCCGAGGCCGTCAACCGGTGTGGCGAGCAGGCCTCCGCACTGCTCTTCGGTGCGACGCCGGTCCGCTTTCCGCTTGATGTGTCCATCGTGGACTGTTACGCCGACGCGACCTGACCGACCGCGGGGGCGCGGGCCGGCGGTGTCCGGGCCGCCGCCTCCGGACGGATCGGGGCACCGCGCGACAAGGGACCGCGCCGGGGCACCCGCTCGGTTAGCCTCTCTGGCGCGCGTCGTGTAGTTGTCGGAACGGGGAGGTGTGCCGTGATCGCCGGAATCGCCCGTCACCTGGCCGGGATGGCCGTCGCCTGGTTGGTCTTCGTCGCCGAGGCGGTCGTGGGCTACCTCGGTCTGCTGGCGTACGCGGTGGCCACCGGGTCCGACGTGGGTGGTCCGCTGGCCGGGCCGGTGCTCGTGTTGATCGCCGCGGTGCTCGGCGTGGCGCTGATTCCGCTGCTCTTCCTGCCGGCGGTGGCGGTCGGGGAGGCCGCCGGTCGACGGCGGGGGACCGGCCGGGTGGTGGCGGTGGCCGTGCCCGTCGCGGTCGTGCTGGCCGCCGTGTACGCCGTGGCCGGGGCGGTTGCCACGCAGGTGTCCGCCGGGTATGTGCCCCTGGTCGCGGCGATCGCGGCGCTCGTCGTCGTCGCTCCGGTCGTGTCGTACGCGCTGACCGCGCGCGGCGTCGGCTGGGTGGCTCGACGGGTGCCCCGGCGGTGGGGCGGCTCGGCGGCCTCGCTGTCTCCCGAGGTGGGTTGACCGCCGCTCGGCGCTCGGCGTCGCCGTCGCGGCGGACCGCGTCGGGGTGCTGGCAGAGTTGCCGGGCGTGTAACGGTTGTGCTATTTCTCCTTTTCGCCCCGCTACTCCCGGCCTGCCGTCCTCGTTGCAGTGTCCGTAGGAGGGGGCGGATCGGTCGCGGTCGCTCCCATGCTTGAGGGGGCGCAGCTGAACGGGATCGCAGGAATGATCATCGCCGCGGGCGGGGGACGACGGATCGGTGGTCCCGAGGCGCTGCTGCACCACGGCGAGAAGCCGCTGGTCAACCAGATGATCGACACGATGACCGAGGCGGGCTGCGAGCAGATCGTGGTCGTGCTGGGTGCCGCCGCCGAGCAGGTCCGGGAAACCGCCGACCTGGGCCGGGCCACCGTCGTGATCAACAAGGCGTGGGGCACCGGGGTCGGCTCGTCCATCCGGGCCGGCCTGGCCGCCATGGGCGACGAGGGGATCGAGGCGGTGGTGGTGGTCCCGGTCGACATGCCGGGCCTGACCGCCGTCGCGGTCCGACGGGTGGCCGCGCTGCCGTACCCGGACGTGCTGGTCTGCGCCACCTACGACGGCCTGCGCGGGTACCCGATGCTCTTCGGCCGCCGGCACTGGCCCGGCATCGCGACCCTCGCCAGCGCGGACGTGGGTGCCCGACCGTACCTGCTGGCGCACAAGGACCAGATCGTCGACATCGCCTGCGACTCGGTGGCAGACGGCAGCCGGGTCGACACCCCCGAGCTGATGGCGCTGTACGGCCTGACCGTCCCGCCCCAGCGCGTCGGGGTCTGAGGTGGACTGAGTATCCGTACGGATGTGCCGGGCCGCGCAGCGGCGATACTCGTTGCCATGCGTCGACTCGTCACCGCCCTGCTGTGCCTGGCCGTGCTCGTCGGCTGCGCCAGGCCGGGCGAGACGCCCGTGCGGGACGGCCCTCCCGCGGACACCGACTGGAGCACCTACCAGGCCGATGTCACGGCCGTCACGGTCAGCACGGACCCGCGCTCGCTCGTGCTGACCGTGGCGCTGCTGGGTGACGCGGACGGTTGCTCCCGGAACCCACGAGTCGAATACTTCGTCGAGGAGAACAACCTCATCTACGCCAACGTGGTGCAGGATTCGCGCCTGTCCGCGGTGGTCGGGGCCTGCCCCACCCACACACCGGGCGAGACGACGTTGACGGCGCCGGGTCCGATCGCCGGCCGGACCGTCGTGCTCAACCAGGAGCCGTGGAAACTCGACGGCGCGGAGTACCACCGCTGCGACCCGACGTTCGGTTGCGGTCCGATGCCGAAGGACCACTGTGACCACAAGTGGGTCGATGTCGTGGTCCGCGGCATGGACGTGTCCCGGCACTCGGTCGGCTCGGTCGAGGGTTGCGACGGCGCCTGGTTGGTCATGACGGTGCCGTTCGATCCGGTGCCGTGTGGCGTCGAGGCTCGGCCCGGTTGCGACGCGTCGGTAAACGTGCGCCGCTACTTTCTGCGGTGGGCCGGCCCGGGCGGCTGGGAGAGGATCGCCAGCTCGACGGAGGCCGGCTGCGGACGCGTCCACACCACCGCGCCGGCCTTCCCGAGGAAGCTCTGCGCCGACCTGCCCAGGCCGTGATCGGGGTCGGTCCCTCTCCGGTGACTCCGGGCCGAGCCGATCGGCCAACACCCTCCCCACCACTGTCCGGGCACGGCCCGGATCAGGGCTGGCGACGGGTGCTCGCGCGCACCACCACGCGCCAATCGTGGCGTGTCGATGCCGTGGCGGGGCCTCCGAGCGCCGCACGGGCGCAGTGCGCGCCCTGCTCGCGCAGTGACTGCGCCAGGGTGGTCAGGCCGGCGTCCGCGGCCGCGTCCGCGTCGTCCCAGCCCGTCACCGCGACGTCCTCGGGAACGCGCAGCCGGGCGCTCGCCGCGGCGCGCAGGGCGCCCAGGGCGAGTTCGTCGCTCATCGCGGCGATGGCGTCCGGCGGGTCGGTGCCCTGGAGCAGTTCGGCGGCGAAGGTCTCGCCCTCGGCGACGTGGTTGACCAGGCAGACCGCCAGTCGCAGGTCCGCCGCTCGCTGACCCGCGTGTGTCCAGGCGTCCCGGAATCCCTCCCACCGGTGCCGGGTCACCGGGAACCTCACCTCGGGCTCCTGGTCGCCGGTGAGCAGTCGGCGTGCGCGACTGCGGTCGAGCGGAAAGCCGAGCACGAGCGGGCGTCGCGCCTCGGCGAACGCCACCCGTCCGACCGCGGCGGCGGCGGCCCGGTCGTCGATGCCGATCACCGGCAGGTTCCGTCGGTGCGGGCCGGCGTGGACCACCGCGGACAGGCCGGTGTCGGCCACGGCGTCCAGGACCGGATCGTCGTCGCTGGTGGTCCAGACGACGAAGCCGTCCACGGCCGCCTGCGCGACGCGCTGGGCGTCGGAGGGTGCGCCGGTGATCGGTATCAGGGTGAGTCCGACGCCCTCCGCCGCGCACACGTCGGAGACCCCGGCGAGGAAGCGCGCCGCCTGCGGGTCGTCGAAGGCGTAGCTCAACCTCTCACCGAGTACGACGCCGAGCGTGCCCGCGCGCCCGCGTCGCAGCGAGCGGGCGGCCGGGTGCGGCCCGGGGTAGCCCAGCTTCCGCGCCGCCGCGCGCACCTTCGCCGCGGCCTCGGCGGAGACCCTCCCGGGCTGGGAGTACGCGTAGGAAACCGTCATCGGCGAGACGCCGGCGGCGGTGGCCACCTGGCGCAGAGTCGGCCGCTTGGGGTTGTCCGCGGGGCGGTTCATGGCACAGACTCTATCTGTGTATCGATACACAACGCGGCAGCGGCAGACCCCGTCACGACGGCAGACCGAGATCGAGACCTTCGTCCGGGACGCGCCGACCAGGCTGTCGTACGCCGTCCTGGCCTGCTGGACGTTCTGGCTGTACGCCTTCGGCCCGGCGCTGACCCTCCTCCGCGCGGAGTTGGGCTTCTCCTACACGCTGCTCGGCGTCTACGAACTGTTGTGGGCGGGGGGCGCGGCGCTGTCCGCGGTCGGGTTCGTGTGGGCGGCACGCCGCCTGGCCCGGGGTGCGCTGCTGTGGTGCTCGGCCGTCGCCACCGTGGTCGGTGCCGGTCTGTTCACCCTGGGCGGCAGCACAGCGGCCACCCTGCTCGGAGCCGTCGTGTTCGGTCTGGCCGGGACCACGATGCTCACCGTGGTCCAGGCGGTGCTGTCCGACCGGCACGGCGACCGGCGCGACCGGGCGTTGACCGAGGCCAACGTGGGCGCCGGCGCGTCCGCGGTGTTCGCCCCGCTGGTCCTCGGCGCCCTGGCGGCCAGCGCGTTGGGCTGGCGCGCCACCTTCGTGTTGCCGGCCGCCGTCCTCGTGCTGCTGTACCTGCGCTACCGCCGCCAGCCGCTACCGGCGGCGCCGCGACCCGCCACCGCGAAGAAGGCCGGGGGCCTGCCGCTGGCCTGCTGGCTGTTCGCCATGCTGACCGCTGTCAGTTCGGCGATCGAGTTCTGCCTGGTGTACTTCGGTCCCCAGTTGCTCATCCACGCCGGCATGTCCGCCGCCGCGGCCAGCACCGCGCTGAGCAGCAACTACCTCGGCATCCTGATCGGACGCCTGCTCGGCGCGCGGCTCACCCGCCGCCCCGGTCGCGCGGTGGTGCTGCTGTACGCCTCGCTGGCGGTCACCGGCCCCAGCTTCGTGCTGTTCTGGCTGACCGACAAGCCGGCCCTCGCCGTCCTCGGGCTGTTCCTCTGCGGGGTGGGCGTCGCCAACCTCTATCCGCTCGCGCTCTCGCTCACCCTCGGCGCGGCCGGCGGACAGGAGGACCGGGCCAACGCCCGTTCGCAACTGATCCTCGGCGTGGTCGCCGGCGTGTCCCCCTTCCTGCTCGGCGGCCTGGCGGACCGGTACGGGCTGGTCACCGCCTTCGCCCTGGAACCGGTGCTGATCGGCTGCTGCGTGCTGCTGCTGTGGGGTGGGCTCCGTGCCCGCCGCCCCAGCACGTGAGTCGAACGCCCGCCGCCCGACAACCCGCGCGCCCGACCGGTCACCTGGCCATTCTGGCCGCGCTGTCGTACGCCGCCGCTCGGGCGAGCACCTCGGGGGTCGCACGGGACGGGTGGCCGCTGTCGAACGGCGGTTGTGGGTCGTACTCCATCCAGAGCTGGATGGCCTCCGCGGTCGTCCGGTCGGTGAGGAGTTCGACGAGTCTCAGTCCCATGTCGATGCCGCTCGACACACCGGCCGCCGTGATGATGTGGGCGTCCGGTTCTTCGACGACTCGCTGGTCCGTCGGCTCGGCACCGAAGCGGGCCAACTCCTGGACGGCGCGGTAGTGGCTGGTGCCCCGTCGACCCCGAAGCAGCCCGGCGGCCCCCAGCAGGATCGATCCGGAGCACACGGAGGTCGTGAGCGTCGTCGTCTCGTGGATGCGTCTGATCCAGCCCGGCAGCGGCCCGCTGAGAGCCTGAACGGTCCCTGGTCCTCCCGGGACGACGAGAACGTCGGCCGCCCGCACGTCTTCGAGCGCGATCTCGGCCACCAGGGAGACCATCCCGCAGTCGTCCCTGACGGGACCGGGGTGTTCGGCGACCAGGATCACGTCGATGCCCGGGGTGAGGGCCAGTGGTTGGTAGACGCCGATGAC
The DNA here is from genome assembly GCF_040686315.1 of Micromonospora sp. NPDC085948. NCBI lineage: Bacteria > Bacillati > Actinomycetota > Actinomycetes > Micromonosporales > Micromonosporaceae > Micromonospora > Micromonospora sp. NPDC085948. Next base: position 295,552 of record NZ_JBFBJW010000007.1, on the reverse strand, counting down.
GTCCAGCGCGGTGAAACGCTCGTACAGAGGGATGACGACGTGGGTCACCGGAGGTCCCTTCGGTTGACAGTGCTGGGCCGTCGAACGCGGTCAGAGCATCGAGAAGCGTGCGCGGTAGGCGCCCGGGGTCGTGCCGAGCCGTTCACCGAAGACACGTCGGAGCGACTCGGCGGACCCGAGCCCCGACCTGGCCGCCACCACGTCGAGGGCGAGATCGGACTGCACCAGAAGGCGTTTGGCGGCCTCCAGGCGAAGCTCGCTGAGATACCGCCCGACGGTGAGCCCGGTCTCACGGACGAAGAGACGTTGAAAGTGCCGGGGCGACAGGGCGAGCCGCGCGGCAAGGTCGTCGACGCGGTGTTTCGCGGCCGGGTTGGCGTCGAGGGCACGCTGCACGGCAGCCACCCGTTTCTCCGTGGCACGTTCCAACCACACCGGGCCGGAGAACTGCGCCTGTTGGCCGGGCCGGTGCAGGAACATCACGAGCCAGCGGGCGATCTCCTGGGCGACTCGTGCTCCGTGGTCGGCCGCCACGACGGCCAGCGCCAGATCGATTCCGGACGTGACACCACCCGACGTCCAGACCGGGCCGTCGTGCACGTAGAGGGCGTCGTGGTCGACGGTGAGGTCGGTGAATCGCTGACCGAGGTCCCCCGACAGGGACCAGTGGGTGGCCACCCTACGACCGCTGAGCAACCCGGCCCGCGCGCACAGGAACGCCCCGGAACAGATCGACAACAATCGGGTGGGGCGGCACTCTCGCAACCAGGCGACGAGGTCGGCGTGCCCATCCCGGGCTGCCGTTCGGCCGCCGGGCACCACGAGGGTGCCGGCCCGGACCGGCTCTCCAAGCGCGTCGGCCAGCAGGACGAGGCCGCTCTCGGTCACCACCTCGGCCTCCGCGCCCGCCAGCCTCAGGTCGTACGCGTGGCGCTCACCATGTGCTGTCCGGTACCGGTTCGCCCCCGCCAGCACCTCCCACGGCCCGGTGACGTCGAGGGACTGCATGCCCGCGAAGGCGACGACGGTGACGCGCTCAACCATGCCCTGAGTCTGTCGGCGGAGTCGTCGTGGCGCCATGACGCCGTACCCACGGAAAATGACACGGCCCGTGACGTCTCGATCGAGACGGCCGGTGAGAAACGAGCCGCCGGTGCAGGTGATTTAGGCGATAAAGCACCTTTTGGGGGATTTCGTGGATCGGGCGTCCCCTGCGGTCGTGCGGCTCGTTACCCGTTCGTGACAATTGGTGAGACAGTGCATGTGGGATCGCGTACCAGCGTGGGCGTACGACGCCTGCTCCTGCCCGTGGTGGGAGGGGCGACCGTCGCCGTCCTGGCCCTGCTGGCGACCACCTCCGAGGCTCAGCCCCGACAACCGGTCGATCCGGTGGCCGGCACGCAGGGCTTCCTGGTCATGACCGCCGGAGACGCGCGGCTGCTCGGTGCCGAGAACGAGGGGACCATCGCGGTCGGGGGCAACCTCAGCTTCGGCAACTACCAGGTCGCCGGGCAGAGCGCCGGGACTTTCGTGGTGCCGCCGGACAGCAATCCGACGGCACTCGTGGTGGGCGGCCGGGTCGACTTCGCCGCCAGCGTCCCCGGGTCGCGGTTGCAGGTGTTGCAGAACGGCTACGTGAAGATCGGCGACCTGACCGGTACGTTCGTCCGCGACACCGACAACAACGCCGCAGCGGTCAACACCCGGGTCCTGCCGGTTAACGACTACGAGGCATCACCCCGGGTCGAGCTCGTGACCCGGCAACCCGTGGCGAGTGTCGGACCCTCCTCGCCACTGGATTTCGTCGGCGCGTTCGAGGGTTTCCGCGCGACCGCCACCAGCCTGGCCACCTGTCAGCAGAACGTCGTACTGACCACCCCGGAGGGTGCGCCGTTGCCCCGGCCCGTTCCCCCGGGCAGCAACGCGGTGGTCAACCTCGCCCCGGGTGTCACGAACGTGCTCAACCTGTCGGCCAGCGACCTTGCCAACATCTCGGTGCTCACCTTCGCCGACCAGCCCACGGCCGACACGCCACTGCTTGTCAACGTGGACACCAGCGGAGTCGGTGACGCGTTCGTCTGGCGGGCGCCGAACTTCGCCGGAATCGGCGGAGAACAGGCCAGATACATCCTGTTCAACCTCCCGACCGCCACCTCGGTCACGCTCACCGACGACAGCGCGACGATCGAGGGCACGATCTACGCGCCCAACGCCGCCCTGAACGCCGCGACGAACGCCAACATCGAGGGAAGCGTCATCAGTCGGACTCTGACGCACGACGGCGGGGAGATCCACGACTTCCCGTTCTCGTCGCTGCTGAACTGCTCCCAGCCGTCGCCGACGCCCACAGCGTCGACACCGACACCCACACCGACGACACCGACACCCACACCGACGGGGCCGACGCCGACACCGACGCTGCCCACGCCGACACCTACCGGGCCGACCTCGGCACCGACGACCCAGCCGCCGGTGAGCCCGACGGGCTACCCGACCAAGCACCCGTTGCCGGTCACCGGTACCTCAACCTGGCCGATGCTGGGGATAGGGAGCGCCGGAGTCGGCCTCGGTGTGGCCCTGCTACTGCTGGCCCGACTGAGACTGCGACGTAGCGAAAACTGAGACCGGTGATGGTGGGTCCAGGGCAAGGCCCTGGGCCCACCATCGACGTGCGGTCGAGTCAGTCCTGCGCCTGGTCCAGCTTGCCGGTGGCGGCGAGCCGCTGGTACCAGTGGGCGCTGTCCTTCCAGGTGCGGACCTGGGTGTCGTAGTCGACCCGGATGATCCCGAAGCGACGGTCGTAGCCGTAGCCCCACTCGAAGTTGTCCAGCAGCGACCAGACGAAGTAACCGCGTACGTCCGCGCCCTGGGCGCGGGCGTCGGCCATGGCACCGATGTGCCGACGGAGGTAGTCGATCCGGCGGTCGTCGTGGATCCGGCCGTCGGCCGACACCACGTCGTCGAACGCCGCGCCGTTCTCGGTGATCATCATCGGCTGGCTGGGGTATTCGCGGTGCAGGCGCAGCAGCAACTCGGTCAGGGCCGGCGGGTCGATGTTCCAACCCATCGCCGTGTACGGGCCGGGCTGCGGAAGGAAGTCGACGGTGTCGGCGGCGACCCACGGCGTCGAGGTCGACGCACCGTGCCCGTCGGCGTCGGAGCGGGCCGACACGCCGTCCCAGGCCCGGACCAGGGTGCTGGAGTAGTAGTTGACCCCGAGCACGTCCAGCGGCACCGCGATCTGCTTCTCGTCACCCGCGCGGACGAACGACCAGTCGGTGACGGACGCGGTGTCGGCCAGCAGGTCGGCCGGGTACTCCCCGTCCAGCATCGGGCCGAGGAACGCGCGGTTGGCCAGGGCGTCGATCCGCCGTACCGCGTCCCGGTCCGCCTCCGAGTCGGACGCCCCCCGGATGACGTGCAGGTTCAACGTCACCGACAGCTCGGCGGCGGGAGCCAGCTCCCGGACCACCCGACCGGCCAGCCCGTGCGCGAGGTTGAGGTGGTGCACCGCGGCCAGGGCCGCCGCCGGCTCCGTGCGACCCGGAGCGTGTACGCCGGAGGCGTAGCCCAGGTACGCCGAGCACCACGGCTCGTTGAGCGTCGTCCAGGTGTGCACCCGGTCGCCCAGCGCACCGACGATGCCGGCCGCGTACTCCTGGAAGCGCAGCGCGGTCTCCCGCGCCGCCCAGCCGCCGGCGTCCTCCAGCTCCTGCGGCAGGTCCCAGTGGTACATGGTGGCCACCGGACGGATGCCCCGTTCCAGCAGACCGTCCACCAGCCGCGCGTAGAAGTCGATGCCGGCCTGGTTGAAGCGGCCCGAGCCGCCCGGCTGCACCCGCGGCCACGAGACGGAGAACCGGTACGCGCTGAGCCCCAGGTCAGCGATGTGACCGAGGTCGTCGGCCCACCTGTGGTAGTGGTCGGCGGCCACGTCGCCGGTGTCGCCGTTCAACGTCCGACCCGGTGTGTGGCTGTAGGTGTCCCAGATGGACGGTCCGCGGCCGTCCTCCGTGACCGCACCCTCGATCTGGTACGCCGCCGTCGCCGACCCCCAGACGAAGCTCTCCGGGAAGTGGTGTCGCGTCATCGTTCCGTCCCCTGGATCTCGCAGCTGTAGCCCGTCGAGGTACCGGCGACCAGTTCGACACTGGCCGTCGCGGCCTCGTAGCGCACGTCGAACTCGGCGCCCGGCCCGTCCCCGGGTGACGGTACCCGTACCCGGGTCCGCTGCCCCTCGGCCGGTGCGTACAGCCGCAGCCGTACGTCGTCGGCCCACTCGTAGTCCGGTCGGTCGGTGCGGGAGCCGAACGGGATGACCGCGCCGGGCCGGGCCAACACCGGCAGGCTGTCGACCGCGTGCTTCTCGGTGACCCACGCCGGGCCGGTGACCTGAGCGCCGCTGACCAGGTGCGTCCAGGTGCCGGCGGGCACGTAGTAGGTGACGGTGCCGTCGGCGCTGAACACCGGCGCGACGAGCACGTCCGGGCCGAGCATGTACTGCCGGTCCAGGTGCGCCGTGGCCGGGTCGTCCGGGAACTCCAGGAACATCGGGCGCATCACCGGCGTACCGTCGCGGTGCGCCTCCTGTGCGGCGGCCGCCAGGTACGGCATCAGGCCGAGCTTGAGCCGGGTGAAGTGCCGCAGCACGTCCACGGACTCCTCGTCGTACGCCCACGGCACCCGGTACGAGCCGGAGCCGTGCAGCCGCGAGTGCGAGGAGAGCAGCCCGAAGGCGACCCACCGCTTGAACACCGCCGGATCGGGGGTGCCCTCGAAGCCGCCGATGTCGTGGCTCCAGTAGCCGAAGCCGGACGCGGCCAGGGACAGCCCCCCGCGCAGCGACTCGGCCATCGCGACGAACGTCGACTCGCAGTCGCCACCCCAGTGCACCGGGAACTGCTGCCCGCCGGTGGTGGCCGAGCGGGCGAACAACACCGCCTCGCCCTTGCCCCGTTCGGCCTCCAGCAGCTCGAAGACCGCCTTGTTGTAGAGGTAGGAGTAGTAGTTGTGCATCCGCTGCGGGTCCGAACCGTCGTGCCACACCACGTCGGTCGGGATGCGCTCCCCGAAGTCGGTCTTGAAACAGTCGACACCCATGTCCAGCAGCGCCTTGAGCTTGCCGGTGAACCAGCGCACGGCGTCCGGGTTGGTGAAGTCGACGAGCGCCATGCCGGCCTGCCACCTGTCCCACTGCCAGACCGAACCGTCCGGGTTACGGACCAGGTAGCCGGCCTCGCGGCCCTCCTCGAAGAGGTACGACCGCTGCGCGATGTACGGGTTGATCCAGACGCACACCTTCAGGTCACGCTCGTGCAGCCGGCGCAGCATCCCCTCCGGATCCGGGAAGGTCGCCGGGTCCCAGACGAAGTCGACCCAGTGGAACTGGCGCATCCAGAAGCAGTCGAAGTGGAACACCGACAGCGGCAGCCCGCGCTCGGCCATCCCATCGACGAACTCGGTCACCGTCTTCTCGTCGTACGAGGTGGTGAACGAGGTGGACAGCCACAACCCGTACGACCAGGCGGGGATCCGGGCCGGGCGGCCGGTGAGCGCGGTGTAGCGGCGCAGCACGTCCTTCGGGGTGGGGCCGTCGACGACGTAGTAGGTGAGCGACTGCCCCTCGACGCTGAACTGGGTCTGCGTGACCACCTCGGAGCCGACCTCGAACGACACGTGCTCCGGGTGGTCGACGAACACCCCGTAGCCGGCGCTGCTGAGATAGAACGGCACGTTCTTGTACGCCTGCTCGCTGGCGGTGCCGCCGTCGGCGTTCCAGATGTCGACGGTCTGCCCGTTCTTCACGAACGGGCCGAAGCGCTCACCCAACCCGTACACCGTCTCGCCGACGCCGAGGGCGAGCCGTTCGTGCACGTGCCGGCGGCCCTCGGCGTCGGTGACGACGCCGATGCTGCGCGCGGTGGACGCGGTGACCAGCCGGTCGCCGTGCAGGAACTCGACCCGCCACCCGTCGACGAGCGCGACCCGCGCGGTCAGCTCACCGGTGGTCAGCGTCGCGCTGAGCCCGGTGACGTCGACGGTGAGCGGGTGCGTCTCGTCGGTGCTCAGCCCGAAGTGCGGCTCGCGGGGCAGCCCACCGGTGTGGTGGGCGATGGTCACCCCGATGACGCCGGGGGCGGGGGAGAAGAACCGGACGGTGACCACGGGCCGGTTCAGGGTGTCGCCGCGACCGGTGACCTGGCCGGTCGGCGCGAAGACGGTGAAGCCGCGCTGGTCCGGCTCGACCGACTCGACGACGCCGGGGCGTAGGACGCTGACACCGGGGCGCAGTTGCCAGTACCCGTCGGTGAACTTCACTTCTCGGCTCCTGCCGTGATGCCGCGCGCCAGGGTGCGCTGGAAGATGAGGAAGAAGAGGATGGCCGGCACCAGGCTGATCAGGGCGCCGGCGTTCGTGGTCGGAGCGTCCATCAGCCGGTCACCCTGAAGCGACGCGAGCGCCACCGGGATGGTCTGCGTCTGGTTGTCGATCAGCATGACCAGCGGGATGAGGAACTCGTTCCAGGTCCAGATGAAGAAGAAGATGAGCAGCACCGAGAGGGTGGGGCGCAGGTTGGGGAAGACCACCCGCCACAGCACCGTCCACTTGCCGGCGCCGTCCAGCGCCGCCGCCTCCAACAGCGAGCGGGGGAACGTCCCCAGCACCGAGGCGAGCAGGTAGGTGCCGAACGCGCTCTGGATCACCGTGAAGATGATGATCACGGCGAGTCGGGTGTTGTAGAGCCCGACCTCCTTGGCCGCGTAGTACAGCGGGTAGATCAACGCCTCCTGCGGCAGCATGTTGGCCAGCAGGAACAACCCGACGATCCAGAGCCGGCCGCGGACCCGGCCGATGCCCAGGGCGTACGCGTTGAGCAGTGACACGGCGACGCCGAGCACGGCCACCGAACCGGCGATGAGCGCCGAGTTCCAGAGCTTGAGCGGGAAGTTCACCTCGGTCCAGTACGTGCGCAGGCCCCTGGTGTAGAACTCGCTCGGCCAGCTCAGCGGGCCACCCGACGAGTAGTCACCGGGCGACTTGAACGCGTTGAGCAGCATGAACGCGAACGGAACGAGCATGACCAGCGCGCCGACGACGACCAGGACGAGCACCACCCAACGGCTGACGCCGCGGTGGTGGCGATCGGGTACGGGTCGGCGTGGCGTCACCGGGGCCACGGTCGGAGTGATGACGGCCATCTCAGAACCCCCGGTCCCGGCGCTCGCTGCGGGCCTGCATCCAGATGAAGACCACGGCCACGACGACGATGATCAACGTCAGCACCGTGGAGATCGCGGAGCCGTAGCCGACCTGCAGTTTCTTGAAGAACGTGTAGTAGGCGAAGTACGACGGGACGTTCGTCGCGTTGTCCGGGCCGCCCCGGGTCAGGGCGAAGATCGGCCCGAACACCTTCAGCGCGGCGATGGTGCAGGTCAGCGCCACCACGAACGTCTCCGGCCGGATCTGCGGGAGGGTGATCGCCCGGAACCGGTGCAGCCAGTTCGCGCCGTCGACCTCGGCCGCCTCGTACAACTCGGGGTCGACCCGCTGCAACGCCGCCATGAAGACGACCACCGGGTAGCCGATCTGCACCCAGATCATCACCGCCATCACGGCCGGCAGGGCGGTGCCCGGGTCACCGAGCCAGTCGTGGCGCAGCGCGCCGAGACCGACCGCGTCGAGCAGGCTGTTGAACGCCCCGTCCGGGCGCAGGATCCAGCCCCAGACGATGCCGGCCACCACGACGGGCAGCACCTGCGGAAGGTAGAACGCGGCCCGCAGCGCGGCGGCGGTGCGCGGCTTGAACCGGCGGCCGATGACGTCGAAGAGCACCGCGGCGAGCAGCAGCCCGAGCACGGTGGGCACCACCACCATCGCGACGAGCATCCAGACGGTGTTGCGGAACGACGCCCAGAACACGTCGTCCTGCAGCAACTGCCGGTAGTTGTCCAGGCCGACCCACCGGGGGTCGCCGATGCCGGACCACTTGGTCAGCGACAGGTAGAGGGTGCCGATCAGCGGCGCGCCGATCACCAGGACGAAGAGCGTCGCTCCGGGGAGCAGGTAGAGCCAGTACGCCGCGTTGCGGCCGCGGCGTCTGCGGCTGGGCGCGGGCGGGGTGGGCGTCGCGGCCGGTGGTGTGGCGGCGACGGTCTCGGAGACTGCCATGGAAGATCCTTCCCGGCGGGGCGGGCGGGCGCGCCGGTCGTGCCGGTCACGCCCGCCGCTCGCCGTGTCACTTGCCGGTGATCTCCTTGACGCCATCGGCGTACGGCTTGGCGATCGTGTCGAGGAGCTGGTCGGGAGACTTGGACCCGTTGATCAGGCCCTGGAAACCGGAGACCAGCACGTCGTAGTAGCCGGGGACCGGCCAGTCCGGGTAGAAGGCGAGCCCGTCGGCCTTGCTGACCGTGTTGAAGTCCTCGATCAGCTTGCGGTCCTTCGGGTCGCTGATCTTCGACGCGTCGGCGGCGACCGGCACACCACCGTTGTTGCCGATCAGGTCCTGGATCTCCGGACGCAGGGTGATGTCGATGAAGTCGTACGCCAGGCTCTTGGCCTTGCTGTTCTCCGGGACGACCCAGAGGTTGCCGGAGGAGCCGGCCTGCAGGGTGTTGCCGGGGAAGAGGAAGGTGTCCCAGTTGGCCTTCATCTCGGTCTTGAACCGGCCGTACCACCAGCTACCCGAGACGATCATCGGAACCTTGCCGCCGATGAAGGCGGTGCCCATGTCCTCGGCCTTGAGGCTTGCCGAGTTCTTCGCGACGTAGCCCTTCTGCACCCACTGGGCGAAGGTGTCCGCGCCGTACTTGAGCGGGTCGGCCTTGAAGTCCACCGGGTTCTTGTAGAGCTGGTAGTTGTCGACGAACTGCCGGTCGCCCTTGGAGAGGGCGAGCTGGTAGAAGAGCTGCCCGGCCGGGTACTCCGCGCCGGCCATGCCCAGCGGGGTGATGCCCTTGCCGACGAAGGTGTCCATCGCGGCGGTCATCTCGGCCATGCTGGTCGGCACCTTGACGCCGTTGCTCTGGAACAGGTCCTTGTTGTAGTAGACCGTGACGTACTCGCCGTAGTTCGGCACACCGAACCACTTGCCCGAGCCCATCACACCCTTGTCGCTGTACCGGGCGGTGGTCTGCAGGCTGGGGCTGAGCTTGCCGGCCCAGCCGCGCTTGTCGGCCTCGCCGCTCAGGTCGGTGAGGAGGCCCTGGGTGGAGAGCAGGCCCGCGGTCGCGTTGCCCTTGTTGTACTCCATGATGTCCGGGCCCTCGGACGAGTTGATGATCATGCCGGCGTTCTGCTGGATCTGCTCGAACGCCTTACGCTCGAAGCGCACCTCGACGCCCGGGTGCTCGGTCTTGAAGAGTTCGATGGCCCGGTTCCAACCGACGCCCATGGCGCTGTTCTCGCTCTCGTAGTGCCAGAGCTTGAGAACCTTGGCGTCGCTGTCGTCCCCGTTGTCGCCACCGCCGCAGGCGGCCACGGTGGTCGTCGCGGTCGCCGCCAGGGCGAGCGCGGCGACGATCCGGCGGAATCGCTGCATTACTATCCTCCTCGTTGAGTATCTAGCGGTACTGCATCGGGCCCGTCGTCGCGTTGCCGCGCGGCGGCGGGCCGTTTCTACTGGTCAGCCCCCATGAGTTGACGGCTTCGTGGTGCGGCTGTCGAACCCCGGATCTCCAGCGAGCACGGCAGCAGTTGTTGGTGGAGCCGATTGCCAGCGCCGTCCAGGTGGCGCACCAGCGCCTCGATCGCCATCCGGCCCAGCGCCGAACCGGGCGACGTCATCGCGGTCAGCGCCGGCGTCGCCAGTTCGGCCACCTGCGGCGAGGTGACCATCGAGACGACGGAGACGTCGTCGGGCACCGACAACCCACGACCGGTCAACTCGCCGAGAATGCCGAAGATCGCGGTCTCGTTCATGGCGAGCACGGCGGTCAGCTCCGGGGCCTGCGCGAACGCGTCGGCCAGGGCCGCACGACCGCCGGCGGCGCTGTCCTCGGCCGTGATCATCAGCGGGTCGAGACCGTGTCCGGTCATCGCCGCGACAAAAGCATCCCGGGTACGCAGCGCGGGGCCGTATCCGCTGGCCAGCGTCGCGGCCGAGTGGTTGACGTAGACGATCCGCCGGTGCCCCAGACCCACCAGGTGCGCGACGGCCTCCCGGACGGTCTGGTCGAAGTCGATGTCGACGTAGGAGAGCGCGCTGGTGTCGCCGGTCCGACCGATCAACACCAGCGGCACGCCGGCCTCCTGAAGCACGGTGACCCGCTCGTCGGCGAGCTGGACCTCCATCAGCACGACGCCGTCGAGCATCCGCTGGGTGGCCAGCCGCCGCAGGTCGTCGAGGTCGCCACCGCCGACCGGCGAGAGTACGAGGTGGTAGCCGGCCGCGCTGGCCGCCGAGGCGGCGCCGGTGACGAAGGCGGTTTCGGTGGCGCCGAGGCCACGCTCGTCCATCGGCATCAGCAGGCCGAGGATCCGGCTGCGCCGGCTGGCCAGACCACGGGCCATCGCGTTGGGCTGGTAGTCGAGTTCCGCCATCGCGGCGAGCACCCTGTCCCGGGTGGCCTGGGAGATCGGCCGGGCGCCGGTGAGCACGTACGAGACGGTGCTGACCGAGACCTGCGCGAGGCGGGCGACGTCGTGCATGGTGGCCACGCGTACCTCCTCAGCCGGGGGTTGGGATCGCTCCCACCTGCGCGTCGAAGCGGTTCGACGAAGCGGTTCGACAGGACGCTAGGCCACCTGTTACGGCGACGTCAATAGCGGATGTCGAAAAGACTTCAGCGGTCACGCGAGTCCCCGCGCCCGTCCCTCCACCGCGCCGCACGCCCCGCTGGTGGGTCCCGGAGGGCGCGCTCCTCAAGATCGCACTCGATCCTGGTTGTAGTCCCCTCAGCCCGCACCGAGGCCACTACAACAAGGATCGAGCACGATCTTGCAAGGGCAAGGGCAAGGGCAAGGGCAAGGGCAAGGGCAAGGGCAAGGGCGCGGCATCACCGCCGCGCAGTGTGCGGGGCCGGGTTGGTCAGAGATCGATGTCGAACCGGCTCAGCACCGAGGGCGCGATCAGGCCGACGGTGGCGAGCGCCGAGACGACGGTCAGTGCGATGCGCATCCCGACCACCTCGGCCTTGCTGCCGACCCGCAGGGCGATGCTGTTCGGTAGGCCGACCATCATCCACATCCGCCGCTTGATCGGGATCGGCCAGAGGATCGGCACGCCCGCCCTGGTGATCATGTCACCGAGGATGTGCACGAAGCAGCCCACGCCCAGGGCCGTGCCGATCAGCGGATAGCCGCGACCTCCCGGCAGGTTGGCGAAGGTGAACCAGGCGGCCCCGGCCGATGCGAGCGTGATGATCACCCATCCGGCGCGTTCGGCCCACTCGTCGAACAGTCCACGTAGCGCCAGGCCGAACATGAAGAACAGGATGGTGATGACGGCCCACTTGCCGTACGCGGCGCAGAGCGCGGTGGTGCCCCAGCCGACCAGCAGGGTGAACGGCAGCGTATGGGTCAGCGTCCGGTGCCCGTTGTTGCGGCGGGGGTCCCTGCTGAGCTTCGTGGCGTAGTAGACCCCGAGCGAGATCTTCTCCATCACCTCGGCGGCGAAGAGCGAGAAGACGCCGAAGGTGCGAGCCACTGTGGCACCACCCTGGTTCTTGGTCACCTTGCCGGACATGTCGAGGTCGGGAAAGAGCGCGCCGCCGGCACACACCGCGGTGCCCACCGCCAACGCGAGCGGCGACTGGTGATAGTCGGCGAACTGGTCCAGTGCCCAGGACCCCGCCAACCACGCCGCCGCGCCGGACAACGCGTGCTGTGGTCCCATCATGTCGGCTCACCCTCCCCAGGGATCTTGAGCGCCCAAAACTACGCCACTGTAGTCAGCGTCGGCGTCGCAGGGGCATCACCCGGAGGGTCCACATCGGACGACGTCAGAGAGCTGGGGTGAAGCTCTGCCGGATCATCGGCAAGTATGCCGCGTTGACCTGCCAGTCGAACTCTTTTGTCATCCACGAGACGGTGTAGGAGCGGTCGGCCGAGGTGTTGGCCAGTAACCGGAAACTGTGCAGCTGTTCACCTGCGGCGTTCCTCCAGCCGCACTCCCAGGCCGCCCCGCCCTCGAAGATGTCCATCGCGGAGATGTCCACCCGGACGTAGCCGTTCAGCAGCGCGTCGCCGGTGGTGAGTCGCGCCTCCTCGGCCTTCCAGTACGCCACCGGGTCGGCCCGCGCCGGCCCTGCCTCGACGCTGAGCACCCGGGCGCCGTCGTGCTCCCGGAAGCAGGTCACCGCCCCCTCGGTCCAGCGTGTCCAGCCCACCGGCACGGCAATCCGAAACCCGGCCGGGTCGTCGTGCCAGGTCCAGCCCACGCGCAGTTGGTACGGCGCGTCCGCCGGGCGTGACTTCGAGGCCACCGGAGTGGCCGTCGGCGGTGGCGTCGCGCAGGCGAACGCGGTCGGCCGGGGGGTCGGCGGGGCGGTCGGCGCGCCGCCTCCGGACCCCGACGGTGGTGTGCGCTCGGTGTTGTGGTCGACAAGTGCCAGCGTCACACCCGCGGCGACGAGCAGGGCGGTGGCCGCTCCGCCCAGGACGAGCAGACGCCGCCGCCCGGGGCGGGTGCCCGTCGTGCGGGTCGGTGTCGGCGCATCGTCGGGTGCGGAGTCCGGGTCGACCCGGTCGGGCAGGACGGCCCGGCCCGCGCTGCGTACCGCGGTCACCGCCGAGGACGGCGTTGGCCCGACCGGCCGGTCGTGGGCCGCCGCGGCGCTGCGGAGCAGCGGCTCCACCTCGGTGGCGGTCAACCGCCGCCAGGGGTCACGTTGCAGCAGGCCGTTGAGCGCGGGACGCAGCGGGCCGGCGCGGCGCATCGGGTCCGGTGGGTCGGTGGCCAGCGCGCTGAGGGTCGCCATCGCGCTGGACCGGGCGTACGGCGACTGCCCCTCGACCGTCGCGTAGAGCGTCGCGCCCAACGACCACAGGTCGGTACGCGGATCCGACACCCCTTCGCGGGCCCGCTCCGGCGCGACGAACTGCGGTGAGCCGAGCACCGTGCCCGGCCCGGTCATCGCGCCCTCGCCACCGTCGAAGGTGGCCAGCCCGAAGTCGGTGAGCACCACCCGCCCGTCGTCGGCGACCAGCACGTTGTGGGGTTTCACGTCGCGGTGCAGCACCCCGGCGGCGTGTGCGGCCCGCAGCGCGGCGAGCACCGCCAACCCGATCTGGGCGGTGCGTTGCGGGCTCAGGGGTCCCTCGTCGCTGATGATCTGCTGCACCGACCGGGACGGCACGTACTCCATCACGATCCAGGGGCTCTCCCGGTCGTGCACCACGTCGTAGATCCGGACCACATTGGGGTGATTGAGCCGGGCAGCGGTGCGGGCCTCGCGCAGCGTCCGCAGCCGCGACTCCTCGCGTTCGGCCTCGGCCAGCCAGGACGGCGGCACGACCTCCTTCACGGCGACGTCGCGGTGCAGCATCTCGTCGCGAGCAAGCCACACCCGACCCATCCCGCCGGTGCCGACCAGGTCGAGCAGCCGGTACCGACCCGCGATCAGCAACTGATGCACGGTCGCTCCCCCTTGGTCACCCCGGGTTACACGATAGCCACAGGTGCCGGCATTCTCATCCGCTGAGCGGCCTCGATCCACGCCGGACGGTGGTCCGGATCATGGCCGTACGGTGCAGGTCAGCGGGGTGGTCGGAAACTCTTTCGCACCACTGGCCAGTCGGTGTCGCCCGCCGCCCAGTCCTCGTCGGCGGTGATCCAGCCCAGCGTCCAGGGGGCGGCGCCGACGACGAGTTGTCGGGCGTGCAGCAGTGGGCCGTCAGGTGCCCGCCAGCGGCACTCCCACTCGGCGCCACCGTCGCGCGGGGCGAGAAGGATCTCGTCGTACTCCGGTAGTGCCCCGCCCCCGGCCGCCGCGTCCCGGGCCGCCCGCAGCGCGGCCAGCGGATCGGCGGCACCATCCGCGGCGACGCTGAACGTCCGGCCGGTCGCCGGGTCCTGGAAGCAGGCCACCTCACCGTCGCGGGAGTAGTGCCAGGTCGCCGGCACGAAGACCCGGAAGCCGGTGGTGTCGGCGTGCCAGACCCAGCCGGGCGGCGGGCGGAACCGTTCGCCGGGAGCCGGCGCGCGGGCCGTCACCGGCGCACCGCCGATGTCCGGGCGCACGCAGGCGAACGGTGGTGGGGCCACGTCGCGCCCGCCGGGTGGCGGTCGGTGCCGGTCGGGGCCGGGACCGTACGGGCCGTCCCGGCCGCCGCCGTTCGGCGGGGCGTACGGCGGTGGGTCGGAGGGCCGGGCGACGGTGTCGGTGGGCTGGTCAGCGGTGACGGCCAGCGCGGTGCCGACACCGGCGGCCACGGCCACCAGGAGTGACACGGCGACCAGCGCGACCCGCCGTGACGTGCGGCGCCCCTTCGATCCGCCGGGCACCGCAACCGCATCATCCGCGGCCCGGCCGGGCTGGGGTGGCGCGCTGGTCGACTCCTGATCGGCCGACCCGTCGGCCCCGGCGGTCGGGTCTCCCGTCGGCGACCCGAGCCGGCCCGCCGACCCCGGCCCCGCCGCCGACCCCGACCCCGGCCCTGAACCCAGCCCCGACCTTGACCCCGAGGCCGACACCGGCGGCGGATCGGGGTTGCCGGTCGTCGCCCGGACCAGCAACCGGCGGGCCGCCTGGTGGTCGAGGCGATCGCGCGGGTCGCGGCGCAACAACCCCGCGAGTACCGGCGCGAGCGCCCCGGCGTGCGGGGCCGGGTCCGGCGGTCCGGCGGCCAGCGCGCTCAGGGTCGCCATCGCGGTGCTGCGGGCGTACGGGGAGCGGCCCTCAACCGCGGCGTGCAGGGTCGCTCCGAGGGACCACAGGTCGGCGGCGACCGTGGACGCCCCCTCGGCGGCTCGCTCCGGGGCGACGTACTGCGGGGAGCCGAGGACCATGCCGGGGCGGGTCGTCACGCCGTCGCCGCCGTCGAAGGTGGCCAGCCCGAAGTCGGTGAGCATCACCCGTCCGTCGTGCGCCACCAGCACGTTCTGGGGCTTGATGTCGCGGTGCAGCACCCCGGCGGTGTGCGCGGCGTGCAGCGCGTCGAGGACGGCGAGGCCGATCCGGGCGGCGCGGGAGGGCTCCAGTGGCCCTTCGGCGTCGACCACGTCCTGGAGTGTGCGGGACGGGACGTACTCCATCACGATCCACGGGTTGTCGTCGACCGGGATGACGTCGTAGAGCCGGACCACAGCGGGGTGGTTGAGCCGGGCTGCGGCGCGCGCCTCCCGCAGGGTGCGCGAGCGCACCTCGGCCCGTTCGTGGTCGGCCAGCCACGTGGGCGGCACGATCTCCTTGACGGCGACCTCGCGGTGCAGCATCTCGTCGCGGGCCAGCCACACCCGGCCCATGCCCCCGCGACCCACCAGGTCGAGCAGCCGGTACCGACCGGCGATCAGCACCTGCGCACGCTCCTCCTCAGCCGCTGTCCGGGCTACACCCTAACCAGCGGATCGGAAGTCACCTATCGGTAGTCCGACTGGGCTCAGCAGGCGGCGTGGTCGACGCGCGCCAGCAGATTGCCCTCCGGGATGGCGATCCGGGCACGTCCGCCAGCCAGTCGGGCGGAGGCACGCCGGGCCTGGAGCGGATCGTGCTCGCGGCGGGCCGCGGCGTAGCTGGCGGCCGTGCGGGCGGCGATCGTGGCCCACCCGTACTGTTCGCCGACCATGGTGCGGGCCCGGCGCGCCACCCGCCGGGCGAAGACCTCGTCGTCGAGCAGTTGACCGACCGCGCCGGCGAGCGCATCGGGGTCGCTGTGCGGGAACGTCACCCCGGTCACGCCGGACTCCACGATCTCGGCGAGGCCGCCGGTACGGGCCACCGCCAGTGGCGCCCCGGCGGCTGCCGCCTCCAGCGCCACCATGCCGAACGGCTCGTAGAGGCTGGGCACCACTGTCGCGTCGGTGGCGCCGAGCATCGCCGGCAGTTGGGTGGAGTCGAGGAAACCGGTGAACCGGACGGTCGAGCCGAGCGCCAGCCGTCGAGCCTGGGCTTCCAGCTCGGGCCGGTACGGGCCGTCACCGGCGATCACCACGCGCAGACCCGGGTGCCGCTCGCGCAGCCGGGGCACCGCGTGCACCAGATGCTGGACGCCCTTCTCGTAGACCAGCCGTCCGGCGTACCCGATCAACGGGCCGTCCCCGGCGAACCGTGCCCGGGCCGACGCGACCGCGCGTGGGCGGGCCCGCCAGGCCCGGCCGTCGACCCCGTTGGGCACCACGTCGACCTGGGTGGCCGGGACGTCGAACAGGGCCTTCACCTGCTCACGCATGTACCCGGAGCAGACGATCACCCGGCCGGACTCGTTGCTGAGCCACTGCTCGACGCCGTGGATGGTGCGGTTCATCTCCTCCGGCAGCCAGCCCTGGTGCCGTCCGGCCTCGGTGGCGTGCATGGTGGTGACCAGGGGCAGGTCCAGGTGCTCGGCCAGGGAGACGGCGGTGTGGGCGACGAGCCAGTCGTGGGCGTGGATGACGTCGTACGAACCGGCCTGGGTGGCGCGTAGTGCGGTGCGGGTGAGGGTGTGGTTGAAGGCCATGGTCCAGGCCAGCAGGGAGCTGGTGGCCAGGGGGAAGGCGACCGGGTCCTCGGGGGCGCGCAGGATGCGGACGCCGTCGGCGTACTCCTCCATGGGTGCGCCGTCGGTGTGGCGGGTGACGACGGTGACCTCGTGGCCGGCGGCGGCAAGGGCGACGGAGAGGGCGTGCACGTGGCGGCCGAGGCCGCCGACGAGCACCGGCGGGTATTCCCAGGACAGCATCAGCACCCGGAGTTGCCGGGCGGCGTGAATGTCGATCACGTGGGCGTCGGGTGACATGCGGCCCCCTTTGAGTTGTCCCCGGGCGCGCGCCGACCGACACCGGAAGTGATGTCGCCGTCGCGTCTGGATCGGGGCCAATCCTGCCGGGATCGAGATAACCGGCGGCGACACCACCGTTGCGGTCGTGTAAAGCGCTACTGGCCCTTTCGGCGCACCCGCAGCAGCTCGGCCACCGACCACGCCTGGAATGGGCAGCCGGTCGCGGCGTGCGGCGCGAGGCCGTCGGCCGTCTCGCTTACCGAGCCTAATCCATATTCGGTCAGATGAGACTCAATCCCAACGAACGTGTCATCGACTGACATCTTGCCCCGGCGGGCGGCGTCGACGTACGGGCCGAGCAGCCACGGCCACACCGTGCCCTGGTGGTAGCCCCCGTCGCGCTCGGCGGGGCCACCCCGGTGCCGGCCCACGAACTCCGGCGAATCCGGGGCGAGGCTGCGCGGCCCGAGCGGGGTGAGTAGCCCGTCCGCGACGCGGCGCAACGTCGCCTCGTCCGGTTCCAACGGCGCGAACGGCAGCGACCAGGCCAGCAACTGGTTGGGACGCAGCGCGTCGTCGTCGTGCAGGGCGGCCCCACCCAGCGGGTACGCCGGCGCGGGCGCGTCCAGCACGTCGTGCAACCAGCCGGTCGGCGACGGGAAACGCTCCCGGAACGAGGCGGTCGCCTGCCCGTGCCGTCGCCACAGCTCGTCCGCGTCCTGCCCGGCCAGCTCGGTCAGCTCCGCGAGCCCAGCCAGCCCGTTGATCCACAACGCGTTGACCTCGACCGGCTTGCCGGTACGTGGGGTGACCGGCACCCCGTACACCCGGGCGTCCATCCAGGTCAGGGCGGTGCCGGCGGCGCCCTGGCTGAGCAGGCCGTCGGCCGGGTCGACGGCGATCCCGTACCGGGTGCCCGCCACGTGGGCGTCGATCACCCCGCGCAGCGCGGGCAGCAACTCGTCGCCGAGATCGGTGTCACCGGTGACCGTGACGTGCCGGCTCACCGCGTGCAGGAACCACAGCGTGCCATCGACGGTGTTGTACTCCACCCGACCGGTGTCGGCCGTGTTGGCCAGCATCCCCTCGGACAGCGTCGCCGCGTACGACCGCAGCAGCTCGCGCCCCTCAGCGGCCCGGCCCGTGCAGAGGAACAACCCCTCGTACGAGATCATCGTGTCCCGGGACCAGGCCCCGAACCACGGGTAGCCGGCGACCACGTCCGCTGCCGCGTCGTTGGTGCGCACCACGAACGCGTCGGCGGCCAGCACCAGGGTGGCCTCCACGTCGTCGGCCGGCTTCGCCGCCGCCACCACGTGTCGGTTGCGCCGCCGGGCCGTCGCCACGATGTCCTCCGCCGCCATGGGCTCCAGGTCGAGCGGATCGGCCCAGGCCCGCACCGACACCGTGTCGCCGGGGCTCGTCAACTCGCCGACGAAACGCCCCGCGTACCAGAGATCCTCGTCCGGGTGCAGACCCCGGTTGGCCTCCTCGCGGTGGTGCACGCCCAGCCACCACTGCCCCTCGGGCGTCCAGCCCGGCCCGGCCAGCCGGTACGCGCCCTCGACCACCGCGCCGCCGGCCACCGACTCGACCTGCGGGATCGGGCCGTCCGCCCGCCGCTCGCCGTGCGCGTCGCGCCAGGTGCAGGCGGCGGACAACTCCAGCCGGACGGGACCGCCGGCGACCAGCCGGTGCACCACCGCGACGCAGGAGCGGCCGGGCAGCATGGCCACCTCCCGCTCGATCACCACCGACCCGATCCGCCACCGCCACCGGGGCAGCCCGTCGACCAGGTCGAAGCGTTCCAACAGCTCGAAGCCACGCGGGTCCACGTCGCCGGAGGACCACTCGTGCGCGCCGAGCCGGACCCGCGCCCCGGACGGCAGGGTGACCGCCGGATCGAGACTCACCAGTCCCACCTGACGAGACGCCGGGGTTTCGCCGGGAACCACCAGCAGACCGTGGTAGCGGCGGGTCCGCAGCCCGGCGACGGTGCCCATCGCATAGCCGCCGAGACCGTCCGGAACCAGCCACTCCCGGCTGGCCGCGCTGGTCAGATCGCCGCAGACCTGCGGGCCGAAGTGAATGTCAATCAACTTTCCTCCACCGGCGGCAAGGTGTAACACGCCACGACGAGAATGGCCGCTGTGGTCAAGTACCGCGGCGACGTCAAAGATATGCACGTGATCACTGACCGATCGTCCTCCGACGCCTCGCCACCCGACGCCGAGCGGCTCCGGCTCGCCCAGGCGGACTCGGGGGAGCAGGACTGGCGCGCATGGGGTCCCTATCTGTCCGAACGGGCGTGGGGGACGGTACGGGAGGACTACAGCGAGCACGGAACGGCCTGGGACTACTTCCCACATGACCACGCGCGGTCCAGAGCTTACCGGTGGAACGAAGACGGGATGGCGGGCGTCTGCGACGAACGACAGACGTTCGCGTTCGCTCTCGCGCTGTGGAACGGCAAGGACCCGATCCTCAAGGAACGGATGTTCGGCCTCGGCGGCGACACCGGCAACCACGGCGAGGACGTCAAAGAATATTGGTGGTACGAGGACTCCACGCCCACCCACTCCTGGATGCGCTGGCGCTACCACTACCCGCAGGCCGCCTTCCCGTACGACGAACTCGTCGCGGTGAACGCGTTGCGCGGCCGCGACGACACCGAGTACGAGCTGGTCGACACCGGGATCTTCGACGACGACAGGTACTGGGCGGTGACCGTCGACTACGCCAAGGCGTCCCCGACCGACCTGTGCATGGTGATCACCGTGGCCAACCGGGGCGACCGGGCGGCGACCCTGCACGTGCTGCCCACCCTGTGGTTCCGCAACACGTGGGCCTGGGGCCTCCCCGGTGGTGACCGCATCCCGACCCTGACCGGGCAGGGCACCCGGCTCGTCGGCGAGCACCGCGTGCTCGGCCAACTACTGCTGGAGGGTGACGGCGGCCCGGTGCCGCTGCTCTGCGACAACGACACGAACGCCGAGCGGCTCTGGGGCCTGCCCGGCCGTTCGCCGTACCCGAAGGACGGCATCAACGACCACGTGGTCAACGGCGCGGCCACCGTCAACCCCGCGCGGGAGGGCACCAAGGGCGCGCTGCACTACGTACTCGACGTGCCGGCCGGTGGGCAGCGCCAGATCCGGCTGCGGCTGACCCGTACCGCGTCGCCGCCGGCCGCCGCGCCGCCACCCCCGGCCGACCTCAGCGAGGGCTTCGAGGCCGTGGTGTGGGCACGGCGGGCCGAGGCGAACCGGTTCTTCGCCGGGGTGATCCCACCGGCCGCCACCGCCGACGAGGCGCTGGTGGCCCGGCAGGCGATCGCCGGGCTGATGTGGGGCAAGCAGTTCTACCACTTCGACGTCAAACGCTGGCTCGAAGGCGACCCGGGCTCGACGCCGCCGGCCGGGCGTCGACACGGGCGCAACAGCGCCTGGTGGCACATGACCAGCTTCGACGTCATCTCCATGCCCGACCCCTGGGAATATCCCTGGTACGCGGCCTGGGACCTGGCCTTCCACTGCGTGAGCATCGCCCGGGTCGACCCGGGTTTCGCCAAGGAGCAGATCCTGCTCCTGCTCCGCGAGTGGTACCTGCACCCCAACGGGCAGATCCCGGCGTACGAGTGGGCGTTCGGTGACGTGAACCCGCCGGTGCACGCCTGGGCGGCGCTGAAGGTGTTCGAGATCGACGGAGGGCGGGACTACGAGTTCCTGGCCCGGGTGATGCACAAGCTGCTGCTCAACTTCACCTGGTGGGTCAACCGCAAGGACACCGGCGGCAACAACGTCTTCGAGGGCGGCTTCCTCGGGCTGGACAACGTCGGACCGTTCGACAGGTCGGCGGCGCTGCCGGTGGCGGGCGTGCTGGAGCAGTCCGACGGCACCGGCTGGATGGCCATGTACGCGCTCAACCTGCTGGACATGGCGGTCGTCCTCGCCGAGCACGACCGGACCTGGGTGGACACCGCCACCAAGTTCTTCGAACACTTCCTCTACATCGCCGCCGCCGCGTACGAGCAGGGGTTGTGGGACGACGAGGACGCGTTCTTCTACGACGTGCTGCGCCTCGCCGACGGCACGAAGGTGCCGCTGAAGGTCCGTTCCGTGGTCGGGCTGCTGCCGTTGGCCGCGACCACCCGGCTCACCGCGAAGACCCTGCACCACCTACCGGAGTTGGGCGCGCGGTTGCGCTGGTTCCTCACCAACCGCCCGGAGTACGCGCAGGTGATCGGCACCCGCCGCCTCGGCCCGGACGGCCGGCAGC
Organism: Micromonospora sp. NPDC085948; assembly: GCF_040686315.1. Lineage (NCBI taxonomy): Bacteria > Bacillati > Actinomycetota > Actinomycetes > Micromonosporales > Micromonosporaceae > Micromonospora > Micromonospora sp. NPDC085948. The sequence goes on along the minus strand of NZ_JBFBJW010000007.1, from coordinate 274,420 downwards.
AGCGGCTGCTGTCCATGGTCGGCCAGGAGCAGGTGGTCCGGCTGCTCGCCCGGATGCTCGACCCCGACGAGTTCCTCTCCGACTTCGGCCTGCGGACGCTGTCCCGCGCGCACCTGGACAAGCCGTTCTCGGTCACCCTCGGCGGGCTGGAGTTCTCCGTCGGCTACGAGCCGGCCGAGTCGACGAGCGGCCTGTTCGGCGGCAACTCGAACTGGCGCGGACCGATCTGGATGCCGACGAACTTCCTCCTGATCAGCGCCCTGCGGGACTACGCCGCGTTCTTCGGCGACGACCTCCAGGTGGAATATCCGACCCGCTCCGGGGTGAAACGCAGCCTCGACGAGATCGCCGACGATCTGTCCGCTCGGCTGATCTCACTCTTCACCCAGGACGACTGGGGCCGGCGGCCCATCTACGGCGCGTGTCAGCTCTTCCAGACCCACCCCGACTGGCGAGACCTGGTGGCCTTCCCCGAGTACTTCCACGGCGACAACGGTGCCGGCCTGGGCGCCTGGCACCAGACCGGCTGGACGGCCCTGGTGGCCGATCTGATCCTCACGCTGCGCCGCTGACGTCCTCCCCGCGGGGGCGCCTCCGGCATGATCGCGCTCGATCCATGTCGTAGTGGTATCCCTGGCACTGGGAGGCCACTCGATCCTGGATCGAGCACGATCATGCGGCCGGCAGGGCCCTCAGCCGGTGACGAGGCCGAACTTGATCAGGCTGTCGGCGGTGTCGGTGATGGTCGTCTCCACCGGGCGAGGCCGCCAGCCGAGGACGTTGCGGGCCTTGTCGTTGCTGATCACCGGAATCTGTCCGCGCAGGGCGGCAGCGTCGCGTAGGGCGGGCTCGGTCTTCGCGGCCTCCCGGACCTCCTCGTCGGTCAACTCCCGGGCCGGCACGCGGTCGGCCAGGCTGGGCAGGTGCCGAGCCAACATCTTCGCCATGTCGAAGAAGCTGATCGACGGGCCGCCGACACCGATGAACCGCCCGCCGGCGGCGGCCGGGTGCAGCATCGCGCGTAGGTGCAGGTCGACCACGTCCCGGACGTCGACCACCCCGAAGTACATCCGGGGTACGACCGGCATCGCCCCCTGGAGGAACGCCTGCACCAGCCCGGTCGACGCGGACACCCGCGGCCCCAGCAGCGGCCCGAAGATGCCGGTCGGATTGACGACGCTCAGCTCGACTCCACCGTTTTCCCGGACGTAGTCCCAGGCCGCACGCTCGGCGAGCGTCTTCGAGCGGTGGTACGCCGGGATGTCGTCGTCGACGTTCGTCCAGTCCGCCTCGCTGTACCGCCCGTCGGGCTTGACCGTGTAACCCACCGCCGCGTACGACGAGGTCAGCACCACCCTGCGCACCCCGGAATCGCGGGCGGCCCGTAGGACGCGCAGCGCCCCGTCGCGGGCCGGCCGGATCACCTCGTCGTCGTTCTTGGGCGGGGTGAACGGGAACGGTGATGCGTGGTGCAGCACGTACCGCGCCCCGTCGACGGCCTCGGCCCAGCCCTCGTCGGCGGACAGGGCCGCGGTCCGGAACTCGACCCGGCCGTCCGGGTTCGTGCCGGCCTGCCGAATCCGGTCGAGCACGTCGTTGCCCTGGCCCGGCTCGCGCACGGAGACCCGCACCCGGTAACCCTCGTCCAGCAGTCGCGCGACGGAGTACCCGCCGACGTGCCCGGTGGCGCCGGTCACGAGGACGAGGCTGTCGTCGGTCGCCCCCAGGGGGATGTCGTTCTGCATGATCTTTCCCATCGTTGCTCAGAAATCCTGAAGAGCGCGCTCGACCTGCTCGACCGCGCGGGCCTCGGCAGCGGCGTCGCCTCGGTACCGGGCGGCCCACATGTCTGCCTTGCCGCACATGTACGCCTGGCGTACCCGTAGGCGCTCGATCTCCCCGGACAGCCGGTCGGCGTGCCGGGCGAAGAGGGCGTGCTGCTCGGCGGCGGCTGCCCGGTCGCCCTCGTCGAGCAGCGTCAGGTATCGGCGCATCTCCGCGACGCTCATCCCGGACGATCGCAGGCAGGCCAGGGCGTCGATCCGCTCGGCCAGCGCGGCGTCGTACCTGCGGTGGCCGCTGCTGTCGTCGCGCGCCACCACGCCGAGCAGGCCGACCTTCTCGTAGTACCGCAGCGTGGGCTCGCTGAAGCCCGACCGCTGGGCCATCTCCTGGATGGTCAGGGGCGCCTGTTCCTGACCCGGCTTCTTCGCTGCCATGACCGAAGCGTCCCCAACCTCAAGCGCTTCAAGTCAAGTGATGTGACGCGGGGCACGGGGTAGAACGGATCGCTGTTACGGACGCGACAGAATGTCCCTAACGAGCCGAACTGCCGCACTCGGCGTCCGGGACCGAGCGGTCGGGGGGGCTAACCGCCCGCCGCGTTGTGCTTCGCGACCAGGCTCGGCAGTTCGTCCAGCGAGTCGATGCGGAACAGGCACTGCGCGGCCACGTCGGGCAGGTCGAGGATGTGACCCCACGGGCCGCGCCGGATCAGGCACGTCGGCATCCCGACCTCCTGGGCCGGGCGTACGTCGTTGTCGGGCCGGTCACCGACGTACAGGATCGACGACGCGTCGCCGCCACCCGCCTCGACGACCCGCTCGAAGAAGGCCGGTGACGGCTTCGCCACGCCCCACCCGTGCGAGGTGCCGATCACGTCCACGGGGAGGTCGAGGGCGTGCAGGGTCGCCTCGGCATGCGCCGGTTGGTTGCCGGCCAGGCCCACGAGCAGGCCCTGTTCCTTCAGGGAGGTCAGGCAGGCCCGCGCGTCGGGGTAGAGATCCTCCTCGCCGAACGACTCCGCCCTGCCCGCGGCGGCCCGGCGCTTCAGTTCGGTGTCGAGGTCGAAGTCGGGCCGGAAGGCCCGGAACGTCTCCTGGTAGTCCAGGCCCCTGGCGATCACCGAACCCAGAACCGCCGAGAGCGTGTGCCGTGGCACGCCGAACCAGTCGGCCCAGGTCGCGAACTCACGGGACTCGTCGAGAATCGTCCCACCGACATCGAAGAAAACCGCGTTGATCACTGTGCCCCCCGGTCACGGTCGTGCTGTCGGTGGAGCATAGACGCGGGCGTCGCTTGTGGACACGGGCGACGGCGTACCGTGTGCGGGTGCATGTCCTTGACGATCCGACGGTGTCCGCCCGGGTGGCTCGTTTCCTTGGCACGCACGGGGAGCGCTGGCCGCGCACGTCGGCCGAGCGGATCCGGCGGTCGGCGAGTGCGGACGGACCCGACGGGCCGCTGGCCGTGGTGCCCGACGAGCTGGTCGCGGTCGCCGTCGCGTTCGAGGAGCGCTACGGCGGGCTCGCCTACCGGCTCAAGACAGACGGCAACCACATGGAGTACGGACTGGAGGGCCCGGCGTACTTTCGCTGGACCTCCGACCTCGGGTGGATGTTCCCGGCAGCCCTCGACGGGGCCTGGACGTGGGGCGTCGATGTCCTGCTCGACGGGCGCACCGCCATGGCCCCGGGCGACTGGCCGTACCGGCTGATCGACCGCACCGTCGAGCAGCGGCTCGAGAAACACGCGCTCCTGGCGGAGGTGCAGCGCTGGCCGCACGTCACGCTCACCTACGAGACCGCGACCCTGGTGTCGCCGACGGTCACCCTGAGCGGTGTCCCGGAGGTGCGCGAAGCCACCGGCCCGGCCGATCGTTGGTGGTACGACGGCGCGGTGGCGGCGTGCCTCTCGCTTCGTGGCTGGCCCGCCGGGAGGGACCGCTGGGTGTTGCGGTGCTTCTCCCGAACGAGACCCGGGTTGTCCGGCGTGCTCGACCAGCTCAGTGAGATCGGCGAGCGCGACGAATGGTGCGGGATCTGCGGCCGCGCCCTGGGGCCGTCGATGCCGTCCTACGTCCCGCAGGGCGGCGAACCGGGCCTCTGTCTACCCTCGCCCTCGAATCGCCGGTAGCCCACTGACGCGTGTGCTGCCCAGGCTCCCGGCGCTCCGTCGACGGCGGCTAACGTGTCGATCCTTCACTATCCTGATCGTCCATGGGGGCGGATCCGGTGGGTGAGGTGCTCGTGCTCGGGCAGTCGCGGGTCTGGCCCGCCGTCGCGGTGCCGGTCGCGATCGTGGTCGGCCTGATCGTCACCGCGGTGCTGCTCGACTGGGTGAGCTGGTTCGGGTTGCTGCTCGGCGCCGCGTCGATAGTCCTCGCGTTCGTCCGCTGGCGGAACGCGGTGTTGGCTGACGACACCGGGCTGCTGGTACGCGACCGTGGCGGCTTGCGGCGCTCGTACGCGTGGTCGGAGATCGAGCGGATGGGTTGGCAGGGGAATTCCCTCGTGGTCTATCCCCGCGGCGGCCCCTACGACGTACCAGGACCCAACGCGTCGGTCACCGTGGCACGCATCTCGCAACCGAGACGCGCGCACCTCGCCGACCCGATGCCGGCGCTGCTTCAGACACACGGCATCAAGGCGCTGAGCGAGCCCTGATCCGCTCAAGATCGTCGACCACGGTCAGTCGCAGCGTCCGAGCGGCGGTGGGTGCGAAGCCCACCGCCCGGTAGATGGACTCCCCGTCCTCGCTGGCCCTCAACTGCCGCCCGCTACCGCATCCACCCCCACGGAGGTGACCGACAGTCACCGCCGGCCGCCGACACCTCCGCGCCGCACGCTAGTAGGGCGGGGCGGGCATTTCCGGCCCGCGCCGACGTGAGCGTCGGGAGTCCGCGACAGCCACCGCGAGCAGCACCACGGCGGCGGCGGCACCGGCGGTGAGCGGATCGAGGCGCATCGTCGCCGGCACCAGGAGGCCGAGGGCCAGTAGGCCAGCCAGCCGGGAGCGGGAGACCCGGGCGAAAACCTGGTATTCGAGGGCCGATCGTCCGGCGAGGAAGACGACGGGGCCGCCGAGGATGGCGATGAGCCACGCCGCTGGCAGGTGCCCGAGCGGCTCGGTGATGAGCAGTTCGAAACCGACGCCGGTGAGGACGATCCCGGCGATCATGACCAGGTGGGCGAACGCCATCTCGGTCGCGAGCCGATCGGCGTGGCGCGAGCGGCTGACGGCGGCGTCCAGCACCTTCCCCGCGAGGTGGAAGTAGATCCGCCAGAGCAGGACCGTGGTCGCCAGTGCCAGGACGAAGCCGGCCGTCTGGTCGGCCCGGAAGTCGCTGCCGCTGAACGCCAACCCGATGACGAAGATCGCCTCACCGATGGCGATGAGGAGGAACTGTTGGTACCGCTCGGCCAGGTGCCCGGCCGCGATTGCCCGGCCGCCGATGCGTTGCGCGCCGATGCGGGGGGTCGGCCACCCGAGGTAGAGCCCGGTGTAGTCGATCAGCGCGGCGATGATCCAGAGTGGTCCTCTGATCGCGCCGTCGTCGGCCAGACCACCGATGACCCAGAGCGGTGCGCTCAGACCGAACCAGACCAGGACCCGGAGGGTTTGCCGGGGATCGGGCCGGCCGTGCCCCGCGACGTGGAAGTAGACCACCCGGCCGATCTGCAGGCTCACGTAGGTGATGGCGAACAGGGGTGCCCGCGCGCCGAACCCGTCGGGTACCGCGACCGCCATTGTCATCGCGCCGACCGCCGTCATCACGATGACGATCTGGACGATCGGTGCCTCCGGATCCAGCCAACTTGTCGACCAGACGGTCAACGACCAGACCGCCCAGAGCGCCAGGAACAGCAGGAGGGCCTGACCGAGGCCCGCGACCACGCCGCGGCCACCGTCGGTGAAGTCACTGATCACCCGTGCCGAGATCCGGGTGAGGGCGAAGACGAAGACCAGGTCGAGGAAGAGTTCCAGAAACGTGGCTCGTTGCCGACTGTCGGCGTCGCGCACCAGCCCTTCGTGCCGCTGCTCGCTCATCCGTCCGCCACGGGCCGGTGCCGTCGAACGACCACGTGCCCTCCCGTCGTGGTGATCCCCTCACCTAACGACGGACGGTCGGCGGTGGCACGCGGGGACGCAGGAACGGACTTGTTCGCCTTACGGCTGTAAGGTCATGAGGTGACCACACCGAGAGCGCGGGCTCGCAACAAGCGCGGCGAAGGTGCCCAGTTGCGCGAGGAGATCGTCCGTGCCGCCGGCACGCTGCTGGACGGTGGCGACCCGCAGAGCGTGACGCTGCGGGCGGTGGCGCGGGAGGCCGGCATCTCGGCACCGTCGATCTACGCGCACTTTCCGGACCTGGACTCGATTCTGCTGGTGGTCGCCCAGCGCGCGTTCGCCGCCCTGGAGCAGGAGTTGGCCGGGCCGGACGACCCGGATCCGGCCGAGCGGCTGCGGGCGATCAGTGTGGCCTACCTGACCTTCGCCGAGCGTCAGCCCCACCGGTACCGGTTGATGTTCGGGTCGGTCTGGGATGCCAGCCGGGCCCGCGATCGGACGCCGGCGCTGGCGGACGATCTCGCCGTGCTCGGCATGGGAGCCTTCGAGGTCATCCATCGCACCGTCGCCGAGTGTGCCGCGAAGGGGCTCTCGACCAGCGCGGATCCCTTCGCCGACGCGACGGCGCTCTGGGTCGGGCTACACGGGTTGGCCCAGCTCCGGGTGGCGACGCCACTCTTTCCCTGGCCACCTCACCTGCGGGAGGCCCTCATCGGCCGGCTGGCGCTGCTGGTCTGACCGGCCCAGACAGTCGCCAATCCGTCACCGGACGACTGCGGTCGGTGTCCGCCCGTACGCTCAACGGCGTGCCCGGACCTGCCGAGAAGGCCACCGAACAGGACCGGCGTGACCTCATCGTCACGGTCGCGCGCGAGCTGGCCGAGGCGGAGGGCTGGGCGGGGGTGAGCACCCGACGGCTCGCCGAGCGGACCGAGATCGACGTCGGTGACCTCTACCGGCATTTCGCGGATCTGGACGCACTCCTCGCTGCCGTGGCCGTCTGCGCCTTCGCCGACCTGGCCGCCGATCTGGCCGAGGCGCACGCGGAGGCGACCAGCAGCCCCGAGGGGGCCTGGCCGGCGGTCGCCAGCGCGTACCTCGACTTCGCGTACACGAATCCGGAGGTCTATGACGCGATGCTCGCGCTGACCCCCGACCTGGCCCTCGGCGTCGATGGCGTCCCGGACGCGCCGCGCGCGGTGTTCGCCGAACTGCGCGCGGCCCTGACCCCGTTGGCCGAGGGGCGCGACCCGGACACCCTCGCCGAGGTGGGGTGGAGCCTGCTGCACGGCGTGGTGATGCTCACCCGGGGCGGACGGCTCCGACCCGAGGGGCAGGAGGAACGCGAGGTGTTGATCGCCCAGCGGTTGCTCCGGTGGCCGTGACAGGCGGCGTGGTCAGTTGAGGGGCTCGCGGTCGAACGGCCCCTTGTCGACGAACCGGAACGTGCTGTCCAGCGGCGCGTCGCTCAACTCCTTGAGGATCAGGCCGTTGCCGACGGCGTGCAGAAGGAACCGGGTCTCACTGCCGATCGCGTACGTGTCGGGGCCCATGGCGGTGATGCTGAACCGCTGGATCGGGTTGTCCACGTCGCAGACGGCGGCCTCGACGGTCAGCTCGGGCTCGATGTCCAGACCGTTCACCTGCCAGCAGGACGGATCGTCGTTGGCGGGGTGATCGTCCTTCGTGCCGAAAGCCTTGATCACGTACTGGTCGCCGCCGATCGGCGTCGGAACGAACAGGACGCGTCCGCCGGTGTCGCCGCCCTCCTCGAGACGACCGCTGAGTTCCAGTGCGTTCCCTGGTCCCTGCACCCGCGCAATCGTGACCTCGCGCTTGCCGGACAGCAGGGGGTCGGCCGCGAGTCCCGGTGACGGCGTTCCCGCCGGGGCCGCCACTTCGCCCGACGGCGTCGGCGTGCCCGCCTTGGGCGTCGGCGCCTTGTCGGCGTCGCTCCCGCACGCCACAAGCGCGCCGGTGCACGCCAGCAGTGCCGCGCCGGCAACCCACTTCATCGTGATCACGTCGTACTCCTCATGAGCTGTCCCGACCTCTCGGCCGCCGGGAATTCTCCCACCCCCCCAGACGAACGCCAGGCCGAGACGGTTCACGGAAAAGTCCGAAAATCAGAGCGGATCTCCCGCCTATCCTGTCCCTTCGACGGGGGCGGCGAAGGCATGGGGAGGGGACGGGATGACGGACGGGGCGGCGGCACGGCGGCAGGCGCAGGTGCTGATCTTCGATGCGGACGACACGTTGTGGGAGAACAACGTCGTCTTCGAGCAGGTGATCGACGACTTTCTCGAGTGGCTCGACCATCCCACGATGGACCGCACCGAGATCCGGACGATCCTCGACGACATCGAGCGGGCCAACACGGTGGCGCACGGGTACGGCAGCAAGGTCTTCCTGCGCAGCCTGGCGGAGTGCCTGGAGCGGCTGCGCGAACGGCCGGCCACCGACTCCGAGCGCCAGGAGATCGAGCGCCTGGCGGTCGCCCTCGTCGAGCACCAGGTGGAGCTGATGCCCGGGGTGGCCGACGCGCTCGACGAGCTGGCCGGCCGACACGAGCTTCTGCTGCTCACCAAGGGCGACCAGGCGGATCAGCAGCGCAAGCTGGACGCCTGTGGTCTGCTGCACCACTTCGGGGCCGCGCACATCGTGGCGGAGAAGGACGTCGAGACGTACCGGTGGTTGGTTCGGCAACACCGCTTCGATCCGGCCCGCGCCTGGATGATCGGCAACTCCCCGAAGTCGGACATCCTGCCGGCCCGCGCGGCCGGACTGAACGCGGTCTTCATCCCGAACGAGAACACGTGGGTGCTGGAGCACGACGAACTGGACCCCACCGACTCGGGGGTGCTGCGGCTCGCCGCGTTCCCCGATCTGCTGCGGCACTTCTGAGCGCGCCGAAAGCGAACAGCGTCCGCGATCATGGTCGCGTTACGCCACATTGTCTGATTTTCACCCTGAGATCAGTCACGCCGTCGGTCGTCCGACGCGGCTTGTCCGCCCCGTCCGGGCCGGCCTAACCTGGCCCGGCGCTCACGGTCTTCGGGGTGTCGGCCGGGAGCGCGTCGGCGTTCGGCGGCTGGCACCGTGGAGCTGAGTGCCGGAGCTGTCCGCTCCCATCCGGACGGCCGAGCGTCAGGGCCGGGTAGTTGCGGACCCGGCCCTGACCCGACCACGGATCGATCGATCGCACCGGCGAACGGGGCAGACCGTACGCCGGTTGGACTGTCAGGATGACGGGATGAACCGCAGAGCCCTCCTGTTCGGCGCTGCCGCGGGTCTGGCGGCACCGGCGCTGCTGGCCCCGACGGCACCCGCGCTCGGCGCGACCCGTCCGGCACCGCCCTGGGGCACCACACCGCGGCCCCGCCGCCCCGGATCGAGCACCCCCCGCCGCAACCTGGCCGCCCGGTTGACCACCCTGCCGACGCAGACCCGGCAGGTGCTCGTCGTCGGCGCCGCCAGCTACACGACCACCTACGCCACGCTTGAGGCGTACGTGCGGATCAGGGGCCGCTGGCAGCCGGCCTCGGCGGCGTTGCCCGCCCGACTCGGCTCCAAGGGATTCAGCGACAACCACGTGGAGGGCGTGCCGACCACACCCACCGGTGTCTACTCCATCGGCCCCACCATGTACGGCATCGCCGCCAACCCGGGAGTGCGATACCCCTACCACCGGTTGGTCAGCGGCGACTGGTGGAACGAGAATCCGTCGTCTTCGCGCTACAACACCTTCCAGCAGAGCGCGACCAACCCGGGTGGGGCCAGCGAGGCGCTGTGGCAGGAGACCCCCTCGTACACGCACTTCGCGGTGATCACCTACAACATGCCACCGAACGTGGCGACCCCGATCCCCAACGCGGGCAGCGGCATCTTCCTGCACCAGTTCAGGGTCAGCGGCGGCAACGCCACGGCCGGCTGCGTCTCGCTCGCCCACGACCACCTGGTCCGCGTACTCAACTGGCTGGACCCGGCGCTCTCACCGCGCATCGTGCTCAGCCCGTACGCCCAGCTCGACAGGTACTGAGAAACACTGCCGCTCAGGAGGCCCCGCCCCGGACGATCGACACCGCCACCCGGCAGAACTCGTCCATGTCCGGGTTGAACCCGGCCGCGATGTCGGGATGCAACCCGGAGCGGGTCTCCTCCAACAGTCGCTGGCAGACCTGCTCGACCGGCTCGCCACCGTAGTGCGAGCGGACCCGGTCGGTGGCAGCCTGAAGCGCCGAGGTCAGTTGCTCCTCCAGCGGGCCGCGCAGCTTCTGCTGCACAGGGTCGAGCCCGCGTGGGTCGAGCGTGACATGTGGCTCCGACATCGGTGCTCCCTTCGTCGGCGTCCGCGATACCCCACCGCGGTCGTCCGTCAAACCCCGTCCGGCACGGCGGCGACCCGCACCTCGTACGAGAATTCCTCGGCCGGCTTCTCCTGGTACGACAATCGGCGAATCTGTCGGTCGTCGTGGTAGAGCGCGACGTCCACAAGCACACCGAGGTGGGTGAGGCCGATGGATGACACCCGCTTCTTGTCCTGCAACACGGCGCAGACGCCGCCGAGCAGGGTGCTGGCGTCGCCTGTGCGGTGCCCGGGCGGACACCGCAGGACCAGCTCCACCTCGATGGGTCCGGCCAACGGCGTCCAGCCGGTGCGCTGAGCCGCCGCGAGGGCGGCCTGGAGCAGGGTGCGGACCCTCGTCGCCTGCCGGTGCCCGGCCGCGAAGATGGACAACGCTTCGGTCTTGACCGGTGGCAGGCCGCTCACCTCGAACGTCAGGGCGAGAGCGCGGGTGTCCTGCACGACGGCACCTCCTCGTTGGGACGATCCTGCCGAACCGGGGGAGCGGCGGTGGGACGTTCCCGCGATTACCAACCGATCGGGCAGGCAGGGGGCGGCCGGAGGCGTGTCGACGGCGGCGGCGAACGCGCCGGCGGCGGCGCTAGGAAAACGCTAGCCGACGCCGCCCGCCCCCGGTAGTCGGCCAGTCACCCGATGGGGCGCGGCGGAAAGGCGCAGAACTCGTTGCCCTCCGGGTCGGCCAGCACCCACCACCAGTGCGCCGCGTCGAGCGGCTCCCGCACAAGCGTCGCGCCGGCCGCGATCAGCGCCATCGGCTCCGGGTCGACCAGGTCGACGTCCCAGTGCAGCCGGTTCTTGACCGTCTTGGGCTCGGGCACCCCGGCGAAGACCCAGTGGTCCCAGGGGAACCCGGCCACGCCGGCGATGCCCGCGTGGGTCGACTCGTCCTCGACGGTGCCGCCGACCACACCGGCCCACCAGGTCGCCTGCGCGAGCGGGTCGGTCGAGTCGACGACCAGCTCGAACGGTCCCGGCCGGGCGCCCTCGCGAGCCGGGAAGGCGCAGAACTCGTTGCCCTCCGGGTCGACGAGGACCCACCAGGTGGCCTCGCCGGCCGGCTCGCGGACCAGCCGTGCGCCGGCCGCGAGCAGCGCCGCCGGGTCGGCGTCGGCCAACCGCAGATCCAGGTGTACGCGGGTCTTGCCCACCCGCGGTTCGGGAACCTTGTTCACCCAGATCGACTCGGCGTTCGAGCGCGCGGAGCGGGGGTCCACTCGGGTGTCGTCGTCGCCGGCATCGGCCACGTCACCGTCGAGCATCCGTGCCCAGAAGGCACCGAGTGCGAGCGGGTCCGCAGCGTCGAGACAGAGATCCTTGAAGCGTGCGATCACGGTGCCAGCATGCCTGATTCCGGGCGGATGTGTCCGCCGCGTTGCCGCCGGCCCGGGTAGATCTTGGACAGTTTCCGTTCTGCGCGGACGGTAACTGTCCAAGATCTCCAGGAGGTCTGGTTCAGTGTTGCTTGGCGTACGCGACGAAGGTCTTCCAGGCCGTCGGGTCGACGTGCAGGGTGCCGCCGTCGCGGTCCTTGGTGTCGCGCACCAGCACCACGCTCGGCAGGTTGTCGGCGACCTCCACGCAGGAACCGCCGTTGCCGCCGGACCTGGTCGACTTGCGCCACTGTGGGGTCAGCATGTCCATGACTTCGCCACTTCCTTGATCAGCTCGGTTGACTGCCGGCGGGGGAGCGCCTCGTTTCGCACGATCTCCCACGTCTTTGCCAGCTTAGCGACGTCGGTCGGCGCATCGACGAACTGCGCGGTGAGCTGGTTGTCGGCGTGAGCGACCCGCTCACCGTCGGGCATCTCGGCGATGATGAACTGCCCGGCCAACCCCAGATACATCCCCGCGTCCACCGGCACGACGTGCACCTGGATGTGCTCCGCTGTCGCCAACTGCACCAGGTGCTCGCACTGCTCGACCATGAGCCCTGGCTGGTCGAGCACCGGCCGGCGCAGCACCGCCTCGTCCAGGACGGCGATGAGCTGCGGCGGGCGCGGGCGTTGCAGGATCGCCTGCCGCTCCAGTCGGGAGGCGACGATCCGGTCCACGTCCTCGGCGTCGAACCGACCACCAGCCAGTGTGGCCCGCGCGTACCGCTCGGTCTGGAGCAGACCCGGCACGTACGCCAACTCGAACCAGCGCAGCGTGGTCGCCTCCCGCTCGAACTCGATCCACTCGCGCAGCCAGGCCGGCTCGGCGTCGAGCCGGGCCAGCCTCTCCAACATCCGCTGGAAGCGTCCAGCGGTCGGGTGATGGGTGTCGATGGCCCGCATGTACTCCTTGGTGGGCGCCCGTCCGCCGGTCTCCACCGAGCTGACGTGTGAGCCCGAATAGCCGATGCCCCGGCCGAAGTCGTCCTGACTGAGCCCGAGCCCCGTACGGAACAGGCGCAGCTCCTCCAACACGTAGTCGGTGACGTTGCCCATCGAATCCCCAATCCCTGCCCAACCTGCACCGGCGTGTCCTTCGCAGCTGCTCGACCAGGCCGCTGAGCTGCACGGATGGCGCGAGCACGTATCGACCGTAGTCGGGTCCTCGCAAACTGTCACCAGTGGCGGGCTCGCTGGTGGCCGGAATGGCGGCGGCGGGCCCTGCCCCGGGGTCGCTCCCGTCTCCCCCCTTGCGGGAGCGGCCCCCTTCCCCGCCCCGAGGAGGTCACTGTGCTGAGCCCGACAGAGCACCACGACGAAACGCGGTGGCGGTGATGGTGGTCCGGCCGCCCGTCCCGCACGTCGCCATGCGTCCCCTGTGGCGGTGCCGCAACTGTGGCCGGAACTGGCCCTGCCAGCCGGCCAAGCTCGCCCTGCTGTCGGAGTACCGGACCAACAGGGTCGCGCTGCTCATCTACCTCGGCACCCTCATGAACGAGGCGACGGGCCAGCTCACCCAACTCCACCCGGACCACCCGCCGGCTCGGATGACCGAGCGCTTCCTCTCCTGGGCGAGAGCCCGGGGCTGACCGCTTAATACCGCGAGGCGGCCTCCCCGAGTGGGCGAGTGTTTGGGCGGGTGTGCTCGTACCGTCAGGCGGGTTTGACCGTGGTGGCGTCCGGGCGCGAGGTGTCGGAGGCGGGCCGGCGCCCGCGTAGCGACAGGCGACGGGCCACCATCGTGGCGCCCGCGAGCGCGGCCAGGACCATGACGATCTCCATGATCACCACTGTCGGTGCGGTGCTGTAGTCGGTGGCCCAGGCGAAGCCGACGGTGATCGGCGTGACGACGATGCCGGCCGCCGGCACGAGGACACTCATCAGCCGAGCCGTCCGCCGGATCTCGGGGAGGTGGCGGAGCCGGATCCGCACCGCGATGACCGCTCCCGCCGCGACCACCGCGGCCGGTACGCCGTAGGCGACGGCGACGGCGAGCTGGATCGGTACGTCGATCGAGCGGCGGATGTCGAGCAGGTGGACGAACACCGGATAGACAGCCATCAGGATGGCGTAGCCGACCACGGCACCGAGCACCGCTCCGACCAGTGCGGTGTTGACCACCCGGCCGTAGTCTTCGCGCACCCGTCGGACGCCGGCCTCGTCGGCGAGCCGCCGTGCGAAGCCGGCCACGTCTCCGCCGAGCAACTGCGCGGGGTCGCCCCCGTCGGAGGCCGCGGCCCGCAGGTCGAGGCGCAGGTCAGCGGCGAGTGTCGCCCGATCGGCGGTGCCGACCCCGTACCCGCGCCACGCCTGGTCGGCTTCGCCCAGAAGGCGGTCGATGGTGTCCATGGGTCAACTCCTCGTGGGGTGCTGGTCGAGCGGGCTGAGAACGGCGTCGACGGTGTCGGTGAAGCGGTCCCACTGTTTCTGCCAGGCGTCCAGGTGGGTCCGACCGGACCCGGTCAGCGCGTAGACCTTTCGGGGCGGGCCGCTTGGGCTGAACTGCTGCTCGTCGGCGACGAGGCCGAGTCGGCGCATCCGCGTCAGCAGCGGATAGATGGTGCCGTAGCTGATGGCACCGAAGCCGGCCGTCTCCATCCGCCGCACCAGCTCGTAGCCGTGCGCCGGCTCGCGTGCCAGCAGCGCCAGCAGGCACATGTCCAGCGCGCCTCGCAGGAGTTGGGTCTGCCGGTCGTTGTCGTCAGCGGACTGGCTCTCCGGCGCTACCATGCGACACATACTACCTTGCTAGTTGGTCTCGCGATATACCGAAACGAACTTCCGCTGTGACGGCCAGGTTTCACGACTTCGCGGGTGGGGCAGAGTAGCCGCACAGAGCATCCGGGCCGGGCGTTTTCGCAGCTCGTCAGACCTGGACACGACTCGCCGTGCGCCGGGGCACGGATGCCCTCCCCGGTCTTTCGCCGAGGAGAGGGGGAGGGCGATGACGGACCCCGAAACGGCTCGACACCGACGCCGGCCGATTGTGCGGCTGGGCGCGGCGGCGGCCGCGTTGGCGCTTGTCGCACCGCTCGCCGCGTGCGGCGCGGACGACGATGGCGGCCCACCGACGCTCAACCTGTACTACCCGCCCGAGCAGAACCTGCAAAAGGTCGTCGACGACTGCAACGCGCAGGCGCAGGGACGGTACGAGATCGCCTACCAGGTGCTGCCCCGGCAGGCCGACGACCAGCGGGTGCAGATGGTGCGCCGGCTGGCCGCCCAGGACAGCGGAATGGACCTGCTCGGGCTGGACGTGACCTGGACCCAGGAATTCGCCAGCGCCGACTGGATCCGCGAGTGGACCGGCCAGGACAAGGCCGAGGTCGAGCAGGGCACCCTCGCCGGGCCGCTGTCCACCGCCCGCTACGAGGACAAGCTGTACGCGGCGCCGAAGAACACGAACGTCCAGTTGCTCTGGTACCGCAAGGACCTGGTGCCGCAGCCGCCGACCACCTGGGACCAGATGATCAGCGCGGCCCAGCAGCTCAAGGACCAGGGAAAGCCGTACCAGGTGCTCACCATGGGCGCCCAGTACGAGGGCCTGGTCGTCCTCTACAACACCCTGGCCGAGAGCGCCGGAGGCAAGATCCTCAACGACGACGGCACCCAGGCCGTGATGGACGACGGCACGGTCCGGGCGCTGGAGCAGCTGAAGAAGTTCGCCACCTCGGGCGTGACCTCGCCGTCGTTCAGCAACGCCACCGAGGACCCGGTCCGGCTGGAGTTCCAGTCCGGCTCGGGCGCGTTCCAGGTGAACTGGCCGTTCGTCTACCCGGCCCTTCAGGAGGCCAACCCGGACCTGGCCAAGCAGGTCGGCTGGGCCCGGATCCCCGGCGTCGACGAGGGCACCCCCAGCAAGGTCACCATCGGCGGGGTCAACCTGGCCGTCAGCTCCTACTCCAAGCACCCGGAGCTGTCCTTCGAGGCGGCCCGGTGCATCCGCAGCGCCGAGCACCAGAAGTTCTCCGCCATCAACGACGGCGTGCCACCCACCATCGAGGCGGTCTTCGACGACCCGGAGATGACCGAGGCGTACCCGATGAAGGACACCATCCTGGAAGAGCTGAAGGAACCGGCGACCCGTCCCCTGACGCCGGCCTACCAGAGCATCTCCACCGTGATGTCGGCGATCCTGTCGCCGCCGTCGGCGATCCGTCCACAGCAGACCGCCGACGAGTTGCGCGGTGCCATCGCCGACGCCCTCCAATCCAAGGGGGTCCTGCCGTGAGCGCGAGGAGTGAGCCGTTCCTGCGAGCCCCGCAGTCGCGAAAGAAGGTGGCACCGTGAGCATCAACGCCACGCCGACCGGCGCGGACGTCGCCGCGGAGGAGACCCGTGCGCCCGCCGCCGTGCCCACCCAACGCGGCGGTGGCCGTAAGCCGCCGTTGAGCGCGAACAAGAAATCCGAGCGCAGGCTGGGCTGGTTGCTCTGCGCCCCCGCCGCCCTGGTCATGATCCTGGTGACCGCGTACCCGATCCTCTACTCGGTCTGGCTGTCGTTGCAGCGCTACGACCTGCGCTTCCCCGACCAGCGTGAGTTCATCGGCCTGGAGAACTACGTCACGGTGCTCACCAACGAGTTCTGGTGGACCGCGTTCGGGGTGACCGCGCTGATCACGGTGGTCACCGTGGCCGTCGAGCTGGTGCTCGGCATGGGTCTGGCGATCATCATGCACCGCACGCTTGTCGGGCGGGGCATCGTCCGCACCTCCGCGCTCATCCCGTACGGGATCGTCACGGTGGTCGCGGCGTTCTCCTGGCGGTACGCCTGGACGCCCGGCACCGGCTACCTGGCCGACGTGTTCAGTGACGGCGCACCCCTCACCGAGCGGGCCAGCTCGCTGGCGATCATCATGCTCGCGGAGATCTGGAAGACCACCCCGTTCATGGCGCTGCTGCTGATGGCCGGGCTGGCGCTGGTGCCGGAGGACCTGCTCAAGGCGGCCTCCACCGACGGTGCCACCGCCTGGCAGAAGTTCACCAAGGTGATGCTGCCGGTGATGAAGCCGGCGATCCTGGTCGCGCTGCTGTTCCGCACCCTGGACGCGTTCCGCGTCTTCGACAACATCTTCGTGTTGACCGCCGGGGGCAACGAGACCTCGTCGGTGTCGATGCTCGCCTACAACAACCTGATCCGGGGCCTGAACCTCGGCATCGGCTCGACGATGTCGGTGCTGATCTTCATCGCCGTGGCGATCATCGCGTTCGTCTTCGTGAAGCTGTTCGGCACCGCTGCCCCCGGCAGCGACGACGGGGAGAGGCGCTGACATGGCCGTCGAAACCACCACCCGAGCGAAGCTGCGCTGGGGTCTGCTGGACGTCGTCGTGGTCGTCTTCGCGCTCGTCCCGGTGCTGTGGATCGCGTCGCTGTCGTTCAAGACGCCGGCCACCCTCACCGACGGGAACTTCATCCCTCGGGAGTGGACGCTCGACAACTACAAGACGATCTTCGACACCGACCAGTTCGTCCGGGCACTCGTCAACTCGATCGGCATCGCCCTGATCGCCACGCTGATCGCGGTGGTGCTCGGCGCGATGGCCGCGTACGCGATCAGTCGGCTGGACTTCCCCGGCAAGAAGGTGCTGGTCGGCGTCTCCCTGCTGATCGCGATGTTCCCGCAGGTGTCGCTGGTGTCACCGCTGTTCGAGATCGAGCGGACGATCGGCATCTTCGACACCTGGCTCGGGCTGATCACGCCGTACATCACGTTCGCGCTGCCGCTGGCGATCTACACGCTGTCGGCGTTCTTCAAGCAGATCCCGTGGGACCTGGAGAAGGCGGCGAAGATGGACGGCGCCACGCAGGCCCAGGCGTTCCGTCGGGTGATCGCCCCGCTGGCCGCGCCCGGGTTGTTCACCACGGCGATCCTGGTGTTCATCTTCTGCTGGAACGACTTCCTGTTCGCCATCTCGCTGACCTCCACCGAGCGGTCCCGCACGGTGCCGGCCGCGCTGTCGTTCTTCACCGGCGCTTCGCAGTTCGAGGACCCCACCGGGGCGATCTGCGCCGCCGCCGTCGTCATCACCGTTCCGATCATCCTGTTCGTCCTCTTCTTCCAGCGCCGCATCGTGTCCGGCCTGACCTCCGGCGCAGTCAAGGGATAGGTGAGTAGTCATGGCTGACATCGTGCTCGACAAGGTGAGCAAGAGTTTCCCGGACGGGACCGTCGCCGTGCAGGACGTCGATCTGGAGATCGCCGACGGCGAGTTCGTGATCCTGGTCGGCCCCTCGGGCTGCGGCAAGTCCACCACCCTCAACATGATCGCCGGCCTGGAGGACATCAGCTCCGGCGAGCTGCGCATCGGCGGCCAGCGGGTCAACGACAAGGCTCCCCGGGACCGGGACATCGCCATGGTCTTCCAGTCGTACGCCCTGTACCCGAACATGACGGTGCGGGAGAACATGGCGTTCCCGCTGCGGCTGGCGAAGCTGGACAAGGAGACCATCAACCAGAAGGTCGACGAGGCGGCCAAGGTGCTGGAGCTGACCACCCTGCTGGACCGCAAACCGGCCAACCTCTCCGGCGGGCAGCGGCAGCGGGTGGCGATGGGCCGGGCGATCGTCCGCCAGCCGAAGGCGTTCCTGATGGACGAGCCGCTGTCCAACCTCGACGCCAAGCTGCGGGTGCAGATGCGCACGGTGGTGTCCCGGTTGCAGAAGCAGCTCGGCACGACCACCGTCTACGTGACGCACGACCAGACCGAGGCGATGACCCTCGGCGACCGCGTGGTGATCATGCGCGGCGGCGCGGTGCAGCAGGTCGGCCCTCCCCAGGAGCTGTACGACCACCCGCGCAACCTCTTCGTGGCCGGCTTCATCGGCTCTCCGTCGATGAACTTCCTGCACGCCGCCGTACAGGACGGCAGCCTGCACACGGCCCTGGGTGACGTGCCGCTCGGCGACCGGGTCCGCCGCGAGCTGGAGGCGGCCGACGCACCTCGGGAGCTGATCCTCGGCATCCGCCCCGAGCACTTCGAGGACGCCGAACTTGTCGACGACGACACCCGCCGCCGGGGCATGGAGTTCGAGGCGCCTGTCGACATCGTCGAGTCGATGGGCTCGGACAAGTACGTCTACTTCACTGTGGAGGGCGAGAAGGCCAGCGCCGCCGAGCTGGAGGAGTTGGCCGCCGACGCGGGTGCCGCCGACTTCGCCGGTGCGGGTGGCAACCTGGTGACCCGGCTGTCCGCGGAGTCACCGGTGGCCGAGGGACAGTCTCGCCGGGTCTGGTTCAACCTGGAGAAGATCCACCTGTTCGACCCGGCGACCGGCCGCAACCTGACCCTCCACGAGGGCCGAGCAGCCGGCGCGCTGGCCGACTGACAAGGTCCTCTGCGTGTAGGCCCGTCCGGCCCGGGGCAGGCCGGACGTGTCGATCATGGAGTTGTGGTGCCGGGTCCGGGGGCTTACGGGCGTTTTGTTACCCACCACAACTCCTTGATCGGCGAGGCGAGGCGAGGCGAGGCTAGGCGAGGCTAGGCGAGGCGAGGCGGCGCGGCTGGCGGCGGGGGTGGTCCCGCCCGCCCTGCGCCGCGCCGCCGGTCGTGGGAAGGTGTTTGGGTCGCTTTGTGAGGCGGGGGGCGGAATGGACCGACGATTGACCGCGCTGGCCAAGGCGCACGGCGTGTCCACCTGGTACGAGGACTGGCGACACCGTCGCGTCGAGATCGCACCGGAAACCGTCGTGGGCGTGCTCGGACTGCTCGGCGTGGACGCCACCAGCCCGACCGCGGTGGCCGACGCGCTCGCCGCCGCCCGCGCGGTCGACCGGAGCGCGCTGCCGGCGACCGTGGTGCTCACCCACGGCGCGACCCGGGCGCTGCCCGGCCCGGGTGTGGTGACCCTGGAGGACGGCGGCCGGCGTGCCGTCGACAGTGAGCTGCCGGGGGACCTGCCGCTGGGCTGGCACCGGTTGAGCTGCGCCGGCCGGGAGGTGACGCTTGTCGTGGTGCCCCGTCGGCTGCCCGTACCGCCGCACACCTGGGGTTGGATGCTCCAGCTCTACGCGCTCAGCTCGGAACGCTCCTGGGGCATGGGCGACCTCGGCGACCTCGCCGACTTCACCGGCTGGGCCGGGGCCACCGGCGCCGGGCTGGTGCTGCTCAACCCCCTGCACGCGGTCGGGCCGGCGCACCCGGTCGCCGCATCCCCCTACTCGCCGGCCAGCCGCCGCTTCGTCAACCCGCTCTACCTGCGCGTCAGCGACACCGCCGCGTACACCACGGCGGACCCGGCGACCCGGGCCGTGGTCGACGCCCTGCGCCCCGACCGTGGGGACCTGATCGACTACGACCAGGTGTGGACGGCCAAGCGGCACGCCCTGGAGCTGCTGCACCCGTACGCCCAGCCGGTCGACCTCGACGCGGACCCGGCGCTGGCGAGCTTCGCCACCTGGTGCGCCCTGGCCGAGCGGCACGGCAACGACTGGCGGGCCTGGCCGGCGGAGCTGCACCACCCGAACGCCCCGGCGGTCGCCGAGCAGCGCCGCCAGCTCGCCGACCGGGTGGCCTTCCACGCCTGGCTGCAACACCTGTGCGACGAGCAGCTCGACGCCGTCACGGCGGCGGCTCGCGCCGCCGGGATGCCGGTCGGCGTGGTGCACGACCTGGCCGTCGGCATCGACCCGGGCGGCGCGGACGGCTGGCAGCTCGCCGATGTGCTGGCCCAGGGCGTCCGGGTCGGCGCGCCGCCGGACGACTTCAACCAGCTCGGCCAGGACTGGGGGCTCGCCGCGTGGCGCCCGGACCGGCTGGCCGCGACCGGGTACGCCGCGTACCGGGACATGTTGCGCCGGACCCTGCGACACGCGGGCGGCCTGCGGGTCGACCATGTCGCCGGCCTGTGGCGGCTGTGGTGGGTGCCGCCGGGCGGCGGGGCCGCCGAGGGCACCTACGTGCGCTACGACGCCGAGGCCATGCTCGGCATCCTCGCCCTGGAGGCGCACCGTGCCGGCGCCGTGGTGGTCGGCGAGGATCTGGGTACGGTCCAACCGGCGGTGACCCGTGGCCTGCGCGGGCGCAACATGCTCGGCTCGACGGTGCTGTGGTTCGCCCGCGACGACCAGGGTGACTTCGTCCCACCGGCCCGGTGGCCGCGCAACGCTCTCGCCACGATCTCCACCCACGACCTGCCGACCGCGCCGGGCTTCCTCACCGGCGAGCACGTGCGGATACGCGACGACTTGAAGCTGCTCGACACCGACGTGGCGGTGGAGCGGGCTCGCGCCGTCGCCGACCGGGAGCGCCTGCTCACGATGCTGCGGAAAGAGCGCCTCCTGCCCGACCCAGCCACGGCACCCGACCCAGCCACGGCACCCGACCCGGCCGCGACGCCCGACCCGGCCGCGACGCCCGATCCGGCGTTGGGCCAGCTCGCCGCGACCTCCGATCCGGCGCTGGACCGGCCGGCCCCGACAGCCCACGACGGCGAGGTGGTGGTGGCGATGCACGCCGCGCTCGCGGCAAGCCCGTCCCGGCTGCTCGGCGTCTCCCTCTACGACGTGCTGGGCGAGGTACGCCAGCCCAACCTGCCGGGCACGGTCGACGAATATCCGAACTGGCGGTTGCCGCTGCCCTCCAGTGTGGCGCAGATCCGCGCGGACCCCCGGGTGGCCCGGGTCGTCGACCTGCTCAATGCGGCACGTCCACGATCGGGTGACGCGCGGTCGGCACGCCCACCATCGGGTGACGAGCGGTCGGCGCGCCCGGCCGAGGACTGACGCCCCCGACCGGACCGGCCAAGCCGGACCAGGCCAAGCCGGCCGGACAGAACGGGGTGAGCAGTGCTCAGGTCGGCCAGTCGAAGCGGGGCGGCAGCCCGAGGTAGTCGGCGTACCGCTGTAGTGCCTGCTCGACGCCTGCCTGCTCGTCGGCCGCCATCGGGGTCAGCGGCTGGACCGTGATGGTGACGGCGGCCCGGCCCACCTTGCGCTTCCACACGCCCACCACCCGGCCGGCGCGGACCACGGTCGCCTGGAAGATGCCGTTGTTGCCCGGCACCACGGCCGCCTGGTGCGCCGGGTCGAGCATCAGCGTGCGATCCCGGTAGCCGAGCAGGTACTCGTCGAAGCCGGGCAGCGCCAGCACGTCATCGGGCGGGGTGCGCGGCGCACCGGCCAGCGCCGCGTCGATGTGCATCGGTGCGCCGTCGATTCGTACCGTGCTCAGCAGGTCGCCGGCCGCGGCCAGGCCGCGCCGGGCGTCGGTCAGGGTGAGGCCGGTCCAGCCGGCGAACTCGCGGTCGGTGACCGGCCCGTGCCCCCGGACGTAGCGGTGGGCGAGCAGGGCCAGCGCCTCGTCCCGCTCCAGCCGACGTTGCTCCGGCGCCCACTCGTCGAGCAGGGCGAAGGTCTGGTCGGTGCCGACGTTCGGTGCCACACAGGTCACTCCGCGCACACTCGCGTACCAGAGCAGGTGGTAGCCGCGTTGTCCGTCGGTGCCCAGGCCGGCTTCGCGCAGGGTCGCCAGGCACTGTGCGCGGGTGAGCCGGCCGCCGCCGGTCAACGCGGTGCCGAGGACGTCCACCGCCCGATCCGCGTCGGCCTCGGTGAGCCCGAGCTGTGCCCGGCGGGTCGCCGCGCCGGCCAGCGAACGAACGCCGGTCAGCTCCAGCATCCAGCGGGCGTCGGCGGGTGGGACGAGGTGCACGGTGCCCCGCATCGGCCAGGTGCGCAGCGCCTCGCGCCGCTCCAGGGCCGCCTGCACGTCCGCGACGGTCCGGCCAGCCAGCCGCGCGCCCAGTGACCACAGCCCACTGGCCAGGTCCTGTGCCTGCATCGCGCCGAACCACTCGACGACGTCGGCGACACCAGCGGGTCGGGTGCTCGGATGCGGGCGCAGCAGCAGGCTTGTCATCCGCAGACCGAGCGCCTCGGATGCGGTGAGCTCCCCGGTCATCGGGCTCCTTCCCCGGAGGTTGCCGCGTCAGGGTAGGCCACCCCACCGACAGCACCACCTCGGGTGGCATAACCGCAGGTCCAGAGGGAAGGCGGCCGACCGGAAGTACGCGAGCCGCGCGTACGAAAGGGGAGTCTCATGACTGCCGCAAGCGAACCGGCACGGGGTGCCGGCGTATCGGCCGGGTCCCGGGCACGCCGGGCGTCCACCGACGCCAAGACCAGCGCGGCCGCCACCTTCGCACTGGTCTTCGGGGTGGCCGGCCTGTTCAGTGTGTGGACCGCGATCCTTGCCTGGCTGGGGCTGGTGCTCGGCATCATCGGGATCATCCTCGGCATCGTCGGCCTCAAGATGGCACGCCGACCTGGGGTGACCGGCCGTGGCGTGTCGATCGGCGGTCTGGTGCTCAGCATCCTGGCGGTGCTGATCGGCCTGGGCCTCGCTGCGGGCATCACCACCTTCGTCAACAACGAGAACGCGGTGGACCGCCTGCAGACCCAGGTCGACAAGCTGCGCGACAAGATCGACTGACCGCGCGTCCCGGTCTGGGGCGGCCCGCCACCCGTCCCGGCCGGTCCCAGTAGGGTGGGCGGCGTGCTCCGCCAGGTCACCGCCATCCGCTACGTCACCCCGCTGCGCGAGGGTGGGTCGCTGCCGGGCGTGGTGGAGGCCGACGACCTGGGCACGTACGTGGCGAAGTTCCGCGGCGCCGGTCAGGGACCCAAGGCGCTGATCGCCGAGGTGATCTGCGGCGAGTTGGCCCGCCGTCTGGAGCTGCGGGTGCCCCCGCTGGTCGTGCTCGACATCGACCCGGTCATCGGGCGAGCCGAGCCCGACCAGGAGGTGCAGGAGTTGCTGCGCAACAGCGGCGGGGCCAACCTGGGGATGGACTTCCTGCCCGGGGCGCTGGGCTTCGACCCGCTGGCGCACCCCGTCGACCCGGTGCTGGCCTCCCGGGTGCTCTGGTTCGACGCCTACGTGGAGAACGTCGACCGGAGTTGGCGCAACCCCAACCTGCTGGTCTGGCACCGGGAGTTGTGGCTGATCGACCACGGGGCCTCGCTGTACTTCCACCACAACTGGCCGCGGGCCGAGGCGGCCGTGCACCGTGCCTACCGGGCCGACGACCACGTGCTCGCGCCGTACGCCTCCCGGCTGGCCGACGCCGACGCCGAGTTGGCGCCCCGGGTCACCCCGGAGTTGCTCACCGAGGTGCTGGCGCTGGTGCCGGGGGAGTGGCTGACCGCCGCCGACTTCGAGACGGCCGACGCCGCTCGCGCCGCGTACCTGGCACATCTGTCCCGCCGGGTCGCCCGCACCGCCGACTGGCTGCCGCAGGGGAGCGCGGCATGAGGCACCCCTTCGAGTACGCGCTGATCCGGCTGGTGCCCCGCATCGAGCGCGGCGAACAGATCAACGTCGGGGTGCTGCTCTACTGCCAACAGCGCGACTTCCTGGCCGCGCGTACGCACCTGGACGCCGACCGGGTCCGCGCGCTGGCGCCGGACGTCGACCTGCCGGCGGTGGCCGCCGTGCTCTCGTCCCTCGACCGGACCTGCTCCGGCGACGGGCCGGCGACCCGGATGCGGCTCGGTGAGCGGTTCCACTGGCTGGCCGCTCCGCGCAGCACGATGATCCAGACCGGGCCGGTGCACACCGGGCTCACCGCCGATCCGGCGGCCGAGCTGGAACGGTTGATGGCGGCCCTGGTCCACTGAGCGGAGGCGGCCCGGGCTCGGCCCCTGATCGCGCTGCGCCAGCTCCGTTGCTGGCGAAGCGCGATCCCCCGTTCAGGTGCTCGGTGCGGGGCGGCGGTTGGTTCCCGCCGGCACCGGTGACATCAGGATCGCGGTCCGTACGGGGCGCGGGGTCGAAACAGTCGGGAAGTTGCGGAAAACTTGAGCCGGCGGACCGGAACAGGGGTCCGCGTGCCCTGCCGTTAGAGGTCGCGCCCAGCGGGTAGTCGCGGGAGCTGACCCGAGACGAGAAGGGGACATCCGATGGCTGCCCAGACCAAGGTAGCGGTGATCTACTACAGCGCCACCAGCATCACGTACCAGATGGCGCAGGCTGTCTGCGAGGCTGCCGGAGATGCCGGCGCCGACGTACGCCTGCGTAAGGTCCGCGAGCTGGCGCCGGACGAGGCGATCCGCTCCAACTCCGGCTGGCAGGCGCATCACCTGGAGACCCAGGACGTTCCCGAGGCGATGGTCGACGACCTGGCCTGGGCCGATGTGGTGATCATGGGTGCTCCGACCCGGTACGGCATGATCGCGGCCCAGTTGAAGCAGTTCATCGACACCACCGGTCCGCTGTGGGCACAGGGTGCGCTGGCCAACAAGGTCTACGCCGCCTTCACCTCGACGGCGACCTCGCACGGCGGGCAGGAGACCACGCTGACCTCGCTCTTCAACGTCTTCTACCACTGGGGTGGCGTCGTGGTCGCCCCCGGCTACACCGACACCAGCCAGTTCATCGCCGGCAACCCGTACGGTGCCTCGCACACGAGCAACAACGGGGAGATCGCCCCGGACGCCGTGGCACTCGGGGCCTGCGCGCTGACCGCCCGACGTGCGGTGCTGCTGGGCACCGCGCTGAAGGCGGGCATGGCCGGCTGACGACGGCAGGCGACCGGTGGCGCGGGCGGGGGCTCTCGGCCCGTCCACGCCACCGGTCGCATCCCGCACTACCCGGCGGCGGGACGGCTATGCGCGCCCGCCCGTGGCGGACAGCTCGTCGGCGCTCGGTGCCGGCAGCAGATCAGTCAACAGCTCGCTGAGCACCGCGAGCCCGTCCGGGCTGAGCACCGACTCCGGGTGGAACTGCACCCCGGCGAAGCCACGCCCCCGCAGGGCGTGCACGGCGCCGTCGCCCGCGTCCCGGGCGAGGTCCACCGGCCCGTACGCGCTGGCCACCCGGTCCTCGTCCGCGCGCGCCGTGAACGTGGAGTAGAACCCCACCCGGCGGTCCCGCCCGAACAGCGACACCTCCCGCTGCGTCCCCTGGTAGGGCGCCTCCCGGCGATGCAGAGCCAGCCCCAGCAGCCCGGCCAGCACCTGGTGGCCGAGGCAGACCGCGAGGGTGGGCCGCCCGGTCGCCAGCAACTCGGTCAGCAACTCCCGCAGCGCCACCATCTTCGGCTCGTCCAGGCTGCCCGGGTCACCCGGCCCGGGGCCGACCACCACCAGGTCGTAGCCGTCGACGGGCCCACCCGCGTGCCACGGCCGCAGGCTCACCGCGAGGCCCAGCGCGCCCAGTTGGTGGGCCAGCATCCCGGTGAAGGTGTCCTCGGCGTCCACGATCAACACTCGGCGGCCGACCAGTCCGGGCAACCCGGACGCGTCCGGCGCCCGCTGGTCCAGCCAGAACCGTGCCAGCGGCGCGTTGCGCGCGGCCAGCGCGTCGCGTACCTCCGGGTCGTCGGCCAGCCGGGCGACCGCGCCGCCGCCGGCGGACGCCGCCGGCCCGAGGCCGAGCGCGGCCAGCACACCGGCGGCCTTGGCGTGCGTCTCCGCCACCTCACCCGCCGCCGTCGAGTGTCGGACCAGGGTGGCGCCCACCGGCACCCGCAGGTGGCCGGTGGGGGAGATCTCGGCGGTACGGATCAGGATCGGTGCGTCCAGCGTCTGCCGACCGGCCTCGTCGTGACCGAGCAGCGCCAGCACCCCGGCGTAGTAGCTCCGGCCGCGGCCCTCGTGCCGGGCGATCACCCGGCAGGCGTTCTCCATCGGGCTGCCGGTCACGGTCGGGGCGAACATCGTCTCCCGAAGTACCTCCCGGACGTCGCGGGTACCCCGTCCGGCCAGCAGGTACTCGGTGTGCGCCAGGTGCGACATCTCCTTCAGGTACGGGCCGATCACCTGGCCGCCGTCCTCGGCGACGGTGGCCATCATCTTCAGTTCCTCGTCGAGCACCATGTACAGCTCCTCGACCTCCTTCGGGTCGGCGAGGAAGCGCAGCAGCGCCGCCCGGTCCGCGGTGCCGCCGCCGGACCGGAAGGTGCCGCTGATCGGGTTCATCATGACCAGCCCGTCGTCGACGCTCACGTGCCGCTCCGGGCTGGCACCGACAAGCGTCCGGGTGCCGGTGTGCACGACGAACGTCCAGTACGCGCCACGTTCGGCCACCAGCAACCGGCGTAGCGCGGCCAGCGCGGCCACCAGCGGTCGGCCCTGCACGGTGGCGTGCAGGGTGCGGTGGATGACGAAGTTCGCGCCCTCGCCGCGGCCGATCTCCTCGGCGAGCACCCGTTGCACGGTCCGGGCGTACTCCTCGTCGGTGACGTCGAAGGCGGCGTCGCTGGTGCGGACCGGTTCGTCGGGCAGCGTGGCCAGGGCGTCGGCCAGCGCGATCCGCCGATGCTCGCGGACCTGGAGGCACTCCAGCGGAGCGCCGTCGTCGACGCAGGCGAAGCCGCGTTCGGTGATCTGGCGGTACGGCACCAGGGCCAGCGTCCGCGCTCCGGGCGTGCCCGGCGGCAGCGGGATGTCGGCCAGGCGCTCGACGGTGTCGACCGGGCCGGTGAACAACTCCAACTCGTCCGCGCCCTCGCGACGCAGCAACGCGAAGGGTCCCGGGTCGGCGCCGCTGGTCACGGCGGTGAGCAGGTCGGTCAGGTGGGTCATCGAGTGTCTCCGTGGGGCCGGGCGCCGCCGGTCGAGGCGGCCATCCGGGCCGGGGAGATCCGGCGGCCGCCTCGATGGCGGCCGCGTGGATGGAGCTACGCGCGGAGGGTGGCCGCCGGGTCGGCGGGCCACCAGCAGGTCGGATGCGCGAGCATGTGATCCACCCTACGCGCCCGGCGCCCGCCCGGCACCGGGTAACTTGACCGGCGATGAACATTCTCGCGCTCGACCTGGGTACCTCCTCGGTACGCGGGCTCGTGCTGGACCCCGACAGCCGTCCGCTGCCCGGTGCCCTGGCCCGGCGCAAGGTCGACCTCGCCATCGGCGACGACGGCACCGGCACGCTGTCCGGCCCCGGCTACCTCGCCTGCCTGATCGAGTGCCTCGACGAGTTGGCCGACGCGGGGCACCTGCACGACGTGGACCTGGTGGCGGTCTCCGCCCAGTGGCACTCGGTGCTGCCGCTGGACCGCGACGGCACCCCGATGGGTCCGGTGGTCACCTGGCTGGACACCCGGCCCGCGCCGGTCGGCGGTACGGCGGGACCTTCCGACCCGGACGGCTTCCATCAGCGCACCGGCTGCTGGTGGCACCGCTCGTACTGGTCGATGCGCCTGCCCTGGCTGCGCGAGCAGTCCGGCAGCCCGATCGCCCGGTTCGTCGGCCTGCCCGAGTACGTGCTGGGCGAGCTGCTCGACGACGCGCCCATGTCGGTGTCCCAGGCCTCCGGGACCGGTCTGCTCGACCTGCGCACCCTGCGCTGGGACGAGGAGGCGCTGACGCTGGCCGGGGCGCGGTCGGGGGACCTGCCGGTCCTCGGCGGGTTGGACTGGCACGGCCGGCTCCGGGCCGAGAGGGCCCGCCGGTGGCCGCAGCTGGCGCAGGCCCGGTGGTCACCGCCGGTGGGCGACGGTGGGGCGTCGAACGTCGGCTCGGGCTGCGTCGACCCGAGCCGGGCCGCGGTCACCGTGGGCACCTCGGCGGCCGTACGGCTGATGCAGCGCATCCCGGCCGGCGAGCCGATGCCCCGTCTCCCCGAGCGTCTGTGGCGCTACCGGGTCGACCACGACCACGTGGTCACCGGCGCGGCGTACGCCTGCGGCGGCAACCTGTTCGCCTGGGCGAACCGGGAGCTGCGGTTGCCCCAGGGCGCTGAGCTGGACGCGGCGCTGGCGCTGGTGCCGGTGGGCGGTGGCCGACCGGCCGACCCGCGCTTCGGTGGCGACCGGCCGCCCGGTCTGCTGCCGGCGGGCAGCGGGCAGCTCCGCGACCTCAGCTTCAGCACCACCTCGGTGGACATCCTGGCCGGGTTGATGCAGGGCCTGTGTGACCTGGTCGCGGAGGATCTCGCGGTGCTGGAATCCACCATCGACAAACCGGTGGGCGTGGTGCTGGGCGGCGGCGCGGTGGCCGCCTCGGTGTGGTGGCGGCAGGCCTTCGCCGCCGCGCTGGCACCGCGACCGGTGTCGCACCAGCGGAACCCGGAGATCGGTGCCACCGGGGCGGCACTTGTGGCGCTGGGCCGGTTCGGAGACGCGATCGGGCTCGCCGACATCGGCCGGACGGACGAGCTGGTCTTACCGACCACGGCAGGACGTTCCCACCCGCAGTATCCTTCCTGAACCTCCGCGTCGCCCGGGCCGTTGACAGCGCTCCCGAGCCTGGTTGGATGGACTGCGCTCCCCGGACCGCGGTGGACGCGGTAGGACCGAGGAGGCAGGGTGGCGGTGGGTTCCGACCCGGCGAGCGGCACGGTGTCGAGCCACCGCCGACGCCGCTTCGACGTCCGAGTCGTGCCGCATCGGCGTCGGTCACCGTTCCGGCTGCGGGACTGGCGGATGAGCACGAAGCTCGCGACCGTGCTGATGGTGCCGTCGATGGCGTTCCTGGTGCTCGCCGGGGTGCAGACCAGCGCGCTGGTCGGGCGGACGACGGCGTTGAACGACTTCTCCCGCCAGGTCGGGATCGGCCGGCAGATCACCACCGCGGTGCACCAGCTCCAGCAGGAGCGCGACCGCTCGGCCGGGGAGCTGGGTGAGCGGCGCGGGGGCGGCGACCGGGACAACGCGGCGTCCAACCTGAAGCCGTTGCAGACGGTGACCGACCGGGCGATCGTGGACCTGCGTCGGGCCGCCGAGCCGCTCGCGGACGCCGACGCGTCCTGGCGGGTCGCCTACTCCGAGGCGATGGAGGCGTACGACCAGGTTGTCGACATCCGGCCGGCGATCCCGCCGGCGGTGCTCAGCAGCGACACGATCCTGAGCAACTACCACCGGGCGATCAGCGCGATGCTCGACCTGCTGGCCGAGCCGACCCCTGGTCAGGACCAGCCCGCGTTGAACAACGCGGTCCTGCGCTACGTGCAGCTGGCCCGGGTCAAGGAACTCTCCTCCCGGCTGCGCGCCCAGCTCTACGCCGCCTCCCGCGCCGGCGGGTACGGCACCGAGGACCGGGTGCTCCTCGCGGACCTGCGCGGCCAACAGTTGACCGCGCTCGGCGCGTTCCGGGTGGCCGCGACCGACGACCAGATCCGCCGCTACGACGAGACCACGGTGACCCCGGAGTTCCAGGTCGCCACACGGCTGGAGGAACGCAGCCTGCCGGCCAGCGACGCGCCGCCGAAGGTGCTGCCGTCGGAGCAGTGGTGGGCGGCCAGCCAGCAGCGCCAGGACCTGTTGCGCCAGCTCGAGGCGGGGGTGCTGGACGACGCGGTGCGGCAGGCCGACGACGCCAGCAGCGGTCAGCTTCGGACCACCCTGCTGGTCGTCGGCGGCATCGTCGTGGTCCTGCTGGTCGCCCTGCTGATCTCGTTGCTCATCGGACGGTCGGTGGCCCGTTCGATGCGGCTGTTGCGGAGTCAGGCGCTCCGGATCGCGCAGGTCGAGCTGCCGGACGCGCTGGACCGCCTCAAGACCGTCACCGGCGGGGTGCCCGCCATCGACGTCGCGCCCGCGGTGGTCCGCTCGCTCGACGAGATCGGCGAGCTGGCCGAGGCGTTCGTGGCGGTGCACCGCAGCGCCGTCACCGTCGCCGTCGAGCAGGCGCTCATGCGGCGCAACGTCAACGCGATGTTCGTCAACCTGGCCCGCCGCAGCCAGGTGCTCGTGGAACGCCAACTGGAGCTGCTGGACGACCTGGAGCGTGAGGAGAGCGACCCGGACCAGTTGGAGAACCTGTTCAAGCTCGATCACCTGGCCGCGCGCATGCGCCGCAACGACGAGAGCCTGCTGGTGCTCGCCGGCACCGACTCGACCCGACGGTGGAACCGGCCGGTCGGGATCGGTTCGATGTTGCTGGCCGCCGCCGCGGAGATCGAGCAGTACCAGCGGGTCCGCATCGAGTCGGTGTCCGACGGGTATGTGGTCGGGCACGCCGTCGGCGAGCTGGTGCACATGTTGGCCGAGTTGCTGGAGAACGCCACCGCCTTCTCCCGCCCGGACACTCTCGTGGTGGTGACCGCCAGGGTCGAGGCCGCGACCGCGCTGATCGAGATAGTCGACAGTGGTCTCGGCATGAGCCCGGCCGCGCTGGCCGAGGCGAACGCGGTGCTGGCCAGCCCTCCGGCCGCGGATGTCGCGGCGGTGGAGCGGATGGGTCTGTTCGTGGTCAGCCACTTGGCCGCCCGGCTGGGCGTCAGCGTGCGCCTCGACGGGGGCCAGGACGGCCTGGTCGCCCGGCTCGTGCTGCCCGCGGTGCTGTTGGCGCCGGAGGGTCCGGCGGAGCTGGATCCACCCGCGCCGGCGCGGATGCTGGCGACGAGCGCCGCGCGGGAGATGGTGGCACCGCCCGGGGGCGCCCGGGAGGCAGACGCCCCGGGAGTGGGCTTCGGTGCCCGGGACCTGCCGGTGGCCGGCCGGCGGCCGGGGGCGGCCGTGCCGCGTCAGGCCCGTCCGGTGCCGGTGCGTTCCGAGGACGTGCTGACCCCGGCCGGCGATCCCGGCGCAGGGGCGGGCTGGTGGTCGCGACAGGGTCCGTCCGCTCCGGCGGTGCCCGCCGCGGCGGTGCCGCCGGCCATCCCGGTGACCGCCGGCACGAACGAGCGCGGACTTCCGGTGCGGGTGCCGATGGCGCAGTTGAGCGCGGTCACCCGTACGGCACAACCGACCTCGGCGCCGAACCGCGTCGACCTGGACCCGGAAGCGGTCGGTGGCATGCTCTCCCGGCTCTACAGCGGGGTGCGGCGCGCCGAGGCCGAGGCCACCACCGAGATTTCCGGGCCACCGTCCGGGGCGCACGACGAAGGGGGACGACGACAGTGACGACGTTGAGCCAGGAGGCGCGTGACCTGAGTTGGCTGGTGAGCGCGTTCGCGGACCGGGTGCCGGGCGTGGCGCACGCGGTGGTGGTCTCCTCGGACGGGTTGCTGGTGGCGATCTCCGATCATTTGCCGCGCGACAACGCGGACAAGCTCGCGGCGGTGACCTCCGGGCTGATGAGCATCACGGCGGGCGCGGCGCAGATGTTCGACGGCGATATCGTCAAGCAGACGGTGGTCGAGATGGGCCGCGGCTACTTCCTGGTGATGCAGATCCGCGACGGTTCGATCCTGGCCACCCTGGCCGCCGGGGACGCGGACATCGGTGTGGTGGGTTACGAGATGGCCCGGCTGGCCAAGCAGGCGGGGGAGATGCTCACCCCGGCGCTGCGAGCGGAGTTGCAGCAGGCGCTGCCCCGCTGAGCGGCCGGTCCGGGACCCGGACGGTCACCGGCTCACCCGAGCCGAGCCGTCCGGGCCCGGCACTCCGGGTGGCGGCCCGCTCAGAAGCCGCCGTCGGTGATGACGGAGCGGTACCAGGTGGCGCTGCTCTTGAGCACCCGCCGCTGGGTCGGGTAGTCCACGTAGACAAGCCCCCAGCGCTGGTCGTATCCGGCGTCCCACTCGAAGTTGTCGAGCAGCGACCAGACGTGGAAGCTCTCCAGTGGCACCCCGGCGGCGATGGCCCGGTGCACGGCGGTGAGGTGGTCGCGCAGGAAGCTGATCCGGCCGGTGTCCTGGACGGTGTCGTCCGCCCCCAGCGTGTCCGCCGTGGGCAGGCCGTTCTCGGTGATGGTGAGGGGAATCGGGCCGTAGTCACGGGTGACCCGGGTCAGCAGGTCGTACATCCCGTCGGGGTAGATCTGCTGCCACTCGGCCACCGAGGTCGACCAGCGTCGTACGGTGCCGCCGTCGCCGGTGACGTAGATCGGCGTGTAGTACTGAACGGCCAGCAGGTCGATCGGCGCCGAGATGATCTTCAGGTCGCCGTCGCGGATGCCCTGGACCATCCGGCTCTGCGGACCCAGGTCGGCCAGCAGGTCCTCCGGGTAGCTGCCCTTGAGCAGGGAGTCGAGGTAGAGGCGGTTCTCGTAGCCGTCGTAGAGGTGGGCGGCGGCGGCTGCCTGCGGGGAGTCGTCGGCGGGGTAGCAGGGGTGCAGGTTGAGCGCGGGGCCGATCCGGCTGTCGCTGCCGCTGGCCCGCAGCGTGCCGACGGCGAGACCGTGCGCGAGTTGCAGGTGGTGGGCGACCAGGTAGGCGGCGTCCGGGTCCTGTCGGCCGGGGGCGTGGTGACCGGTGAGGTAGCCGTTCTGCACCACGGTCTTGGGCTCGTTGATGGTGAGCCACGCCGGCACCCGGTCGCCCAGGGCGCGGAAGAGCACGTCGGCGTAGTCGGCGAAGCGGTGGGCGGTGTCGCGTGACTCCCAGCCGCCGGCGTCCTGCAGTGCCTGCGGGAGGTCCCAGTGGAACAGGGTGGCCATCGGGGCGATGCCCCGCTCGTGCAGGCCGTCGATGAGCCGGCGGTAGAAGTCGAGCCCGCGCTGGTTGGGCAGGCCGCTGCCGTCGGGCTGGATCCGTGGCCAGGAGATGGAGAAGCGGTAGCTGCGCAGCCCGAGGTCGCGCATGAGGTCGAGGTCCTCGGCGTACCGGTGGTAGTGGTCGGCGGCCACGTCGCCGGTGTCGCCGTTACGGGTGCTGCCCTGGACGCGGCTGAAGGTGTCCCAGACGGACTCTCCGCGCCCGTCCTCCTTCGCGGCGCCCTCGATCTGGTACGCCGAGGTGGCCGCGCCCCAACCGAAGTTGTCGGGGAAGCGCAGTGGGCCGGCGGGCCCGGTAGGTATCGACATGGATTCTCCTCGTGGATACGGGGCCACCGCCGAGATTCGGGAGCGCTCCCAGAATAGGCCAGGGGCGGCCGGCCCGGTCAGCTGGCCGTCATGGCGGCCGGCGGTGGCGGGTCGAGGCGGTTGGAGGCCCCAGACAGCGAACAAGGCCGCCGGGCGGCGCGGCGCGCCTGTCCCGTCGGCCTCTTTTCCCATCGTGTACGGGGGTTTAGTGTGGGGACGGGGGAGGGCAACCCCCGTCCCCACCGTAACTGCACACACACGGGCGGAATTTGGGTCCTGCCGTGCGTGTCGCGCGGGAGCCGGGCCACGCGAGTGGCTCTGGTTCCACCTCCCTCCGTAAGGCGGGACGATGGCTGACGACGGCGTCCGGGCTGGCCCGTCGTCGGCCCTCGGGTTGGTTCGCCGGGCCCGTCAGAAACGACCCCAGCGATCTTCTTGTTGGAACCTTGTCGATGGAAGCGCTCCCATCGACCGATGTTGCGACTGTAACGCCCGTCACCGCTTTGTGAAAGACCCAAAACGAGATCGAAACAACGGGCTGAACGAGTGGCGTGTGCGCTTGTTGTGGGAGCGCTTCCATGGCAGACTGTCGATTCAACGCGACAGGAGCCACATCGCGTGAGCGCGGGTTCACCGAGGGCAGCCGGCAGCACGATCCCGGTCACGGTCACCCGATCGCAGCCGGCGGGACCCCCTCCCGTGCGGGCCGCACCGCCCTACCCCGGCCGGGCCCGGGGGAGACCACCTTCCCGGCGCCTCGAATCTCCCGCGGACCACCACCCTCGCGGGCAGGCGCCTTCGCCGGGGACCGTCCCGGCCTGGTCCGAGGAGACACCGCGCACATGAGACAACTGGCAAGACGCCGTCGAGTGGCGATCATCGCTGCCGCCGCGCTCGCCGCCGGCGGGGTGACCCTGCCCGCCGGCGCCGCACAGGCCGCGCCCGCCTGCGACGTGGTCTACGCGACCAACGACTGGAACACCGGCTTCACCGCGAACGTGACGATCAAGAACCTGGGCGATCCGATCAGCAACTGGACGCTCAAGTGGACCTTCCCGAACAGCGGCCAACGGGTCGTCCAGGGTTGGTCGGCCAAATACAGCCAGACCGGCAGCGAGGTCACCGCGACGAACGAGTCGTACAACGGCAACCTCGCCGCCGGGGCCTCCACCACCATCGGCTTCAACGGCGCCCACTCGGGCAGCAACCCGAAGCCCACCTCGTTCACGCTCAACGGCACCCCGTGCAACGGCACCCCGGCCAACCTGCCGCCGACGGTCTCCCTCGGCCTGCCGACCGGGCCGTTCACCGCGCCGGCCGACGTGCCGCTGACCGCCACCGCCAGTGACCCGGACGGGACGATCAGCAAGGTCGAGTTCTACCGCAACGGCCTGCTGATCAACACCGACACCTCCGCGCCGTACGCCTACACGCAGGAGGACCTGCCGGCCGGCAGCTACACCGTCCAGGCCAAGGCGTACGACAACGCCAACGGCATCGGGGTCGACGAGAAGGCGTTCACCGTCGGTGCCGCCAACGGCCCGACACTCGTCGCCACGCCGTCCGCGGTGAGCGTCAGCGAGGGTGGCACCTCCACCTTCAACCTGAAGCTCAGTGCCGCGCCGACGGCCAACGTGCCGGTCACCCTCACCCGCACCGGCGACACCGACGTCACGGTCTCGCCGAGCACCGCCACGCTGACCCCGAGCAACTGGAACACCGGGGTCACCGTCACGGTCGCCGCGGCGGAGGACACCGACACCCTCGGCGGCGCCGCCACCATCACCGCCTCCGCCACCGGTCTCGCCTCGCTGGCGGTCACCGCCACCGAGATCGACAACGACACCCCCGGCGGCGACAACACCTACATCGCGAAGTTCCTCGAGCAGTACGGCAAGATCAAGAACTCGGGCTACTTCAGCCCCGAGGGCGTGCCGTACCACTCCGTGGAGACGCTCATCGTCGAGGCGCCCGACCACGGGCACGAGACGACCTCGGAGGCGTTCAGCTTCTGGCTGTGGCTGGAGGCGAACTACGGACGCGTCACCCAGAACTGGGCGCCGTTCAACAACGCCTGGACGGTGATGGAAAAATATATAATTCCGAATCATTCAGACCAGCCAACTGCTGGGTCCGCCGGGACGCCGCAGTACGCCGCGGAGTACAACCTGCCCAGCCAGTACCCGTCGGCGTTGAACGCGAACATCCCGGTCGGGCAGGACCCGCTGCGTGCGGAGCTGCAGTCCACCTACGGCACCGGCGACATCTACGGCATGCACTGGCTGATGGACGTCGACAACACCTACGGCTTCGGTCGCTGCGGTGACGGCACCACCAAGCCGGCGTACATCAACACCTTCCAGCGGGGCACCCAGGAGTCGGTGTGGGAGACCATCCCGCAGCCGTCCTGCGACACCTTCAAGCACGGCGGTCAGTACGGCTACCTCGACCTGTTCGTCAAGGACACCGGTGCCCCCGCCAAGCAGTGGAAGTACACGAACGCCCCGGACGCCGACGCCCGCGCGGTGCAGGCCGCGTACTGGGCGCTGACCTGGGCCAAGGCGCAGAACAAGCAGGCCGACGTCGCGGCCACCATCACCAAGGCCGCCAAGATGGGCGACTACCTGCGGTACGCGATGTTCGACAAGTACTTCAAGAAGATCGGCAACTGCGTCGGGGCCAGCACCTGCCCCGCCGGCACCGGCAGGGATTCGGCGCACTACCTGCTGTCCTGGTACTACGCCTGGGGCGGCGCGTACGACACCAGCCAGAACTGGTCCTGGCGGATCGGCTCCAGCCACAACCACTTCGGCTACCAGAACCCGTTCGCGGCCTGGGCGCTGACCAACACCCCGGAGCTCAAGCCGCAGTCGTCGACCGCGGTCGCCGACTGGACCAAGAGCTTCGAACGGCAGCTGGAGTTCTACACCTGGCTCCAGTCCGCCGAGGGCGGCATCGCCGGTGGCGCCACCAACAGCTGGGACGGCAGTTACGCCCAGCCGCCGGCCGGCACCAGCACCTTCTACGGCATGTTCTACGACGTCGACCCGGTCTACAACGACCCGCCGTCCAACCAGTGGTTCGGCATGCAGGCCTGGTCGATGCAGCGCATCGCCGAGCTGTACCTGCAGACCGGCAACGCGAAGGCCAAGGCGCTGCTGGACAAGTGGGTGCCGTGGGCGATCGCCAACACCACCCTGGGCGCCAACTGGTCGATCCCGTCGGACATGGCGTGGACCGGTCAGCCGACCACCTGGAACCCGTCCAACCCGCAGCCCAACACCGGCCTGCACGTCGAGGTGATCAGCAAGGGCCAGGACGTCGGCGTCGCCGCCGCCTACGCCCGGATCCTGATCGCGTACGCGGCCAAGTCGGGTGACGCGGCGGCCAAGACGACCGCCAAGGGGCTGCTCGACGGGCTGTCCGCCGCCGCCGACGCCAAGGGTGTCTCCACCACGGAGAAGCGTGGCGACTACCGGCGCTTCGACGACACCTACAACGCCTCCACCGGGCAGGGCGTCTACGTCCCGCCGGGCTGGACCGGGAAGATGCCGAACGGCGACACCATCGCCGCCGGCAAGAGCTTCCTGGACCTCCGGTCCTTCTACAAGAACGACCCGGACTGGCCGAAGGTGCAGGCGTACCTGGACGGTGGCGCGGAGCCCAGCTTCAACTACCACCGGTTCTGGGCACAGGCGGACGTCGCCATGGCGTACGCCGACTACGGCAGCCTGTTCCCGAACGGCTGACGACGACCCGGGGTGGGTGGCGTGGACCGCCCACCCCGGGATTCGGCCGGGGTCCGAGGAACGACGGACCCCGGCCGGCGGACGGCCTGACACCCACGGTCAGGCCGGGGTGGGCCAGCCATCTGGCCGACGCAGCGGATCGGCTGGCCCACCCCACCGCCCGGACTGGAGCCAACCGCGAAAAAGCCCAGAAATTCGGGCCGTCACGGGATCACGCCGAGGTCCGCAACGGAGTAACGTACGTCACCGGAGAGGCCGCTCCCCCCGTGGCGGCCTCTCCACTTTTTTGCCCGTACCGCCCCCGCCCGCCCCTGGTCAGCTCGGCGGTGCCGACGGCTCTCCACCCACCGGATGACGCAGACCGGGGTGCCCGGCCGGCAACGACCGCCGCAGCACCACCCAGCTCAGTGCCAGCGCCGCGGCCACCAGCGGCCAGGTCAGAGCCACCCGGGCCACCACCAGTGCGAGGACCTGCCCACCCAGATACAGCGGCACGAACACCGCCAGCCGCACCAGGTAGGTCGCCGTCCACACCCAACTCGCCCGGCCGTAGCCGCGCAGCAGCGCCCGGTCGCGCCGCCACCGGGTGCGCTGGCCCAGCACACCGCCGACCAACACACCGAGCAGCGGCCAGCGCACCACGATGCTGACCGCCCAGGCGAGAGCGCTTGCGGCGTTGGACAGCACCTGAATGAGAAAGAAGTCCTCGGCCCGGCCGGTGCGCACCGCGATCAGCGCCGCGACGCAGACGGCCAGCAGGCCGATCAGCACCGAGCGCGGCCGGTCACCCCGGCGCAGCCGTACGCCGGCCACCACCGCGCCCACCGCCAGCGCCGCGCCGATCCCACCCCACAGCGACTCGCCGCCCAGCAACCAACCCGCCGCGAATGCGAGCGGTGGCAGGGTGGCGTCGACGGCGCCGCCACGCCCGCCCAGCAGGTCCGCGAGCGACTCGGCCCGCGCCCGCCCACCGGAGCCCGACCGCTGGTCCGGGTCGGGTGCGGCCGGGCCACTGTCGTGCTCCGCTGGTCCGCCCATCGCCGCCTCCTCGCTCTGGCACAACCTAACCACCGGCGGGCGGCGGGCCACCGGTCGGCTGGCCGACACCTGCCGCTACGGTGTGCGGATGCGCGCGACGGCACGGGGTTGGACCGCGGTCTGGTTGGTCGTACTGGCCCTCGTCCAGACGGCTGCCTTCCTCGCCGTGTGGCGGGTCGCCGTGCACACCGAGATCGGCCAGTGGGTCGACACCGTCGCTCTCACCGGCAACCGGATCGGGCAGGACACCATCGAAGGTCCTGTCGACCGGATCCTCAACGCGATGTCGGTGGTCTCCCTCGTGGCCGCCACCGCGATGATCGGGTTCATCGCGCTGATCCGGGGACGGTTCGCCCTGGCGATCACCGCGACCCTCCTGATCGCCGGGGCGAACGTCTCGACCCAGCTGTTGAAGTACGGGCTGAACCGGCCCGACTACGGCGTCGACCCGGAGCGCTCGGCGGTGGGCAACAGCCTGCCCAGCGGGCACACCACGGTCGCCGCGGCGGTGGCGGTCGCGCTCGTGCTCGTGTTGCCGGCCAAGGTGCGGGCGGTCGGCGCCTTCCTCGCCGCGGCCTATGCCGCCATCGCGGGCGTCGCCACCCTCTCCGCCGGCTGGCACCGGCCCAGCGACGCGATCGCCGCGTACCTGGTGGTGGGTGTCTGGGCGGCGCTGGCCGGGCTGGTCCTGCTGATCACCCAGCGGGAGCAGGCCGAGGTCGCTCCCGGCGACGCGCACCGCACGGCCGTGCTGGTGCTCGGGGCGGCCGGGGTGCTCGGCCTGGTCGCCTGCGGGCTGTCCCTCAGCTGGCTGGTCGGCCTGCGCGACACCGGCCCGGACGAGCTGAGCCGCCAGCCCCTGTTCGTCGGGTATTCGGGCAGCGCCGCCGGGATCGCCGGCACGATGGCGGTGGTGATGGCGTTGGTGCTCACCGTCGTGCACCGGCTGGTGCCCAGGGTCAAGGGCTGAGCGGACCGATGGACCGGGTCCGCGTGGCGTTCTCCGCGGAGTGCGCGCAGCTCACCGAGATCCTCGCCGAGCTGGTCGACGCCGACCTGGACCGGCCCACCAACTGCGTACCGTGGACGGTCCGGGAGTTGATCGCGCACGTGCGGACCGGAGTCGGTCGGCTGACCGACATGCTCGCCGCGCCCGCCCCGCCCCGCGCCGAGGTCGACGCCGCCGGCTACTTCGGCAGGGCGAAGTTCACCCCGTCTGTCGACGCCGACCGGATCGCCGGAGGCCGCCGCGACGCGTCGCGGGTGGACCGCGCGACGTTGGCGACCGCGATGGACCGCGCTTGGCGGGCCACCGATGCCGCGGTCGCCGCCGCGCCGCCCGATCGCGTCGTACGGACCCGGCACGGCGACGCGATGGGCGTCACCGAGTTCCTGCGGACCCGGGTCGTCGAGGTGGGCGTGCACGGTCTGGACCTGGCCGCCGCGCTGGGCCGGCCGCCCTGGCTCACTCCTCCGGCGGCCGAGGTGATCGCCGACCTGCTCACCGGGGGCCGACCGACACCGGCGGGATTGCGCTGGGACCAGCTGACCCTGATCCGTAAGACCACCGGACGGGCGGCGCTGACCGTCCCGGAACGGGCCGCGATTGACGCCGCCGGCTTCCGCTGGCTCGCCTTCGGCCGCTGACCCGCGCGCTGCTGGCTGCCCCGCGCGCCGGCTTCGGACGCTGCTGGCTGCCCCGCGCGCCGGCTTCGGACGCTGCTGGACGGTCGAGGTCAGCTCGCGGCGCGGGGTGCGGGGACGTGCGGGGCGACGCCGCGCAGGTGCGTCAGCACCACCGGGTCGATCCGGCCCGGCACCAGCCGCTCCTCGAGGTTCTCCAGCCCCGCCCAGGAGACCAACGCCGCTTCCGTGCCACCGTCGGCCACCGGATGGCCCAGCGCGGCGAGCAACGCCGCCACCTCGTCGGCGACCGCGCCGCTCAGGTCCAGCAGGGTGGTCGGGTCGGGCCGGCTGAACAGCATGGTGTGCACGGCGAGCAGCCGGCCCAGCTCGGCGACCGGGTCCGGGTGATCGTCCACCCGGAGGTCGACGAGCACGTCGCTGGTGCCGCCGTACCCGCCGCCGCGCTCGACCACCAGCAGGCCGGCGCTCTGCCGACCCCGCCGGTCGCCGCCGGCCTCGTCGCCGGCCCGCAACGCGGCGACCAACCGCTCGGCGAACGGCAGCGCCGACCCGGTCAGCCAGGCGCCGGCCAGCGCGTCGACGACCTCCGGGCCGGTGAGCACGTTGCCCTGCGCGGCCCAGCCGTCGCCGGCCCGTCCGCCCGCCCACGGGTGGCAGGCCGGTCCGGTCCAGGTGGCACCCGTTCCGTCGACGCCCACCACGCCGAGTTGGCGGTGCTCCCGCTCGGGGTCCGCGGCGATCAGCCCGGCCACCACGTCGGCCGGGGCCACCCCCGTGCGCAGCAGGGTGAGGCCCTGCGGACGGTAGGCGAGGTTGACGTGCGCCTGGGTGGCCAGCGCGCCGACCTCGGCGGCGGCGGCCGGCACCAGCGCCCCGGCGGCGAGGAACTTGCTGGCGACGACGACGCCGTGCCGGCGACCGTCGGCGGAGCGGGCGACGAGCGAGAAGGTCACCCGCCGAGACTAGCGCCGGACGTCGTCGTACCGTGCCGGCTCAGAAGGGCGGCGTGGCGGCCTCCGGTGGGGCACCGCGCGCCCGGCGGGCGTCGACGACCGCGACGGCGGCCAACACGAACACCCCGACCGCGCTGGCGGCCACACCGGGCAGGAACAGCAGTGGCACCGCCGACGCCGCCAACACCAGCAGGGCGATCCACCGGGACGGCGACACCCGCGCGAACACCTCGTACTCCAGACGGGCCCGCCCGGCCAGGAACAGGGCCGGCCCACCGAGCGCCATGGCCAGCCACGCCCCCGGGATCTGTTCCAGCGGATTATGGATGATCAGCTCGTAACCGATCGCGGTGGCCGCGAGACCGACCACCATCACCAGGTGGGTGTCGGCGGCCGACCGGCCGATGGAGGCGGGGTGCCGGGCCTTCACCACCGCCTCGCCCAGGATCCGCCCGGCCCGCTGGACGTAGATCCGCCACAGCATGATCGACGTGGCCAACGCGAGCGCGAACGCCCACACGTGCCCCGACTCGTACGGTCCCTCGCTGTACGCGAAACCCGCCACCAGGATCGTCTCGCCCAGCGCGACGAGGAAGAACTGCTGGTAGCGCTCCGCCAGGTGTTCCCCGGCGATCTCCCACTTGGAGACCGTCGAGCGACCCAGCCACGGCACCGGCCAGCCGCACCGGGCAGCCAGGTACTCGATGGCCAGCGCCGCCGTCCAGAGCGTGACCTGCGCGTTGGTGCTCAGCAGCGCCCCGGTTATCCAGAACACCCCGCTGACGGAGAACACCACAGCCATGCGTACCTTCAGCCGGCGGTACGGGTGGGCGCCCAGCGCGAGCGACAGGATCACCGGTCGGGTCACCTGCGCGACCACGTACGCCACCGCGAACATCAGCGCGGTGTCGCTGAACGCCCGGGGGATCGCCACCCCGAGCACCATGCTGCACACCAACGCGGTGATCACCACGGTCTGCAGCGGCACCCGGTACGGGTCGTAGCGGCTGGTCGTCCACGCGGTGCCCTGCCAGACCGACCAGAGTGCGAGCAGCAGCAGCAACGTCTTGCCGCTCCCGGTGACCGCCGCCCAGCCATGCTCCCGAGCCGGCCCGTCGGTCAGGTCCTCGAACGCGCGCGCGGAGATCCGGGTGAGCGCGAAGACGAACACCAGGTCGAAGAAAAGCTCCAGGAAGGTCGCCCGGCCCGGGTCGCGCTTGGCCGGCTCCAGGTGCCCCGCTGCCCTGGAATCCATGGTCAGCGGCCTGCGCCGTTGGTCCGGTTCACTTCGAAGTCGTAGCATCCGCGCCGGTACGCTCGGCCGGAAACCGGCGATTCTGCCCAACCCGGGGATCTTGCCCGTACCCCCGTCAACGGGCACGATCGATCGGTGACGAATCGATGGGGCATGACGGTGCCGTTGGGCGGGATCGCGCTGGCGCACCACGACGCGGCCTACGCGGCCCTCGAGCGGGCGGGGTTCACCGACGTCTGGTCGTCCGAGGTCGCCGGGACCGACGCGTTCACCCCGTTGGCGCTCGCCGCGGCCTGGGAACCGGGGCTGCGGCTGGGCACCGCGATCGCGCCGGTCTTCACCCGGGGTCCCGGCCTGTTGGCGATGAGCGCGGCGGCGATGGCCGAGGCCGCGCCGGGCCGGTTCACCCTCGGCATCGGCGCGTCCTCACCCGTGCTCGTCCGGGACTGGAACGCCGTGCCGTTCGACGA
The DNA here is from genome assembly GCF_040686315.1 of Micromonospora sp. NPDC085948. Lineage (NCBI taxonomy): Bacteria > Bacillati > Actinomycetota > Actinomycetes > Micromonosporales > Micromonosporaceae > Micromonospora > Micromonospora sp. NPDC085948. Next base: position 232,093 of record NZ_JBFBJW010000007.1, on the reverse strand, counting down.
GCCGTTCCGCCGCACCCGCGACATGCTGCGCTTCCTGCGCGCCGCGCTGGGCGGCCAGACCGTCGACCAGGCCTACGACACGTTCACCATCCGCCGGTTCACGCTAGAACAACCACCGGCGGTGCCGCCACCGATCCTGCTGGCCGCGCTGCGCCCGGGGATGCTCCGGCTGGCCGGTGCCGAGGCCGACGGTGTCATCCTCAACTGGCTCAGCGCCGACGACGTGCCACGTGCCCTCGCCGAGCTGGGCGAACGGCGTACCGGCTTCGAGGTCGCCGCCCGGATCTTCGTCTGCCCCACCGAGGACGCCGCGTACGCCCGAGCACTGGGCCGCCGGCTCATCACCAGCTACCTCACGGTTCCCGCGTACGCCGAGTTCCACCGCTGGCTCGGCCGGGACGAGACGCTCGCGCCCATGTGGGCGGCCTGGGCCGCCGGTGACCGACGCGGCGCCAGCGCGGCGGTGCCCGACGACGTGGTCGACGCGTTGGTGCTGCACGGCGCACCGCAGCGGTGCCGCGCCGAGGTGCGCCGCTACGCCGACGCCGGTGTCGACGTGCCGATCATGGCGCTGCTGCCCACCCCGGAGGTCACCGCCGGCGGCGCGGCCGCGTTGCTCAGCCTCATCGCCCAGTTGGGCGCCGACCCCGTAGGAGCGTCCGCGTGAACCTCACCGACCGGATCGTGGTGGTCACCGGCGGGGCCGGCGGCATCGGGGCCGCGCTGTCCCGCCGCTTCGCCGCGGAGGGTGCCGCCGCCGTGGTGGTCGCCGACCTGGACCCCGAAGCGGCGGACGCGGTGGCCGAGGGGATCGGCCCGGTCGCGCACGCCATCGCCCTCGACGTCACCGACGAGGAGCAGGTACGCGACCTGGTCGCCGACACCGAGGAGCGCTACGGCCGGATCGACCTGTTCTGCGCCAACGCGGGAGTGACCACCGGCGGGGGAGTGGAGGTCGACGACGCCGGCTGGGACCGGGCGTGGCGGGTCAACGTGCTCGCTCACGTCTACTCGTCCCGCGCGGTGCTGCCCGGCATGCTCGCCCGGGGTGGCGGGCACCTGCTGCACACCTGCTCGGCGGCGGGCGTGCTGACCGCGGTGGGCGACGCCGCGTACACCGCGACGAAGCACGCCTCGGTGGGGTTCGCGGAGTGGCTCGCCATCACCTACCGGGACCGGGGCATCCGGGTCAGCGCGCTCTGCCCGCAGGGGGTGGACACCCCGATGCTCACCGAAGGGCTCGCCGAGGGGCATCTCGGCGCGCGGGTGGTCGCCGCGTCCGGTGCGGTGCTCACCCCGGACCAGGTCGCCGAGGCAGCCGTCGCCGGGCTGGCCGAGGAACGGTTCCTGATCCTGCCGCACCCGGAGGTCGCCGACTACGCCCGTCGCCGCGCCGAGGACCCGGACGGTTGGCAGGCCGGCATGCGCAAACTCGTCCGCCGCCTGACCCGTTAGGGCAGCGGGACGCGTCCGGCGGCCAGGAGATGGGCACTCGAACCGATCAGCGCCGGTTCGCTGCTGTAGAGCCGGGCGAGGTCCAACGCCGCGGCGAAGACCGCGTCCGGTGTCGGCCCGTGTGCCGCCGCCTCCGCCGCGGTCCAGGCCGGGCCTTCCACCCCGTGTACGACGACGTCGGTCAGCCCGGCGGCGAAACACTCGTCGGTCAGTTCCTCGACCCGATGGAAGTAGGCATGGGTGAAACCGATCCGTGCGTCGTTGACGCCGTTGGTGAGCAGCGCCCCGGCCTCGTCGAGCAGCCTCCCGTCCAGTCGCCCGGTGGCGGCGAAGTCCAGCGGGCCGGCGAAGCGTGAGATGACAGCGGCCACGACGTGACCGCCGGGACGCGTGACCCGCACGGCCTCCCGCAGAGCCTGGATCCGATCGACGCGGCGCACCAGGTGGTAGAGGGGACCCAGGAGCAGCGCGGCGTCGTACCTCCCGTCGGCATCGGGCAGCGCACGAGCGTCGCCGACCTCCGCCTCGACCGGAGGCTGTCCGGCGCGGGCCTGCGCCACGTGACTCGGCACCAGGTCGACCAGGCGGACCTCGTAGCCGGCGTCCACAAGCATCCGCGCGTACTCGCCGGTGCCCCCACCGATGTCCAGCACCCGGGCGCCCGGGCCGGGCAGGAGAGCCCGCAGCAGCTCGCTCGTGCGGATCCACTCCAGTCGGGCCTGCGGCCGGGCGGACAGACGTTGGTCCTCGCGGTAGCGCACCGTGTAGTAGTCGACGATGTCGCTCGTGTGCTGATCCACCCTCTGATGGTCATCGCTGCGGCACCAGACCGCCACCGTGTTTCGGCCACCGGAGCTGCGCCGGTGATCAAGAGGTTCGCGTCCGGAGCGGGCCGCGGTCGACGCGAAGCTCGTGATCACCGCGGGGACCGGCGGGCGCGGCGCAGGGGAGTGGGGTGCACCGACCAGAGGAGGCGCCGCCACCAGGGACGCGCGGAGCGCAGGCTGTGCACATAGGCCATCGCCACCTCGGCGGCGCGGGCGGCCTGGTCGGGTGTCGCGGCGCCCGGGGCGAAGCCCACCTGGTTGAGCAGGGCAGCCAGATCGTCGACGGCCGGGCCGTCGGTCGTACCGTCGGGGGTCGTGCTGTCGGCGGTCGTCTCCGCTCGGGCGGCGGCGAGGGCCTGGCGGGCGTGTCCGGCCACCTCGGTGGCGGCCAGGTCGTCGCCGACCGGGCGGCCGGCCAGCCGGAGCGCGTCGGTGACCTCCCGCCAGGCGCCGGCGATGCGCTGACCGGGGTCACCCCGGACCAGCCGGGCGCGGGTGAGTGAACGGCGCATCGCCAGCAGGGTGAGCAGCAGCGCCCCGACCAGCAGCAGCAGACCGCCGCTGCCGCCGGCGACCAGCAGCGGAGTGGACACGCCGCCCCGGCCGGGCGGACCGTCACCAGCGGCGACCGGCTCCGGTGACGCGGTGGGCTCCACGGTGGGCGCCGGCGCCTCCGACGGTGGCGGATCCTCCGGTGTCGGACGGAAGTCCTCCTCCACCGGCCTCGGCTGCTCGTTCGGGCGGGGCAGCGGATCGAACGGCACCCAACCCAGCCCGTCGAACAGCACCTCCGGCCAGGCGAACGCGTCACCGGCGAGCACCGGCCCCTGCCCGCCGGCCCGGAAACCCACCACCACCCGGGTCGGCAGCCCGGACAACCGGCCGAGCACCGCGAACGCCGCCGCGAACTGCTCCGAGGTGCCCTCCTGCCCACCGCCGGCGCGGGGCCCGAAGAGAAAGAAACCCAGATTCGGGTACGCGTGCCCGCTCGGCGCGTCCGCCACCACCCGGTAGTGCTCGGCCAGGAACTGCTCGATCGCCAGAGCCCGCGCGAACGGGGCGCCGTTGTCCTCGGCGAGCTGCGTGGCCAGCCGGCGCATCGGGTCGGGCACCCCGTCGGCCACCCGCAGCACCCGGGCCACCTCCTCGCCGGCGGGCACGTTCGCAGTGGCCAACAGGTTCGAGTCCGGCTGTTCCTCGGCGGAGGTCACCGCGTACCGCAGCCCCGGCGTCAACCCCTCCGGCCGGATCAGCGTCCCGCTCGCCGGGTCGTACGCCACCCGTGCGCCGCTGACCTCCCGGGGCGTCGCCACAGCGGGCAGCAGCCGACCGCTCAGCTCCGCCACGGTGATCTGCTGGCGGACGGTCTCCACCGTGCTGTCCCGGGACGGGGCGGGGGCCGGCAGGATCCGCCCCGCGTTGCGGTACGTCGCACCGACCCGCCAGGTCACCCCGTCGTAGTCGCTGAGCACCGCCAACCGCATCCGCACACCGCGACCGGCGTCGCCGGCCGGCTCGTCCCCCGGTGGGGCGCTACCGGACGCGGGAGGTGCGACACCGGTCCGCTCCGTGCTCACGTCGAGGAGCTTCTGCTCCGGGCGCAGCGCCCAGCCGGAGATCCGAATCAACGGGTTCTCGTCGAGCGTCTGCACCTGCGGCGGCTCCACGTACCGGCGGGGGTCCACCGGCCGGCCGTCGACCTGGTCGGCGACGACCGGTGCGAGCAGCGCGACCAGCCCGACCACCAGCGCCACCCCGAGTGCCGCGCTGGTGGCCAGCCGCAGCCGCACCGCCGCGCGTACCCGGGGAGCCAGCTCGGCAGTGGGGTCGGCGGCGGCCGACGCGGTACCGGTGGGGGTCGCCAGACCAGCCGCCGCGACCGCGACGAACGCCACCGTCACCCCGACCGCCGGGGCGGCATTCGGACCCACCACGTAGAGGGCGGCGGCGTAGAGCCCCGCCGCCGGCAGGTAGCCCAGCAGCACCCGGCCGGTGCGCAAGGCGACCTCCGCACCGGCCAGCCCGGCCAGCCAGGCCGCCACCACGGGCACCAGCACCGTGTCCGGAGTGGGCTCCACCGGGATCATCGCGGTCAGCAGCCGCGGAATACCGTTGCGCGCGGCGTCAGCGGTGATCTCCAGCAGACCACCCGGAAGCTCGGCCCGATCGGCGGCCAGCCGCAGTGACCACAGTGTCCAGCCGGCCATCGCGGCCACCGACACCGGCGCCACCAACCAGGACGGCAGCCGCCGGGCGGCCACGCTGACCAGCACCGAACCGGCCGCCGCACCGACGACCAGCCCGATCAGCAGGTTTCCCGCGTACACCCGGCCCAGCACCACCCCGGCCAGCGCGATCAACCCGATCAGCACCAGCGGGACGACCGCCGCCCGCAGCACTCGTCCGGCACGCGTCACCACCGGCGTACCCCGTCCCACTCGGCGGCGAACTGCGCGCCGTCCGCAGCGTCGACCACCACCAGGCCGGCCGCGCCCGGCGGCGTCGGCTCGGCCGCGCCGAACACCCCGACCACCACCGACGGGTACGCGCCCCGCAGCGCGCCGACGTGCCCCAGGTCGTCCCGCCCACCCGGCCCGGTCAGGAAGATCAACGTGTCACCGAGCCGGTCCTGGCGCAGCCGGGTGGCAGCCGCGCGGACCGCCTCGTCGGCATCCGAGAGCGCGGCGGCAGCGAGCCGGTCCAGCGGACCGAGCGCCGCGCCGACGTCCGGCGTCCCACCCGGCGCGGCCGGCTCCGCGCCGGCGAACAACAACACCACCGGCAGGTCGGCACGGTGTGCGGCGGTGACGATCGACGCCGCCGCCTCGCACGCCGCCTCGAACGACTCCGCCACCCCACCCACCCGCTGAGGGTGCGCGACGGCGCGATTGTCCAGCAGCACGATCAGGTGCGGCAGGCTGGTGTCCACGTTCTCCCGCACCATCAGCTCACCCACCCGGGCGCTGGTCCGCCAGTGCACCCGACGCAACTCGTCGCCCACCACGTACTCCCGCAACGAGTCGAACGTGATCGACCCGTGCGGCACCCCGTCCACCCGGCCGTCGAGGCTGCGCCCCGCACCGCGCGGCACCGCCGTCAGCGGATGCACCCGGGGGTAGACCCAGACCGGCACCGCCGCGCCGTACGGGCGGGCCAACGCCACCAACCCCAGCGGATCGCGTCGGGTCACCCGCAGCGGCCCCACCGGCACCACCCCACGCCGATGGGTCGGCACGTCGTAGCGGACCTCGGTGTCCCGACCGGGCCGCAGGCGCAACACCGGCACCGGCACACTGCGTTCCCCGCACCGGTCCTCGGCCAGCAGGTTCGCCGACCGCAGCCGGCCCGCGTTGCGCACGGTCAAACTCATGCTCGCCGGCTCGCCGCGGGCCACCCGGTCCGGATCGGCGTGGCGGGTCACCGTCAGCCGGGGCCGCCAGGCCGCGACCAGCGCGGCGTAGCCGACGGCCGCGCCGGCCGCCGCGCCCAGCAACGTCAACTCGGGGTACGCGAACCGGAAACCCACAGCCAGCAGCACCACGGCGGCGACGAGCAGCCCGATCCCACGGGCGGTGATCCCCATCGCGCTGGTGCCGGTCAGCCCTGCACCGGAGCGGGCTGCCCCGACGGCAGTGGCACCGGCACCGAGGCGACGGCCTGACGCAGCACCTCGGCGGCGGTCAGCCCGCGCACCTGGGCGTCCGGCGTCAGCAGCAGCCGATGCGCGAACACCGACTCGACGAGCGCCTTCAGATCCTCCGGCATGATCCAACCTCGCCCGTCGATGAGCGCGTACGAGCACGCCGCGCGGGTCAACGCGATCACGCCCCGGGGACTGACCCCGACCCGCACCTGCGGGTGGGTGCGGGTCGCGGCGGCCAACCGGACCGCGTACGCGTAGAGCGGCTCGGCGATGTGCACCCGACGGGCCATCCGGACCATCTCCCCGACGGTGGCCGTGTCGGTGACCGGGGCGAGCGCCTCGGGGGAGCGCACGGTCGCGCCGCGCAGCACCTCCACCTCGACCGCCTCGTCCGGGTAGCCGACGGACAGCTTCACCAGGAAACGGTCCAGCTGCGCCTCGGGGAGCCGGTAGGTGCCGTCCATCTCCACCGGGTTCTGCGTTGCCACCACCAGGAACGGCGACGGCACCGGGTGCCGGACCCCGTCCACGGTGACGGTGCGTTCCTCCATCACCTCCAGCAGCGCCGACTGGGTCTTCGGCGACGCCCGGTTGATCTCGTCGGCGATGACGATGTTGGCGAAGACCGGCCCCGGATGAAACTCGAAGTCCCGGCTCGCCTGGTTGAAGATGGTCACCCCGGACACGTCCGACGGGAGCAGGTCGGGCGTGAACTGGATGCGCCGCCACTGCCCCTTCACCGTGGCGGCGATGGCCCGCGCCAGGGTCGTCTTACCGACGCCCGGCACGTCCTCCAGGAGCACGTGACCCTGCGCGAAGAGCGCGGTCAGCGCCAGCCGAACCACCTGCGGTTTGCCGAGCACCACCGCGTTGACGTTCTCGGCCAGCCGGGCGGCCAGGGCAGCGAAACCCTGCACCTCCGGCTGGGTGAGCGGCTCGTGGGTGTTCACGGTCGGCGGTGCTCCTTGCCTGGTGGTTCAGCAGGTGGGCAGGACGTTGATGTTGTCGCCGCCCTCCAGGTTGAGCCAGGCCCAGGGAATGTAGTTCTTCCCCTCGTACTCGACCTGCACCCACCAGGTGCTGCGCTTGTCGTTGTTGTAGATGTACGCGTAGACCTCTTCGCCCGACTTCTTGCAGAACGCCTTCAGCCGGGTCCCGTTGGCCACCCATCCTGCCTGCCGGTCATTGTCCTGCTCGGTAACCTTGAAGATCTCGTTGCCGTTGCGCGCGCCGGCAACCTCCCGGGTGCAGTAGCTCGCCTCCGGCCCGGAAGCGCCATTGCGGCAGGTCGCGATCCCGTACAGCGGTTGGGTGGTCTCGCCCTTCGTGGCCGTGCCCTTACCGGCGGCGTTGGTGGCCGTCACCGTGAACGCGTACGCCGTGCCCGGCGTCAGTCCGGTCATCGTGATGCTGGAGCACGCCCCGGCCTTCGTCGGCTCACCCGGCGTGCTCACCGCGCAGGTGGCCTGACCGCCGCCCGCGTCCACCGTGAACGTCACGGTCGCCGCGGTGGCCGTCGACGACGAGCCGGTCACCGTGACCCGTGGCTCGGCGACCGTACGCGCGGTGGCGGTGGCCTCCGGGCCGGGACCCGCCTCGTTGACCGCCTTCACCTTCACCACCACGTTCTGGCCGTTGCCCAGCCCGGTGACGGTCGTGCGGGTGTCGTTCACCTCGCTGGCCCGTCCACCGACGTCCACCAGGTATTTCGACACCGGTCGGCCGTTGGCCTCGGCGGGCGCCCACTGCACGGTGACCGCGCCCGGCTGGTCGGCGACCGTGGCGGCCCGCAGGTCGAGCGGCGCACCGGGCGTCGTGAAGGGCACCACCGTGTTGCTGACCGGCGACGCCGCCGAACCGGCGCCCTTGTCGTTGACCGCCACAACCGTGAACGCGTACTGGGTGCCGAACTCCAACTCACCGGCGGGCACCACCAGCTCGGTCTTCGTCGACTCACCGACCGGCGCGTTCGTCCCCGCCGAACTGGCCGTCACCGCGTACCGCGCGATGGTGTTGCCCTGGCCGTTCGCCGCCGGCCACGTCACCAGCACCGTGCCGTCCGGTCGCTCCTGGGCGGTCGCGCTCGCCGGCGGGTCGGGCACCGCGGCCGTCGGGATCACCGGGTTGCTGGTGCGCGGCGGACCGTCGCCCTTGGCGTTGACAGCGTGCACCGCGAAACGGTACGTCTCGCCGTTGGTCAGACCCGTGACCTCCACCGCGCGTTGGTTGGCACCCACCTCCAGGCGCTGGCCGCCACCCTCCACCACGTACTTGATGATCTCGGCGCCGTTCGCGGCGGCCGGCCGCCAGCTCACCCGCGCCTGCGCGTTGCCGGCGGCGGCGGTGACACTGCGCGGCGCGCTCGGCTTGTTCACGCGGGGCTTCTTCGGCGGCGGCGGGGGCGGCGGCGGGGCAACCGGTGGCGGGTCGCCGCCGAGCACGTCGTTGGCGTACTTGTCGACATCGCGCACCTGGTGCTTGTCGTCCACCACCCGGGCGGTCGCCGCGTCGGGAGAGTTGATGAACAGGCGATTCTCCCGCACCTCAAGCTCCAGCGGCCCGTTCGCCCGCCCCTTGATGGTCTCGACCAGCTGACCACCCGCGTCGAAGGCGTAGATCGTGCCGGTGGCCTCGTCGGCGCAGTAGAACCGGTCCGCCCAGGCCACCGCCGGACTGAGCCGGTCGCCCTCGCCCGGCACCGTGAACGCCTGCTCCTCCCCACCGTCACCCACCACCAACACCCGCCGTTCGGCGGGCACGGTGACCGGAACCCGCTGCCCGCTGGTGCGCGTGGGCATCGCCGCCGCACCGGACAGCGTCAACGGCGTCGGGTGAACCTTGCCCTGCTGCACCCGCACCAGCTTCCCGGCTGTGCGGTCGAGCACCGCCACCCCCTCGTCCAGGGTGGACACCACAAGCTCGTGGCTCGCCTCGGCGACGTCGTAGGACTCGACCTGCTTCGGGCTGAGCCCAGGGCCGGCGGGCGCGGCCGAGGCTGGCGTGGACGGCAACGTGGCGGCGGTGATCGCCGAGACGGTGCCCTGGCTCGGCACCGCGATCCAGAGCCGGCCCTCGCCGTCGAACGTCCCGCCGGTGATGCCCGGGGGATAGTGCACCGGCTCGCCGACCGGGGTCAGCGACCGCGGGTCGAGCTGCCGCACGATGCCCTGCACGGCGTCGACGACGAACGCCGAATCTTCGTGCAGAGCGACACTCACACCGAGGCCAGGGGTGGTCCGGGTGGTCGCGGTGAGCTGCAGCGTGGCCAGGTCCAGTGAGCTGACCTGCCCGGTGTGCAGGTCACGCAGGACCAGCAGCCGGTCGGTCTGGGTGATCTGCATCGGGTGCCGGACGGCGTTGGGGATCTCGGTGCGGGTGTCCACCTTGGCGGTGACCCCGTTGACCCGGGCCAGCTCGCTGCGCGCCGCGCTCCACAGCCACGAACTCGCGTCGTAGTTGGCCACCGCGTTGTCGGCCGCGCCGAGCCCGAGGACGGTCAGACCCATGGCCGCCAGCAGCGCGGCCACCGTGCCGACGGTCACCAGCCCGCCGCGCAGCCGGGAGCGGGGGGCGTTGGTCTGTACGGCGTCCTCGATGCTGGCCACAGCCGGCTGCCTCCCGTAAGTCATGGCAGGTGACGCGCATCGCGGCCACCCCTCCCCTGAGCCGGGTGCCATCATATGGCGCTGCTGGTGACGGGGGAACCCGCACCGTCACCCCTGTGGATACCGAGCGTGTGCGCAGTGGACGCCCAGCTCAGCTCGGTTCAGCCCGCACCTCAGCTCGGCACGCCTCAGCTCGGCGACGGTCGGCCCGACGGCCTGCCGCTCGACGGGGTGGTGCGCTCCCGCGTCGTACAGACCTGTCCGGAGGTCGCGAAGCTGTCGGTGGAGTAGACCGCCAACACCGTGAAACAGTGATCCAGCCGCGAGTTCAACCCGTTGACCGTGTAGCTCGTCGCACCCGGGTCCACGGTGGCCATCACCCCCAGGGGCTGCCCGGCCCGACCGGCGGCGACCATGAACGGCACCGCACCGCCGGACGGGTCCGTCCAGGTCAGCGTGATGGTGGTCGCGTCGTCGCGGAGCTGCAGATCGCCGGGGGGTGGCCCGACCGACGCCTGCGCCGCAGCGGTCGGCGAGGTCCCCGCGGGCGGCGGATCGTCGCGGGTCAACACCACCACACCCAGGCCGGCCACCGCCACGACGGCCACCCCGGCCGCCACCGCCGCCCCGATCAGCGTCGCCCGGTTGCGCCCCGCCGACCCGCCTTCACCCGCGTACGAGGGCCGGTGCCCGTCGTGCACCGGGTGGTACTGCTGACCCGGGTACGGCACCTGCGCCGGCTGGTGCTCCCGGCGTGGGTACGGGTCGTGCGTGGGGTACCGATCGTGCGTCGGGTACTGGCCCTGCGGCGGGTACTGGTCCTGCCTGGGGTACTGGTCCTGCCTCGGGTACTGGTCGTGCGTCGGGTACTGGCCCTGCGTCGGGTACTGGTCGTGCGTTGGGTACTGGTCGTGGTGGTTCGGCGGTGCCGCTCGCGGCGCGGTCGGCCGCGACCCCGCCGCCTCGACGCCTGCGTCCGTCGACCAGGCCGCCGGGGTTGGCTCGGCGGACGGCACGACGGCACTCGACCATGCGGCGGTCGGCGCTGGCTGGAAGGCGACGGACGGGGCCGACATGGCGTCACCCCTGGTCGGATCGCTGTCCGGCTGGACGGCCGGGATCACCTCGGTCTGATCGAACCTCGCGGAGACGGGCTGGGTGTGCCTGGGCGGTGCGGAGACCGGGTAGGTCTGCCCGGGTGGTGCGGAGACGGGCTGGGTGTACCCGGGTGGTGCGGAGACCGGGTAGGTCTGCCCGGGTGGTGCGGAGACGGGGTAGGCGTGTCCGGGCGGTGCGGAGACTGGTGGTGCGGACGTCGGGGACGGGTGTGCCGGTGGCCCGGAGACCGGGTGGGGGTGGCCGGGCGGCGTCGTGGCCGGTGGTGCAGCGCCTGGTGGTCCGCTGACCGGATGCGCCGGCCCTGGTTGCCCGGCCGCCGGGGACGGTCGACCCGACGTTGTCACGTCGACGGCGGACGCGACGACCGGTCCGGTCGCCCCGGCGGGTCCAGCTGCGGCTCGGGCAGCCTCCTCGGCGAGGAGCGGTTCGATCTGTCGTACCTGGATCGTGGGGTTGTCCCACGGAGGTGCCGGCGGCCCCGACGTTGGCGCCGGGACGGCCGGCGCCGGGGCGGGTGGGGTCGACGACGGGTGCGGCACGTCGACCGCCGGGTGGGTCGACTGCTCGCCCGTCCGCTGACGGGGCGGGGCGGTCGGCCCGGCCGTCGGTGGCGGTGGGGGCCGCTGACCAGACGGTGGTGGCTGGCTCTCAGTCCGTTGCCGGGGTGTTTGGCCCTGGGCGCTCGGCTGGGTCGGCTGGCCGTCCGCCCCCAGTCGGAGCGGCTGGCTCTCCGACACTGGCTGGGATGGCTGGCTGACCGCCGGCCGGGCGGACCCGGGTGGTTGCTCGTCGGCGCGTTGGCGGGGCGCCACCCCGGGTGCGGCGGCGTTGCCGGGTGACTGGGGTGCGGCGGGGCCGTGTACCCCCGGAGGGGTTGCCTGGGGTGCGGTCGGCGGAGGCCAGGGCGAGTTGGCGGGCGCCAGGCCATCGGCGGAGGGCCGCATCGCGGCCAGGGTCGCCATGGACAGGGTCGGGCCGGACAGTGCCGACCGGACGCCGGACTCCGCCGCCGCGTCGACCGGGGCCGGATCGGAGACCGGCCCATCCTGCTCGGTCGGCGTCGGCGCGGATGGGCCGAGGTAGGCGCGGGCGGCGCGTACCGACGGGTGGTGCTCCCCGAGGGTGGCCGGCCCGGCGGTGGCGACGCGGGTGTAGTTGCGACGGGCCTCGTGCCGGTTGCCCAGTTCCTCCGCGACCTCGGCCAGTTCGAAGGCGAGCGCGAGCATCACCGGGTTGGAATGCTCCCAACGCCGCTCGCCCGCCGCGAACGCCTCCTCCAGCACGCGGCGGGAGGCGAGTAGATCGTCCGCCTCACGGTGCAGTCGCGCCAGCAGGTGAGCGGTGTGCAGCATCTCAGGATGATCCACGCCGTACGGCGGGGGAGCGGATCCGACGGCCTCCGCGAGCAACTGCCGGGCGGCCTTGAGGTCACCTGTGGCGCGCACGGCGAGGGCCCGGTGCTGGGCGGCTGCCAGGGGGGAGGGATGGGACACGTGGCAATGCTGCCGGCAGAGGGCCACCGGACGCTACCCAGACACGCCCCGGGCGGCGGGTCGACGGCGGGTCCGCGGCCCTGTGAGCAGCGACGGAAGCGCCGGGAGAAAGGCGTCGGAAGGCGATGTGCATGATCCACGGGCGGCGTGTACAGTAACTCCCCGTGCGGCCCGCCGTACCGACCATCGGGTGGCAAGATCATCTGGTCGGCAAGGTAGGCTGAACGTGTAGGTCCGGGTGGCGGAATGGCAGACGCGCTAGCTTGAGGTGCTAGTGCCCGTATAGGGCGTGGGGGTTCAAGTCCCCCCTCGGACACCAGAGTTCATGGATACCCACGCGAGATCAACTTCCTCTCGCGTGGGGACGCGAGCCGCGACGACTCATATGTGCGCATCGACCCCAGGGGGTCGGTGCCACCTGCGCTGAGACCCTCGCCCTCGCGCTGGCGAGGGTCTAGGTGAATCGCGACCGACCGCACCCTCGCCGGCGACGATGTCCATCCCGTCAACCTATACCCGTAACGCATGGGTGAAGTCGCAGCGACCAAGACCGGCATCGTTCGTCGGCGGCCCGAGACGCCGGACTGACCGACACTCGCATCACCCGCTTGGTGCCCCACGCGTTCACCCCCATGGGGCTGAAGCGCGGCAGGTCGAGCCTTCCCGTCATCTGCCCTTTGGGTGTGTGGTGACGAGGCGGCGGCGCCTCACGGCGACGCGTGCAGCGGCAGGTTGCCGTCGCCTCTCGCCAGCACGGCACGTTCGTGGCAGCTCCCGGGGCGAACAGCTGCTGCGAACGGCGCGGGAAGGGCCGGTGGTGCCAGCCTTTCCCCGCGTTCAGCGCGTTAGCCAGCCACCGCGCTGGCGACAGGCTGCGAGCTGTTTGTCCTTCACCCGTTCCTCACCGTGTGTCAGGGCAGGGTGATCGGAAGCGGGACGCCCTCGTGGCCTCGCCCGCAGGCGCAGGTGGACGGGTCGGGCGGCAGTGCCGGAATGGCCTGGTAGAGCACCTCACGTAGTCGCTCGACGTTTGCGGCGAAGATGCGCAGCACCTCGGCGTGGCGGACCGCGTCGGCTGCGTCGAGTCCAGCGTCGAGGTCGGTGACTACGGCGATGGGGGTGTAGCACAGCTCCAGTTCACGGGCGAGGATCGCTTCTGGGTGCCCGGTCATATTGATCAGCTGCCAGCCCTGGCGGGCGTACCACTGTGACTCCGCTCGCGTGGAGAAGCGTGGGCCTTCCACCACCACCATGATGGCGCCGACGACGGGTTCGTATCCGACATGACGGGCGGCAGCGGCGACAGTCGTGCGTCCGTTCGGGCAGTACGGGTCGGCGAACGACGTGTGGACCGCACCGTCGTCGAAGTAGGTGCAGGCTCGTCCGCTGGTCCGGTCGACCATCTGGTCGGGGAGGACCAGCGCCCCGGGGGCCAGTGCCGTGGTGAGGGATCCGACGGCGCAGGGTGCGAGGATCTGGCGTACCCCGAGCGCGCGCAGTGCCCAGAGGTTGGCTCGGTAGTTGATGCGGTGCGGGGGGAACCGGTGGTCGGCGCCGTGCCGCGGCAGGAACGCCACCGAGCGGTCGCCGACGTGTCCGACGGTGACCGGGTCGGACGGGCGGCCGTACGGGGTGGAAACCTCGACCGCCGTGCCGCCGGCTACCAGGTGGTAGAGGCCACTGCCACCGATCACCCCCACCTCGGCTTGGGGCAGTTCCGCGTACCTGGTCATGCTCGTGCCTTCCTGCGGACAGCGGCCGGGGATCACCCGTTCAACGCGCGGACCCGTCGACCCGTCGCCAGCGGATCTGCCGCACGAGGTACCAGACGCCGCTGACCAGGAACAGCGCGGCGGTGACTACCAGCCAGCGGGCCAGGTACGGATGCTGGTTCTGACCGGTGGCGGCGAGATAGGTTTCCTGGCCCTGCCGCAGGATGCCGGGGAGATACACCAGGAACAGCAGCCCGCTGGCGAGCACCGGCACCCGGATGTGGTTCAACGGTGAGGGCTGCCCCGCGCGGCCCGGTATCGAGTGGTGTGCAGCGGGCGATCGGCCATCCGGGCCGGCGGGGCCGGAGCGCCCGAGCGCGCCGCGCAGCACCCGGTCGGCCGAGGCGTAGATCGGAAAGAGGACGAGGTCGTGGGCGACGGCCGCCCCGACGAACCAGAGCAGCATCCGGCCAGCCGTGGCCTCGTCGGCGAGTCGGAGCGCGACCCAGCCGGTGAGGGTGAAGCAGGCGATCAGGAGGACCAGGTGCTGGAGGGACGATCCGTAGGCCGCTCGGAATCGGGGGAGAGGCTCAGCCATCGACGCTGGTCCGGAAGGTGATCTCGGTGACCCATTTCGTGCAGTGCACGCCAGGCAGGGCGGGGACGATCACCCGGGCGGGGAAGCCGTGGTCGGCCGAGAGGTCGGCACCGTTGACCCGTAGAGCGAGTAGGGAGTCGCCGTCGAGGACCTGGTTGGCCTGGAGGATCGCCTGGTTGAACAACCCGGCCTTCTCCAGTGATCGCACCTGCGCCGACGCCGGATCGTCCACACCGACCAGGGCGGCGAGGTCACGCAGTCGTACGCCTGACCAGGTTTGTCGGGTCGACCACCCCTCCACGCAGGCGATCGGCAGGCGGGCGGTGTGCTGGCCCATGGCGAGCAGGCGGGGACGGTCGAGGGTGACGAGGCGATCGCCGCTCCGCACGGTCAACCGCCAGCGGTGCCCGGTCTCGTCCTTGGGGATGCCTGCCGCGGCGGCGGTGCGGTTGATCGGGAAGCCGTTCGGGCCGGTGCCGGGCTGACGTCCGCGGGGCAGCAGCAGCGCGGTGCGGCGCCAGGGTCCGTCGAGGGTCTGCCCGATCGTGAGGGCGCCGAGCAGCAGGGACAGACCACCGACCAGGGCTATCGTGCCGCGTCGGCTCATCGTCGGCGCGCCGGGTGCGGTGGCCACTAGGTCGTCCGGATCGGGTGGCTCGGGTCGGGTCGCGGCCAGCGGGGTACGCAGCTCAGCTTGCAGGGGCTCGTGCTGCCCGGGTCGGTTGCGGTCCCGCAGGGCCGGCCGGGATCGGAGTGCGCTGACCATCCGGGGCAGCTTCAGCGTCACGTGCGCCACGAACGCCGCGATGAAGACCCAGGCTCCGAAGTAGTGCGCGGTGTAGAAGTCGAAGCCGAACAGGTAGGCGTACTGGATGTTGAGTAGGCCGGTCGCAATCTCGAAGAGGATGCCACCAACCAGCAGGAGGAGGGACAGCCGTTCGAGCACCTGGGCCAGGGAGCGGGCCGGTGGCCAGCTGAAGAGTTTCGGGATCACCGACCAGAGCTTCCCCAGCACCACGGGAATCAGGATGATGCCGAGCGTCACGTGCAACCCCTGGGTGACCCGGAACAGCCAGGACGGCCGAGTCGGCCAGTCGAATGGCGGCAGCCGTAACCAGCCCACCTCGCGGGGGAGGGCCTGGCCGAACTGGGGGCCGTAGGCGGCGTAGTCGAGCAGCCCGGTGATGATCACCAGCGGCAGCCCGAGGAGGAGCACGGCGCCGTAGACGGCGGTGAGCCACGGACCGCGCAGCGGGCTGCGCCAGCGGTCCGTGGCCAGGCCGGGGACTGGTGGAGGGTGCCGTTCAAGGGCACGCCACCACCGCTGCGGGAAACCCGTCGGCCGGTCCGTCACACCCATACCACGGGACGCTAGACGCCACAGGTGCCCGATCTGGTGCATTCCGGCGATACCGATCGCCTGGCAAGGCGGGTGAAATGACCGCGCCCCGGCCGAGTGCCGTCTACGGTCACCGGGATGCGGGTACTGCTCACCGGCGCGGCCGGTTTCATCGGATCGCAGATCGCCGACCTGCTCGTCGCCGAGGGTCATGACCTGGTGGCGCTCGACGCGTTGCTGCCTCAGGCGCACGGCGGGGAACTCCCCGAGTGGTCCCGGCGGCACGACCCGGTGGTCGGTGACGTCCGGGACGCCCGCCTGCTGGACCGGCTTCTGGCCGGTGTGGACGCGGTGTGTCACCAGGCGGCGATGGTGGGGCACGGGCTGGATCCGTCCGACGCCCCCGACTACGTCAGCCACAACGACTACGCCACGGCGGTGCTGTTCGCCGCGATGCACCGCGCCGGCGTGACCCGGCTGGTGCTGGCGAGCTCGATGGTCGTCTACGGCGAAGGTCGGTACGTCTGCGCGACGCACGGCGCCGTGCGGCCCGCCGCTCGCAGCGTCGCCGACCTGGCCGCCGGCCGGTACGAGCCAACCTGCCCAGGCTGCGCGGGCACCCTCTCGCCCGCTCTGGTGCCTGAGGACGCGCTACTCGAGCCGAGAAGCACGTACGCGGCCACCAAGCTTGCCCAGGAACACCTCGGTGCCGCGTGGGCGCGGCAGACCGGCGGGAGCGTCTGGGCGTTGCGCTATCACAACGTCTACGGCCCCCGGATGCCCCGGGACACCCCGTACGCGGGGGTTGCCTCGATTTTCCGGTCCGCGCTGGCGGCGGGTCTGCCGCCGAGGGTGCTGGAGGACGGACGGCAGCGCCGCGACTTCGTCCACGTCACCGACGTCGCCCGGGCCAACCTGCTGGCGTTGACCGCCGCGCCACCGCGCGGCCTCGTGCCGGTCAACGTCTGCTCCGGCGAACCGCACACGGTCGGTGAGCTGGCCGTCGCCCTCGCCGAGGCGATGGCCGGGCCGGCGCCGCTGATCGCCGGTGGCGGCCGGGCGGCCGACGTCCGACACGTGGTCGCCGACCCCCGACGGGCGGCGGAACTGCTCGGCTACACCGCCCGCGTCGGGTTCGCCGAGGGCGTGGCCGCCTTCGCCACGGATCCGCTCCGGGAACCGGCCGCCCTCACCGTCTGAGACCGTCGCCCTGCGGATCAGGAGACCGTCCACAGCAGGTGGTTGACCGCGAGGGCGGTGACCACCTGCCCGGCCAGCCAGACCCGTCGGGCGGGCGGTGGCAGGTGGGCGGCGGCCACCAGCAGCCAGACCACGAACGGTAGCCAGATCCGTTCCACCTCCGCCTTGCTCAGCCCGGACAGGTCAGCCGTGCCGACCGCCAGCACGGCGGCCAGCGGCAGCAGCACCGTGGGCCCAGCTTCCCGCAGGGCGATCATCCCGGCTCGGTCCGGCGCGCGCCATCGCATCGCAACGGTCCGCGCCGGACCGGCCGACGCGAGCGCGCTCCGGCGCAGCGCGGGCCCGAGCACCGGGCCGGCGCAGAGCAGAAGCGCCGCCAGGTTCGCCCACACCCAGTAGCCGTACGGGCGTTCTGCGGCCCAGCCCTGGTGATACCGCTCCACCACCAGGTGGTAGCCGTCCAGCCACCAGAAGCCGGCCAGGGTGAACGCGGCCACCACCGTGCCGACCCCGGCCACTGCCACGAGCAACGCCGACCACCGGTCCCGCAGGCGCAGCGCCACCACCGCCAGGGCCAGGGCCCCGGCCAGCACGAAGCCGTACGACAGGTAGAGGGCGAAGCCGAGCAACAGGCCCCCGACCGCGGCGGCGACCAGTCCGCGCACCGCCAGCAGGGCCAGGCCCGCCGCGACCACCCCGGTGAAGATGCCGTCGGCTGAGACTCCCACCCAGATCGCGCCGGGCAGCAGTACCAGGAACGGCAGCACGTCACGGGCCGCCTGCCCCGCACCGAGCGCCCGCAGCGTCACCGGCACCGACACGGTCACCGTCGCTCCCACCAGCACGCATGCCAGGGCGGCGGCGGTGGAACCGCCGAGGCCGATCCGGTCCAACCCGACGAAGACCAGCAGAGCCCCCGGTGGATGGCCGGCGGTGTGGGTGGACCACGCCTCCGGCTGGAAGTCGAGAATCCGGGCGCTGAAGCCGGCCAGCATGGCCTTGACGTCGGTGACCCGGGGCACCTCGTGCAGGTATTCAGCCTGCGGGGTGAGTCGCCGGGTGAAACCGGCCGACCAGCCGTCCACCAGCGCCAACGACATCGTCCACGCGACCGCCGCAAGGTAGGCCGCGACCAGCAGCCGCCCCCACCCGGCGGTCCGCGCCCACCGCACGCCCCAGCCGAGCACCCCGGCGGCGACCAGAAGCGCGGCCGGCGTGCCCCAGCCCAGGTGCGGACGCCAGGTGGCGTAGAGCGGCGCGGCGTCGGCGTGCAGACCGACACCGCGCGCGTTGAGCAGCAGCCCCACCGCCGCCGCGGCGGCGACCAACGCGACCTCGACGCCGAGCACCACCAGGTCGGCGTCGACGCGTCGGGCGGGCACTTCCGGTCCCCGCCGCTGGGGCGCGAGCACTTTCATGACCACCGGACGGTACGGCCATCGCTGGCCCGGTGCTGCGGGAACGGGCAGGACACCACCGTTCGGTGCGGGAGCGACGCTGGCAAGGATGCTGATGGTCCGATTTAGCCCATCTCGGGCGGCTTGGCGTCCTAGCGTTTCCGGTATGCCATCACCGATCGACGTGGTACTGCCGTGCCTCGACGAAGCCGCGGCACTACCCGGCGTCCTGACCGCCCTGCCACCCGGTTACCGGGCGATCGTGGTGGACAACGGCTCCCGGGACGGTTCACCGGAGGTCGCGGCCCGGCACGGCGCCCGGGTCGTCCACGAAGCGCGCCGGGGCTACGGCGCGGCCGTACACGCCGGCCTCGAGGCTGCCGAGGCCGAACTGGTCTGTGTGCTCGACGCCGACGGCTCCTTCGACCCGACACAACTCCCGGAGCTGGTCGAGCCGGTGGCCAGCGGATCGGCCGATCTGGTGGTCGGTCGTCGTCGGCCCGTCACCGCCGGCGTCTGGCCGTGGCATGCCCGCGCCGGCACCGCGCTTGTCGCGGCGCTGCTGCGGCACCGGGGCATACCGCTGCGCGACCTCAGCCCGATCCGGGTGGCCCGCCGCGACGCGCTGCTCGGCCTCGGAGTCACCGACCGCGCCTTCGGATACCCGTTGGAACTACTCATCCGCGCCGCCGCCGCGGGCTGGCGGATCCGGGAACTCGACGTGCGGTACTCCCACCGCGCCGCCGGCACCCGGTCGAAGGTCTCCGGCTCGGTACGCGGCACGCTCCGCGCGACCCGGGACTTCGCCGGGGTCCTGCGCACTGTGGAGCGATCGCGGTGACCGTCCTGCTGGTGATGGCGAAGGCACCCGTGCCCGGGACGGTGAAGACCCGTCTCTGCCCACCGGCCAGCCACGTCCAGGCGGCCCGGATCGCCGCCGCGGCACTGCTGGACAGTCTGGACACCGTACGCGCCACACCCGGCGTGACACCCGTCCTCGCCCTGCACGGTCGGCTGGCCGACGCCGAGGAAGCCGCCGAGCTGACCGCCGCGATCGACGGCTGGCAGATCCTCCCGCAGCGCGGCGCCAACCTCGGCAACCGTCTCGCCAACGCCCACGCCGACGTGGCGGACGCCTATCCCGGTCGACCGGTGCTCCAGATCGGTATGGACACGCCTCAGCTCACGCCGGCGCACCTCGACGACGCCGTCCACCGCCTCACCCTGACCGACGCCGTACTCGGCCCCGCCGTCGATGGCGGGTGGTGGGCCCTGGGTCTGCACAACCCCCGGCACGCCGCCGTGCTGGGGACCGTGCCGATGTCCACCGCATCGACCGGACACCACACCATCGCGGCCTTACGCCAGCGCGGTCTGCGCGTCGAATCCCTACCCCTGCTTCAAGACGTCGACGAGTGGGCTGACGCCCTGGCGGTGGCCGCGTCGACTTCCGGCGATGCGTCGGGGTGGTCCACCGACGTGATTGCGGACGGTTGTCCTGGGTGGGCCGCGGCAGTCCTGCCCGGGCAGTCCGGGGGCGAAGACGCGGCCCACCCGGAGGCCCGACCGGAGCAGCACGGTAACGGCAGCCGCTTCGCGCGTCAGGTCGCGGCGGTCCGGCGCAGCCTGACGCTCGGAATCCCACGGTGAACCGCAGCGTACGAAACAGACCGGCCGACGCATTCGCCAGCGCGTTGCGGTGCCGCACCGACGACCACTGGCTGGTGCACGGCGACAACGGCCAGCGCAGCCGCCTACCGGTACGCCGGTGGCACGGTCCAGCCGAACCGGCGGTGGCCGCACTCGTCGCCCGGTGCACCGGCCCGACCCTCGACCTGGGCTGCGGTCCAGGCCGGCTCACACTGGCACTCACCCGGGCCGGACTGACATCGGTCGGAGTCGACATCTCTGCGCACGCGGTCCACCTGACCCGAGCCCGAGGCGCGATCGCCCTCCAGCGGGACATCTTCGCCCCACTGCCCGCAGAAGGGCGCTGGGCGCATGTGCTCCTGATAGACGGAAACATCGGCATCGGCGGTGACCCCGTCACCCTCCTCGGCCGGTGCCACGACCTGCTGCGCCCCGGCGGCACCGTGCTCGTCGAACTCGAACCACCAGGTCCCGGATTGTGGCGCGGTCAGGCCCAACTGGCCATCCAGGCCGCCTGCGGTAGTTCGCGCCTCGGGCCACCGTTTCGGTGGGCCCGGCTCGACACCATGGCGGTCACCGGCGTGGCCGCTGCCGCCGGGCTCACTGTCCGCGAGGTGTTCCGCCGCGATCGTCGCTGGTTCGGCGAGTTGGACACGGACAGCTCTGGCGCTGTCAACCCAAGGAAGTGAGGTCAGTGCCGGCGAACGTCTGCTCGGCGGTCCGTCGGTCGGGCGTAGGGGCAGGCCCAGCCGTGGGGAAGCCCGCAGGGTGGGCGGGAAAGATGTGACCCAGCAACACCTCGGCCGGTGATCACCACGGTCCACCGGGGAGCATCACGCCCGCCCGTGACCTAGCCGAGGTCCGGCGGTGCGGGGGGGTGGACCGCCCACCCACCATCGAGGACCACCTGCGGCACCTGCTCGCCGGACCCACCGAGGCCGAACGCGACAGCGACCTGACCAGCGCGCTGCCGGGAGCGGTCAACGCCGCCGGTGCGACAGTGACCGGCGCCCAGGCCCGAGTCGCGGTCGACGAACCCGCTGATGACGCCGGGCGCAGTGACGAGGTCCTCGCCTTCGGGCAGATCGTCTGCACCCTCACCAGCCGCGATGACGTCACCAGCGTGTCGTTCCTGCGCGACGGCAAGCCGTTGGGTGTGCCCCGCGCCGACGGATCACTGTCCGAACAGCCACTCAGCCGCACCGACTACGCCCCACTGATCACCCCACGCTGAGCCGGCCACTGCCGGGATGGTGGCCGACGAAGGCTGCACACGCAGCGCTCACTCACTCACCGCCCGGGTGCGATCGAAAGGACCCGGCGCTCCCGCCGGCCGGGGCGCTTGTTCCGCCAGACCTTGGCCGGCAGCGAGGATGTCACCGCAGGAGACGCGCCTGTCGCCCAGGGTCGGCACGCCCGTCGCTGACCGACCAGGCTGATAGGTTGATCTCAGGTGTGCCGGGAAGTCTGGTCGGCGTTGCGATGACGGCTGACCAGAACAGGAGAGGCGCCGAATGAGCACCCTGGCCTGGATCGCGGTGGCCGTGTTCGCCGCCGCGTACGTCCTGATTGCCACGGAGAAGATCAACCGGGTGGCGGTGGCCCTGGGTGGGGCGTCGATCATGCTGGCGATCGGGGCGACAGACGCCGAGCACGCGTTCTTCTCCGAAGAGGCGGGCATCGACTGGAACGTCATCTTCCTGCTTCTGGGGATGATGCTGATCGTCGGCGTGCTGAAACGCACCGGCCTGTTCGAGTACCTGGCGATCTGGAGCGCCAAGAAGGCCCGAGGCCGCCCGTTCCCGATCATGGTCATCCTGGTCGTGGTGACCGCCGTGGTGTCGGCGGCGCTGGACAACGTCACCACAGTGCTGCTGGTAGCGCCGGTGACACTGCTGGTCTGCGAGCGGCTCGACGTGCCGCCGATCCCATTCTTGATCGCCGAGGTGATGGCGTCCAACATCGGTGGCGCGGCCACCCTGGTCGGCGACCCACCGAACATCATCATCGCCAGCCGGTCGGGGTTGACCTTCACCGACTTCCTGAACGTCATGGCCCCGTTGGTGCTGATCGTCATCGTCGTGTTCATCGGCCTGTGCCGGATCATGTTCCGCAAGTCGTTCCGCTACGACGCCGAGCGCGCCGCCCGGGTCATGGCGCTGCGGGAGGCGGACGCAATTCGCGACCGCCGCCTCGTCGTGATCAGCCTGGTGGTCCTCGGCGCGGTGCTTGTCGCGTTCAGTCTGCACACGGTGCTGCACCTGGAGCCGTCGGTGGTGGCCATCCTCGGCGGCCTGCTGCTGTTGGCGTTGTCCCGGCTGGACGCCGAAGACGTGGCCAAGGAGGTCGAGTGGCCGACGCTGGTGTTCTTCGCCGGCCTGTTCATCATGGTCGGAGCACTGGTCGCCACCGGGGTGATCGACAGCATCGCCCGGTCGGCGACCGAGGCCGTCGAGGGCAAGCTGTGGCCGGCCACCATGTTGCTGCTGTGGGCATCGGCCGGGCTGTCGGCGATCGTGGACAACATCCCGTACGTGGCCACGATGAGCCCGATCGTGAGCGAGCTGGTGAACGCCGAAGGCGGGCTCGGCAAGGCTCAGGTGCTCTGGTGGGCGCTCGCCATCGGGGCTGACTTCGGCGGTAACGCCACTACAGTCGGCGC
The DNA here is from genome assembly GCF_040686315.1 of Micromonospora sp. NPDC085948. Classification (NCBI taxonomy): domain Bacteria; kingdom Bacillati; phylum Actinomycetota; class Actinomycetes; order Micromonosporales; family Micromonosporaceae; genus Micromonospora; species Micromonospora sp. NPDC085948. The sequence continues at coordinate 209,393 of NZ_JBFBJW010000007.1, read as the reverse complement.
CTCGGCGAACGTGGTGGTGCTCGGCATCGCCGACCGCGCCGGGCACAAGATCACGTTCTGGGGGTTCACCAAGTACGGCCTCATCGTCACCGTGATCTCGGTGGCAATCTCGGTGCCGTATCTGTGGCTGCGGTTCTTCTGACGCTCAGGTGCCGAGCATTCGGTCGAGCAGCCCGTCCAGGGTGATCGCGCCGGTCATCACCCGGTCGCGGTCGACGACCGCGACCAGCGGCACATTCGATCGGGCCATCACCGAGGCGACCTCCAGCAGAGTGGCGTCGGCGCTGACCGCCGGCAGGTCCGGACGGTTGCGCGGCAGCAGGTCCGCCACGGTGCGGTTACCGATACCCTCCAGGATCACGTCGGCGGCGGCCTCGTCGATCACCCGGGCCAGCGCCGGGTCGTCCTGGCAGTAGGACGGCAGCGCCATCCGCAGCACCTGCGTGCCGGCCAGCACCGTCGAGGGACGGCCCATGGTGTCCACCACGATCAGGCCGGGCAGGTCCTGCGCCGCCAGGATCCGCGCGGCCTCCCGCGCCGGCATGTCCTCGGTAACGGTTTCCATCTGGATCGCCACGTCGCTCGCGCGCATGCACCGACGATACGCCCGGGCTGCCGCCCCGACCGCGCTGATGCCGCGTGCCAGTCCGTCCGCGGCCGACCTACTGCTGGTAGACGTCGGGAACGTCGTCACGGTCCCGGTCGACCTGCTCGGCCTCGTAAATCTGCTGGTACACGCGGTTGCGTACCCGCAAGATGACCATGGCGAGCGCGGCGGCGATCAGGGAACCCGCCAACACGGCGATCTTGACCCGACCATCGGCGTCGCTGCCGATACCGAAGGCGAGTTCGCCGATCAGCAGCGAGACGGTGAACCCGATGCCGGCCAACACGGCCAGCCCAGCCACGTCGATCCAGGCCAACCCCGCGTCCAGCCGGGCCCGGGTGAACCGGGCGACGAGCCAGGTCGCGAGCAGGATGCCGATCGGCTTGCCGACGACCAGACCGAGCATGATGCCCACAGCGACGGGGTCGGTGACCGCCTCCGCCAGGCCGTCCAGCCCGCCGACGGCCACCCCGGCGGACATCAGCGCGAACACCGGCACCGCGACGCCGGCGGAGATCGGCCGGAATCGGTGCTCGAAGTGCTCCGCCAGACCGGGCCCGGGCCCGGCGTTCCTGGAACGCAGCACCGGGACGGCGAAGGCGAGCAGCACCCCGGCGACGGTGGCGTGCACACCGGAGGCGTGCACCAGCGCCCAGGTCGCGAACGCCAGCGGCAGCAGCAACCACCACGAGCGCACCCGGCGCTGCACCAGCAGCGCGAACAAGCCCAGCGGCACCGCCGCGGCCAGCAGCGGCAGCACCGACAGGTGGGCGGTGTAGAAGACCGCGATGATGACGATCGCCAGCAGGTCGTCCACCACCGCCAGGGTCAGCAGGAAGGTCCGCAGCGCGCTCGGCAGATGCCGGCCGATCACCGCCAGCACGGCGAGGGCGAACGCGATGTCGGTGGCGGTCGGAATCGCCCAACCCTTGACCGCGCCACCCCAGTTCACCACCGCGTACAGCACGGCCGGCACGAGCACGCCACCAACCGCGGCGGCGACCGGGACCGCGGCCCGGCGCGGATCACGCAGATCACCCGCGACGAACTCGCGCTTGAGTTCGAGACCAGCGACGAAGAAGAAGATCGCCAGCAACCCGTCGGCCGCCCACATCCCCAGCGACAGGTCAAGGTGCAGCGCGTGCGGCCCGACGGTGAGCGCCGTCATCGCCTGGTAGCGGTGCGCCCACGGCGAGTTCGCCCAGATCAGCGCCACGACGGCACCGACCAACAGCAGCGCGCCACCGATCGTCTCCTTGCGCAGCACGTCGGCAATGCGACGCGCCTCGGCCCAGGAACCACGGCCGAGGACACGAGGGGGCAACTGAGGGTTCGACGTCACAAGCAGGCCAACTTTCAAGAAGACGGGTCGGAGCCAATTGCCGACCAGACTTCCCGGCGCACCGGAACCCATCGTACCGGCGCCCACCGCTGCCGAGGCCTCGACCACCTACTGCCGGCGGTGCTCCTCGTCACTGCGCATCAGTCGCAGGCGTCTGTTCCCCACACCCAGCACCACCGCTACCACGAAGATTGGCGTAAAACCCTGCGGAGCGGGAGTCGGTGGTGCGCCGTCAGCGAGGACGCCGACGAACACGCCAGCGGCCATCGCAGCCGTGACCAGTGTTGCGCGCCAATCGCACAGCGATGCGGCGAGCAGGCCGCAGGCGGCCGCCATCACCATGACGCGCCCCACCGGCTCCTCGGCGGAAAAACCACCGCAGCGGCGAACGCGGCCACCACGACACCGGCCGCGCCCGCGACCAAGTCCCGGATCAGTGCGATCCTGCGGTTCTCTGCTTCTTCGGCAACGCTCACGATTCCAGTTTCATCTCGCGCCCACCCAGTCCCGCACGCTCATCCGGCCGGGAACCTGACTCCAACGATAAGCCTGCATGGTCGATGGTGGGGACTGCCGTGGATGTCCTTACTGGCCGTCCCCGCCGAGGACCTCCGTCGCCGACCGGAGTGATGGCCCTTGGCGCGTAGCTGTCATGACAGGACATCGCCTGTCCTCAGGCCTATGCCGCATGCCCCGTCTTCGCCACCCAAGTCCCGCTGAGTACGACCAGAAACACGAGAGTGGCAAGCATCCATGCTAGCCAGGACGGACCGTCAGGACGCACTACAGTCCATACAACGATCAAGGACCCGATCACCACCACCGCCAGGCCCGCGAGCTGCTGCGGCAGAAGATCACCACCTACATCAAGGCCGACCTCCACGCCGTGGCCGCCGCCCTCGCAGCCCTCACCGGCCAGCCACACCCACTGGCCGTCGAACAGCGAGGGCTTCCACGGCCACCGGCATAGCCCTGCGAGCCACCGAGCTGGAGAAACACCTTGTCCTGCCCTCGTGGCAGGAGAGCCGGAAGGCGTAGCCGCACCGCAATGCCGCGGTACCTGCTCCACGGAGCGGGCTCGGTGGCGCAGGAAGCCCTCCGAGGCGAGCTAGGCCTGGGCGCTGTGGTGGCGCTGGCCCGTCCTCGCTCTGGTAGACGGGATGGTGCCGGTGGCGTGCGGACTCGGAGCTGTGGATCTCACGGCAGGGTTTTCCGAGCGCTCCGACCACAACCTCGAAGGTCATGGCTGCAGATCGACCTTCACTACCAATTCAAGGTCATGCTCCGCGATCGATGCTGTCTGCCGGTCGCCCCGGCCTGACCGCGCCAGGGCCCGCCGTTCGGCGGACCCTGGCGCCACAGAGGAGATCAGCGCAGGGTGTCGATGTCGATGACGAACCGGTACCGCACGTCCGAGGCGAGCACCCGCTCGTACGCGTCGTTGACTGCCTCGGCGTCGATGACCTCGACCTCGGGGGCGATGCCGCGCTCGGCGCAGAAGTCCAGCATCTCCTGCGTCTCGGCGATGCTGCCGATGCTGGAGCCGGCGAACGAGCGTCGATTGCCGAACAACGCGAAGACGGGGACCGGCAGCGGCTCCGCCGGGGCACCCACGCTGACCAGCGTGCCGTCCAGACGCAGCAGGCCGAGGTAGCTGGCCATGTCGATCGGTGCGCTGACCGTGTTGATGATCAGATCGAAGCTGTTCCGGAGCGCCTCGAACGTCGCCGGGTCCTTGGTGGCGTGGTAGTGCTCGGCTCCGAAGCGCAGGCCGTCGTCCTTCTTGGCGAGCGTCTGTGACAGCACTGTCACCTCGGCGCCCATCGCCGCGGCGATCTTGACGGCCAGGTGGCCCAGACCACCCAGGCCCACCACGGCGACCTTCTTGCCGGGCCCGGCGTTCCAGTGCGCCAAGGGGGAGTACGTCGTGATGCCCGCGCACAGCATCGGCGCGGCCGCCTCGTACGGGATGCTTTCCGGCACCCGCAGCACGAAGTCCTCGTTCACGACAATGTGGGTCGAGTACCCGCCCTGGGTCACGGTGCCGTCCCGGTCGACGCCGGCGTACGTCTGGGTGTTGCCTTTGAGGCAGTACTGCTCGTTTCCGGTGCGGCAGTTCTCGCACTCGCGACACGAGTTGACCATGCAACCGACACCGGCACGGTCGCCGACCGCGTGGCGGGTGACGTCGGCGCCGACCTCGGTGATCCGGCCGACGATCTCGTGGCCAACGGTGAGCGGGTAGGGAACGCTGCCCCAGTCGCCGCGCACGGTGTGGATGTCGGAGTGGCAGATGCCGGCGTAGCGGATTTCGATGAGAACATCGCGCGGGCCCAGGTCCCGCCGTTCGATCGTGGTACGCACGAGCGGTTCGGTGGCGGAAGGCGCGGCGATGGCGTTGACGGTGAAGATGATGTCCTCCGGTGACGTGATGCTGACCTACCTGCACCTCACCACAGCCGTGGCGGCGTTGCGAGTCTCTGCCAATGGGTGTACTGCCAGTACCCCTTACAAGCGCGGGGCGCTGCTCCGGCTGGCAAGGCCCTGGAGTTCAGGGCGTGCGGTGGTGCAGGACGCCGTCACCCGTTGTTGCGGCGCCCGCTGTCTTTTCCGGGCGGGCCAGCACGAGCAGGCCGATCATCGAGAGCGCCGCGCCGGCGAGCATGAGCAGTGCCATCGGTACGGCGGTGTGCTCGCCGCCGAGCCCGGCGATCGGGGCGATGATCCCGGCGGCGACCCACTGGACGAACCCGAGAATCGCCGAACCGGTCCCGGGATGCCCGGGCACCTCCGCGGAGGCGAGCGCACCGCCGTTGGGGCCGATGAGGCCCTGGGCGCTCATCAGCACGAAGAAGCACACCACCGCGAGCAGCATCGGTGTGCCGAGCCACAGCGCGCCGACGAGCATCGCCACACCCGCGGCGAGGGCCGCGACCTGGCCGATGAGAATGACCTTGCGGGTGGCGACCCGCCCGGCCAGCCGTGCGGCGATCAGAGCCGCCACCGTCATGCCGCCGGCATTGACGGCGAAGTCGACCGAGTACGCGATGGGCGACATTCCATTCATCGACTGCAACACGAATGCCGAGGTGGCGACATACGCAAACAGCGCACCCATCGCTGAGCCGCTGACCAGCAGGTATCCGACGTAACGGCGCCGAGCGAGGACCTGCCGCCCAGCAACGGCGAACGCCCGCAGACCCCCGCCGTGCCGGCGTTCCACCGGCAGCGACTCCGGCACGGCGAGCAGCACCGCCAACGTCATCACCACACCCAGGGCCGCGACAACCCAGAACGACACCCGCCAGTGCGACACCTGCAGGATGACCGCGCCCAGCAGCGGACCGGCGATCGGGGCGACGCCGCCCACACCGGCGATCACGTTCAGCAGGCGAACCAGTCGCGCGCCGGCCGCCAGGTCGACGATCACCGCCCGGCCGATCACCATCGCCCAGCCGCCACTGAAGCCCTGCACCAGCCGGGCGACCATCATCACGCCGATGGACGGGGCGAGAGCACAGACGACCGAGGCGACGCTCATCAGCAGGATCGCGGCGATCAGCGGCCGGCGCCGGCCGCGCTGGTCGGAGACCGGTCCGCCGATCAACTGGCCCAGCGCCATGCCGACGAAGAACGTGGTCAGGGTGAGTTGCACCTGCGTCGCGGACGCGGTCAGGTCACCGGCGACGCGGGGGAACGCTGGCACGTACATGTCGGTGGCCAGCGGGGCGATCGCGGTCAGGAGGATCACTGTCGCGACCAGGGCGGAGGTGATCCGGGCCTGACGGCGCACCGGGTCGGGAACGAGACTGGCTTCGGTGGCGGACGTGAGCGGGGACAGTTCGTCCCTCCGGGTGGTTGATACTGCGGCCATGCATCAAGCACATCTCGCACGCCGCACCCGAGAAAGTCCCTGACAATGGGTGTACCAGCAGTACATCGCACCTCTCCGCGGCCCGTCGTATCGTCGAAGTCGTGGACAACCGAGTCGAAGTACGCGAGTTCCTCACCACCCGCCGCGCCAAGATCAGCCCGGAGCAGGCCGGGATCCCGACCGCTGGGCAGCGCCGGGTGCCAGGGCTACGGCGCAGCGAAGTCGCCGCGCTGGCCGGGATGAGCGTCGAGTACTACGCCAAACTCGAACGCGGTCAGCTGGCCGGGGTCTCCGCCAGCGTGCTGGACGCGATCGCCCGTGCGTTGCGACTCGACGACGCCGAACGGACTCACCTGCTCCGCCTCGCCCAGGAGGCAAACGGCACTAACGCGTTGCTGCGGCCGAGCCGCCGCCCGAAGCAGTGGACGGCCCGACCCAGCCTGCAATGGTCGCTCGACGCCATCACCACTCCGGCGATTCTGGTCAACAACCGGCAGGATCTGCTCGCCGCCAACCACCTCGGCCGAGCAATGTACAGCGACGTCTACACCGACCCGGCTAACGTGCCCAACTTCGGTCGGTTCACGTTCCTCGACAGCGCTGCCCGCCGCTTCTACCCCGACTGGAACCTCGCCGCCGACATGACCGTCGCGAACCTGCGCACCGCGGCCGGCAAGGACCCACACGACAAGGGCCTACACGACCTGGTCGGCGAGTTGTCCACCCGCAGCGACGACTTCCGCCGCCGCTGGGGCGCCCACAACGTGCGCACCCACGGCACGGGCACCAAACAGTTCCACCACCACGTCGTCGGCGAGCTCACCCTGGCGTACGAGAGCATGGACCTGCGCGCTGAGCCGGACCTCACCCTGACCATCTACGCCGCCGAGCCGGCCTCACCAACCGCCCAGGCGCTGGCTCTTCTCGCCTCGTGGGCCGCCACCGCCGTCGACAGCGATGAGTCGGTGCGTCCGCTGTAACTGCCATCACATCCCAGGTGACCGGGACGGCCCACTTGAACGAAACCTATGGGGCGGTGGTCATCGACGACTACTTCCGAGTCGCCTCCGGCGAGATCCGCGGAAACGACGGCCGACACTCATGGCCAGGTTGACCAACCTGCCTGGGCAGTACAGGTAGCCCAGTCCGCTGCGTCTGGGCTCGTCGCTTAACAGGTTCCGGCGGTGGCCGACGGAACCTGCCGTGTCCGCAGGTCCGCTCAGCGGTTGTCGGTGGTGCAGCACCCGTCCCCGCACGCATTGGCGTCGCCGCTGGCGGCGGGGGAGCGCAGGGCAGCAGCCGGGGCGCAGCAGGCGCGGCGGAGCGGCACCCGCTGCCACCAGGTGAGACACCGCCAGAGCCATTCGAGCGGGCCGTACCGGAAGGACCGCAGCCAAAGCACGCTGAAAATCGCCTGCACGACCCCGATCGCCAGGCCCAGTCCGACCACGGCGCCGTAGGAGGATCGGGAGCCGATGTCGAGCAGCGCATCACCGGCCACGATCAGGAACGACGCGGCGACGTAGTTGGTGAGCGCCACCCGACCGAGCGGCGATAGCAGTGCGCCGAGCGGGCGTCGCAGGGCGGTTCGCATCAGCAGCAGGAACCCGACGGTGAAGAGGAAGGCGAAGGCGAGCCCGGCCGGCAGGATCCGGTAGTTGGCGGTTGGGCCGACTCCAGCCCGGAACTGCAACCACCCAGTCACCGCGGCGACCGGCACCGCGACGGCGAGTGCGACCGCGAGTTGCCGGCCTCGCGACGGCAGCGTGTCCGGGATGTCGTACTCCGCGATTGCCAGGCCGAGCAGGAAGAGGCCCGGGATGATGAAGAGACCGTTGAAGGTCAGCGCGGCGGCGAGGGTCAACACGATGCCCAGCCCGAGCGCCCAGCGGCGGGACAGGTACGACGCCGGCAGGAGCACGACCAGCCCGAACACGGCGTAGAACTTCAGCACTTCGCCGGGCTGGATCAGGGTGTGCAGCGCGCCGAAGAGGCCCAGCCAAACCAGCCGGCGCAGCAGCACCAGCCGGGGGCGGTCGATGCGTCGAGCCGCCGTACGCAGGAAGAGCGAGAAGCTGATCCCGAAGAGCAGCGAGAAGATCGGGAAAGGCCGTTGTACGAAGAGCAGCTCCCAGACGTACGCGCCGAGGTGCTCACCGGCCGGTCCGGAAACCCGGGTCAGGTGGGTCATCTGAACGATGTTGAACATGACGATGCCGAGGAGCGCGAGCCCACGCAGCGCGTCAAGTTCGTCGATGCGGCGGGGCCCAGCCGGTTGCGCCACGGGATCGGTCGAGTGTGCCATCCGGCAATGCCACCGCAGTCGTACCCGGTCGGGACAGGCCCGGAGGTCGCCTCCGCAACCTTCGTTCGTCGCGTCCCCCGGTCCCTTCGTCGGTACTCATGCCGCTCGCCGCGCCGATCCGGGCCGGCCCGGCTAACCTGCAACGCATGAGCGCGGTGGACCGCCGAAAGGTGCCGCCAATCGCCGTCGACGTGCTGCTGGTCGTCCTCGCGGCGACGGCCGGCGTGGCCCGTGAGGTCGCCTTCCCGAGCGCCGGTTCGAGGCATCTCCCGGCCCCGGTCTGGGTCTACGCGGCGGCGCAGGTCGGCGCGGCGGCCACCCTGCTGCTGCGCCGACGCCGGCCGTACTCGATGGCCCTGGTCATCGCCGGCGTCAGCCTGCTGGTGCCAGCGTCGGCGGTCTTCCTCGCGCCGTACGCGCTGATCGTCTACGGACGCGACCGTCGGCGGTCCTGGGCGGTGATCGCGGCGCTCGGGGTGTGCTGGCTGCTCGGCGCGCGGCTCTGGACGGTTGACGACCCGTTCAGCGGGCCCGGACTGCTGGCCATCTCGGCCCTGCTCGGCCTCTACGTGAGTGCCCGCCGCCGGCTCGTCGCGGAGCTGCTCGACCGCGCCGAACGAGCCGAGCGGGAGCGGCTGCTCCTTGCCGAGCAGGCCCGTAGCGACGAGCGGCTCCGGATCGCCGGCGAGATGCACGACGTGGTGACCCACCGGATCAACCTGATGGTGCTGCACGCCGGGGCGCTGGGCACCAGCGCGACGGATCCCGCTGTGCGCAGCGCCGCCGAAGAGCTGCGGACGGCGGGCTGCCAGGCGCTGGCCGAGCTGCGCGACCTGGTCGGTGTGCTGAGGCATGGCGACCCACCGACAACCCGCGTCGCAGCGGAGGACCGGGCTGCGGAGGGCGGCCTGAACGATCTCGTGACCGACTCGCGCGCGGTCGGTCTGCCGGTCCGTCTCGACGAGGAGGGTGACCCGTCGGCACTGGCACCGGCCGTGCGGCGCACCCTCTTCCGGGTGGTACAGGAATCCCTGACGAACGTCCACAAGCACGCGCCGGGCTCGCAGGTGACCGTGTCGATTCGCTATCAGCCGGATCTGGTCCGCGCGACCATTACCAACGACCGGCCCGATCGTGCCCCCGACCCGGACCTCGCCGCCGCCGGCGGGGGCTCCGGCCTGGCCGGCCTGCGGAGTCGGGTCGACGTGCTGGGCGGCACCCTGGCCGCGGCGGCGACCCCGGAGGGCGGCTTCGCGGTGCGGACCACCCTGCCCGGGCACGTGCCGACCACCGCCACGCGATGATCCGGATCCTGCTCGTCGACGACGAACGGATGGTCTGCGCGTACCTGCGGACGATTCTCGAAGCAGCCCCGGACGTCGAGGTCGTCGGCGAGGCGTACGACGGCGCAGAGGCCGTGGAGGCGGTGACCCGGTACCGGCCGGACCTGGTCCTGATGGACCTGCGGATGCCGGGCGTCGACGGGCTCACCGCCATCGAGCACCTCACCCGGGCCTCGGCGCCGCCGAGGATCATCGCGCTGACCACGTTCGACCTCGACGAGTACGTGCTTCGGGCGATGCGGGCGGGTGCCGTCGGTTTCCTGCTCAAGTCGACGGCGCCGGAGGATCTCGTCAACTTGGTACGGGTCGCCGCAGCCGGGCACACGGTGCTGTCCCCGTCCGCGACCCAGCGGCTGGTGACGAGCCGGCACGACGGAGAACGGGTCCGCGAACTGGTCGCCACGCTCACCGCCCGGGAGGTCGAGGTCCTCGGCTGTCTCGGCGCCGGCCGCTCCAATCAGCAGATCGCCCGACGACTGCACCTCTCCGAGGCGACGGTCAAGGGGTACGTCTCCCGACTGTTGGAGAAGCTCGGCTGCGACAACCGCACCCAGGCCGGCCTGCTGGCGCATCGGGCCGGCATCCCGGCGAACTGAGAGCACCCGGCTCAGTCGCGCAGCCGGCCCGGCCAGGACGGCGATCGGCCCTGACCTGCGACGGGGCGAGACCGCAGGTCAGGGCCGTTGCGGTTGGTGCGCCGTCAGGCCGGCACGTGACCGGCCGTCCAGCACGCCGAGTGGCTGTGGCAGGCGACGTATGCCGCGAGCGCATCGTGCAGCGCCGCCAGTCGCGTTGCCGAGAGCCCGGCGGCGATGTTGTTGAGCTGGTGGGGGTCGACGGTGCGGTTGTAGTACTCCCGTTCGCCGTTTGAGTACTCGACGTAGGTGTAGGTCGCTGTCCGTAGGGCGTCGTAGGTGACGGGGCTGCCGTTGCGTCGGTCCTGGGCGTCGGGGTCGTCGGCTGCCTGGTTGGGGCCGTGGTGCTCGATCAGCGCCCCGGTTCGCCAGTTCGGTGCCGGGTCGCCCTGCGCGAGGGGGAGCAGGTTGCGTCCGTCGACGTGTGTGCCGACGTCGGCGGCGCCGATGCGTTGGAAGGTTGGTGCCAGGTCGATGTTCTGCACGATCTCGGCGCGCTGCGATCCGGGGACGACGCCCGGCCCGGCGACGACGAGCGGAACCCGCACGTCGGTGTCGAAAGCCGTTTGCTTGCCACCGGTCAGCCGGTACTCGCCCATGTGGAAGCCGTTGTCGGAGCTGAACACCACGTAGGTGTTATTGGCAATGCCACTGGTGGTGAGTTGGGCGCGCAGGTTGCCGATCAGTCGATCGACCGCCTGTACGGACTGGGCGCGCTTGCGGAAGTTCGTGTCCAGGGTGCTCTTCTCCTGTGCGGTCAGCGGCCCGTTGCCGGCCAGCCAGGACGGCGGGTTGGTGGGCAGCCGGTCGTACGCTGCGGTGCGCGGGGCCGTGAGGCCGGGGAAGTCCTCGAGGTCTTGGTTGGCCGGGGTGAACGGGCTGTGCGGGGCGAAGGTGGAGACCTCCAGCAGGAAGGGCGTGTTCGCCGCAGCCGAGCGTTGGATGAAGTCTTTGCCCTTGCGGGACAGCACGTTGGTCAGATAGTCGGCCGGTTGGTTGCCGTAGTGGACGATGGTGTGGTTCTCGTTGAGGTCGTAGTTGTACTCGGAGTATCCGTTGCCCGCGACGTACCACTCCGACCAGCCGGGTGGGACGTACGGCAGCGAACCACCCTGCGTGTCCCCCGGCAGGTAGCCGTTGAGGTACTTGCCGAGGAAGCCGGTCCGGTAGCCCTTGCCCTGCAATGCTGTCGCGAAGGTGTGGTTCTCGTTGCCCCGGCCCTTGAAGACCGCGAACCCGCCGTCGGTCCCACCATTGGTGAACACGCCGGTGTCGTGTGGGAACTGGCCGGTGAGGATCGACGAGCGGGACGGGCAGCACAGCGAGTCGGTCACCGTGTAGTTGGTGAAGGTGACCCCCTCACTCTGTAGTCGCTGCACCTGCGGCAGGTATTGCACGAGGTTCCACGCGAGGTCGTCGACGAGAACGAAGATGATGTTGGGTGCGGTGGCCGTGGGCGCCAGAGCGGGCTCCGCGCCGCGTGCCGGTGTCCACGCGGTGAGCAGAGCCAGCCCGGCTACGAGGGTGGCGGCGAGGAGGCGTCGGTAAGTGATAGCCATGCTGCCAAGCCTGGCCAAGATTTGTCAGCATCTATTCAACAAGTGGTGATGATCCGATCAACACCCCGGTAGCCTCACCGCCCGGTCCGCCGCCACCGTGGCCATCGGGGCGAGTGGGCTCCGGCCGACGCCGATGAGTGCCGCCCGAGGTGGCAGGCAGCCGACGGATCAGTGCCGCCAGTCGCCTGAGGCGAGGGGTAGGCTGCCCGGCTCGCGGCCCGACGAGCGGCAGTCCGGTAGACGACGGATGCTCGCCTGATGACTGGACCGGATCTCGACCCCGAACAGTATCCGCCCATCGACCCGGGTGAACCGGTGCCTGACGACGCGGGCGTGCTTCTGCCTGGCGCGCCGGACGAGCTCCCCGAAGCTCCGACCGAACCGATGCCAGACGACGGTGGCAACGCCGGCGGCGTGCGCGAGCCGGCATAGATCCGTTCGCGATCGAGCGTGACACCAGCAGTACCGCCGATGCCGGCGCTGACGGCGCTCAAGACGTCGGCGTGCCCTGAACAGCCTTGAACTGCGCCCAACGGCATCGAACGTTCCTCAACTGCACCCACCCCTGCCTGCGGCTCCACGTTTACCCAGGTCAGGTCGGGTGCGGCGTCCTGTTTCGGCGCGGAGTGCTCTGCGGTTCTGCGCAGCGGTCGACAACGCTCCATGTTACCTGGCAGGGGAGTGTGCGCAGGTCAAGGCGGTAAGGAGCCACTGGTTGGCCTGGCCTTGCAGATGGGAGCAGATTGGGTGCAAAGTGGTCAGGTGGTGTTGTTCCCACGATGGCTGGCGCCGGCCGGCGTCTCGAGTTGCCTAACGCCGCGCCTGCAGGTGCTGTAGATCCAAGTAGAGCGTTGCGAGTCAGCGGGCCGAAATCCGCCGCAGGACCGTCATTTAAGACTCCGATCTGCCTGCTCGGCGCTGTGGCCGCTACCGATCAGCCATGGGCGGGCTGTCCGTTGTCCTGTCGGCGGCAGGACTGCCGTGCGTGCCTTGACAGGAAGGCGGAGCAGCAGGACAGTCGACATATTCATAGACATGCAACTATCTACGGCGAGGTGTGCCCATGCGGAAGTCGCTGACTGCTGTGGCCGCCATCGCTGTTGCCATGGTCGCGATGATGGCGGCGATCTCACACGCCAGTGCGGCGAACGCGGCGGCCGGGTGTCGGGTGAACTACGTCGTCACCAGCCAGTGGACCGGTGGCTTCCACGCCGACATCGCGGTCACCAACTTGGGTGACCTAGTCAACGGGTGGACGCTGCGGTTCGCGTTCCCTGCAGTCGATCAGCGGCTCACGCAAACCTGGAGCGCCACCTGGGCCCAGGCGGGCCAGCAGGTCAGCGCGACCAATCTGGGCTGGAACGCGACCCTGGGCACGAATGGCTCCGTGAACATCGGTTTCGTTGGCGCCTGGTCGGGCAGCAACCCCATACCGGCGTCGTTCACGCTCAACGGCGTCACGTGCACCGGCGGCGTCCTGCCCAGCGTGACGCCGACCCGGACGGCCACACCGCCGGTCGCTGACTGGCCGGCGATCGTCACCTGGCTCAGCCCGACCGCCGGCGCGGTGTACACCACGCCGGGGACCGTCCCGCTGGCGGCGACCGCGACCGTGGGAGGCGGACACAGCATCACCTCGGTGTCGTTCCGGGTGGACGGCGTCACGGTGGCCCGGGGGGTGAGGACGACCGGTGACCGGTTCGAGGCGCTGTGGACGCCACCGACCGGGGAGCCCGGCACCAGCACCACCTTCGTGCTGTACGTCTCGGCCGGCACCGACCAGTCGCTGTCTGGCGCTGCGCCGCCGTTGCTGGTCACGGTGGTGACGCCGGCGTCCACCGGCGCCAACCACCCGCCGGCGGTGGCGTTGAGCACCCCCGGCGGGCAGACCTACTTCCTCGAGCCGACGACCGTCACGCTGGTCGCCGACGTCGCCGACACCGATCCCGGGGACCTCGTCGGCCGGGTGGAGTTCTACCTGGGCGCAACCCGGCTGGCCGTGACGCCGACCAACAGCGGACAGCGGTACCAGTTCCAGACGGCCCTGTCGGCCGGCACGTCATCCACCTTCACCGTGCGGGTCCACGATTCCCACGGCGGCGTCGGCATCTCGAACCCGCTGACCTTCACTATCCGTTAGCGCCTCGGCCCTCCGTTAAGGGCTGACCAAGTTCCTTCCACTGGCCGTCGATACGTTTGCGAGTCGGCACGGCGCTCTGGGTCAATTCGACCAGGCCATCAGGGTTGGCGGTGACCGTTCGGCAGGTCAGGAGGACGCCAGAGGCTGTCGTGCGTCTGTCGTCCGATTCGCGCGCTTGACGCCTCTCCGAGGATGGGCGCATGAGTCCGTATGACGAGGACCCAGTCACGATCGCTTTGCGTGTGGGGGTCGTGGTCCTCAGCCTGGGCTCGCTTGTAATCGGGGTGCGTGTGACCGTGTCCCGAAGGATTCCCGCCGCCTGGGTCCGGCTTGCGCGGCTGAAGGTGGGAGAGCCGTCCCAGCCCGTGCAGGTGGGAACCGCCCAAGCCGTGATCGGCGCGGGCCTGTTGATCGCACAGGCACCGTTTTTCATCTCCATGCCCCTTCCGCTTGGACGCGCCCTGTTCGCGGTGTCACTGCTGTTGCTGCTGACGGCGGCAGGAGCCTTCTCGCTGCTCCGTCGCTAGCTGCGCATGGTGATGTCAGAGTTCGTCGGCGGACAGTGCGTAGCCCGTGCCGATCGACTCGATCGCTCCGTCGATCCACTGCATCGCCGGGCAGTTGGACATCTCCCGGGGCGGTGATCGACGGCACGTATGTTCGGGCGCTCAAGGGCGGCCCAAAACAGGTCCGAGCCCGGTCGACCGCCGCAAGCCAGGCTCGAAACACCACGCCATCACCGACGGGGTGGCATCCCACTCGTCGTGTCCCTGATGGCGGCAACCGTCACGGCGTCACCCAACTACTGCCCTGGTCGACAAGATCCCGCCGATCAAGGGCATCCGCGGCCGATCCAGACAGCGACCGAAACGCATCTCCGCCGACCCCGGTTAACGGTGACTGCGGCGGACGGGTTCGGCCTGAGCTGGCGCCAGGTGATGACCCGGCCGCGGTGGTGGCGGGTCATCGGCCGAGCGCGATAGTCGCTCACCTCAAGCTCTCGCCCGGTATGCGACCCGGGCGGTGGCGTGCCGCGCGCAGGGACCTGAGCGAGAATGGGCCAGTTCGAATTCTGCACACCCCTGGAAGGACCCTCCCTTGGCCGGTGGACTCGTAGCCCTGCTGGATGACGTGGCGGTGCTGGCCCGGGCCGCTGCAGCGTCGATCGATGACATCGGGGCGGCCGCCGCGAAGGCCGGCGCCAAGGCTGCGGGCGTCGTCGTCGACGATGCTGCCGTCACGCCGCAGTACGTGCGGAGCCTGGCGGCCGAGCGCGAGTTGCCGATTATCAAGCGCATCGCCGTGGGGTCGCTGCGCAACAAGTTCTTCATCATCCTGCCGGCGGTGCTGCTGCTCAGTCAGTTCGTGCCGTGGCTGCTCACTCCGATCCTCATGCTCGGCGGTGCCTACCTCTGTTATGAAGGCGCGGAGAAGGTGTGGGCCAAGATCGCCCATCACGGCGCCTCCGGCGCGGGCGAGGAAACGGTGCAGGACGAGACGACACTGGTGTCCGGGGCGGTACGAACCGACCTGATCCTCTCGGCGGAGATCATGGTCATCAGCCTTAACGAGGTGATCGATGAGGCGTTCTGGTCCCGCCTGGCGATCCTGGCTGTCGTCGCCGTCGTCATAACCGTCCTGGTGTACGGCGTGGTGGCCCTGATCGTAAAGATGGACGACGCCGGGCTGCGCCTGTCGCAACGTTCCGGCGCCGTCGCCACGTTCGGCCGCGGTCTGGTGAGGGCGATGCCGGTGGTCCTCACCGTGCTGACGGTAGTCGGCACCGCGGCGATGCTGTGGGTGGGCGGGCACATCCTGCTGCTAGGCACGAACGAGCTGAACCTGCACTTCCTGTACGAGGCCGTGCACCACGTGGAGGTCGCCGCCCACGACGCCACGGGTGTTCTCGGCGGGCTCGTCGGCTGGCTCGTCAACACGGTGGCCAGCGCGATCCTCGGGCTGATCGTCGGGGCGCTGGTCGTGCTGGTCATGACTCTCACGCTCCACCGCCGCACATCCAAGGCTGCGGCTGCGACTGCGGCGGCCACGACTCGTGCTGACGGCACCATCCCCGCGCCGCCGAGCCGTGCAGCTCGGCGTCTCGACGCTCCTACGGACCGAGCGCCGCGCGGTTGACCGCAAAATCACCGCAACTCGACCACGGGGGTCAGGCGTTCTGGGGCGCGAGCCGGTCGTTACGGGTAGCGGTTGTCTCGGCAGGCGTAGGGGTAGCTTCCGGGATGGCGGGCGCCGGTCGGCGTCTCGGGTCGCTTAACGCGTTGCCTGTAGGTCTGCTGCAGATCGATGTGAAGCGTTGGGGCGAGCTTGCTGGGATTCCCCCGCAGTTCCTGTCTTTCGAGACGCCGATCCCACGGGCAACGCCCTGACCACGTCTTTCAGGCTGGTGACCTCTTCGGCGGATCCGAAGGCATCTGCGTTGGCGCTGTCTCAGAGGCGGTAGGGCGGTGTCCGCTCACGTCGAGGAGCGGATGCGTTCGCGGATCGGTACGACTGCGCCTATTCGGGTCCGGCGTTGCCGGGATAGTCCCCAAGACTGATCGATGACAGACAACCAGTCCCGTCTTCATCACCAGCACTCCAGTACACGTGTTTCCGCGAGTGCCAGTAGTAGTTGTGGTATCCCAAGAGGTCACCGTAGACCCGCGATTCCTCGGTCCGGTCCCCTGTCCCGAACGCGAGGAGTAACTGCTCGTAGGACCGCAGATAGCCGAAGTGGGCCAGATGACCGCAGCCGGCACCGTAGAGCGCGAACCCGACGACCAGCGAGCCTACGATCTTGTAGCTGAGCTTGTCTGCGAAATGCACCATGCCGCCATCCCCGATGGCGCTGTCGATCACTTCCTCGAGGGTCAGCCTTCGGTCATCCGCCGCGAAGTACTCCGGAGCGCTGTCGGTGCCGCTGATTGAGCGGTGGACGATCGAGGAGCTTGCCTCTGTGATCTGGCGTCGCTGGACACTGTCAGCGGCATCCGCTCCGAAGGGCACACCAGCAAGGCTCAATGTCTCCGGGTCCAGGTCGGATCGGACGAGCACACCGAGGTCGTCCAAGATCTCGATCACCGGACAACCCTAGACGCATCCCTCGGGGGATGCCCCTGTGGGTTTCGTCAAGGAATCGAGTCGGCGTGGGGGCCGTGGTGAGGGCAGGATGGCGTGGTGCCTGATCTGCTGTGGGATGACGTCAGGTGGTTCTTCGATCCCGGGGTGATGGGGGCGTTGCCGGACGTCTGCGTGCCTGGCGCCTCGGTGGAGGACTGGCAATCGGTCCTAGATCTCGTCGTCGCTCAGGGTTGGGCGTTCCAGTACTCCGAAGGCGCGGTGGTGCTGCCGTTGCCTGCGGCGGCGGCCGTGTTGTCCCGCCCGGCTGGCGCTGAGTGCCCGGAGCTGCGGGTCTGGCCGTCGGTGGATGTCCTGGCGATTTTCCGGTTCTATGCGGCGAATGAGATCGACTTCGATGTCGATCTGCGGGAGCTTCAGGGGCAGGAGCGGCTCGATGTGTTTTGCAGTTTCGTGACGGCGATCGGAAGGTGCCTGGGCAAAGCCGTGCTGATGGATTCGGAGGGCGGCGACGGGAGCCATCCGGTGCTCGGCTTCGACGTTGAGGCGGACGGTGTCGTTGTGTTGGCGGAGCCGCCGGTCAGGTGACCATCGCTGTTCGCGGTTCGTAGAAGGTTCTGCCTTAGCGCGCACGACGACCTGCCCGTCGTAACGGCCCGGCTCCACCAGGATCAGCGCGCCATGGGGTGCAGCCGCTACCGCCGGCCCGATCCCGCGGTACGTGTTCGGCCGGGTCAGCGATACGACAAGCGTCGGTACCCCCATCGACCTGCCTCCCCCGCGCGATCAGCCACCGCCAGATAGGGCGATAGACGCGCCGGAAGCATAGATCTCGTACGCCACCGACCGGCTGTGCTGGGCGACGCTCCCACGCCTCTCGCCGGGCGGGCGCGCAGCCGGCTGATAAGGCGCGGCGGCCGTGGGCGTGCTCCCCGGTCGACCGATGCGGCCGTGGGAGCCAGCGCAGGTGCCATCCAAGGCACTGGGCTGACAGCTCGCGATTGGTGGGCGGCCGGGTGCGAGCCCGGGTGGGGGAGCAGACTGGGAGCAGATTGGGTGCAGGTTGGCGAAGAGGTCTCCGCGTCCGAAGTGCTCACCGACGTCGGACAGAGACGATGGTTCTGACCTGCGGTAATACGGTCAAGCGGTGCGGTGTGACCCGGGAGCACGGCCAGTTCGACGATTGACCGGGGCGGGTAGGGCGGCAGATGGATCGGCGGGAAGAGGGTTTGTGGTGGACATCCAGGAGCTGAACCGCCGGGCGGTGCGGCAGAGCGTGAAGATCGTCTCCAGTGCACGGGAGGAACAGTGGGACCTGCCCACCCCTTGCACGCAGTGGAGCCTGCGGCAGTTGCTGGCCCACATGACCGCCCAGAACAACGGCTTCGCGGCGGCGGCCGACGGCGAGACCGAGGACGATTCGGTCTGGCGGGAGCAGCCGGCGGCCGACCCGGGCGGTGACTACCTCCGGTCGGCGGAACGGGTGATCGGCGCGTTCGACGGACCGGACGTCATGCGCCGAGAGTTCTGGCTGCCGGAGATCCGGCGGGTCGGCGGCTTCCCGGCCCGGATGGCGATCAGCTTCCACTTCCTCGACTACGTGGTGCACGGGTGGGATGTGGGTGCCGCGCTCGGTGCGCCGCCGAAGTTCGACGACGACATCGTCGAGGCGGCGTTGGAGGTCACCCGACGGGCGGTACCCGTCGGTGCGTCCCGCAGCCTGCCGGGTTCGTCGTTCGCGCCGCCGCTGCCGGCAGAGGGCTCGGACCAGGACCGTCTGCTGCGGCTGCTCGGTCGGTCCCCGGCCTGGCCGGCCTGACCGTGGGCGCGTCCACCCGGGACGTGCTCGGGCGGCTCAGACACCCGATCGTCGCGGCGCCGATGGCCGGTGGCGCCTCGACCCCCGCGTTGGTCGGTGAGGTTTCGGCGGCCGGCGGCCTGGGTTTTCTGACCGCCGGTTACCGGTTGCCGGCCGACCTGCGGGCCGACCTGGTGCAGGTGTGGGCGCGGACCGGGGCGCTGTGCGGCGTCAGTGTTCGTGCCCGCGACGTCGGCCGCCGATCCGGTGGCGCTGGACCGCTCCCGCCGGGCACTCGCGGGGGAGGCACAGCGGTACGGCGTCACGCTCGGTGACCCGCCGGTCGGCGACACCGACGGCTGGTAGGAGAAGCTGGCTCTGCTGGTCGAGGAACGAGTGCCGCTGGTGAGCTTCACCTACGGCTGCCCGTCCCCGTCGGTGGTGGACCGGTTCCACGAGGTCGGCACCGCTGTGGTGGGGACGGCGCCCAGTGCCGACGAGGCCAGGGCCTGCTCTCGGGGCGGTGTCGATGTGTTGGTTGTCCAGGGACCCGAGGCTGGCGGGCACCGCGCCTCGTTCACGCCCGAGCCGTCGCAGGGGAACGGCGTCGGCCTGTTACCCCTGCTCGCCGAGGTCCGCGACGCGGTGGACCTCGACCTGATCGCGGCAGGCGGCATCATGGACGGTGGTGCGGTCGCCGCCGTACTGGCGGCCGGGGCGGGCGCCGCGCAACTGGGCACGGCGTTCCTGCGTACCCCGGAGAGTGGCACCCATCCCCGGCACCAGGCCGCCCTGGTGGACCCCCGGTTCAGCGGCACGTCGGTGACCCTCACGTTCTCCGGGCGACCCGCGCGTGGCCTGACCAACGCTCCATCCGGGAGTACGGGAACACCGCCCCGTCGGCCTACCCACAGGTGCACCATCTGACCGTGCCGAGCCGAAGGGCCGCCGCCGCGGCGGTCGGGTTCCACCTCTACCTGATGGCCCGGCCTCCCGGGCTGCCGGAGAAGCTGATCAGTGGCTGTGGCGGGCGTGGGCTCCCGGAGTGCGGCACACCACGGTCTCCTGCGGCCACTTCATGGCCGAGGAAGCCCCGGCCGAGGTCGTCAAGGCACTGCGTGAGCTGCCGACGAGGTTGGCCGGTAGCCGTACCCGATCGTCACGATGACCGCGCCCGGTGGGTACAGACCCACCGGGCGCGTTACCTGGGAGAACGACCGGCGGTGCGGTCAGACGGTGGATTCCGACACGAAGTCCGCGATGGCCGTCAGCGTCCTAGGGTCGGTGAGGATCTTGCTGTGTCCGAAGCCCTGAGTGGTGATCATCCGGGACTGGTCGGGGAAGGCCGCGGCGATCTTCTTGGCCTGCGACATCTCGATCCGGAGGTCGTCCTCGTCGTGGATCACCAGCACGGGACCGGTCACCCGGTCCGCCTGGTACGGGACGGAGAAACGGCGGTAGATGTCCTGCTCCTGCGGGAACAGGCCCTCGAACCGGCGGCTGAGATCCTTCCTTAGGCGCTCGGACAAACCGAGTTCCTCGCTGAACCGGTGGACCAGGTAGTCGAAGTCGCACACGGCGTTCACCGTCACCACGCGGTCGACCTTGACCCCTTTGCGCATGGCTTGGAAGAGCGCCAACGACCCGAACGAGTGGGCGACGGCCGCCTGGAAGGGGCCGTGCCGCTCGTACAGTTTCTCGACGATGTCCGCGTACTCCAGCAGCGTGGTGCGGTTTCCCTCGGAGTCGCCGTTACCGGGTGCGTCGAAGGTGACCGCGCTGTATCCACGGGCGAGCAACTCCGCCACCAGGGGTGCGTACCGCGAGCCGCGAGACTCCCAACCGTGGACCACCAGGATGGGCTTGGCGCCGTCCCCCCACTGGTAGGTGACGACCCGCCGACCGTTGTACTCGATGCTGTCCACTTGGGCCTGGGCGTGGACCTCGGCCTCGTTGGGGCGCACCCGCGACGGGGTCCGGAGCTTGCAGAACAGTGCGAACGTCCACTTCCCGGCGAGACCCGGTACGACCACCGAGGCGACCCGCAGCCCAGCCTTCACCGTGGAAAGGGCGATGCTCATAGGAATCTCAATTCAGTTGACGTCGCGGTCCACATGCACCCAGAACTGGTCCCGGAGAATCCGACGCCGGATCTTGCCACTGGGGTTACGGGGGACTTTGTCGATGTTATCGTACGGGGAAGGGATCTTGAATTCGGAGATCACCGCCGCCTGCGCGACCGCGGATGGACTGCCCAACGCGGAGATCGCCCGCCGGGTGGGAGTGACCCGTCAGACCGTGGTCGCGTGGCGGGCCCGGTACACGCGGGGGGATCGCCGCCCTGGCGGACCTGCCGCGTCCGGGACGCCCGCCGGTCGTCGACGAGGCCGGTGTGGTGACCGCGACCTGAACCCACCACCGGCCGAGTCGGGGATCACGCACTGGTCGGCCAGAGCCCTGCGGACCAGTTGACCAGGCAGGGCACACCGGTCAGCTTCGCCGAGGTCGCCCGGATCTGGCGGGACTGGGGTTTGCATCCCCACCGGTGCGAGACGTTCGCGGGCGAGCACGAGGATGTGGAGGGACCGCGACTTTCGGCCGTCCCCGTCCCGCCAGGGTGGATCTTGACCAGGTTCAGGTGTGCCATGGCGGTTCGGACGAGCAGCGGGGTCTCGGGTTCGCCGTCGGCCAGCCAGTCGATCAGCTCGGAGATCAGCGACGCGACGTCGTCGGCGTCCGGCCGGGTGTAGACACGTCGGCCGGTGTGCGCCTCGTCGATGTGGATGTCTCCTGGACGGTAACGTCAACGCAGTCGATTCAGCTTCTCGCGAGCGGCAGTGCCGGGCCGAGGCGTGAGGACCACGAGGCGCAGGTCGGTGTTCTGGGTGGTCAAAACGTTGGCGTCCAGCGGGATGGCCCCCACGTCCGGGTGTACGGCGGTCTTGTGCGCGCTCTCGTGATTGGCCACCGCGCGGAGGGCCCAGAGGCGGCAGAACCTGTCGTTCCCGGCCATCCGCGAGATCAGTGCCGCCACGTCGGGATCGTTGGGATAGCGGGCGCTGGTGGCGCGCAGGTCGGCCACCAACGACTGCTCGAAGTAGGCGCGCTCGGTGTCGGTCTGCCGGACTCGGGGGTTTCGGGTTTCGAACTGGACGATCAAGGCGTTGCGATCGTCGGCGGTGGCGCCGGTGGGGTCGCCGAAGACGGCCGCGAACGGCCGGTTCCAGTGCAGCAGCCGCCACACGGCGTCGTAGACGGCCGCCGGGGTGTCGTCGAGGTGGTCGATGACGCGGTGCAGGCTGCTGGGGATCAGGTGGGGTATGCGGTCCGGGGCCGCGGCGAAGCCGGCAAGGCGCATCAGGTGCGCCTCCTCGTCGTCGGAAAGTCGCAGCGCGCGGGCCAGGGAGGTGCACACCTGCGCCGATGGTGTGGCGGCCCGGCCCTGTTCGAGGCGTGCCACGTATTCGGGGGAGATGCCGGCCAGTGCCGCCAGCTCGCCGCGTCGTAGCCCGACGACGCGGCGACGAGAGGCGTTCGGGAGACCGACCGCGGCCGGGTCCGTGCGATCCCGCCAGGCCCGCAGCGCGGCGCCGAGGTCATTCATGATCCCATGATCCGCCATCGGACCTCCGGGGAGCTGGGTGGTACCAGCGATACGCGGAAGACCTGTGCCTTCCACAGTGCTGGCTCGGCCCTTCAGGATGGGGATCATGAGCAAAGTGACCAGAATGCATCACATCGGAGTGCCGGTCAGCGATTTGGCGCGGTCGGTGAGGTGGTACGAGGACGTCCTCGGCATCGCGCCGAACGGTGTGACGATCTCGGCGACGAACCCGGCGATCGGTGCGGTTGTCGAGGTCGAGAACGCGTCGATGCGGGCATCCTTCGCGTTGGCCGGTGACAACGTCCTGCTGGAACTCATCCAGTACGACAGCCCGCAGCCGAGGCCCTTCACCGGGCGCAACTCTGACGTTGGGGTGATGCACCTGTGTTTTGAGGTCGACGACCTCGACTCGGCGCACCGCGACCTGGTGCGGCGGGGCGTGCACGTCAACGCCGATCCGGTCGTGCTCCAGGACGGCGATGGCGTCGAAGCGGGGGCGCTGGCCGGGACGAAGATCCTCTATCTCCGTGACCCCGACGGCATCCAGCTGGAACTGTTCGAGTTGCCCTCGTAGGAGCGCCGACTCCGGACCCGGCGCCCGTCCCGGTCGGTGCGCTGCTCTGGATACCATCGGTGGGGCCGAACAACCAGAGGGCACCATTCGTCCGGCGACACGCAGAAGCTGATGACAGATATCAGGTCGGGATTGTTCGTCGCTCGCGAGGCGGAGTTGGGCGAGATCGCCTCGGTGACGGCAGCCGCTGCGCGGGGCCGTGGCGGGGCGAAGCTCGTTCTCGGTGACGCGGGGATCGGCAAGTCGACGCTCATCGGTGCGGCCGCTTCGCGGCTCGACGGATGGCGGGTGCTGCGGGCCGGTGGTGTCGAGTTCGAGAGCGAGCTGCCCTACTCGGCCCTGCACCAGTTGTGCGCGCCCGTGCTCGACCACCGCGCCGGACTCCCCGTACCGCAGCGGAACGCGCTCGACGCGGTGTTCGGACTGCACGCCGGGGCCACGCCGACCCCGATGCTTGTCGGCTTGGCCGTTCTCGGCCTGCTGAGTGCCGTAGGCCGGCGCAGGCCGGTGTTCTGCGTGGTCGACGACGTGCAGTGGATCGACGCCGGCTCGCGGCAGGTACTGGCCTTCGTCGCGGCACGCGTTGCGGCGGAGCGGGTCGCCATGGTGTTCGCTGCCCGCGACGCCGCCTCGGTGTCGGCGCTCGGTCGCCTGCCCGCCCTCACCCTCACCGGGCTCTCCGATTCGGAGGCCCTCACCCTGCTGCGGTATCGGGCACCATTCGGCCACGAGGCAGCGATCGTGCAACGGATCCTCGCCGAAGCGGCCGGCAACCCGCTCGCCCTGGTGGAGTTCGCCCGCGACGCCGGACCGTTCGGGCTACCCGGGGACGCCGGGCACCGCGCCGTGGAACACCGGTTCGTGAGTCGGTTCCTGCGGCTGCCGGCACCCACGCGCTCGGTTCTGGCGCTGGCCGCGGCGGAGCCGACAGGCGATCTCGTTCTGCTGCGCCGCGCGATGGCGATCCAGGGGCTGGACGCCGTGGACCTGGCCGCGGCCGAGGACAGCGGCCTGTTGGTGGCCGGGCCCCGGGTGCACTTCCGGCATCCGTTGGCGCGTTCCGCGGTGTACCTGTCGACTGGCGCCGGGGCGCGACGGCAGGCGCACGCGTCGCTCGCCGCCGGTACGGACGCCGACGTCGATCCCGACCGTCGCGCCTGGCACCAGGCGAACGCGATCACCGACCCGGATGAGGAGACCGCGGCCGAGCTGGAGCGTTCGGCCGGCCGGGCACAGCGCCGCGGCGGACTCGCGGCCGTGGCCGCGTTCCTCGAGCGCGCGGCCCGACTGACCCCCGGCCGGTCGCGGCAGGCCCGCCGGTTGTTGGCCGCGGCCCGGGCGCGGTTGGGCTCGGGGGCACCATCTGCCGCCCGGGAGTTGGTGGACGAGGCCGAGCGTCTCCACCCGGACCCCGCCGACCGCCACGCCGCGCGGCTACTGCGCGCCACGATCGACTATCACGTGGCGCGCACCATCCTGGCGACGATCGCGCTCATCGACGCGGCCGACGGCGTGGGGCCCGACGAGGTCCGCGAAACCTACCTGGAGGCGTTCGCGTCGCTCATGTTCAGCGTCGACGAGCCGGGGAGGTTACGGCGCCTCGCCCTGCACATCCGGGAACGGGTACCCGAGCGTCAGCCGCCACGTCCGGTCGATCTGCTGCTGCGGGCATTGGTCGAGCAGCATCTCCGCCCGGTGGACGAGGCGATGCCCCTGATGCGGCGTACGGTCGACGCCTTCCGGGACCACGCCCACACGCCCGGCGCGGATCCGTGGTGGATGGAACGTGCCTGTGTGTTGAGCGTCGACATCGGTGACAGCGATGCCATGGAGCAGATCACCGACCGTCAGGTGGAACTCGCCCGGGCGCAGGGGGCCTACGCGATCCTTCCCCATGCGTTGCGCTTCCAGGCGGTCGCCCGGACGATCGTGGGTCGCTTCGCCGACGCGCAGCTCTGCATCATCGAGGCGCGTGCGGTCGACGAGGCCGCCGGGACGTCAAACCTCGTCGGGTCCGACCTGATGCTTGCCGCCTGGAGCGGGGACGTCGAACGGTTCCGCGAGATCCGGGAGAGGCTGCGCGACTGGGTGGGGGTGAAACCCACTGCGCTGCACTACGCGATCGGCGTTCTGTGCAACGGCAGCGGCGACCATGAGGCCGCGATCGACGCGCTGCTGCTCGTACGGGACCAGCACCGGCGCGGGGCGTACGCCGCCTCCGTCTTCCACCACGAGCTGGTCGAAGCCGCCGCGTACGTCGGACGTCCCGAAGAAGCCAAGGAATCGGCCAAATGGATCGCGGATGTCGCACGGGTCAACCCGAACGCGTGGACGACCGGTGCGCATCTACTGGCGAGTGCGCTGCTCGACCCGGGGCTCGGCGCGCAGGACCACTACCGTGCCGCGATCAGCCGGTTCGCCGGGAGCAGGATGCGAGTCCACTACGCGCGTGCCCGACTGCTCTACGGGCAGTGGCTGCGACGGGTCGGCCGCCGCGCCGAGGCGCGGGTGGAGCTGCGCGCCGCGCACCAACTGCTCTCCACCATCGGCGCGCGCGGGTTCGCCGGCCGCGCCGCCCGCGAACTAGATGCCATCGGCGAGCCGACCCTGGCCGACGACGCCGATCCGCTCGCGGGGCTGACCGCCCGCGAACTACTCGTCGCCCGCAAGGTCGCCTCCGGTGCAGGCACCAAGGAAGTCGCCGCGCTGCTGTTCGTCAGCCCGCGAACGATCGACGCCCACCTGCGCAACCTCTACCGCAAGCTGGGCATCACCTCACGCCGGCAGCTACGAGAACTACTCCGCTGACGGAGCCGGGCCGACCGAGCGACGAAAGGGCCCCGCCGGTACGAGACCGGCGGGGCCCGCTGGGTCACGTCAGCGCTGGGCGCCGGGCCCGGTCACACTCCCGTTCGGCACGCGTCTTCAGCTCCGTCAGCCACGTCTCCAGGCCCGCCCCGAGAGCCACGGTGGAGAAGGCGACGTCCTGCTCCACCTGGTCCCCGCGCCACGTCTCCTCGGTACGCACGAGAACGCGACCGGCGATCTCGGTGAACGTCCACACGTGGACCCCCTCGTCGATGCGCAGCCCCACACCGATCGCCGGGCCGTCCCACCGGAGGCACCTCTGGTGTTGAAGCTGCCGGACGCTGGACGTGACGACGAGGGTCGTGGCGGGATTCAGCGCGGTCTCGAGGACCGGTGTCGTCCATCGGAAGGATGAACCGGGACGCAGTGGGCCACGATCGAGCCGCTTGCTGGAGGAAACCGGCTTCTGCCAAGACGGCCAGCGTTCCACGTCGGTCTGCAACTTCCAGACGGTTCGCAGCGGAGCGTCGATCGTCGTCTCCGTCCGATAGCGGATCTTCGCCGCAGTGTCGACGGTCCGTCCCGCACATCGCAGCGTCGCGTGGTCGGCACCGACATCGCGCCTGACCTCGGCCCGAGCCGGCGCACCTGCGGTGCCCACGAGGCCGGCCACGACCACTGCCGTCGCGACGGCAAACACACGATTCTTCACGGGGCGGTCACCGCCTCGGCGGTGCCCTTGAGTCGTTCCAGCCACCTGGCGAGGGTCGTGTCGAGGCCCTCCTGGAACGGCCCAGGGTCGGCGTCGACAGGCGGGCCCGCGAAGGACTCCTCGGTCGACACCTCCACACCGTCGCCGGCCGGAGTGAGCGCCCAGACGTGGACACCGAGGACCCCGTCCGGTCCGTCACCGTATCCCCGCCACACGAGGCGTTCCCGCGGCCGTACCTGAACGATCGTCGACTCGATCTCCATGCCTGCGGCCGACCAGCGGAACACGGAGCCCGGGGCGAGCGGACCGGGTGTTTCCACGCGTGCGTACGGGATTTCTGGCAGCCAGGTCGTCCATGCGTCGATGTCGGTGAGGATCCGCCACACGGCTTCCGCCGACGCGGTCACCGTGACGCTGTGGCGGCTGACCACCGGGGCCGACACGTCAATGCCGGCCTCGTCGGTGTCCGTAATGATCTCCATCGTGAAGCCTCTCTGCGGTCCCTGACCATCGGATCGCCGGGCATGAGAGCGAGCCGCCCGATCCACACCCGGCAGATGCGATCGTGCCAAGACGGCAACCGCTACACATCGGCAAGAATTACCTAGTTCGCGGTACGTGCGCCGGCCACGGTGAAGGTCCTTACCTCCGTGCCTGCTGCCGGCACCTGGTCGCAGGCGAACCACGTCGCATCGCCCACGTCCGGGTAGGGGACAGTAGCCGTGTGCGGTGTCGGGGGAATGCGCTCCGAATGCACCGCGCGCGGCGAGGCGAGCGAACCGGCCTTGCGGCCCTCGGTCCCAGCCGAGAGGTTCTTCGGCAGCACGTCACGGCTGCCCCGTCGTTGAGTTTGTTTTCGTGCGGCGTCTCAAGCGGTCGCGTTGGGACCCTGGGACGCTCGGGCCAAGCGCGTTGACGGGATGCCGGCATGGTGATCGCGTCGGCCCCGGATGGCCCGATCGTCCTGCCCGAAGGTCGGGCAGCCTGGTCGGGTTCGCGCGCCATCGCCCAGTACGACGACCAGGCCCGCGAGGGAGGCGACCGCCTGTAGCGCCCGCGACCGCCAAGAGGTGGGGCTGCGTGCGTCAGTCATCGGATCCGCTTCTGTTCGTCCTGGTCGTGCTGGGCGGCGAACCGGGCGGCCGCGGGTCAGCTCTCGCCGCGTATCTCGGCCGGCAGGCTGTCGAACCACTCCAGTACCGCTTGCTCGTAGATGAGGCCGAAGCGCAGGGTCGCCCGCCGGTACAGGTCGGGCACGAGCCCGCTTTCCTCGGCATTCTGAAGCACATTCATGTAATTCGCTAGCCGTTCGGCGTGCCGGGCCCGGTGCTCGGCGACATAGTGCGCTAGTAGTTCAGGGTTGATGTGCTGGCCGAATCCAATGGAGAGCAGCAGTGGGATGCGGATGTGCTCCTTCCCCGGTTCGCGGTTGACCCATTCGGCGAAGGCGCCCCGGCCGGAATCGGTCAGCTCGTAGGGCCGGCGGTCCCGGGGGCCGCGGGTGCCGGCGGTGATCAGCCCGGCCGTCTCCATAGCGGCGAGTTCGCGGTAGACCTGGCTCTGCGTGAGCGACCAGAAATTGCCGATCAACCGCTCGGCGGCGCTCAGGAGGTCCCAGCCTGTCATTGGCCCCTGGTGCAGGAGACCCAGCATCGAGGCGGCAGTGGAGTTTAACGGTTTGCTGGGCATAGCCGACCTCCTGCGTCGTGGTGCCGGCCGTGTCCGGGTTGGCAGCCCGTCGCGCCCCGTGCGGTGGTGCCGGCACCGGGTCTGGTGCCCGCTCATCTGGCCCGCCCCGGTGTCGTCGCGGGCACCAGCGGCCTGGGCAAATCTTTGATCTGGGTGGAGCCTGCTCTCTGACGACCTAGCATAAGGGAAGGTCTTGACGTTCCACTGTGCCAGATGCCAGAGTGGCGATGGGCCGGACGGTCGTCGATGGGTGGGGCGTCGCTGCGCCGATGCGTTAACACGGGGGGTCGATGTGTTCGGTGTTCTGGGTCGCGCCGCTATGCGCGGACGTTGGTTGTTCTTGGCACTTTCCCTAACATTTGTAGTATTTTCCGGTGTCTGGGGCACCGGACTGTTCGGTGTCATGCACGCCGAAGGCGGGTTCGACGACCCGGCCAGCGAGTCCTATCGCGCTCAGGAACGCATCCAGCAGGCCCTGGGGCGCGAGACGGTCGACGTGATCGCGCTGTACGACGGCGCGGGCCGAACCGTGGACGATCCGTCGTTCCGCGCCGCAGTGGATGGCGTCATCGCCGCACTGCCGACCGACCTGGTCGCCCGGACCACGTCCTACTGGTCCACCAACCAGGATGCTTTCGTCTCGACCGACCGGGGCGCCACGTACGTGGCGATACAACTCGCCGGCGACAACGCGGCCGACCGTGGCGAGGCGTTGCGGGAAATCGAAGACGACCTGGCCGCGCCCGGCTTGACGGTGCAACTCGGCGGGCCAGCGGCGGTGTCACGCGACATCAGCGCCCAGGTCGCCGAGGACATCCTCTTCGCTGAAGCGATCTCCATCCCGCTGCTGCTTGTGTTGCTGGTGCTGATCTTCCGCAGCGCGGTCGCGGCGCTGGTGCCGCTGCTCGTCGGGGGCCTGGTGATCCTGGGGTCGTTCACCCTGCTGCGGGTGCTCACCTACTGGTTCGACGTGTCGCCGTTCTCTATCAACATCGTCACGATGCTCGGTCTCGGCTTCGCCATCGACTACGCGCTGTTCATCGTCAGCCGCTTCCGGGAGGAACTGCCGATCAGCAGATCGGTCGGCGACGCGATCGTACGCACCATGAACACGGCCGGGCGGACAGTCTTCTTCTCGGGCCTCACCATCGCCATCTCGCTCCTCAGTCTCACCCTCTTCCCCCAGGTCTTTCTACGCTCGATGGGGTTCGGGGGCGTGGCGGCGGTGCTCCTGGCGCTGGTCGGCTCAATGACGATGCTGCCGGCGGTGCTGGCCGTCGTCGGGCATCGGATCAACGCGCTGCGGGTGCCGTTGCCGCGTCGGCGCAGGTCGGCCGAGGCGTCGTCGAAGGATCCCGGTCGTGGCTGGTACCTCTTCGTGCACAGGGTGATGCGCCGTCCAGTGCTGACCAGCATCGGCATCGTCGCCCTCCTGTTGGTCCTGGGCTCTCCCTTCCTGCGGGTCGAGTGGGGTAACGCGGACGAGCGAGTGCTTCCGGTGGGGTCGGAGAGCCGGACCGTGGCAGAGGTGCTCGACGAGCGGTTCCCAGGCGGCCCGCCACGACTGATCAGCGCCGCGGTGGTCCGGTCGGACGGTGCGACTCAGAGCGCCGAGCAGCAGGCCGTTGTCCAGGATTACATCGGCCGGCTCGACGCGGTGTCCGGGGTGGACAGCGCCCAACTCGTCGCCACCGGGCAGGGCGTGTCGCGCATCGACCTCCGGTACGCACTCGACCCGCAGTCCGAGCAGGCACGGGAGATGCTCGCCGCGCTGCGTGCCGTGCCCCCGCCGTCGGGGACCGAGGTGCTCTTCACCGGTGGTCCTGCCCAACTGGTCGATCTGCTCGCGTCTGTCGGCGAGCGGTTGCCCTGGATGGGGCTCTTTGTCCTGGTGACCTCGCTAGTGCTGCTGTTCATCGCGTTCGGCTCGGTGCTGCTGCCGCTCAAGTCCGTCGTGATGAACCTGCTCTCGTTGAGCGCGTCCTTCGGCGCGCTGGTACTGATCTTCCAAGATGGCAACCTGGCCGGACCGCTCGCCTTCACACCCACCGGCATGGTCGACGTGACAATGCCTGTCCTCATGCTGGCCATCGCCTTCGGTCTCTCGATGGACTATGAGGTCTTCCTGCTGTCGCGGATCCGGGAACAGTGGGACCGCACCGGTGACCCGATCGAGTCCATCGCAGTCGGCGTCCAACGTACGGCCGGCATTATCACCAGTGCGGCTCTCCTGCTGGTGGTGGTCGTGGGGGCTTTCGCCACCTCTGGAGTCGTCTTCATCAAGATGGTCGGTGTCGGGTTGGTGATCGCCATCGTGGTGGACGCCACCATCGTGCGGGGACTGCTGGTGCCGGCCACGATGCGGCTTCTCGGACGTGCCGCGTGGTGGCTGCCGGCGCCCGTCGCCGGCTGGTGGGATCGGCACGGCATCAAGGAGCACGACAGTCTTCCGGACGGCCCGGGCCACGAGCCGGCGCCCGCCGGGAACGGGGTGCCGGGCGGTCCGGGTTCGGCGAACGCCGGCGGGGGCGTCGATGTGGCAATCGACCGGAAGAGTTGAGATTTCCGGGTCGGGCACGTCGCCGGTCGGATGACGTACGACGATGCCCAGGTGGGCCTACATGGACACGGCGAGAGCAAGGAATTACGCCACCTCGGTCGCGCGTGCGCGCCTCCGTGGTCACCTTACGGGCACGTTAATAAATGCGACAGACGGCCATAACTTTTTGACAGATCATCAACGGTCTCCTATGCTGAGTCCTTAATTTGCTCCATATAATTTGAGTTCATCATGTCATCACCCGGACCAAGCGCAAAGGACTCGTGCAGCAGGCATGCCCGGTCGAACGTGGTCGCCCGGTACGAATCTCCGGGATGGTCTCACGTGTCACCGAGGCGCAATTGGGCATTTCTTCACCTTCGGTAGGGGGGCCTCGTGAAGAAGTCGGCCACAACGGAGTCGCTCGTGTTGACATGTCGAGGGGGTGACGAGGTTGCCTGGGCAACTCTGGTACGCCGGTTCGGTCCGTTGGTCAGCGCGATCGCGCGCTCGTATGGGCTGAGCCAGGCGGACTGCGAGGATGTCAGCCAGGCCACCTGGCTGCGGCTCTGGCGTCGGCTCGATCAATTGCGTCAGCCGGAGCTACTGGCCGAGTGGCTTTCGATGGTGGCTCGGCGCGAGGTGCTACGACATCTGGGTGGCAGGCGATTGCCGGCACCGACAGACGAGGTCGTGATCCTTGAACGCGGGCAGCGTAGCGCGGCCTCGGCGGAGGAGGAGGTTCTCTCGCGGGAAGGGGCGGAGCGGCTGCGGCAGGCATTCCAGCTGCTGTCCCCTCGTTGTCAGCACATGCTCGCGCTCCTGATGGACGAGTTCAGCTACGCGCAGGTCGCGCAGTCACTCGGCCTGGCTCCCGGGTCGGTGGGGCCGGTGCGGTCCCGGTGCCTGAACGACCTTCGCAGGGCGCTGAATCAAGTCGATGCCGGCCGGATGTCCCCGGCAGACGAGCAGGTTCCGGCTTGCGTCTCGGGGGCGGACGAGCGTACCAGCGCTAGACTTGGGGGCCGAGAACTGACGCGAGCCTCTGGATCACCTGCGGCGACGGACATCCGCAAACGGCGACATCCGTCCGAGGCTGATTGTCCCCGCTTCGGGTCGCCAGCGTCGGGTGTCGGCAACTCAACAGCCGGCGCTGGACGACGTCTGGTCGCCGAGCCGCCTCGTCGAGGCGCTCTCTAACCCGCGGTGCTAGTGCCCCGAGCACAAACGTTCGCCGGGTTGGTTGGGCGGCCATGGCTACGGCGTGGCGGGCGTTGGCGTTGCGCCAGCTTAGGTATCGGTGCAGGTGGCGGCCCAGTGCGACGTGGTTTTGGTGGTCGGATCCGGCGACCACGAACGTGCGTAGTGGCCCGAAATGGGCTTCGATCGGGTTGGCCCAGGATGCTGTGTCACCCAACCCGGCCAACGTTTGTGGTCAGGGCACTAGCGACGTTTGGCCCAGGGGCCACGTCGGGCGTGGTGCCGGCACCACGCCAGGGCGGCGCGACCTGCTGGACCTTGATGGCGAGGTCGATCTCCGCTGCGCGCACGCCGCCTCCGAGGGCGAGTCGGAGGTCTGCGAGGAGCTGCTCATCCGCTGCCGGACGTGGGTCATCGGGCGTCACTCGCCGAACCATGCCCTACCTCCTAAGGCCGTGTAAGCATTCCGATCGGGCTCGATGACATATTCATGCCCCGCGCCTTGACGTGGCCCCCGTGCCTTGAATCGATCGTACCAGTTTTGTTAATTTCTTTGTCCCGCAAGAATCCGCCTGCCCAGACCCACCCTATGGCGGCCTCGCGGAACTCTCATACCGGTCAAACCCGGCGATGCGCCTAGCCAGGCCGCCCGCATCGCGTGGATCCTGGATCGATCTATACCAACCGCTGCCCGCGTTCCACGATCCGACGACCGCCTGGCTGTCCACGGTTCCTGATCATGTGCACGGGATTCCGAGTGATGTGTGTGTTGTCAGCCTGGCTCGTGATCGCCTGCTCTTGTCCGGCTTACGTCCGTTATGGACACTGTAACACACAGTTGTAGTGCGTGGACAGAGTGATAGGGGCGCGGTACGTTCGGAAAAGTCGGATAAAAAATCTGCCGTAAATGGCGAAAAAAGTCCGCGCAGTTGTGGGGGTTCGCCGCGAGTGTGGCCGATGTTCGGCTGTCCCGCGAGCACATCGGTGACGTAACCACCCACCGCTGCGTCCAGGTCGTCACCTTTTATGGCGCCGTAGTCGTAAGGACGTGGCGTGTTGACGGGGCAGCCCTGACCGGTGCCTCGCACGCCGCTCCTCGTGAGTAGCTGCCCGCGCGGATCCGGCGCGGAGAATGACCATCTATGTCGGACGAATTGAGGATGTGCGCGTCTCCCGCCACTGGATGGCCACGCTGCGGCGCGGGCACGGGCTCAAGCCCCACCGGCAGGACGCCTTCAAGGTCGGCAGCGGCCCTGCACGCGGTCTCATCACCTAGGCGGGACAGATCAAAAAAGACGGAGCCGCGGAGCTGGGGGCACTACTCCTCCCACTCAGGCTCAGTCGACCGTGGCTATCGAGAGAACGACGAGCAGGAAGGCCGCGAGATAGGCCCACGAACGGTATCCCTGAAACCACTCCCAGCGGTTACGGCGCTCCTGCCAGCGTTCGGGAGGGGAATCCTTGTCCCAGCGCAGCGTCGACAGGTTGATCGGCACGTTCACGACCACGGTCGTGACGATACCCGTGGCCCAGGCTGCGGCCGCTACCCAGCGCAACACCTCGGGCAATCCCGCCCCATCCGGGCGGGCCGCGTAGCTGATAGCCAGTACGAGCGAAGCCGTCATCGCCACCGGCATCACAATGCCGAAGGTACGCAGCAGGCCCTGTTCGACCAGGATGTGGTCACGCGGCGCCAGACGCTTGACCACCGGATGCACAAAAGCATATGAACCGAACTCGGCGCACGCCGTGAACCCCAGTACGGCGACGGTGGCGAACATCAGCACGTCCATACCCGCTCCTCTCTCGTCGTGGCGGCCTGCGCGGCGCCAAGCCACATCGGCGAGCCGTGCCGCAGCATCCGCGACGTGACACCGCACATGGGAAGGCACGACAGGAGTCGGTCGCCGCGATGGCCGGTGCTCCCGCGGAGGTGGCTGATCAGCAGCGCATGCCGCGAAGGTTATTGATTGATTGATAACATGTCAACCATGGGCCAGAAACGAGTCTCCTCGTCCCAGCGGCGTGCTTCCGTGCTCGCTGCGGCGATCCGGATCTTCGGCAGTAAGGGCTTCGCCGCAACCACCACGGCAGACATCGCCCGCGAGGCCGCCGTGAGCCAGCCCTACGTGGTGTCCCTGTTCGGCAGCAAGGACGCGCTCATACGAGCCGCGATCGAGCACGCGCTCGACAGGGTGATCGAGGTGTTCGAGCAGACGATCGACGACGACGCACTCGGCGACCTCGCGCCGCGTATTGGTGTCGCCTACCTTCGCCTGTTCAAGGAGCAGGGCTTGCAACTCTGCCTCGCGCACGCCTTCACCGCCGGCAGCGATCCGGAGATCGGGCCACTCGCCAGAGACGGCTTCCTTCGCGTCTACCGAGTGCTCGTCGACCGCGGCAAGCTCACACCCGAGCAAGCCAGTCAGACCCTCGCCGCCGGCATGATGGCCAACGTCATCCTCGGCTTACGCCTGGCCGATGACTATGACCGTGAACCCGTCGTACGCGAACTCCTCTCGGCGACCTACCCGAGCAATGTTGGCCTCCTCAGGACCATCACCAACGCATGCGATGGTGACGCCGCTTCTAGTGCCGATGTCCACTGACCGCCGGGTTTGCCGATGGTGTTGTGGATCTTCGCCGCAGGTGCGGTCGAGCGACTCCCCGCCGGGATGGTGGGGGCAGGCCACGGCTGGCCAACCGATCCGCACGGTGACCACCCGGGTGGTCTGTCGGCGGGGCCAACAACCTGGCGGCGGTCGCCAACGCCAACCTTCGCTGCCGCTCTTCACATGCGGCAACAACACCTCGAAGCGCATCACAAGCGGTCGCGAATAATTCTCGGAAACCGCGGGCCACACCAATGACGCCGAAGCATGGAGCAACGTGGTATTCCTTCACGGCTCCACTTGATCCGTAATGTTCTGGTTGACATTGGGAAACGCGACGTCAAGCCGTGCTTCACGGCGGTGACGCCACTCACCCGGGTGGCGTTCGGACACCCGGGGGGTGTCGCTGTCGCCGACCTCACGCGCACCGCGTTTCCCATCTCGGTGTCTCCCTTTGTTCGGAGTTACACCCTTTCAACGACGGACCCGGTTGCGGCAGGTGGCTGTACGTGTTGTCGGCCTGGTTAGTGATCGGCTGCTCTTGTCCGGCTTAGGTCTGTTATTGGCGAGGATAACCCGCAGCGCTTTGATGTGTGGCGGTGTGGGACGGGTCGAGCGGTTCCAAGAGTCGGACAAAGATTTTTAGCGTGGAGGTGTACGAACTCGGGGCCACGTCGGGTCTTTAAAAGCGAGAGGTCTTTCGAGGGCCGCTCGGTGACAACAAGAAGGGACCCATTGTGGCCGTCACGCATGATGTTGTTGTGGGCGCCGTCAAAGCGGCAATGGTGGACGCGCTTGGCGTCGAGCCCGAGGAGGTGACGCCGGAGGCGACACTGTTCGGTGATCTCGGCGCGGAGTCCATCGATCTCCTGGACATCCTCTTCCGGCTGGAGCGCAGCCTCGGTATCAAGGTCACCGCCGGCGACCTGGCCGAACGCATCCAGGGTGGTATCCCTGAGGAGGAGTTCGGTACGCCGGAGGGGGTCGTCTCCGAGGTCGGGCTTGCCCACCTGAAGAAGGTCATGCCACAGATCGCGGTGGAGGACCTGCGAGGGAAGCTGCCGGCGGAGGAGGTCATGGGGTTGTTCACTGCGGACAATCTCGTGGATCTGGTGGTCGACCGGAACACCGAGCTCGTCGGCTGATCTCATGGGAGTACGGGTCGGTGTCGATCTCGTCGAGGTGGACCGCGTACAGACATTGCTGAAGCAGCAGCCGGCCGCCAGCAGTGAGCTGTTCACAGAACGGGAACTGGCCGCCTGCTCCGGCCGGCGAGACCGGTTCGTGCGGCTCGCCGGTCGGTTCGCCGCCAAGGAGGCGGTCCTGAAGGCACTCGGCACCGGCCTAGGTCCACGGATGCGGTGGACGGATGTCGAGATCGTCAACGAGCCGTGGGGTAAGCCGCGGGTTCACCTGTACGGCGAGGTGGAGGCGGTCTGGCGAAGGCGGGGCGCGGGTCAGGTAGAGATTTCCATTTCGCACACTGCCGGTCTCGCCCTTGCCCACGCCGTTCTGGTGGAAACGGCCGCCTGTGCCTGCGTATCCGGGCACTCGGCGGTCACCCCCGAGCCCAGTTCCGAAGTGCACGGCGATGGATAGGGGCAGGCGGGCCACCCAGACGTCCGAGACAGCACGTACGTCGAGGGCGGATTGGACAGCGATGAAATCCACCTGACGGATCGACTCGCTGGTCAGACACTCAGTGGGTCAGCGTGCTTGTGGTCATGTCGAGGGTCGAGACGCACTGGCGGGAGCCGACCCACGGCATCTCTCCCGATCCGCTGGGTACGGGGGCGTCGCAGCGATCGAGGTGCTGCGGCGGGCCGGTCAGATTTGGGGGTTGCCGGATCGTGCGGCTGACCAATGGCACGGCGCAGTAGGTCCTGCGATCGGCAATCCAGGCATTTGTTAGTCCTGATGCGGCACAGCCGATACGACATATCCGAACCTCCTGGGGGAGGTACGGGCGGATTGCGGGGGAGAACTGATGTCAGGCCGGTATTCGGTTGGTGGTGCCGCGCTGCTCGAGCGGAATGTGACGGATGTCCACGGGCATGACCGGTCCGATGCTGCGATCGCTGAGCTGCCAATCGCCGATCTTCACGGAGTCGAGGCGTTGCGATTCGGTGGTGTGAACCTGGCCTACGCGCGTGCGCTGGCCGAGTCGGGGGCGGAGCTGCCGCCGATTCTGGTGCAGCGCAGTACCATGCGTGTAATTGACGGTGCCCATCGGGTGCGGGCAGCGCTGCTGTGCGGTCAGCGGACGATCACAGCAGTGCTGTTCGACGGTTGCGACCGCGAGGCGTTCGTCCTCGCGGTTCGGCTCAATGTGACACATGGGCTGCCACTGTCGCTGGCGGAGCGGAAAGCGGCGGCTACCCGCATCCTCCACGACTATCCCGAGTGGTCCGACCGATCGATCGCCTCGGTGACTGGCGTCTCCGACAAGACGGTTGGGGCAATCCGGCGGCGGTCGCCCGCGGAGATTCCGCAGCCGACCGACCGGGTTGCCCGTGACGGAACGATCAGCCGCCGCCCGCTGGTGGAGGGTCGGCTGCGAGCGGCCGAACTGATCCGGTCGCGGCCGCACACGCCGCTGCGGCAGATTGCGGACGAGGCCGGGATCTCCTTGACTACTGCTAAGGACGTGCGCAATCGGGTGCGGTGCGGCAAGGATCCGCTGCCCGCCCGACAGCGAGCGACGTTGTCCGGCGCTGTGGTTGCAGAGCCCGAGTTGGGTGAGGCGGATGCGATGGCCGCAGAGTTGATGATGCAGCGGTTGCGTAGCGACCCGGCGGTGCGTCGGACGGCCGGCGGTCGGTGGGTACTGCGCTGGCTCGCGACGATGACCTTCGACGAGCAAGGCTGTGAGCGGGCTGTCGCATGCCTGCCGCCCTACCACCTCGAGACCGTCGCACGACTGGCGCGGCAGCGGGGCGCGGTGTGGCTGCGCCTCGCGGGGCGAATCGAGGAGCGTACGCGGTCGAACTGAGAGGTGAACATTTCGTAATTCGTCCGCGGTCGACCGCCGCATTGACAGTCGTTGTGTAGCGATGTTCTACTGGCGCCCCGCGATAGGTCGGATGACCGCTGTTCCCTTATATGAAGTACTCGTCTGCGCGCGTTAGGTCGGACTGATGAACAATGACGTGCAACGCCGTTGGTGTTTTCTGTTCCCAGGTCAAGGTTCCCAGCGTGTCGGTATGGGGAGAGACCTCTACGTACAACGTCCCGATCTCGTCGCGGAAATCTTCGAAACCGCAGACGAGCTGCTGGGCTTCCCGCTCTCGGAAATAGCCTGGACCGGGCCCGAGGATCGGCTGCGCCGTACCGAGATCACGCAGCCTGCGATATTCGTGGCGAGTTACGCGGCATATCGTGTGCTCACCGAGCGAATGCCCGAACCGGTGGCCGTCGCCGGACACAGCCTGGGGGAGTACACCGCGTTGGTCGCGGCTGGTGTACTGGAGTGGACCGACGCGCTGCGACTGGTCCGCCACCGCGGCGAGCTCATGGCCGCGGTCAACGAGACCACCCCAGGCACGATGGCGGTCGCGCTGGGATTGACCGCATCGGTGGTCGAGCGGTTGTGCGCGGAAGCCTCCGCAGCCTCCGGTGTGGTGGTCGAGGTGGCCAACTACAACGAGCCGACGCAGACCGTCGTGTCTGGAAGGACCGAGGCGGTCGCGGAATTTCTGCGCCGGGCCACGGCCGAGCTTCCCCCCGACGGAAAGATCATGAAGATCGGGGTCGGTGCGCCGTTCCATTGCTCACTGATGGCACCGGTGGAGGAGAAGTTCGCCACCGAGCTGGCCACCGTCGACTTCCGCGATCCTCGTATTCCGGTGGTGGCCAACGCCACCGGCGGATTCGTCACCACCGGCACCGAGGCGCGTGACTCGCTGCGCCGGCAGTTGGCCGGGCCGGTCCGCTGGACGGACAGCCTGACCACTCTCGTCGATTCCGGCGTCACCACGTTCGCCGAGGTCGGGCCCGGCCGGGTGCTGACGGGCATCTGCCGGCGCACGTACCCCGACCTGGACTGCCATTCCGCCTCCGATGCGCGCCGCATTGCCGCTCTGCTCGACGCCAGCGTTCTGCCTCGCACCGTCTGAAAGGACTCCCATGCGCACCGCCCAGATCATCGGCACCGGCGGATACCAGCCCGGTGACCCGATCGACAACGCCACCATCGAAAAGCTCGTTGGCCCGCTGCCGGACGACGTGCTGAACGGGCTGACCATCGAGCAGCGCTTCTGGATGATCGATCCTCGGACCGGCGAGCACCTCGACAGCAACTCCGGGATGGCGTACAAGGCTGCGGTGGCGGCGTTGGCCGCCGCCGAGGTCGAGCCGGCCGAGGTGGATCTGATGATCCTGGCGACCGGGACCCCGGACTACACGCTGCCGCCGTCGGTCAACCTCGTGCAGGAAAAGCTCGGTCTTGAGTCCTGTGCCACACTGGAGATCCGCTCCGGTGGCGCGGGTGCCGCGCAGGCATTGGACATCGCGCGGCTCTGGATCGAACAGGGAAATGCCACCACCGCGTTGGTCATCGGGGTGGAGGCCATCTCGCCCGCCATCGCGCCGGTATTCCTGGAGACCGAGCCGGACAGAATCCGGATGCGCGACCGAATCCCGCTCTACATGTTCGGTGATGGGGCAGGGGCGATCGTGGTGCGCGCGGGAGAGCACGGCGGACTGCGCCGTGGTGCCACCAGGGCCATCGGTGGCCTGCGCAAGCCGGGCATCTGGGCCATCGGTGGTGGCACCCATGCGCCGCTGCTGCAGCAGCAGCGGTCGAAGAAGCTGGTGGACCTCAGGGTCGATGTGGTCGGCGCCGGGGACTTCACGCCGGTGATGGTGTCCGAGGCGCTGTCGCACACGCTCGAGGCCGGCCAACTGGCCGCGGCCGACGCCGACTGGTGCCTGATCCCCGAGGGCAATGCCGGCTGGATGCTCGATTCGATGCGCGACGCCGGTGTAAAGACCGCGGACTGGGAGGCCCTGGAGGGCCGCATCTTCGACAATTTGGCGATGACCGGCGCCTGCGGCTGCGCGGCGGTGCCGCTGTTCCTCGACAACGCGTGGCGCAACGGCATGATCCAGCCGGGGCAGCGCGTCGCCATCATCGGCGTCGAAGCGACGAAATGGATGTACGGGGGGATCGTGTGCGACTGGACCGCCCCCACCCCCACCCCCGCTACGCAGAGCAACGAGTCCGTCTGATGTTTGATGTTGTCGTCATCGGCAGCGGCCTGGGCGGGCTGTCGGCCGGGGCGCTGCTGGCGCGCGCCGGTCTGCGAGTCGCGGTGGTCGAGCGCAACGCGGCGCCCGGTGGCTATGCGCAGCCCTTCCGCCGAGGTCCCCACTTGTTCGACCCGGCCATTCACTTCACCCTGGATGCCGGTCCCGCCGGGTTCATTCCCGGGGTGCTGGACCACCTGAATGTCGCTGATCGCGTCGAGTTCCGCGAGTTACCGCAGACGTATCAGGCGCGGTTCCCGAGCCTGACTGTCGATGCGCCGCCTGGCCGGCTGGCGTTCCTCGAGCTGCATCAACGGTTGTTCCCGCGACAGGCCGACGGATTGGCGCGGCTGTTCGAACTGCGCCGCGAGATGTTCACCCAGTTCGCTGCGCTGCCGCAGCATGTCGGCCCAGGTGGACTCGATGCCGCAATGGCGGCGGCACCCCTGGTCTTCCGCTATCGGCTGTCGACCTTGACCGAGGTGCTGGACGAGTTTCTGGACGACCCGCAGTGTGCGGCGGCGATAGGCAGCATCTGGCCCTACATCGGCTCGCCGCCGTCGCGGATGTCGTTCCCACTGTTCAACCAGATGCTGGAGACCCTGCATCACGGAACCTTCTACCCGCGCGGAGGTTTCGGGACCCTGGTCGACGCCCTGGCCGCCGCGGTCCGCGACAACGGCGGCGAGCTGCTGCTGGGCGACGAGGTGCGGCGCATCCTGGTCGAGGACGGTCGCGCCGTAGGCGTCGAGACGGCGGGCGGGACCGTGCTGCACGCTCGCGCGGTGGTCTCGAACGCCGACGCGCGGCAGACGTTCGGCGAACTGGTCGGCTGGGACCTCCTACCGACCGCGCTGCGGCGCAGAGTTGACCGGTATCGCCTGGCGCCCTCGGCATTCGTGCTCTACGGCGTGCTGCACGCCGATCCGGCGGAACTGGGCCTGGCACACGAGAACTTCGTGTTCGGATCATGGGACCATGACGCCATCTGGGCTGACGTGCAGGCGGCCCGGCCCGGTGGCATTTGGGTGACCGTGCCGACCCTGGCCGACCCGGAACTGGCACCAGGAGGCGGGCACCTGGGTGTGGTCACCAGCCTGGTCCGAGCCGGCGCCGACGGTAGCTGGCGCGCGATCCGGGACGCGCACGCCGACGCCCTGCTGTCCACGGTCGAGGCGGGTGTGCCCGGCTGGCGCGACGCCTTCGAGATCGTCGACATGGCCACCCCCGACACGCTCTTCCGCTACAGCCGCAGCGCTGGCGGAACCGCCTACGGCTGGGAGAACACCCCCGCGCAGACCGCCAGCAAACGGCTGCCGCACCGCACCTCGCTGCCGGGCCTGTATCTGTCCGGCCAATGGGCCGAGGAGGGCACCTCCTCGCTGCGGACCCTCACCTCGGGTCGAGCCACGGCGGCCATGGTGGCTGCCGACCTCGAACACCCCACGGCGATACCGGATTTCGGCGGCCCGTCGTTCGTCAACGAGCTACTGACTGGGGCGCGCCAGTAGCTGTAGGAGCGATCACGCCGATGGGCTGAGACAGCGACGTTGGTCGTCGAGCCGATGCGGCGGTCCTTCGGATCACCGGGCCCGGATATCACGCGGCTGCACCGGGTTTCGCTGGATCGCCGCATGTCGTTGCCGACTAGTGTTCTGTCTCATGGTCGTTGGTTCGCCGCTCTGACCGACAAGATGGTCCGCCGGGGCGTGTTCCACAGCGTCTAATCAAAGCTGAGACGGAACTAGCGGTGTGCCTGCAGTCCGCGGATGATCAGGTCCACCAGCCTGGTGTAGCTGCTCGCCAGGTCGGGGGAGCGCAGGGCGCCGTTGAGTTCCAGCGAGACCGCGCCGTGTAGCGCCGCCCAGACCTGCTGGGCGAGCTCGACGGTATCGCTCTCGGTGATCGCGCCGCGGGCCATGGCGTAACGGATGTGCGAGACCAGCTCCCCGAACGCCCGGCTGGCGCTTTCCTGCACCGCTTTATTGGTGAAGTGCCTGCCAGCCGAGGCGTGGAACATGATCAGGTAGTGCTGCGGGTGCTTGGTAGCGAACGCGCGGTAACCTGCGGAGGCCGCTCGCAACCGGACGATCGGGTCGGCGTCGGCCGGAGCGGCGACCTCGGCCCGCAGCCGTTCGAAGCCACGGATCAGCAGTTCCGACTCCAGGCCGTCCTTGCCGCCGAACCGGTTGTAGACGCCCATCAGCGCCACCCCTGCCTCGGCGGCGACCGCCCGCACAGTGACCCCGGCCAAGCCGTCGCGGATCAGGACCGCCTCGGCGGCGTCGACGAGGGCACGCTCGACGTCCTTGCTCGGCGTGCGGGTGCGACCAGCCATCTGTTTCGGTCTCCTCGGTTCGCGCTGCCGGACTGTCACCTTAGCCGCTTGGACCTGGTTGACGGCCCGATGACGATGCTGTAGAACAACGTTACACAGATACCGCAGTCTGTTCCACAGGAGGCATGCCGTGTCCACACCCACTTTCGAGCGGGCTGATACCTCTGAGCAGACTCTGGGTACTCCCGACCCGGCCACACCCACCGGCGCACGCCGCTGGCTGGCGCTGGCGGTCGTGTGTGTGAGCGTGATGCTGGCGGTGATCAACAGCACCGTGGTCAACGTCGCCCTGCCAACGCTGGGGCGGGACCTGGGTGCTTCCACCACCTCAATGCAGTGGATCGTCAACGCCTACACCCTGGTGTTCGCGGTCATGCTGCTCACCGGCGGCGGTCTCGGCGACCGATTCGGCCGCAAACGCACGCTGCACGTTGGCCTGGTGCTCTTCGCGGCCTCCTCCCTGGCGGCGGCGAACGCCACCAGCACCGGCCAGCTGATCGCCGCCCAGGCAGCGATGGGCGTGGCGGCCGCATTCGTCTATCCGGCAACGCTGGCGCTGCTGTCGGCGATCTTTACCGATCGCAAGGAGCGAGCCATCGCCATTGGCATCTGGTCGGCGGTCTCCGGCCTGGGGGCCGCCGTCGGCCCGGTCGCGGGTGGTCTGCTGCTTCGGCACTTCTCATGGCAGTCGGTGTTCCTGGTGAACCTGCCGCTGATCGCAGTGGCGCTGGTCGGCGGGCTCCTGCTGCTGCCCAGGTCGCGTGCCGAGTCGACCGGTCGGTTCGACGTACTCGGCGCTTTGCTGTCCATGGCCGGTGTCGGGCTGCTG
Source organism: Micromonospora sp. NPDC085948 (assembly GCF_040686315.1). Classification (NCBI taxonomy): domain Bacteria; kingdom Bacillati; phylum Actinomycetota; class Actinomycetes; order Micromonosporales; family Micromonosporaceae; genus Micromonospora; species Micromonospora sp. NPDC085948. The sequence goes on along the minus strand of NZ_JBFBJW010000007.1, from coordinate 166,560 downwards.
GTGCGTACGGTGATCGAAGGCCCGAGTGACGGCTGGCTGTCGGCGGTGACGTTGGGCGGATTCGCCGGTGCTGCCGTGCTTCTCGCGCTGTTCGCCTGGTGGGAAGCGCGCACTGTCGAACCGCTGCTCGATGTGAGTATGTTCCGCGACCGGCGGGTGACGGCGGCGTGCGTCGCGATCATGATGGCCTTCCTCGGGCTGCTCGGTTTCGTCTTCCTGATCACCCAGTACTTCCAGGTGATCCGCGGCTACGACACCTTGAAGGCCGGCCTGGCCATCCTGCCGTTCGCGGCGGTCATGGGCGTAATGGCGCCATTGAGTATGGCGCTGACCGTCCGGATCGGACCCCGGCTCGTGATCTCGCTCGGCATGCTGTCGCTGAGCGCGGGTTTCGTGGTGGCCATGCAGCTCACCGCCGAGTCCAACTACTGGGGGCCGGTGGTCGGTTCGATGGTGCTGATGGCCGCTGGGCTCGCCTGGGGGACTGCTCCCGCCACGGACACGATCATGAGCGTGCTGTCGGCGAACCGCCTCGGCGCCGGGTCCGCGGTCAACGACACCACCCGCCAGATCGGCGCGGCGCTGGGCATCGCGGTGATCGGCTCGGTGATGAACCAGGTCTACGGTGACCGGATTACCAGTGGATTCGCCACACTTGGGTTGCCGTCGGAACCGGCATCGGAGTCGCTGGTGGCGGCGGTGGGAGTGGTTCAGCAACTGCCCCCCCAGGTGGCGGAACAGGCGCTGCAGACGACCCGGGACGCGTTCATGTCGGCGTTGCACGCCGGTTCACTGGCGGCGGCGATCGCGACCGCCGCTGCGGCAGGGGTGGTCGCGCTGCTCATGCCGGGCCTGAGGCGGTGAGGCCCGGGTCCCAGCGATAGCCCGGCCGAAATCCGAAGGCGGACCGGTCGTGCAACCGAGTCTGGACAACTCTCCCTCGGCCCGCGCCACCACCCGAGCGATCGGCCCCAAGGTGGAACGTGCAACCGGTAACCCTGCGGCAGCGGATTCTGGCATCCCGCGAACCCGAGGAGGAGTACGACGAGATCGGGCGCCGGCGACGAGCGAGCCATGATCTACGCCAGGCCAACACCAATTGAATTCGCATCCGCCTGCTTGCGTGGAAGGTGGTGTCCGAAGCGAGGTGCCCGGACCTGTCGGATGTGGTCGGTGACGGGGCGGAGCTGGAGCCCGAGGGACCGCCGCAGAACGACTGACCGAACAGGGGCGGCCGGTAGCCTGAACGGAATACTGCCGCAGCCCCGACGGGCTGCGGCTATTCCATTGTGCGTGCCCTGACCGGACAGACGCCGCCTCCCTGGTACATGGGCACGTCGGCAGGCACCTGCCCTGCCCGGCGACGACCGTCGTCGAGGGACACCGCGGCGCCGCTGGCGACGCGTAGGTGGTCGTCTCGGCGGGCCCGCAGCCATACGAGCAAGGCGTGGTGCCTGCGTTGCGGTTCGCCTGTCCGCTAGACGGCGACTGTCGCGCCGAGCATGAGGGCCGATCGAAGCAGGTGCTCCTGAGATGCACCCCGATCCCGGCGACGTGGGGTGCACGCGCCACCAACTCCTCAAACGAGGGGCATCGGCGACGACTAGGCAAGCACGATCCGTCAACTGACAAACCTCCACAACAGATACCGCGCCAACCCACGGCCTATCCAGTCAACTGTGCGTCCTTTCTTGCCAAGCTGGGTCGTGTTCGTGGGGTCGCGGTGAACTCGACCAACAAGTGCAGAAACCTGAACTCGCTGCGATACTCACTGCGGGCAAGGTGAACGGCGCAGCAGGCGCCAACATTTCTGCCGTGCCATGCGATTCCGATGGCCCGGTGAATTCTCCGGGGGGCACATGCTCACGTCCAAAAGACCCATTCTCATTATCGGTGGCGGTATCGGCGGCGCCGCAGCCGCACTCGCGCTGCGGCAGGCCGGCCTCGACGCCGTCGTCTACGAGGCACGCAGTCAACGCGGCACCCGCTACGGCGGCTGCTATGTGCTTTGGTACGCGGGCATGCAGTCACTGCGGCGACTCGGCGTGGCCGACAAGGTGCGCGCGGCGGGCCATCGGGTGGACCGGTTCGAGATGTGCGACGAACGCGGCCGCCTGCTGTACCGCGTCGACATGGACTCGCGCTCCGTCGAGCCGGGCCTTCGCCCGCTGGCGATCCGCCGGGCCGACGTGGTCGACATCCTGCATGCCGAACTCGGATCCGAAGCCTTGCAGTTGAACTCGACGCTGCGGGAGTTCCGCGAGACCGCTGCCGGTGTCGACGCGATCTTCACCAACGGCCGGGTCGAAACCGGCCAGGTGCTGATCGGCGCCGACGGGCTGCATTCGAGGGTCCGCGCGCACCTGCACGGCCTGAGCCCGGCCCGGCACCCTGGCTACGCGCACTGGTCCGGGATCGCCGAGACCGATTGCGGCGCGCCCCAACACGTTTTCCGGATTATGCACGGCAACGCGGCCCGGTTCGCGTTCTTTCATCTCGGTGACGGACGGGTCAACTGGTGGTGCACCCGCAACGCTCCCGCAGGCTCGGACGGCGACCACCTCGGAGAGCTTCGCGCGCTCGAAACGGCCTACCGTGGTTGGCATCCGATCGTCGGCGACCTGCTCGCAGCGACTGCGCCGGAGTCCGTGCACCGCCGTGACACCGTCGACCGCCCACCCTTGAGGCGGTGGGGCCGCGGCCGGATTACCCTGCTCGGCGACGCCGCCCACGCCATGACCTTCGATCTGGGTCAGGGCGCCGGCACCTCGCTCACCGACGGGGTCACGCTGGCTCACCATCTGTCCCGGCGCGGCGCCCCCATCGCCGCGCTGCGCGACTACGAGCGGGCCCGCCGTGCGGTGACTGTGCCGCTGGCGCTCGCCTCGCGGCGCATCGGCGAGGCAACCGGGTGGCGCGGACCGTTCGGCCCGCAAATGAACCACCTGATCCTGCGCACGATCGGTGCCCGGATCACCCCCACTTTGCTCGCACTGGACGCCCGCAGTCATTCCGCACTCGATATGGAGTTGTCGCATGCCGTCAGATGAAGCGGAAAAGAACAAGGCAATCATTAAGCACTACCTCCAGAAGGCATGGAACGAGGGCGACTGGAGCGTGGCTGAGGAAGTCGTCGACGAGAACGTGGTCTTCCACGACATGGTCCGCGACGGCAAGTACCCGAAGGGCCGCGAGGGCCTGCGTGCGGCGATGAATGACATCCGTACCGGCATACCCGACTTCGTGATGGACCTGCAGCACCTCGTGGCCGAGCACGACCTGGTGGCGGTCGTGTGGAGTGCCACCGGAACCCACGCGGGGATCTTCAACGGCCTGCCCGCCACGAACCGCGTCGTGACCCTGCACGCCATGAGCATGGTGCGGATGAAGGACGGCAAGATCATCGAAGGCTGGCAGGAGGCCGACCAGCTCGGTGTGGGCCGCGAACTGGGCATGGTCCCGAAATCCGAACTGCCGCGGCCGGTCGGGAGCCTCCTCGCCTTCGGCATCCGTACCCGTGACCGCATGGTGCGCACGCGATGAACCTGAGCGGCAAGGTGGCGCTCGTCACCGGCGGTGCCCGCGGTATCGGCCGCGCGATTTCGCTCGCCTTGGCCGCCGAGGGGGCCGACGTGGCCGTGAACTACCGCTCGAGTGAAGCCGCGGCCAAGGATCTCGTCGCCGAGATCGAGTCGAGCGGGCGCCGAGCGATCGCCATCGGCGGCGACGTCGCGGACCCGAACGCAGCCAAAGCGATGGCCACACAGGCGGTTTCGGAACTGGGCGGCCTGCACATATTGGTGAACAACGCCGGCATAGCCCACGACAAGCTCATTTACCACATGACGGCCGACGACTGGCGATCGGTGATGGACGTCAACTTTGGCGGCGTCTTCAACGGCACCAAGGCGGTGCTGGACCACTTCATGGTTCAGCGGGAGGGCGCGATCGTCAACATCTCCTCGGTGATGGGCGAGCGCGGCTGGACCGGGCAGGCCAACTACTCCGCGTCCAAGGGTGCGGTCAACGCGTTCACCCGATGCGCCGCAGTCGAACTGGCCCGCTTCGGCATCCGCGTCAACGCGGTGCTGCCCGGCTTTACCCCGACCGATCTCGTGGCGGAACTGGTCGACAAGGGCGGCAAGGGCATCAAGAAGCAGATCCCGATGCGCGACTTCGCCCGGCTTGAGCACATCGCCGCCATGGTCGTCCACCTGGCCAGCCCCGATTCGGCCTACACCACCGGCGCCACGATCGCCGTAGACGGCGGTGCCAGCGCTCAGCTCGGCCTCGGCCGTCCCGAGTGGTAAGGCCCGCCACCGATTCTGATCGCCCAATTGGAGAGAAGGAACGTCGTAATGAACGACACCCTGTTCCCCCAGGTCCGTACCGCCGTCGCCGAGGACGCGGCGGCCCTGCCCGACGAGCTCGGCTTGGTCACGCTGGTCGAGTCCCGCGCGGCCGTAACCGCCTGAGTGCCGTGCGATTCCACCTGATCGACCGGATCGACGAGTACGAGCCCCGCAGCCGTGTTCGCGGCCGCAAACTCGTCTCGGCCGCGGAGTCGGGCCTGCGCGAGTCCGCGGACGGTCCGGTCCTCGAATCCGCGCTCGTACTCGAGGCGCTGTGTCAGGCCGGCACATGGCTGATCATGCTGTCCACCGAGCGTCGTAAACGAGCCGCGCTGCTGCAGATCGGCGGCGTCGAGTTCACCGGCGTCGCCCGGCCGGGGGACGTGGTGGTTCTCGAGGGCACCGTGGAGACGATGTCGGACGAGATGGCCGTGTTCTCGGGCACGGCGCAGGTCGACGGCAGCGTGTTGATGCGCGCCACCGACATCATGTGTGCCCTCATCGACGCGGGCGATCTGCAGGACGACGCGCACAGCGGCCGTCTGCTCGAAGGGCTGGTGCGGGCATGAGACGCGTAGCCATTACCGGTATTGGTGCGGTGACGCCAGTCGGTAACGACGCCGACGCCACCTGGAGTGCCCTGCGGGCCGGGCGATCTGGCGTCGGTCCCATCACCTCCTTCGACGTGTCGACCTTCGCCGTCCGGATCGCCGGCATGGTGAAGAACTTCGATGCGGAAGTCGCCATCCCGGATGCCGCGCTACGGCGCAACCTGTCGCGCCCGGGCGCCTTCGGAGTCGCCGCCGCCCTGGAAGCCCTCGCCGATGCAGGACTGTCGGGCGGAGGCGATTACCGGCCGGGCGAGCGCGGCGTGAGCGTCGGCGCCACCGCCGGACGGCCGTCGCTGGCCGAGATGGCGGAGATCTTTCACCGACTACGGGAGTCGCTGCCGCTGTACCAGCAGCCGGTCGAGCATGTGCTCGAACGCGATCAGAACACCCCGGCCGCCGCCATTGCCCGGGCCGGTGGGTGTGCCGGACCCATGGTCGGAGTCTCGACCGCCTGTACCGCCTCCGGTCACGCCCTCGGCGAGGCGTACCGGCTGATCCAGGAGGGGGAGGCCCGGATGATGGTGGCTGGGGGATACGACTCGCTCATCTCCTGGCTGGATGTGCTCGGTTTCTCGCTGCTCGGTGCGCTCACCACCGAGCACGCCGACGAGCCCGAGCGGGCGTCGCGACCGTTCAGCGCCGATCGGTCGGGCTTCGTGCTCGGCGAGGGCGCGGTGATGTTCGTGCTCGAGGATCTGGAATCCGCGCGGCAACGCGGTGCCCACATACACGCCGAGATCGTCGGATACGCGGCCACGATGAACGCCTACCGGATGACCGATCCACCACCGGACGGCGGCGGCGTCAGCCTTGCGATGGCACACGCGCTGGACGACGCAGGGCTGCAACCGTCCGACATCGGATACATCGCCGCGCACGGCACTTCGACACCCGGCAACGACATCTGCGAGACGAGGGCAATCAAGGACGTGTTCGGCGAGCACGCCGACCGGGTCGCCATCAGCTCGGTGAAATCCATGATCGGCCACATCACCGCGGCAGCCGCCGCCGCGGGCCTGCTGGGGGCGTTGGGCGTGCTGCGCACCGGATACGCGCCGCCGACCATCAACCTCGACCGCCCGGATCCCGCGCTGAACCTCGACTATGTCGCCGGCGTCGCCAAACCGGTGGAAACCGATGCCGTCATGGTCAACGCATTCGCGTTCGGCGGCACCAACGCCTGCCTGATCCTGCGGAGGGAGACCCCATGATCGCCACCACGGCACCAGCTCCGACGCTGGTCGGGTTGGACCGGATCGTCACCCTCGAGCCGAGCCGTGCCGCGACAGCGGTGCGTAATGTGCCCAGCACCCTCGACATCTTCGACAGCCACTTCCCGCTTTTTCCGGTACTACCGGGCGTGCTGATCCTCGGGTCCCTGGCCGAGCTGGCGGGGTTGCTGATGACCGAGACCTTCGATGGCACCTGGCAGTTGGCCGCAGCCCACAACGTGCGCTATCGCCACTTCGTACGGCCGGGCGACCGCATGGAATTGAGGGTCGATCTGATCGAACTCGGCGCCTGCTCGGCACGCGTGCTGGTGGACGGCAAGCGGGTGACAACCGTTGCTCGTCTTGTTCTTTCGCAGAGCGATGTCGGCGGTGCGCGATGAAGCGGGTGGTCGTGACCGGCGTCGGACTGGTCACCGGGCTCGGTGTCGGCACAGCACAGACGTGGCATGCGTTGCTGGACGGTAAGAGTGCGGTCGGGGCCCTGCGCGGGTTTGACGCGAGCTCGCTACAGTCGCGACTCGGGGCCGAGGTCATCGACTTCGATCCGGCACCGTTCGCGGTGAACCGGCGGGTGCTGCGGAACATGACACGCAACGACCAATTCGGCGTTGCGGGTGCGGCTTTGGCGCTCGCCGACGCCGGGGTGACTATCGACGATCCGGATCGCACAGGGTTGTTCCTCGGTGGCAACAAGGAGATCTCCGAACCGGCCAAGGTGCTCGACGCGGTGCTGCTGGCTCGCAACCCGGACGGCACCGCCGACCTGGCGCGGATGGGCACCGAGGGCGCGGCACGGTTCTATCCACTGTTCTACGTCGAGGGCCTGCAGGCGGCGGCGCTGTTCTATATCTCGCAGGCGCACGGATTGCGCGGTACCAACACGTATTTCGCTGGCACCGGCGAGGCCGGCGCCACCGCGATCGGTCGGGCCTACCGGGCCGTGCTGCGCGGTGAAGCGGCCGTGGCCGTCGCAGGCGGCTTCGACGATCCCACCTCCTGGTGGAGCATGACGAAACTGGACCCGATGGGTGTGCTCACCACCCGAAACGATCTGGGTGCAGGAGCGATACGGCCCTACGACCGCAACCGAGACGGATTCGTACCGGGTGAGGGCGCCGCATTCTTGGTACTCGAGGACGCCGAATCCGCCGCCAACCGTGGTGCCTCGGTGTACGCCGAGATCGCCGGGTTTGGGCGCGGTTTCGATCCGGAGGGCGCAGCGGGAGTGGTCGGGGCTATCGAGTCGGCGCTCGCCGAAGCCGGTATCGAGCCGGACGCACTCAGCTTGGTCGTCACCGAGGGCGCCGCCTCACCGTCAGGTGATATTGCCGAAATCGCGGCGCTGCGTTCGGTCCTCGGCGACGCGTTGCCGCGACTGTCGGCGACCGCGGTCACGGCGGCGACCGGGTATCTGGTCGCTGGCGCGGGCGCGCTCAACATCGCGGTCGCCGCATTGGCCACTCGGCACGGCGTGGTACCGCCATTGCTCAACATGACCGACCCGGACCCCGCGTGCGCAGGACCGAACTGGGTCGTCGATGTAGCCCGCGAGCAGTCAGTGGGCTACGCCCTTGCACTGACCCGCGGGTTCGCCGGCCAGCATGTCGCACTCGTCCTCCGGACATACACAGGAAGGACACCGCAGTGATGAACACCCCCAGCCAGGGCCGCGTCGTCGTCGTCGGCGTCGGCGCCATCACCTCCCAAGGACCGACCGCCGAGGATCTGTGGCTCGGCGCCAGCCAGGGCCAGGTCGCGATCCGCCCGGTCGAGCACATGTCGATGGACGGGTACCGCACCCGCTTGGCCGGTGAGGTCGTGGCCGGCCACTCCCCTAAGCACGACGTGGGCTATCCGACCGAATTCACCGACCGCGCACTTGATTTCGCACTCATCGCGGCCGAGGAGGCGATGGGGTCGGTAGGACTGGGCAACGACGCCGTCCCGGCCGAGCGCTGGGGCGTGGTGCTCGGCACCTGCAACGCCGGACTGCTCAGCGCCCGGCACTGGTACTTGGCACGCGAGCGCGGCGAGCCCGTCGATCCGCGGGTGCTGCTGTTCACCCCACCGCAGGCCATCGCGGAGGCACTGGCCGGCGCGTTCGGCGTGCGCGGTCCTGTGCTGTCGGTGAACACCGCCTGCGCGGCGGGCGCGAACGCCATCGGCTACGCCGCCGATCTGATCCGCTCCGGCCGCGCCGACGCCGTGCTCGCCGGCGGCACCGACGCGCTGTCGGATGTGCTGGTCGCCGGATTCAACTCGCTGGAGTCGCTGTCCCCCGTGCCCGCGGCGCCGTACTCCAAAGACCGGCAAGGGCTGTCGCTAGGTGAGGGCAGCGGCATGCTGGTGCTGGTGCGCGCCGACCTGGCCCGCGAACTGGGCCGTCCGATCCTGGCCGAGGTGGCCGGGCTCGGGCTCTCGGCCGACGGCTATCACGCCACCGCGCCGCGTCCGGACGGCACCGGCGCCGCGCGGGCCATCCAGGCCGCGCTACGGTCTTCGGGCCGCGCGGCCGAGGACGTGGTCTACGTCAACAGCCATGGCACCGGCACCGCCAAGAACGACCCGGCCGAAACCATGGCGATGAAGGTCGGTCTCGGCGATGCCAGCCGGTCGGTAGCGGTCAGCAGCACCAAATCGATGATCGGTCACCTGCTGGGCGCGGCAGGGGCAGTCGAGGCGATCGTGACCGTGAAGGCGATCGAGGAACAACTGGCCCCACCCACCGCGAGCTTCACCGCCGGTGATCCGGACTGCGATCTGGACTACACGCCGAATGTCGCCCGCCGTCTCGACATCGGCGTCGCCATGTCGAACAACTTCGCCTTTGGTGGTGCCAACGCCTCCCTGGTGCTGACCCGCGACGCGTCCCCGCCCGCTACCCCGACCGCCGACCGCATCGTGATCACCGGCGTCGGCGTCCTCTCCTCGGCTGGAGTGGGTACCGAGGTGCTGCGCGAAGCCTTCGCGAACGACCGCCGATGCACCACCGACGAGTCCGGCGCCCGAGTCGGTCGTGTCCCGCTCGACGTCGGCGAGTACCTGACGACCAAGGCGCGTCGTCGGATGGACCGGCTCGGCATCTTCAGCGTCGTCGCCTCTCGGTTGGCCCTACAGGACGCGGGCCTCACCCTGGATGACGGCAACCGGACCCGCGTCGGCACCGTCCTGGGCACCGGAATCGGCCCGATGGAAACCATCGAGGCATTCGCACGCCCGTTGTTCGAGAGCGGCCCCCGCGCGGCCAACCCCGCCCTGTTCCCGAACACTGTCTACAACGCCGCGACCGGGCAGGTGAGCATGCACGTCGGCGCGGTCGGCCCGACCACCACAGTCACCGCCGGGCACGCGGCCGGTGCGGGCGCGTTGGCCTATGCCTTCGACATCCTGTCCCGCGACGAGGCTGACGGCATGCTGGCGATCGCCGCGGATACCCTCACCGACACCGTGATCGACGCCTACGGCGAGATCGGGCCACTCACCACCGACGGATTCGGCCTGGCCGAGGCCGGTATCGCCGTGCTGCTCGAGCGGGCGAGTGCGGCAGCCGCCCGTGGCGCGAGTCCGCGAGCCGAACTGCTGGGCTACGGAATCGCGTCGGACGGTAGGGGGGTCGGCCGCTGGGATCGCGACGGGCACGGCATCGAGCGAGCGCTGCGGGATGCGTTGGAGCGGGCCGGGCTGCGACCGTCAGACGTCACCGCCGTGTGGACCAACACGATCGGTTTGCCGGACGTAGACGATCCCGAGAACCTGGCCTTGGCGCGGCTCTTCGAGGGTTCTGCCGCACCGCCGAGGATCGCGCCGAAACGGTTGTTCGGCGAGCCGATCGGTGCCGGCGCCCCGCTGGCGTTGGCCGTGGCGACCGCCGGTGAGATGGATGGTCCGGCACTGGTTGTGAGCAGCTCGCTAGGTGGCACTCACATCGGTCTTGTCCTTGGGCCGGTGCGTTGACCGGTAAGGCGCGACCGCTTACCCGCGAGGTCGAAATCGGTGGCCGGCGACTGGGTTACGGCATCCTGCCGGGTAGCGGTCCGCCACTGCTACTGGTGCACGGTGCCGCGGCCCGCTGGCAGGTGTACCGACCGCTGATGCTCGCACTGCAGGCCGGCTACCACCAGTACGCCCCCGACTTGCGCGGCCACGGCGTTTCGGACCGGGCACCCGACTACGGCATCGACGGCTTCGCCTCCGACATCATCGACTTCGCCGACAAAGTGGTCGGCGCACCGGTGCACCTGTTCGGGCATTCGCTGGGCGGCTGGATCGCGCTGACCGTCGCCGCCCGCCGAGCGGACCTGGTGCGGTCGCTGGTCATCGCTGACTCCGGCATCTATCCGGACGACATCCCGCATGAGGTGAGGACGGCCTGGCTGGCCGGGCTGCCGCTGGCCTTGCGATCGCTGGCGACATCGTTGCACCAGTTCGATACCGAGGTGCTCAACCAGTATCACGACAGGCGGATGACCCGCGACTACCACCCGGACGAACTGCTGGCGCGGGTACGCTGCCCGACCCTGCTGATACAGGCCGATCCCGCTTGTGGCGGGTTCATGTCCGACAACGACGTCCGGCGGGCGACCAAGCTGCTCGCCGACGTCCGCCACATCCGCCTCGACGGCGTCGGGCACGGCCTGCACATCGAGGACTCTGCCCGAGTCGCCGACACTTTCCGTGAATTCCATCGGCCCAACCAGTCGATCAGGAGCTGATCATGCCCGCCCTCGCAGACCGCACGAGTAACCTGTTTCCCTCGATGATCATCCGCTCACCACTGCACCGCCTGCGCGGCGGCGTGGAATTGGATGCGGCGCAATGAGCACTCGCAGGGTCGTCATCGTCGGCGCCGGTATCGGCGGACTGACCGCCGCTATCGCCCTGCGCCGCATCGGAATCGATGTCGTCGTCATCGAGAGGGCAGGTGCCGACGAGCTCGCCAAGGGCGTGGGAGTCCACCTGTGGAGCAACGCCATGCGCGCCCTGCAGCACATCGACCTCGCCGATCAGGTGGCTGAGATCGGCACAAAGGTCACCGCGCACCGCAACCTCGACTGGCGGGGACGTCCGCTGGGTTCGTTCGACCTGGCAGCGCTGAGTGACGAGTTCGGCGCGCCGTCGGTGGGAATGAGCCACCCTGATCTACACCGCCTGCTGCTGCAGACCCTCGGTCCGGATGTGCTGAGGCTGAACTCGGAGCTGATCGGCTTCGAGCAGAACACCAAGCGTGTGGTGGTCCGCCTCGCCGACGGCAGCGTGGAGCGCGGTGATCTGCTGATCGGTGCCGACGGCATCGCATCGATGGTCCGCCGGCAGTTGCACGGCCCGACTCGGCCCCGGTATTCCGGAATGGCGGCCTGGCACGGCATCACCGACTACACCGATCCGCAGATCCCCGTCGGCGAGATGCGGATCTATTGGGGTCCGGGTGCGCGGATCCTGCACTATCACGTGACCGGTCAACGCCTGTACTGGCTCGCGATGCTGAAATCGCCGCCCAGCGCGCCCGAGCCGCCAGCCGGACGCCAGGCCGCGGTACTGAAGACGTACCGCGGCTGGCCCGCCCACATCCAGCGGATGATCGCCGCCACCGAGCCCGATGCCATCCTGCGCAGCGACGTCGTCGACCGGGATCCCCTGCGGCACTGGGGATTCGAACGCGCCAGTCTGCTCGGTGACGCCGCGCACCCGATGACGCCCGACATGGCGCAGGGCGCGGGGCAGGCTGTCGAGGACGCGGTCTGTCTGGCCCGCGTCCTCAAGGCGGCGGCCGATCCCGTCGCGGCGCTTCGCGAGTACGAGCAGCGCCGCACGGGCCGCGCCAACGAGTTCGTCAAAATCTCGCGGATGGTGAGTCGGATGAGCTTGCTCGAGGCCGCTCCGCTGCGGGTGGTGCGCGACAAGGTCGCGCTGCGCGCCGTCTACGCCATTCAGCGGTCCCGCTCCAAAGCTCGCACCGATCTCATTGCCCATCCGTAGAAAGACGCAGCCTCATCTCCGTCGAGACTGCAACCAGGCCCCCGTTCGTACAGGCGCCGGCATTGTCCTAGTCGACCCGTCGCGTCGCCGGACTGCTGTCGTTGATCATGATTTCCACGCTGACCGTCGGGTTGGTAAGTCTCGGCGCGGCTCTGCTGCGTCGATAGCCGGATCGAACCCGTCTTGTCGAAGATTTCCGCTGAGGAGTGACTGGCGTGTTCACCCGTATCGCCATCGTCAACCGTGGTGAGGCGGCTCGCCGCCTGATCCACGCGGTCCGCGAGTGCAATGCCGAACACCGCGACCGCGAACCGATCCAGACCATTGCGCTGTACACCGATGGTGAACGGCACGCCGGTTTCGTGCGCGAGGCCGACCAGCGATACTGCCTTGGTCCCGCCTCGGCACGTCCGTACCTGGACCTGGCGGTGCTGGAGCGGGCGCTGACCGATACCGGGGCCGACGCCGCCTGGGCTGGTTGGGGGTTTGTCGCCGAGGATCCCGCATTTGTGGAACTGTGCGACCGGCTCGGGGTTACCTTCATCGGCCCGAGTGCGGAAGCGATGCGGGCACTGGGCGACAAGATCGGTGCCAAGCTGCTGGCCGAGCAGGTCGGCATCCCGGTCGCGGCGTGGAGCCGGGGACCCGTCCAGTCGCTTGACGCCGCCCTGGCGCAGGCGGCCGAGATCGGATATCCGATGATGCTCAAGGCAACCGCCGGTGGCGGTGGCCGTGGCATCCGCATCGTCGGATCGCCCGACGAACTGCGCGATGCCTACGCCCGCACCAGCGAGGAGGCGACGCGAGCCTTTGGCAACGGGGTGGTGTTCCTCGAGCGGCTGGTCACCGGTGCCCGCCACGTCGAGGTGCAGGTGATTGCCGACGCGCACGGCACCGCCTGGGCCCTGGGGGTGCGTGACTGCACCGTGCAGCGGCGCAACCAGAAGATCATCGAGGAATCAGCCTCACCGCTGCTGAACCGGGACCAAATCGCGACGGTGAAGGATTCGGCCGAACGGCTCGCTCTGGCCGTCGGCTACCGCGGCGCGTGCACGGTCGAATTCCTGTACCAGCCGCAGGAGCAACTCTTCGCCTTCCTCGAGGTGAACACCCGACTGCAGGTCGAGCACCCGGTCACCGAACTGACCACCGGCATCGATCTGGTCAAGGCACAGATCGAGGTGGCAGCCGGGCTGCCGTTGCGCGGCGATCGTCCGGTCGAACGTGGGCACGCCGTCGAGGCGCGGCTCAACGCCGAGGACGCCGACCGCGACTTCGCGCCCGCGCCGGGCCGTATCGAGCTGCTGCGCTGGCCTGGGGGACCAGGCGTGCGCATCGACACCGGTATCGTCGAAGGCGACGAGATACCATCGGATTTCGACTCGATGATCGCGAAGATCATTGCCTACGGTCGCGATCGTGACGAGGCACTGGCCCGGCTACGCCGCGCGGTCGCCGAGACCACCGTCGTCATCGAGGGCGGCGCCACCAACAAGAGCTTGCTGATGTCGCTGCTGGACGCCCCCGAGGTCATCGACGCCACCGCCGACACCCGCTGGGTGGATCGAGTCCGGGCAGCGGGCGGACTGGCTGCCATCCAGCAGATCGGCATCGCCCTGGCCGCCGCCGCCATCGCCAGCTACGACGAGGAGGAGCACGCGCGCAGGACCCGCCTATGGGAAACCGGCCGCGGCGGACGGCCGCAGACTCTGGATGAACCCGCCCGGGCCGTCGAGGTGAAACTGGCAGGCCGCGGCTATCCGGTGACGGCTGCCCGCATCGGTGCGCACCGCTACCGGATCGGCATCGACGACATCTCGTTCGACGCCGATATCGAACGGCAAGACCGGTACTCGAGCCGGCTGACGGTCGGCGACCGTAGCTACCGGATCATCACCGCGACTCACGGCACCGTGCACGTCGTCGAGGTCGATGGCGTCGCGCACCGGGTCAGCCGGGACGAGGGCGGTGCGGTGCGGGCACCCGCACCCGCGCTGGTCGTGGCCACACCGGTTGCAGAAGGCGCCGAGATCGCCGCCGGGGCTCCGGTGCTCGTGCTGGAAAGCATGAAGATGGAGACCGTGCTACCCGCGCCGTTCGGCGCCCGGGTGCGCAAGCTGCTGGTTTCAGTCGGCAGCCAGGTAGACACGGGAACGCTACTGGCACAACTGGATCCAGTAGGGGAAGACGCCGACCCGGTGCGACACGAGCCGGTCGACCTGATGCTGCCGCTATTGTCTGCCGACGACTCCGCGGCCCTTCGCGCGCAGCTGACGCTGAATGAACTGTCCAGCGCGGTGCTGGGTTTCGATCGAGCGGACGATCCGCATCCGGCGCTGTCGCGCTACCTGCGCGACCGTAGTGGCCTGGTGGCCGAATACGGCGCGCCTTTGGCCGGCGAAGCCGCCCTGATCGAGTCGTTCTGCGACATCGTCGAACTGTCCACCCCGGAGCCGGAGGAGTCGTCGCACCGCAGCCGCCACGAACAGCTGCACACCTACCTGCAAAGCCTGGACGTGAACCGAGGCGCACTGTCACCGGGCTTCCGGCACACGCTGGACAGCATCCTGGCCCGCTACGGAGTCACGGAAGTCGATCGCGCGCCTGAGCTGGAGCAGGCGGTGTATCGCATCGTGCTGGCCTGCAAGCGCTTCAATGACAGCTCCCGGGTAGTGCAGGAGCTGTTGAAGGTGTGGCTTGGTGAGCCGCGCCCGGTCGAGGACGGTATCCGCCCCGCGTTGGATCGGCTGATCAGAGTCGTCGCCGGCCGCTCGCCCCTGCTGGCCGATCTGGCTCGTAGCGTGGTGTTCCGCTGGTATCTGCACCCGGAGGCGGAGGGCGCCCGGGCGGCGATGCTGGCCGGGGTACCCGACGAGCTTCGTGCGCTCGCCGACATGCCGGATTCCCCCGAGCGCTCCCGGCGAATCGCGGCCATCGCCGATATTCCGGAATCACTGGATCGCATCGTGGTAGCGAGGCTGTTCCAGGACACCTATGCCCCGGTGGATCCATTGCTGGAGGTGCTGTGCCGCCGCCGTTACGGCGAGCAACGGCTGGGCGCGGTACGCACCCTCACTGTGGCCGGTCGGGCGTTCGTGGTCTGCGACTACCGGCTTGAGTTGCGCCCGCGCCACGTCGTGCCTACCATCTGCGCCGCGACCGTAGGCCGGATGACGGACCTGCGCGACGGCGCGTCCGGCACATTGGTGAGCACGCTACGTGATCTGCTCGACGCCGCACCGGCCAACCATGTGCGGGTGGCGGACCTCCTGCTGGCCTGGCCGGACGCGCCCGCCTCGGTCGAGGAGCGGGCGGCCGAACTGCTGGCCGCGCTGCGGCATACCGGGCTGGCGGGGCATGCGCGCCGTATCAGCGTCGCGTTGCCACCTCCCGACGGCGGGCCGTTGGAACACTTCACGTTCCGGCGGCGCGCGGCGGGCCTGGTGGAGGACACGGTGATCCGTGGTGTGCATCCGCTGATCGGGCGGCGGCTGCATCTCTGGCGGCTGCGCGACTTCCACCTGACCCAGCTTCCCGCACCGCCGGACATGCTGCTGTATCACGCCGTAGCCAAGGACAATCCGACCGATCAGCGACTGGTCGCCATGGCGCAGTTGCGGCGCTTCGAACCGGTTCGCGACTCCGACGGGGCGATCATCGCCGTACGTGGTGCGGAGACCGTCCTCAGCGTCTGCGCCGAGGCGGTCGCCAAGGCGCGCCGTGAGTTGGACCCGGCAGGGGGCCGGCTGGATCTGAACCACGTCTGGCTCGACATTCGCCCGTTCATCGACGTCGACACGGCGCAGTTGGCGGACTGGCTACACGCCACCGCGCCGCAGATCGTGCGGGCCGGCATCCAGGACGTGGTGGTGCACGGGCGGGTGCGCCAGCCAAACGACTCGTACGAATTCCAGGTCACCCGGTTCTGCTATGACCTCAGCGGTGGCACCGAAGTGTCGGTCGAGTCCGCGCCGACGGAACCGCTCGCGCCACTGAACGACTACGACCAGAAGGTGCTGCGGGTGCGCCGGCGCGGTGCGGTGTATCCCTACGAGCTGATCGACCTTGTGCGCGGCCCCGGAGGCGAGTTCACCGAATTCGACCTCGAAGGGGAGTCTCTCGTCGAGGTGGACCGGCCGCGCGGGCGCAACCGCGCGGGCATCGTGGTCGGGTTGGTGTCCACGCCAACCGAGCTGTATCCCGAGGGAGTACGCCGCGTCGCGCTGTTCGGGGATCCCCACCGGGCGCTGGGCGCGCTGGCCGAACCCGAGTGTGCCCGGATTGTCGCGGCACTGGACCTCGCTGAGCGGGAACGCATGCCGGTGGAGTGGTATGCGATATCGGCGGGCGCACGGATCTCGATGGACTCCGGCACCGAGAACATGGACTGGGTGGCCCGGGCGCTGCGCCGGATAGTGCAGTTCACCCAGGACGGCGGCGAGATCAACATCGTGGTCGCCGGAATCAACGTCGGCGCTCAGCCGTACTGGAACGCCGAGGCGACGATGCTGATGCACACCAAGGGAATTCTGGTGATGACGCCCGCCGGTGCGATGGTGCTGACCGGCAAGCAGTCGCTCGATTTCTCCGGCGGTGTCTCGGCGGAGGACAACTTCGGCATCGGCGGCTACGCCCGGGTGATGGGACCCAACGGGCAGGCCCAGTACTTCGTCCCGACCCTGGCTGCGGCGCAGGAAATTCTGCTGAGCCACTACGCGCACACGTACGTGACCCAGGGCGAGCGGGGACCACGCCGCGCGTCGACCATCGACCCGGTCACCCGAGACGTCACCGCGTCCCCGCACCACCACCCCGACAGTGACTTCATCACCGTCGGCGACATCTTTTCCGCGACCGCGAATCCGGACCGCAAGAAGCCGTTCGCGATTCGCGCGGTGCTGCAGGCGGTCTCGGACCAGGACCACCCATTGGTGGAACGCTGGGCAGACATGGCCGAGGCTGAGACCGCGGTCGTGGCCGACGCCCGCATCGACGGTTGGCCGGTATGCCTGATCGGCATCGAGTCCGGGCCGGTCGCACGGCATGGCTTCCCGCCTGCGGACGGACCCGAATCCTTCACCGCCGGAACGCTCTTCCCGTTGTCGTCGAAGAAGGTGGCGCGAGCGATCAACACCGCCAGCGGCAACCGTCCGGTGGTAATGCTGGCGAACCTGTCCGGGTTCGATGGATCACCGGAGTCTCTGCGGCGGCTGCAACTTGAGTACGGCGCCGAGATCGGCCGCGCCATCGTCAACTTCGATGGCAAAGTGGTGTTTTGTGTCATTTCCCGCTACCACGGCGGTGCGTTTGTGGTGTTCTCCAAGGCGCTCAATCCGAACATGACCGTGCTCGCCGTCGAGGGCTCGTTCGCCTCGGTCATCGGCGGCGCCCCCGCCGCCGCGGTCGTTTTCGCCCGTACCGTCGACGCCCGCACCACCGACGATCCACGCATTCGCGGGCTCGAGCAGCGCATCGCCGCCACTGATGTTGCGGAGAAACGCGCCGACCTGGTGACTGAACTCGCTGACCTACGCACCGCTGTGCGAGCTGAGCACCTGTCCGCCCTGGCTGCAGAATTCGACCGGGTGCACAGCATCGAACGCGCGGTGCGGGTCGGCTCGGTCGATGCGGTCATACCGGCATCCGAACTTCGCGCGCGGATCGCGGCGGCGATCGAGCGGACCGGCTGACTATGACCACAGTCGGTGACACCGGAGGCGTTGATCGTTGCCGCTGCGCTGGTGTTTTGAGGGTGTACTGGTGATCCGGATGTAGCGAGGTCTCCGGTGGATGTTTCGTCGACGAAGAAGAACATCTGCACGGAGACCTCGCACAGGCCGGCGCTCAGTCGGCGTGGCCACGCCCAGCGGCGGCCATGGCATGTCCGGGCCGAATTCCAGCGTGTGCCCGCGAGGATCAGTGCCGCTGCCGACAGGCCAGCACCGACGGCCCACACCAGCGCCGGCACCACCTGCCAGGCGCCGACCGGGTACGCCAGTGCGGGTCCGGCCACGGCCCAGATCCCGCTCACGACGAGCTTCAGCCGTTCGGGGTGTCGCACCGTTGAGAGGAGAAGGACCAGACCCCGCCGAGGCTGAGGAGTACGGTGACCGCGATGGCCAGCGAACCCGGCCCGGCAGGACCCCGATCCGGTAAGGCTCGTCCCACGAGCAGCCCTTAACCCAATTCGGTTACCGACCGGTCGGTGTTGCCGAGGACGACGGCTCGGCGCCCAGCTGTGCGATCGAAACCCACAAATGATCGGAACCCGCCGCTACCACCGTTGTGCCAGGTGATGTCCAGTGGGGGTTCCGAGCTGATGGTATCGCTGAACCAGCCGTAGCCGGTCCGGGACTGTCCCGGACAGCCGAGCGAACAGCGTCACGCATCGCCGACAGCGGATGCGAGACGGAGCCGCCGAATCCGCAGTCGCCCCAGCGTACGACACTAGGCCGACGTCAGCGCTGACATCATGCGCGCCTGGCCAGGCGCGAGTTCGCCTTCCGCGCGGGCCTTGTTCAGCGCGGTCGCCCACCAGGCGAGGTCGTCGAGCATGATTCGCAGACCGACGTCCGTCGCGCGGTCGACCGGCTCCCCGGCTGCGGTGAAGGCCGTCTGTACGAAGGGCAGCAAGACGGTACTGCGCAGCGGCACGGCATCGGCCGCGATGACGATCTGCGCCAGATGCTGGACGGCCCGGCTGCCACCCCCGATGCCAGCGCTGTAGCCGACGGCTGCCACCGGCTTGTTGCGGAAGCCGAATGCGGGCCACACGCTGTCGATGGCGTTCTTCAGGCTGCCGGGCAGACTGTGGTGGTACTCCGGGGTGATGACGATGAAGGCGTCGGCCTCCTGCACCTTCGTGTTCCAGGCTCGCAGGACCGGGTCGGAGCAGGTGGGGTCGTCGATGTCGCCGACCGTACCCAGGTGTTCGGCGAACATCGGCAACGCCCAGTCCCGCAGATCGGCGATCTCGACCTCGAAGCCACCGTGCGCGCTGACCCGCGACGCCAGCCAGGGCAGGACCAGGTCGGCAGCCCGGACGGGGCGGATGCTGCCGACGACGACCAGGAGCTTCGTCATACCTGTTCTCCGTATCCGTAGGGCCCGGCGGCGGCCTGAGGACCGCGCGCCGGGCGGATCTACTCGCCGGTGCGGATGCGGGCCCGTTCACCGGAAGACAGCGGGCCGGCGCGGCGCGGGACCGGCGCAGTTGCCGGCGAAGGACCGCGTAAGAGGCCGCCGCCAGGTGGCCGGGCTGGGCACCGCAGGGTCCACCCGCGTCGTCAGTGCGGGAGTTCGCCCGCGGTCTTGATGCCTGCCGGGTTGCTGATAAGGCAGCGCCAGGCGCCATCGGCGCCGCGCCGGAGCACATCGACGGCGGTGCCTTCGATGCGCAGGTGCTTGCCATCCGGGGTGGTTCCCTCGTGCACGTAGTCGTTGATCAGCAGGGCGATGTCCCCGGTGATGTACTGGTGGCGGATGGCGACCTTGATAGGCAGGAAGTGCGGGAGCTTCTCCTGGTTGCGTGCGCGCCGTTCGTCGCCGGCCAGGACCTCGCCGGGGGCCAGGACCAGCAGCGCGTCGGGCTCGAAGAGTTCCTCGAGCAGGTCGAGGTTGCGGGTGTTGAAGGCGTGCTCGAACAGCGGCACGAGTTCCTCGGGATCGGCCGGTGCGGTGAGCGGCTTCTCGGGTGCGTTCGACATGGGTCGCAGCACATCGGGACCGGGACGCGCCGGTCAACGGTGGCGGCCCGGTTGTGTCAGGTCGGTGGCGGAAACGGCCCGGAGGTGACTAACTAAGGTTCGTGCCGTTTGTCGGCGCGGTCGCGGTCGACAGGATGCCCGTAGATGGTCCGTGCGATGCCCAGGCGCATCGACCCGTGAGGAGCGTTCTGTGATCAAGGTGGCAATCCTCTTCCACTCCCGCAGCGGGAATACCCACCAGCTCGCCGTGGCCGCGGCCGCCGCGGCGGTGAAGGCTGGCGCCGAAGCGCAGCTCTACAGGGTTCCTGACCTGCCCAATCCCATCGTGTTGGACCGCAAGGTGTACGCCGAGCTCAACGCCGAGACGGCGGACGTGCCGGTGGCGACCATGGCGGATCTGGTGGCGGCTGACGCCATCATGATTGGCACGCCGGTGCACTTCGGCCTGCCGGCTCCGCAGATTATCGACTTCATCGACCACTCCGGCCCGGTTGCCATTCCGGGCGACCTGGCCAACAAGGTGGTGAGCGTTTTCGCGTCCGCCTCGATGCCGCACGCTGGCGCGCAGACGGCCATCCTGGCTCTGCACAACGTCATCTGCCACTGGGGTTCGCTGATCGTGCCCAACGGTTCCAGCGTCGCGGTGCTGGGGCTGCCGAACAACGGCGCCCCGTACGGCACGTGCAGCGTTTCCCGGCACGAGGCGAGCAACGTCCACGAGGACAACCTCGCGGCGATCGAGTACCAGGCGCTGCGTCTGGTCGAGGTGGCCACCGCATTCAAGATCGGGCGGGAGCAGACCACCTCGGCGATCCAGTACGTGGGTCCCGACGTGCTGAAGAAGTACGACCTCTGATTCCTCTGATTCCCGTTCTGGACCGGCCCGCACATGGTGCGGGCCGGTCCGGCGTTTATCGGGCCTGGTTGCCGGGCGGGCGGAGGCGGGCGGCGAGGCCGTCCAGCACGTACGCCAGCCCGAGCTGGAAGTTTCCGGCCCAGTCGTCGTCGAGCAGGTGCTGTTGCGCGACCAGGGTCGGGTAGAGGTCACGCTGGTCGTCCAGTAACCGCTGACCCTCCTGACGTTCCTCGGCCGACCAGCGCAGCGCGGTCTGGCTGCCTGCGGACCCCTGGACATGGCTGTACAGGACCCAGCTCGCCGCGGCGACGTCGCGGTGGCTGAATCCGGCCCGGGTCAGGGCGGCTTGGAGAAATTCCATCCAGGACAAAAAGCCGGGGCCGACGGCGGGACGCTGCCGCAGGGGGAGCGCCGCCGACCAGGGGTGTCGCAGCAGTGTCTCGCGCCAGTCGGTGAGCTGGGCGGTGATGTCCGCCCGCCAGTCGTCGCTGTGTTGCTCCGGTGCCGACTCGGCGAACACCGTGTCGACCGCCAGGTCGAGCACGTCGTCCTTGGTGTCGAGGTGCCAGTACAGGGTCGTCGTGCCGACGCCCAGATGCTCGGCGAGCCGGCGCATGGTGAGCTGACCGACGCCGTCCCGATCGAGTAGCTCGACGGCGGCGGTCGCGATGCGCGTGAGGCTCAGTGGCGGGTTGTGGTGACGTGGAGAGGTGGTCCTGAGCCACACACCCTTGCCGGGACGTGCCTGACCGGCCATGGCGTCACCTGCCTTCCGAGCCCTCGTTTGGTCGTTGTGAAGGTGAGCGTAGTACATTGGTCGGGCACCGGAACAACGTTCTGGTGCCCGACCGGCGTTCCACTGGCTCGTGCGCGAGCCCGGCCAGGGGGGCGAGTGCGACAAAGGTGAACGACGTGACCACGGCGGCACCGGCTGCGACCCGCTCGCGATGGATCCTGGCGACGATCTGCCTGACGCAACTGATGATCGTGCTCGATTCGACCATCGTGAGCATCGCGTTGCCGTCCGTGCAGGACGCTCTCCAGATGTCGGACGGGGCCCGGCAGTGGGTGATTACGGCCTACGCCCTGCCGTTCGGCGCGCTGCTCCTGGCCGGCGGTCGGATCAGCGGCATCGTCGGGCACCCCAGGGCACTGGTCTGGGGGCTGGCCGGCTTCGCCGTGGCCTCGACCCTGGCCGGTTCCGCGCCGAACGCGCCAGCGCTCATCGCCGGGCGGGCACTACAGGGATGCTGCGCGGCCCTGCTCGCGCCGGCCGCGCTCGCGTTGCTCTCCACGATATTCGCCGAGGGGCGGGAGCGGGGTCGGGCCTTCGGCGCGTTCGCGGCGGTGAGCGCGGCCGGCTCGGCCATCGGCCTGATCGCGGGCGGCCTGCTCACCGAGTACGCGGGCTGGCGCTGGTGCCTGTTCATCAACCTGGTGATCGTGCCGATCGGCCTGTTCGGCGCTCGTGCGCTGCCGCGGGGCGAGCGCCTCACCGGCGGCCGTTTCCCAGCAGCCACCGAGGTCCTGCTGAGCGTGGCGTCGGTGGTCACGGTGGTGGCCGGGTTCAGCGCGGGGGCGTCACACGGCTGGGCGGACCCGTACACGCTCATCCTGCTGCTGGCCGGCGGGGCACTGCTCGCGGCCTTCGTCGTGGTGGAACGGCGGTCCCGCGACCCGCTGGTGCCCCCGCGCATCGTCGCTCACCGTCGGCGCGGCGGCGCCCTTCTCACCGTCTTCCTGCTACAGCTGGCGCTGTTCGGCTGCTACCTGTTCATGACCTACTTCACCCAGACGGTGCTGGGGTATTCCCCCGTCCGGGCCGGTCTGGTCCTGGTGGTGACGAGCGTGGGCGCGGTGGCCGGCGCGGTGGTCGCCGGACTGTTACACGGCCGGGTGTCGACCCGGGTGATCACCGTGCCGGGTCTGCTGGCCCTCGGCGCCGGCATCCTGATCCTGTCCCGGGCACGGGCGGACACCCCCGATGTCTTCCTGCTGTACCTGCTGCCGGCACAGATCCTCGCCGGGATGGGGCTTGGCTCTGTGCTCACCCCGCTGACCAGCGAGGTGACCGCAGGCACCGACTCCGCCGGCAGCGGTGTCGCGTCGGGCCTCTACAACGCCGTGCAGCAGGTCGGGGCGGCGGTGGGCACCGCTCTGTTCAACACCGTCGCCACGAGCACCACCGCGGGGCTGCTGATCGGCTCGGGCACCGACGCCCCGACGCGGAATGAGGCGACGGTGACCGGCTACGCGACGGCGCTGATCGTCGCGGCCGGCGTCGTGCTCGGCGCGGCCGTCGTGGCCTGGACGATCGGCCGGCCGGACCATCGATCGCAAGGAACGTAGTCAAGAAGAGGTGAGGTTCGATGAAACTCGTGGTGTTCGGCGCGAACGGCCCGACCGGCCGGCTGACCACGGAGATGGCACTGGCTCGGGGACACCTCGTCACGGCGGTGACCCGCCGCCCGGAGTCCTTCCCGCTCAGTGGAGCGGGGCTGCGGGTGGTCGGCACGGATGTGCTGAACGCGGCCGCGGTGGACGCCGTGATCGCGGGGCAGCAGGCGGTCATTTCCAGTCTCGGCGTCCCGTACACGAAGGAGACGGTGCGGGTCTACTCGCAGGGGGCGGCCAACATCATCGCCGCGATGAAGGACCACGGCCTGCGCCGACTGGTCTGCGTGACGTCGACCGGCACCACCGGCGAGCACGCCGAGGGTGAGACGTTCACCTTCAAGAAGATCATCGCGCCGATCCTGCTCCGGATGGGCCGCACCGTCTACGACGACATGGCCCGGATGGAGAAGCTGGTCGAGGCGAGCGGCCTGGACTGGACGGTGATCCGTCCCGCCGGTCTGTTCGACGGCGACGTCGTCACCGACTACCGCGCCGAGCCGCGCCGGCTGCCCGGCCGGTTCACGTCCCGCATCGATCTTGCTGACCTGCTGATTCGCGAGGCGACCGGAGACAATCACCTCGGTCAGTTCATCGACGTGGTCACGACCACCGGCGCCCCGACGTTCGCCCAGATGTTCGTCCGGGAAGCGCTTCACATCGGCAAGTGAACGGCATCGCCCCGGCTGCCGCGACAGCAGCGGCCGGGGCGACGGTCGGCTGCCCAGCCAGGCCCATCAGCCGGGAGATGGTCCGGGCGGGGAGGTCGACCGCGGTCATCAGGTCGCCTGTACCGGCGTGGACGCCGCACGATCAGCCGGCTGCGGTCACCAGGGCATCACGTGGATTCCACCAGGAGAGACCGATCTACCAAGGCCCGTCGTGGACGACCCCGGCGGGCCTCAACATTTGCCGGCAATCGATTATGTCAGGTTCAGCGCCGTCCGAGTCGCTCTCTCCGGCGTCATCGCGTGAGATGCGCCTCCGGCAACCACCGCTGCCTCAAAGGCGGTGCT
The DNA here is from genome assembly GCF_040686315.1 of Micromonospora sp. NPDC085948. Lineage (NCBI taxonomy): Bacteria > Bacillati > Actinomycetota > Actinomycetes > Micromonosporales > Micromonosporaceae > Micromonospora > Micromonospora sp. NPDC085948. The sequence goes on along the minus strand of NZ_JBFBJW010000007.1, from coordinate 142,417 downwards.
GTCAGCACCTCGACCATCCCCGCTGCGCATTACAAGCTCATTGTGTTCGCCGCTGGATGCCCCGAGGAGGCAGGATGCGTCTGCACGACGACGTCACGGACTTGTGTACGGACATCTTGGCCGGACTACCGCGAAGTGACCAACGCAGGCGTGGCATGGAATACATCCGAGGGCTCCTCCTGACCCGTGGGCGCAAATCCATTCGCAACATTGCCGCCATATCGGCAGAACCCGCGGCAGAGCAGGCGTTGCACCATTTCGTAAGCGATTCCACCTGGGACTGGATGCCGGTCCGCCAGGCACTCACCCGCCATGTCACCCGGGTTGCCAACGTGTCGGCCTGGGTGCTGCACCCGACGTTGATCCGCAAGGCCGGGACGCACTCGGTGGGGGTAGGCCGGAAGTACTCGCCAGGCCTGGGACAGTCGCTCAACGCGCAGCACGCCGTGGGCCTCTGGGCCGCCACGCCCGACTTCGTCGCCCCGGTCAACTGGCGTCTGCACCTCAACGAGGACTGGCTGGCCGACGAGCACCGCCGGCGGCGCGCGGCCATCCCGGACGACATGGTCGCGCAGTCCCTGGGCGCCTGCACCGTGGAGACCTATCTCGAACTGGGGGTTGCGGCGGACGACCTCGTGCTGGTCGACGCACGGGAGATGGAGGCCGGGATGGTGGTCCGTCGGCTCCGCGCCAGTGGCGCGCCGGTGCTGATCCGCATCCCAGCCGGTCTGCGCCTAGTCGCCTCCGGGCGATCGGCCGCCGAGTGCGCCGGTGACCTGGCGGCGGCGGCACGGCACAGCCGGCGGCCGGTCTTTGGCCTGACGGCGAATCCGCCGGTGCTGGCCGGCACCGTCGCGGTTCGGTTGCCCAGCACCCGGGCACACGACCCACTGCTCATGGTCGAGCTCAGCGCGCCCGGCGGGTCCGGTCCCGGCCAGTTGTGGCTGACCAGCCGCGGCGATGTCGGCCTCGCTGACCTGGTCCGCCTGACGTCGTTGGTCCCACGGGTGGGACACGATCTGGAGATGACCGGTGACCGGGTGGGTCTGCGCGCCTTCACCGGTCGCTCGTACCGGGGCTGGCATCGACACGTCACGCTGGCCTCGGCGGCGCACACCGTCCTCGCGGCGCGGGGCTGCGCGGAACCGGCCCTCCGGCGTACGTCCTGAGCGGTGGGCGGGCGCCGCGCTCACCGCGGCGGCGCCCGCCGTACCCGAGTTCCTTCTACCGGGCCACCTGCAGAAGAGTTATCCCCATGGTCATCCCGCCACCAAACGCGGCGAGGAGTAGCAGGTCACCGGGGCGGACCGCACCCGAGCGGCGCAGCTGGTCGTAGGTGATCGGTACCGACGCCGCCCCGGTGTTGCCGTAGACGCCCAACGTGGTGGCGAACCGCTCGAACGACACTCCGAGCCGATCCGCCATGGTGGCGAGGATCCGTCCGTTGGCCTGGTGTGACACCAGGTGGCTGATCTCCTGCGGCCGTATCCCGTGCTCGGACAGGAACCCGGCGATGCCGGGGGTCACGTGGTCGTCGATGAAGTCGCGTACACCGCGCCCGTCCATGGTGAAGTAGTGCGAGCCGTCACGCATGGTTTGCTCCGAGGCCGGCAAGCGGCTGCCGCCGGCCGCCACCCCGACCAGGCCGTGCGCCTCGCTGAAGCTGACCAGCCGGGTGGCAAGGATGCTGTGCGTCGCGCCGACGCCGATCACCGCGGCTCCGGCCCCGTCACCGAAGAGGACCGTCGTGCGGCGATCGCGCGGAGACAGGATGCGCGAGTAGACGTCGGCGCCGATCACCAGCGCCGGGCGGTCGCCATTCGCGGCCACCAGCCGCTCGGCGACGGCCAGGCCATAGCTGAAGCCGCTGCACACCGCGTTGACATCAAACGCGACCGCGCCGCGGCCAGCGCCGATCTCGCTCGCGACGATGCTGGCGGTGGGGGGTTGCGGGGAATCCGGGGTCGAGGTGGCCACGATGACGAGCGCCAGGTCCGCGGCGTCGATGCCGGCATCCGCGAGGGCCATTCGCGCGGCGCTGATCGCGAGGTCAGAGGTCGCCTCGTCGGCCTTGGCCCATCGCCGTTCCCGGATCGCCGTCTTCTCGAACACCCAGTCGCCGGTCACGCCGGCGTGCTCGGCCGCCTCGGCGTTGGTCACCACCCTGCCCGGCAGGTACGAGCCGGTGCCGAGCACGCCGACCGGCCGTTCGCCTCGTGGAAATGTGAGCATTCACCAAATCCATTCCTTCGCCGGAGCCCGTCGACGAAAGCGATACGGACGGGCACGGATTTTGTCGCTTAATGTATGGCACCCGGACCGCCCGAGCAACAGTCGAAAGAGAGATGACACATTAGCCCCGGCGTCCTTGGCAGGGACATGTGCGATCGCAAGGATTCGAATGTGGACGTCAACCCCGACAACGAGCCGGCCGGATCGCCGTGGATGGATGCCATCGACGTGCACCACCACATCATTCCCGACTTTTACAGCGCAGCGGTCCGCGATATGGGCGGCGTCGCTGTGCTTTCCGGTGTCGATCGGCCGTCCTGGAGCGTCGCCAGCAGTCTCGCCATGATGGATCGGCAGGGAATACGCGCGGCCGTGGTCAACCTGTGGCCGGGCGTGCCGATGCTGGAGCGTTCCCGATCCCGCGCTTTCGCGCGCCGACTGAACGAGTATCTCGCCGAATTCGTGGCCGACGGCGCTGGCCGTTTCGGCGCGTTCGCGGTCCTGCCGTTCCCGCACCTCGACGACTGCGTCGAGGAGTTCGTGTACGCGATCGACGTGCTCGGCCTCGACGGGCTCGGGCTGCTGACCAACTACGACGGGATCTACGTCGGGGACCGTCGGCTCGATCCGCTGCTGGCCGAGGCCGAGCGGCGGCGTACACCGATCTTCATCCACCCGGGAGTTCCGCCCTCGGTCGGCCAGCCCACCTTCGGCCTGCCGCTCTCCCTCTACGAGTTCCCGTTCGAGTCGGTGCGGCTGGCCGCCCAGCTTCTCTACAACGGCACCCTGGAAAGATTCCCTGACCTGCCGATGATCCTGCCGCATGGCGGTGGTGGGATCAGCTACTACGCCGACCGGCTCACCTATGGCTCGATCATCAACGGCGAGCTCGCCGCCCGCCTCCCCGACGATCCGATCGCCGTGCTCCGACGGTTGTATTTCGACGTGGCGATGTGTGGTGGCCGGCACTCGCTCGCCTCACTCCGGCTCTTCGCCAACGTCGAACGAATCTTGGTCGGCTCCGACTACCCGTTCATGCCGGAGAGCTTTGGCGCCTCGAACGGTGCGGGAGTGGCTCGCCTCGCGCAGTTCGACCCGCCGGAATGGGCCGCGGTCAATCGCGCCAACGCGGAGAGGCTCTTTCCCCGCTTCCGCCCCACGGAGAGCTTCCCATCCACAGAGAGGTGAAGACATGCTCGACGACACGACGGTCGCCGCTTACCTGGACCGGATCGGCACCTCGCGGCCGGAGCGTCTCGACGCCGACGCGCTGCGGCTGCTGCACGCGCGACACTCGCTGACGGTGCCGTTCGAGACCATCGACTACCACCTCGGCAAGGAGATCTTCGTCGACGAGCGCGTGGTCGAGAAGATCGTGTACCAGCGCCGGGGCGGCGGCTGCGGGGAGATCAACACCTCGTTCCACTATCTGCTTGAATCGCTGGGCTTCGACATCACCATGCACCAGGGCCGGGTCTGGCTCGGGCAGGAATTCACGCCCCCGTACAACCACTCCGTGAGCACCGTGCGGTTCGGTGACGATCGGTGGCTGGTCGATGTGGGGCTGGGCCGCAGTAGTCGCTATCCGCTGTTGCTGGAGTCGCCGCAGCCGCAGGACGACCCGCACGGCACCTTCTCGACCAAGCGGGTCGCCGACAACGCCACCGACGTCTACCGGGCCGACGTGTTGCAGTTCCGCTTCTACGACGAGCCGATCGTGGCCAGCGACGGCATGCAGGTCGTGTGGTGGTACCGCACCTCGCCCGACTCGCCGTTCCTGAAGAACCTGTCCACCACGCTGCCGACGGAGAACGGGCGGGTCATCCTGCGCGAGAACAAGCTCGTGGTGATCGACGGGGATCAGCGGCGGATCGAACGGATCACCAACGACGAGGATCTGCTGGCGGCGTACGACAAGTACTTCGGCATCACGCTCGACAAGCCGCCGGTGCCGAGCCCGCACGCCAACAAGTCAATGCGTATGTCGTACGAACAGGACTGAACCGTGCTGACCGAGCAGCATGTGCAGGACTACCTGGTCCGGATCGGCGCCGACCGGCCCGAGCGCCCGGACCTCGCCGCACTGCGTGACCTGCAGGAGCGGCACACCCTCACGGTGCCGTTTGAGAGCATCGACTATCACCTCGGTCACGAGATCTACATGGACGAGCGGATCGTGGACAAGGTGGTGTACCGGCGGCGGGGCGGCGGCTGCTACGAGATCAACACCGCTTTCTACCTGCTGTTGCAGGCACTGAACTTCCCGGTGACGCTGCACCAGTGCCGGGTCTGGATCTCCGGGCGGTTCACCGCCCCGCACAATCACGTGATGATGACCGTCCACTTTCCGGACACCGGCTCACGCTGGATGTCCGACGTCGGCTTCGGCAAGAGCAGTCGTTTTCCGATGCGGCTCGGCACGACCGAGCCGCATGTGGATCCGCACGGCCGGTTCAGCACACGACGCCCGGAGCCGGACACCACCGACGTGTACCGCAACGATCTGCTGCAGTACCGCTTCTATGACGAGCCGGCCGAGTTGCCAGACTTCCGGCAGAACCTGTGGTGGTACCGCACCCATCCGGCGTCACCGTTCCTGCAGAACATGTTCTGCTCCCTGCCCCTGGAGAATGGCCGCGTCACCCTGCAGGGCAACAAGCTGACCGTCCTCGCCGACGGCCGGCAGACCACCGAGATCCTGGTCGGCGACGCCGCCGTGCTCGAGGCGTACCAGCGTTGGTTCGGGATCACCATGGACGAGCCCCCGGCGCCGGGTCCGTACGCCGACGATTCCATGCGCATGTCCTTCTTCCAGAGTGACGACGGCCTTAAGAGCCTGGTGCTGCGGTGACGACCGTGCGTGCCGCGTACATCGACCGGCTCGGGCCGGCCGCCGCGATCCGGTACGGCGACCTACCCACGCCGCATCCCGGACCGACCGACGTGCTTGTCGACGTCGTGGCCACGACGGTCAATCATGTCGACACGTTTGTCCGCTCGGGCGCGTTCCGGACGCACGTCCCGCTGCCGTTCGTCGTGGGCCGCGACCTGGTCGGTGTGGTCGCACGCTCCGGTGATGGTGTCGCCGAGTTCCACGCCGGGGACCGGGTCTGGTGCAACAGCCTCGGCCACGGAGGCCGCCAGGGCGCCGCGGCGCAGCGGGTCGTGGTGCCCGCGGACCGGCTCTATCACCTGCCTGCGGAGGCGTCGGCGGAGGCGGTAACCGTGCTGCATCCGGCCGCGACCGCGTACCTGGCGTTGGCCGTGCACGGACGCCTGCGTCCCGGCGAGACGGTAGTGGTCGGCGGGGGCGGCGGCAACGTCGGCACGGCGTTGATCACGCTGGCGGTGGCCCTGGGAGGTCGCGTGGTGGCGACCGCCGCGCCCCGGGACGAGACGTTCTGCCGGTCCGCGGGCGCTGCGGAGGTCATCGACTACGCGGCGCCCGATCTCGGGGAACGGTTGTCGGCGGCCTGCCCGGAGGGCATCGGCATCTACCTGGACACCTCCGGCACCAACGATCTGGATCTGGTGGTCGGGCGGCTCGCGGCCCGCGGCCGGATCGTGTTGCTCGCCGGTGCCCGAACCAGGCCGGTACTGCCCGTCGGTGACCTTTACATGATGGATCGGTCGATCGTCGGCTTCGTCATCTCGCACGCGACGACCGCCGAACTCGCGGAGGCTGCCGGCGCCGTCAACCGGCTGCTGGCCGCGGGCCGGCTGAACCCACGGGAGGTGGTCCGCTTCCCGTTGTCCGAGATGGCGAAGGTGCACCAGATGGTGGAGGACGGAGAGATGCGCGGGCGCCGGGCACTCGTCGTACCCGGCTGACCCGGCGGGTGTCACAGCTCGGTGAGCAGGCGGTGGAGGCGGAGCGCGAGCTGTATCTCCAGTGCCCGTGAGGGGCGCTGCCAGGTCGAGCCGAGCAGCCGTGTCACCCGCTCCAGCCGCCGGGTGACGGTGTTCGGGTGCATGTGCAGCAGTTTCGCCGCGTTGGTCGGGCTGCGCCCGGACTGGAAGTACGCGTCGAGCGTTCGGCCCAGGTCGCCGTTGCGGTGCCGGTCGTAGTCCAGGATCGGCTGGAGCGTGGTGTCGATGAACTGGTCGATGCCCTCCCGTCCGGCCAGCAGCATGGGCAGGAAACCGAGCTCCTGCACGGATACGCCACGGCCGCCCAGGTCCATCAGGATCATGATTTCCAGGCAGCGCAGGGCCTGCCGGTACCGTGCGGCCACGCCTACGGGGCCGGAACTGGGGTTGGAGGCGGCTGCCGTCACCGGCCGGCCGAAGAGCGATCGCGACTCGTCGGCGGCCGTTCGGGCGACCTCGGCCGGGTCGGTGTCTCCCGGCAGGAGCAGCACGATGTCGCCGTCGTGCATGGCGGACAGCCCACCGCTACGGGCGGCGAATGCCGCGCTCCACACCGACGCCCAGTGCGGGCTGACGCCGTCCGGACGCAGGACCACCACGACGTACGGCCGGTCCAGGTGGACGTCGAGCCTGCGGGCCTGTTCCACGAGTGTGTCGGCGGGCTTCGGCGAGGTGATCATTTCATTGAGCAGTGCCCGCCGGGCCTGACTCTCCATGCTGTCGTCGAGTTGCCGCAGGATGACCGCCGCCGCCTGGCCGATCAGGAGCAGTAGCTGGTGATCGGGCTCGCCCGGCGCTTTGTCGATCTCGACGAGCAGGCTTCCCATTCGCCGGTCACCGGCCAGTACCGGGACCACCCAGGAACGCACGTCGTGGGTGATCGGATCCCGGCCGGAGGTGGCCGGACCAGGGAGCGCCTCGGTGCGGTCGCCGCGTCCCGCCGTGGGGCGGCTCGCGGCAACCACGAGGCCGTCGGCGGTGCACAGACGCACCGATCCGCCGATCCGCCGGTCCGCCTCGTCGACGAAAGCCTGCGCGTCACCCCTAGCGACGGCCAGGTCGATGAAGCCGTAGTGCACCGAGCGCAGAGCCTGTAGCCGGTCCAGGTCGGCGGCCGCGCGGGCGGACTGCTGCTCGAGCCCATAGAGCCGGGCGATCGCGAGGTCGAGCAGTTGCGTCTTTTCCATCGCCGCGCCGGCCAGCCGGGCGAACGAGGTCAGCTGGATGCGCTCGCTGACGATGATCGCCCGGGGCCGCCGGTCGCTGAGGTACAGCGCGGTGACCGAACGGCGGGGGGCGGATCCATGAACGCGGCCGAGTCGTACGGCGATCACCGGGTGCAACGGTTCCTCGCGGGGATCGCGCGGGCCGACCAAGGGCTGTCCGGCGGCCCCCCGGGCATCGTCCGAGAGACACCAGAGAGACAAGCCGTCGAGCAGCGCCGCAGCGGACGGGTGGTTCCCCGGCAGGCGCAGTTCGCTGCCCATGCCGGAGCCGTCCACCGCGCGTACGGTGATCGCGGGCCCCTCCTCGGACACGACGGCGACGAATGCGACAGGTGCGTCGAGCAGCCGCCGCCCCTGACGGGCGATGTCCTGGAGCAGGGTTCCCTCGTCCTGCGGTGGGACGAGGCCCTGCACCTGGTCGGCAACTCCGTCCGGCTCAGCGACGTGTACGAATCCGTAACGTGGGTGGGCCGACAGCAGCGGTTCTGCAAGCACGGTGGTGCCTTGGTCGATCTTCGTAGACATGACTCTCCCCGTGTCCATAGTCGCGTCCCGGGCGTTGGCGCGCGGCACCTCCCGACGATGCCGAGCGGGTGTGCATGTCACATCACCCATCGTCACGCCGCGCACTTGGATCGCTACCCGAGATCCAGGCTAGAGCGTCGGACGGCGCGAAGAATATGGCGTGAATCAAGTAATTCGCCGGTCGGCGCGAGCGACGGTGGCGACCTGATGGATCAGCTTCGAACGCTTTGACCCCCCCGGAAGTCGTTACCGACGATTCTCCCCATGGCCCAAACCGAGACCACCACGCCACTGTTCGAAGCACAGGCGGAACTCATCGTCGAAGCCACCCCGACCGAGGTGTACGCGCTCGTCAGCGACCTTCCCCGCAGCCGGGAGTGGAGTCCCGAGTGCACCGGAGGCGAGTGGATCAGCGGCACCCCCGGTACGCCCGGCGCGGTGTTCCGCGGGCACAACCTGCGCGGCGAGGACGTCGTCTCCTGGGCGCCGGTCGTTCGCGGCACCTGGACCACCGAGGCGGAGATCCATACGGCCGTCCCCGGCACGGAGTTCAGCTGGGCGATGCGAGACAGCCAGGGCCGTGCCCAGACGAGCGTGTGGGCCTTCCGGATGATCCGGGAGCCGAACGGCTGCCGGCTCGTGCACCACTTCCGGATGGATACGCCCACCGAGGGAATCCGGAAGATCACCCAGGACATGGGCGACGACGAGCGCCGGCGGTTCATCACCGAATGGGGCGCCAAGGTCGGCGCCGACCTGCACGAGACGCTGCGCCGCATCAGGGCGATCGTCGAGAGCGAGCGGTAGGAGTCCTGACATGTTTCTACAGAGAATCGCCAACCGAGGCATCCAATTGGGCACGCTCTTCGAGCGAGCCGCGGCCGCCCACCCGGGTACCGACATCACCCTCGACCACGACCTCGACGTGGCGCCGGAGCTGGGGCGGCGGATCACCGTCGGTGCCATCGCCGACCTGATCGCCGACCTCGCCTCCCGGCTGCACGCCGTGGGGGTGCGGCCCACGGACCGCGTGGTGGTGTACAAGTCTCACAATTTCGACATCACGCTGACCGCATGCGCGCTGGCCCGGATCGGCGCCGTGCCGGTGCTGCTCTCTCCCCAGCTCGACGGTGCCACGGTCCTTCAGCTGATCCGTCGCGCCGGCCGGCCATACCTGCTGACCGACCGCGCCAAGCTCGAGCACGAGCTGCCGGAGCCGGTCTTCACCGAGACCGCCGGGGTGCTGCTCGCAGCCGGCGAGCATCCCCGTACCACCGCCCTGCGGGCGCTCACCGGCGTGCCGGAGGTCGCTCCGATCATCATGGCGCCGGACCAGCCCACCCTGATCACCCACACCTCGGGCACCACCGGCATACCGAAGCTCGCCGTCCACACCAGCCGGACGCTCCAGGCGCGCTACCGACCGCAGGCGTCGATCGCCGCGCTGGTTCGGCGCCGCTGCCCGGTGGCCATTCACGTCTCCTTCGTGCACTCCCGGCTGTTCACCGCGCTGGCGATCACCCTGTTGCGGGGGTTTCCGCTGATCGTGCTGGCCGACAACGACCCGGACCGCGCCGCGGATCTGTTCGCGGCCCACCGGCCGGGCGTGCTGGAGACCCATCCCAACTCGTTCCTGCGCTGGGAGCGGTTGGCGGACGACCCTCGTCGGCCGCTCGCCGCGGTGCGCTACTTCAGCAGCACGTTCGATGCCATCCATCCACGGACCGTGCGGCGGATGCTCGCGGCGTCCGCGTATCCAAATCCGGTCTTCGGTCAGTTGTACGGGCAAAGCGAGGTCGGTCCGGTGGCTGCCCGCGCCTTCACCCGCAAGCGGCCGGAGGGCGCCGACGGGCGCTGCGTCGGCATGCCGTTCCCCGGCATGACCGACGTGCGGGTGGTGAGCCGGGACGGGCGCCGCCCCACCTCCGAGAATCCCGGCTACATCGAGGTGCGTACCGACGGGCGCATCGTGACCTACCTCGGCGAGCAGGAGCGGTACGAGGGTCAGCGTCACGGATCGTGGTGGCGGATGGGCGACCTGGGCTACCGGACCCGGTGGGGTTGCCTGCACCTGCTGGACCGTGAGGTGGACGAGATCGACGGGTTCGGCAGCACGCTCGCGGTCGAGGACACCCTCTTCACCCAACTCGACGAACTCGTCGAAGTGATCATCCTGCCGGCTCCGCAAGGGCCACCGGTCCCGGTGATCTGCACTGACGGGGACCGCCCGCTCGACATCGCCCGCTGGGCCGCCGCGGTCGCCACCCTGCCTGCCATGGCACCGCCCGTGCAGTGGCGTCTGCAGGACCTCCCGGAGACCGCCACCACCAAGATCAAGCGGCTGGAGCTGGCCCGACAGCTGCTCGACCGGGGCAGCGCGGCGAAATGAGCACGCGAGCGCCCGTACGTGTCCTGGTCGCCGGAGGCGGCATCGGCGGGCTCGCCGTCGCCCTCGCGGTGGCGGCACACGGACATCACGTGACGGTCCTGGAACGCCAGCCGGAGTTCACCGAGCTGGGCGCGGGTATCCAGCTGGCGCCCAACGGCCTGTACGCGCTGGACGTGCTGGGCCTGGGCCCGCAGGTCCGGGCGAGCGCCGTCGCGATGTCCGAGCTGCGGTTCATGGACGGAGTGAGTGGCGAGCACGTCACCAGCATGCCGCTGACCGAGGAGTACGAGCGTCGATTCGGCAGCCCGTACGTGGTGGTCCATCGCGCAGAGCTGCACCGCCAGCTGCTCGACGCCTGCCGAGGGCGGCCCCGGATAACCCTGCGCCCCAACGCGTCGGTCGCCAGGTACACACAGTCCGCGGCCGGCGCCACCGTCCATCTGGATTCCCGCGAACAGCTGCCGGCCGACGTGATCATCGGAGCCGACGGCATCCACTCCCGGATCCGCCGTCAGATGATCGACGACGGCGAGCCGCGTAACTCCGGCATCACCGCATACCGCGCCATCGTCCCCATGGACCGGGTTCCCGCCCGGGTACGCCGGGACGCCGTCACCTGGTGGGCCGGCCCGGACTGCCACTTCGTGCACTACCCGATCAGCGGCGGCGCCTACCTCAACATGGCGGCCAGCCACTTCAACGGCGCGTCGACGCTGATCGCCGGCCGTCCGACCGAGGGCGCCCTGGTGCGGGCCGCGATGTCCCAGCTCCCTGCGGTCCGCGACCTGCTGAGCCTGAGCGACGACTGGCGTGCCTGGGTGCTGGTCGACCGGCCACCGATCGACGGCTGGACCGACGGCCGGGTCGCCCTGCTCGGCGACGCCGCGCACCCCATGCTGCACTACGCCGCGCAGGGGGCCTGCCAGGCCCTGGAGGACGCGGTGGTACTCGGCGACCTGCTCGGCCACGGCGTCGAGCCGGTGAGCCGGGTGCTCCTCCAGTACGCCGCTGCGCGACGGGAGCGAACCTCGGCGGTACAGGGCATCTCCCGCGACAGCATCCGGCTCTGGCACGCTGCCGGCGACGCCGCGTCGGCCCGCAACCGCGCACTCGCCGCCATGGCGCCGGAACAGCTGCACGACACGGTGGCCTGGATGCACGGGGCTCGGGTAGCCGCCCGACGACCGAGTGAAGCCATGCAATGACCCGTACCGGTCATCTGGAGATCTGTGTCGTCGGCGCCGGACCGCGCGGCCTGTCCGTCCTGGAACGACTCTGTGCCCAGGAACGCCACGATCGGGCCTGCGCCAGCATCACCGTGCACGTGGTGGATCCCGCCGTCCCTGGTTCCGGCGCGGTGTGGCGCACGGACCAGTCACGGCTGCTGCTCACCAATACGGTCGCCTCGCAAATCACCGTCTACACCGACCCGAGTTCTCGGCTGGGCGGCCCGATCGAGCCTGGACCCAGCCTCTACGAGTGGGCGAAGAGCGTGGCGCTGCTCGGCCCGCTCGGCGGGCACGACCAGGCCATCCTCGACGAGGCCCGGGAACTCGGCCCCGACGACTATCCCAGCCGGGCGTTCTACGGCCATTACCTGCGGGACAGTTTCCGTCGGGTCGTCGCGAACGCGCCGCCGCACATGTCGGTTCGCTCTCACCGTTCCCGGGCGGTGGCGATCGCCGACACCTCGGGCGTCACCGGCGGCCCGCAGGGCGTACGCATGGCCGACGGCACCCGGCTGCACCACCTGGACGCCGTCGTGCTCACCCTGGGTCACGTGGCCTCCCGGCTGGATCCCCGGCAGGCCCGCGCCGCGAGCTTGTCCCGGATCCACGGGCTGACCTACCTGCCCCCAGCCAGTCCGGCCGACGTCGATCTGGATCACATCGTCGCGGGTGAGCCGGTGCTGTTGCGGGGGCTCGGGCTGACCTTCTTCGATTTTATGATCCTGCTGACGGTGGGTCGGGGGGGAACGTTCGACCGGGCCGACCGGCGCCTGCGGTACCGACCGAGCGGGGCCGAGCCGATGCTGTACGCCAGTTCGCGGCGCGGAGTGCCGGCGCACGCCCGCGGCGACAACCAGAAGGGGGTGTCCGGCCGGTACCTGCCCCGGCTGCTGACCGCGGAGGCGGTGGCGCAGTTGCGAGCGCGTCGTGCGCGCGGCGAGTCGATCCGGTTCCGGCGGGACCTGTGGCCACTGATCGCCACTGAGGTGGAGAGCGTCTACTACGCGACGTGGCTGCGCCGGGCGGGGGCGGTCGACCAGGCCGATTCCTTCGTGGAGCGCTACCTGGCCGCGCCGCGAGGGCGGCACGCGGCTCTGCTCGACGAGTGCCAGGTACCGACGGTGGACCGCTGGGACTGGGATCGGCTGGCCCATCCGTACCGTGATCGCACCTTCGACAATCGGGATGAGTTCCGGGCCTGGCTCATCGAGTACCTGGCTCGCGACGTGGCCGAGGCGCACGCGGGCAATGTTCATGGGCCGCTGAAGGCCGCTCTGGACGTTCTTCGTGATCTGCGCAACGAAATCCGCCTGGCGGTCGATCACGGCGGCATCGACGGCGACTCCTACCGCGACGAGCTGACCGGGTGGTACACGCCGCTCAACGCGTTCCTGTCGATCGGTCCACCGGCTCGGCGCGTCGAGGAGATGGTCGCGCTGATCGAGGCGGGTGTCCTGGAGCTGACCGGGCCCGGTACCCAGATCGTCATCGACACGCAGACGCCGGCGTTCGTCGCGACGTCGCGGGTGGTGCCCGGGCCGCCGGTGCGTGCCGGAGTTCTCATCGAGGCGCGACTACCCGAGGCGGATCTGTCCGGCACCGCCGAGCCGTTGCTGCGCCACATGCTCGACACCGAGCAATGCCGGCCGTACCGGATCCCGTACGGCAACGGAGGCAGACATGAAACAGGAGGACTGGCCGTGACCGAACGTCCCTACCGGGTCATCGACGCCCAGGACCAGGCCCACCCTCGCCGGTTCGCGTTCGGTGTGCCCACCGAGTCGGTGCACTGGGTCACCGCGGCCGGCGTCCGGCCCGGCGTCGACTCGGTGATCCTGGCCGATGCCGACGCGATCGCGTCGGAACTCAGGTCACTGCCGCCAGTGGGGCCCACGGTGACCGACCGTGACGCCTCGGGGGTCGCCGGCATCCACGGGGTGATCGTGTGATGGGCAACGTGGACGTGGCGGTAGACAGCGGGCTGCTGTCGCCGGTGCGCGCCGGCACGAGGGTCGAGCAGGTCGTCGGGGACCGGGCCTGGCTGCAGGCCATGCTGGACGCCGAGGCGGCGCTGGCCCGGGCGCAGGCCCGGTTGGGCACCATGCCGCTGCAGGCCGCCGCGGTGATCACCCGTACTGCCCGGGCCGAGCTCTTTGACCTCCGGGAGATCGCGCTGGCCGCCCGGGACACCGCGAATCCGGTGGTGGCCCTCGTCAGCCGACTCACCCGAGCCGTCGCGGAGCTCGACCCCGCATCCGCCGAGTACGTCCATCGGGGCTCCACCAGCCAGGACATCTTGGACACTGCGGCGATGATGGTCGCACACCACGCACTGAGCGTGGTGGACGGCCATCTCGGCGAGGCCGCCGACGCCTTCGCCGAGCTGGCCCTCGTTCACCGCGACGTGCCGATGGCCGGGCGCACGCTGGCCCTGCACGCCGCGCCCACGACATTCGGGCTGAAGGCGGCGGGCTGGCATCAGTTGCTGGTGGACGCGCGTGTCCGCCTGCGTCGGGTACGGGACGAGGGCCTGCCCGTGTCGCTGGGCGGGGCGGCCGGTACCTTGGCCGGCTATCTCGAGTACGCGGCGCTGGACGGCGCCACCGAGCCCGGTCCCGAGTACGTGGACGGCCTGGTGGTGGCGTTCGCGGAGGAGACTGGGCTGAGCCGGCCGGCGCTGCCATGGCACACGCTGCGTACTCCGTTGGCGGACCTCGCAGCGGTGCTCGCCTTCGTGGCCGGCGCTCTGGGCAAGATCGCGGTCGACGTGCTCTCGCTCGCCCGCAGCGAGGTGGGAGAGGTGGCGGAGCCTGCGGCCAGCGGTCGAGGTGCCTCCTCGGCAATGCCGCACAAGCGGAATCCGGTCTTCGCCACGCTGATCCGCAGCGCCGCTCTCCAGGTGGCGCCGATGGCGGCCGGACTCACCCAGGCGCTGGTCAGTGAGGACGAGCGGTCCGCCGGGGTGTGGCATGCCGAGTGGTTGTTGCTGCGCGAGTGCCTGCGGCTGACCGGCGGTGCCGCCGAGACGGCCGTGACACTGGCACGAGGGCTGGTCGTCCACCCGGACCGGATGGCTGCCAACCTCACGATCACTCGCGGCCAGCTCACCTCCGAGCGGATTGCCGCCCAGCTCTCCCGTACGGTCGGCCGGGACCGGATCAAGGAGGTGCTGACCCGGGCCTCCGCGGAAGCGGAGGCCACCCTGCGTAGCCTGTTCGACGTTCTGGCGGAAACACCGGAACTGCGGGACCGTTACACCGCCGAAGACCTGGCTCGGATCGGCGATCCGACCCGGTATCTCGGCGCGGCGGGCCACCTGGTGGACGGGGTGCTCGGCGACCGGCCGGGCCCTAACGGAGCACGGTGATGAGCTGGTCGGGCCCGCCATACGGCTCGTCCAGACCCGGACGCGCACCTACCTGGTGCTGATGAACGCCGAAAACCACAGGCGATTGGGAGTGGCCGACCGGCCCATCACGGAATGAGCAGCGCCTTACCCGGGATCGACCGAGCCTCCATCGCACGGTGAGCGTCGGCTGCCATGGACAGCGGATATTCCTGTGCGATGACCGGACGTACCCGTCCCGCCGCGGCGTCGGTCAGAGCCTTGCCTGCGAGCCGCACCATGTCCGGCGCCTCGAACTGAACGTCCGCGATACCACGCACCACAATGCCGCGGGAGCCGGTGCTCTGTTGGTCCGTTGTGGCGAAGTCACCGCTCGCCGCCCCATGCGACGACACGCGTCCGCCGTCGGCCACCAGATGGAATGCCTGCGTGCCTAGAGCGCCCCCGACGCCGTCCAGCAGCACGTCGACCGGTAGGCCGCCGAACGCGGCACGTACCGCGTCGGTCCAGTTGTCCTCGGTGTAGTCGACGACAGCGTCGGCGCCGAGCCGCCGCACCAGCGCGAGCTTGACCGCGCCACGGGCAGCCCCGACGACCTGTGCACCAAGCTGGTGCACAAGCTGGACCAGCAGCGTTCCCATGCCGCCCGCGGCTCCCAGGATCAGCACCCGGTCGCCCGGCTTGACTCCAACTCCGTCGATGATGCCGGTGGCGGTGACGCCGTCGTGCGCAAGAGCAGCCGCGGCCCGCAGGTCCAGGCCGTCGGGGACCGGCACCAGCCGGTCCGTGCCGGTGCGGATCAGCTCGGCATAGGATCCCCGCGTTCCGGGGCCGGCAACGACTCGTCGGCCTAGCCAGGATTCGGGGACGCCCGAACCGGTGGAGACCACCGTTCCCGCTGCTGCGCCGCCGGGTACATACGGCAGAGTGACACCGAACACCTCGCCCCAACCACCCCGGATCTGGGTTTCGAGATAGATGGTGTCGATAGCCTCGGCCCGTACGACAACCTCGCCGGTCCCTGCTAGCGGGTCGGGCAGGTCTACCGGCGCCAGTACCGCCGGACCGCCGTACCTGGTTACCTGAATCGCACGCATGTGTTTGCCCCTGATCCGTCTGGCCCGCCGGTGCCGGACCGCCGTTGACAATTTCTGTTGACGACGGTAGAACTTCAACATTGGTTGAAGTCAACCGGAAGGCGAGATGGACTGATGGCATCGTTCACCGTCGGAGACGTCGCCCGGGACAGCGGTGTAAGCAGTTCGGCGGTCCGGTTCTACGAAGCTCGTGGCCTGATCACCGCCATCCGTACCAGCGGCAACCAGCGCCGGTTCGATGACCATGCCGCCTGCCGGGTGAGAGTTGCTCAGGTCGCCCAGCGGATCGGGCTCAGCATCAACGAGATCGCGACCCTGCTGGGGACCCTTGGCCCGAGTCCGACGTTCGATGACTGGAAGCGGCTCCACACGGAACTGACCACCGAAGCCCACAGACGTATTGCCGAACTTCACCAGACACTCGACGACATCAGTTCCCACCGAAAACTCTGCGAGCTCTGACCGGCGGGGGGACCGGCGATCGGCGCGACCACGATCGGGCCGAGTGAGTCGCCGTATGTCGGACCCTATTGCGGTGGGGGCTTGGGGAAGGAGTGCGGGGAATGTGTTCAGGGGTTCCCCGCACTCCTCCCGAGGAAGGGTCAGACTCTGGCCGCTTCCTCAACCTCGGCCGGGGGTGCCGAGGTGGTCTTTGGTGCCCGACGTCCGGGCATCCACCAGTTGGCGTTGCCGCACAGTTCCATCACCGCTGGGACGAGGATCATCCGGATGATCGTGGCGTCGACGAGCACGGCGACAGCCATGCCGAGACCGATCTGCTTGACCGAGACGTCGGGGCCGAGCAGGGCGGTCGTGAAGACGGCGATCATGATGGCGGCGGCGGCGGTGATGACCTTGGCGGTCCGTGCCAAGCCGCGCGTGACGGCCCTGCGGGTGTCGCCGGTGGCCTCGTACTCCTCCCGGATCCGCGAGATCAGGAAGACCTCGTAGTCCATCGACAGGCCGAACAGGAGCGGGAACATCATCATCGGCACCCAGGTCGTGATCGGCATCTCGGTGGGGAACCCGAGGACCGAGCCGAGCCATCCCCACTGCACGACCGCGACCAGCACGCCATAGGCCGCGCCGATCGACAGCAGGTTCATCACCGCGGCCTGCAGCGCGATCGTGACCGACCGGACCAGCAGGAGCAGCAGCACCAGGGACAGCACGATGACGACCCCGATCATCAGGGGCAGTCGTGAGCTGGTGTCTTCCGCGTAGTCGATCGCGCCGGCGTTCGGGCCGCCGAGGTAGACGTCCTCGCCGCCTGGCGTCGCGGGCAGCACGTCGTCGCGCAGCTTGTGCACCAGGTCCGCGGTCGCCTCGTCCTGGTACCCGGTCTTGGGGAACGCCATGAAGATGGCGGCCTGCCCGTCCTCGCTGATCCGTGGTGGAGTCGAGTAGGCGATGCCGTCGGTGTTCCGGACCGCCTCGACGACGGGGCTCAGGTCGGCGTCGCGGGAGTCGACCGCAGCGGCGAAGATGAAGGGTGCGCCGTATCCGGGGCCGAAGCCCTCCGAGAGGATCTCGTACGAGGTGTAGCTGCTCCGGTCACGGGGCTGGACGCTGGCGTCGGGCAGGCTCAGCCGCATCGACAGCGCGGGTGCGGCCAGCACCAGGAGGATCGCGGTGGCCAGGACCGCGGCGATGAGTGGCTTGCGCTGCACCACGCCGGCCCAGCGCTCGGCGGGCGTGGAGCGCTCCCGCGCCGGCATGCCGGTTGCCGCCGTCCGGCGGGCCGTCCGACGGGGGAGGCTCAGCGAGTTGATCTTGAGTCCGGTGAAGCCCAGGAGCGCCGGCAGCAGGGTGACCGCGGCGCTCATCGTCACCAGCACGGTCGTCGACGCGCCGATCGCCACGCCGATCATCATCTTCTGGCCCATGGCGACCAGGCCCAGCAGCGCGATCACCACGGTCGTGCCGGCGAAAAGAACCGCGTGACCCGCGGTGGTGATGGCCTTGACCGTGGCGCTCTCGGGATCGTCGCCCTCCTGCAGGCTGTCCTTGTAGCGGGTCAGGATAAACAGTGCGTAGTCGATTCCGACGCCGAGTCCGATCAGGACGGCCACGATCACCGTGAAGTCGGGCGAGGGGATCAGGTGCCCCGCGAGCTGCATCAGGGCTATGCCGCCGATTACCGCCAGCAGTGCGGTTATGAGGGGCAGGCCCATCGCCACCAGCGACCCGAAGGCGATGAACAGGATCACCGCTGCCGCCAGGATGCCCACCGCTTCGGCCGTGCCTTGCGGGGGCGTCTCCGCCTCCTCGGCCTTCTCGCCGCCCAGCCCCAGCGTCACCCCGTCGGCGGATGCGTCCTTGACGGTGTCCACCAGAGGCTTGACCTCGGACATCGATACGTCCACATTGGTCAGCGGAATGGTCGTCCTGGCGATACGACGATCCGCCGTCACGAGGTTCTGGTCCTCGTAAGGCGAGATCACCGGCCCGGTGATGGGCGAGGCGGCCAGGTCGGCGAGGACCTTCTCGATCTTCTGCCGAGCGGCGGGGTCGTCGATCCCCTTGTCCGCCTTGATCGCGAGCGTGAGCGTGTCGCCCTGCTGGTCGGGGAAGTGCTTCTCGATCAGGGCCTGGGCCTGGGCGGAGTGGGAGTCCCCGCCGGAGAACGAATTGTCGGAGGGAGCGCCGTAGCTGAAGCCGAGGAACGCCACGGCGACGACGCCGACGATCCAGCTCAGGAGCACCAGTCGACGACGCCGATAACAGAACCGGGCCAGTCCCGCCAGAGCTCCATCAGTACGTGGACTCTCGGTAGGCATCAGCTTCTCCTCATAGTTATTTAGCTTGCAGTGCAATACTCGTGTTCGGGGGTGCCCGCGTCGAGATGCAGATGAAGGCACTTTTCGGGCCGCGCTACCACGGGCGCGGTACTCCATCCGCAGTACAGCTCGTCGGCATTCGCCGTCGTCGGGAGGGGACAGATTCCGACAGTCGACGCATTTGCGGCTCTATGTCGCATTCGATGCTTTGAGCATTACCGCTGGTGGTGATCCGGCGAGGGCTTTCAACTGGCTGCAACTGTCGTCAAAATCGGTCAATGCGTATTAACTGAGCCGCAATTTCAGGATTTTGACGCGCCGGACCGCTCGGAAATACCGGACCGGTCCGGCGATCGGAGTGTCTGTTGTCTCCGCATCGATGTCGTGATGCTCAGGTGTCCTGGTAGGCGGCTCGGGCGATCGTCAATCTCGCGCCGATTCACCGCGACCTGAGGCGGCATACGGCGCAGCGCTTGCGCGATCGCGCAATTTTGTACGACGCACGAGGTGTGTCGATGCTCGACCGCTACCCTCCGGTAGCGCACGAATTCCGCGCGTCGGGTGCTTCGATTGGACGAGCCATGGTGACCATTCCGACCCGGCAGTCGCTCGATCCGGTCGACGGGCGCTGCGTCTGGTAGGTGTGGTGCGGCGGCCCACGGTGACTGTGCGTTCGATCAGGAACACCTGGGGCGATGCGCGGTAGGCGAGGCCGGCGGGGACGGGCTGCACCCCCCGCTGGTGCGCAGCCGCAACGGCCTTGGTCGCCCGCACACCTCGGTGGACAGCCCCGCCGCTGATCTACGGCGCCAGAGTGCCGGCGGCAACGTAGACCTACCCGCGAGGGGGTCGCCGTGTCCCTGTCAGCGGTCCACCAGCTCCGCCCGACTCGGCGACACGCCTCCATCACCTGCACGACAAGGGGTAGTAAGTCAGGTCGGGACGGGCGAGCGATGCCCCGGCTGAAGGTGAGCGAAAGAGTAGCGGGGAGTAATGCCGTTGACGTTACTGCTCAGTTTGGTCCGATATTGGTCGCGGCTGCCCGAATGGCCACGACTTACCCCTGATGCCTGGTGGTCGGGGGTGCGGCCCAAACATGATCCATGAGCGCCATTGTTTGTGGTAGCGTGATCGTGACCTATCGATTTAAAGGTCTTCATTCAGGTGCGTGCGCATAATCTCGGGGGGATTATGACAACGGGACCGAAACTAAAGAACCAGAGGTCAGACGCGGTTCTGGCCGCCGTGTGTGTCACCAACGGGTTGGTGCCGAGGCCGCCGGGCGAGGATGCCGACGAGCGGGTCTTGCGGTACATCCTCGGGGCCGCCTTGGACCATGAGTTGATCGACTTCGCCGCCGGTGCGGGAGGGAATCCCCAGCTACTCGCCGAGCTGGCGCTCGGGCTTGCCGAGGAGGGGCTTGTTCGGGAAGTCAGTGGCGGTCGGGGAGTTAATGGCACGTTGAAACTGGTTTCGCGGCGGACTCCCCGTCGCGTCCTGGAATTTGTGGTGTGCCGACTGAATGACCTGAGTGCGAACTGTCAGCAGTTCCTGAAGGTGGCAGCGGTATTGGGGAAATCCTTCAGGCTGGAGGATGTGGCAGGATTGCTGGACAGATCTTCAGGAACATTGCTCTCTCCCTTGGATGAGGCAATGGCATCAGGATTCGTCGTCGCCGCCGAGCACCAACTTGCGTTTCAGAGCGATTTTGTTCTGCAGGCGATCATCGAGTCCATCCCCGCCCCCGCACGTGACGCCCTGCGGCGGGAGGCGATGAGTCTTTCCAGGAGACGTACCCCGGCGTACGGTCAGCGGCTATGGCTGGCCGAGCGGCCGAGCGAATCGTCCGGCACGGTCAAGGACGAAGCCGGCGGGGCGTGCTCCCGGGCGCACAGCCTGATTATGAACGGGGACGCGGCAGCCGGAGTCCGTGCGGCGGAGCGTGTTCTCGCCAGTCCGGGCATCTCTTTGGCCGCTCGGCTCGACGCGGAGGCGTCTCTTATTCTGGGTTACCACCTGCTCGGCAGGGCAGAAGCCGAGATCGCCTCCGAGCGGATCCTGCGGGAGCGAGGGGCCGGGCCGGGCGATATCGCCGCGGCGATGGCGCTGACGGCACGATCCAATGTGCTGTGGCGTACGGGGCGGTTGGCCGAGGGCCTCAAGCTTGGTCGCAACGCGGTTCGCCTCAGCGAGCATGCTCATCCGGTCTGGTGTCTTCATTCTCAACTCGCTCTGGCCGGGAAACTTGTGAGCCTTCGCGAGTTCGACGCGGCCGAGACGCTGATCGATGACGCCGAGGCCGGGCTGCGCGGACTGCCCGTACCGGTCTGGACGGCAGCGTGTGCGGCCATGCGGGCCCGGCTGTTCCTCCAGTCCGGGCGTATCGGAGACGCGCGTCGGGAGGCGGCGCTGGCGATCGCCGCGGAGGAGCGGGACGCCGTTCCCATGCTCGGACCCCTTGCCTACTCGGTGCTCAGTACCGCCTCGTTCTACATGGAGGACCTGCCCGCAGCCATCGAGTACCTGCAGCGGGCGCATACCGCCGCGGCGAACCAGGTGGTGCTCGACTCCGTGCAGTATGCCTGGGCCGAGATGCTCATCGCGGTCAAGAAGGAAGGACCCTGGGAGGGGGCCCAGCTACTGTCCGGCAAGTACAGCCATCTGCCGACGCAGCGGAGCCTGTACATCGAGGTTCCGAGTGCCGCTGCCTTCCTGGTGCTTCTCGCGCGAGACGTGGGCGACAGCGACCTTGAGTACAGCGTTCTCCGGACGGTCGACGGTCTGGCCGAGGACAATCCGGATTTCCCGATCATTGGATTGACCGCCATGCATGCAAACGCATTGGCGAACAGTGCCCCGGCCGCGCTCGCGCTCATCATCGTGCAGTCGCCGGATCCGATCTCAGTGGCCCTGGCGACCGAGGAACTCGCCAAGCTCTATGCGGCCAAAGCGCCGGCGGGGGCACGGGCGGTCGCGTCGACCCACTCCGAAGAGGGCACTTCGCGGCTTGCCACCCGCTGGTCCGCTCTTTCCGACATGGAGCAACGCATCGCCTATCTGGTGAGCGTGGGCTTGACGAATCGGCAGATCGCCAAACAGGTGCATCTGTCGGCGCACACGGTGAACTACCACCTCCGCAAGGTCTACAAGAAGTTGGACATCAACACCCGTGTCGAGTTGGCGAACGCGGCCGCGATGTACTCGAGCAGAGCGGCAATCTATTCGATGGACGAGGAGAAATGGGGCTCCGGCCGCGCCGACGGTCGGGCCGGCTGATAGTCGGAAGAATCGCAGAGGACCATTTGTCGGCTCCGCCGGCTGATCTGATCAGCCGGCGGACTGGCCCTACCGGGTACCACCTGATCGCTGTGCCGAGACCCTGGGTGGGACTGCCTCGTGGGCGATGAAATGCCTGGTCAGTTCGACGCGGCTGTTGATCTTTAGCTTCGAGAACACCCGCCGGAGATGGCTGTCGACGGTGTGCGGTGACAGGAACAGTGCGCTCGCCGCCTCCCGGTTGGTCCGGCCGTCGATGATCGCCCGGATGACGCGAAGCTCTGCGCTCGTCAGGCTTTCCCAGCCCGACTTGGGCCGCTCGGCATCCAGCCGACGGACATTGTGCGCGTCGAGATGACGCAGTTTCTCCCGCACCCGGTCCACGTCACCCTGCGCACCGCATTCCAGATAGAGATCTACGGCGGAGGTGAGTAGCCGGGCCGCTCGGGCCTTGTTCCGCAGGCTCTGCTCCACCCGCGCCGCGTGCTCGAGCGCGGTCGCCGCCGCCAGCGGACGTCCGGCTAATCGGTGAATATCCGCGGCGCGGTGCAGAGCGACCGGGTCGTTGCGCAGGACGCCCTCGGCGTGCTCGGCGCCCCCCGCCAGCGACTGCACCACCGGATTGCGCTGGGCGATCCGCCGGGCGAACTCGGCCGCCCGTTCGGCCTCCGAGCCGAGGCCCGCCCGCTTGGCCTGAACGACGAGCGTCGCCGCAGCCGTCGGAGCTTCGATGAAGAGCAGGGGGTCGGGTACGACGTGCCCCTCGCTGTTGCTCAGGATCTGAACTGTCATCGCTGGACGCCCACTGACCGCGTGGAACTGCGCGAGCGCCCAGTTCAGCCGAGCCTTGTCGGCTGTCGCGTCACCGGTCATCAACCGTTCGGTCATGCGCAGCTGGGTACTGGCGGTGGCGAGATCACCCTGATGCATGCTGATGTGGGCCAGCACGAGGCGCGCGGGTACGGAGTCTGCCGACGCCGACCGCTCGGCCGGACGAAGCGCGGCCTCGGCCTCGAGCCGCGCTTCCTCGAGTCGACCTGCCGCAACCAGGAGTTCGGCGCGGTGGCCGTGCCACAGGGACTCCGACCAGGCCGCTCCGAGATTGTCCGCGTCCTGCTCGACGGTGGCGAGGACGGATGTCGCCTCTTCGAACTGATCGGCCGCGAGGAGGGCCCGGACCAGCCACGTCCAGAGCGGGCGCTCAGTGGTCTCGCGGGAGTACGGGGCCGGGGGCTGGGTGCGCCACGGTGCTGTGACACCGCCGGGCACGTCGCTCATGCGGTTCGTGGTGTCCTCGAGCGCCCGATTCAATTTGGCGCGATCCAGCTCACAGACGTCCTGTCGGGCCAGGGTTCGCTGAAGAAGCTCGACAGTCATACCGTGGCTGGCGGCGTCCCGCAGTCCCTGCCCCAGCTCGAGTACGAGGTGCGCTTCGGTCGCCGCCTCGATACCAGGGCGAAGGGCCACGTCCGCGAGACGGCAGGCTTCGGCGCACTCTCCCGCCGTGGCAAGCAGGCGCAGGGCACGTGCCAGCGTTCGTGGCGCTTCGACAAACGTTCGCTCCAACTGGGCGATGGCCCGAGCCGCCATGTCGTCGCCACGTCCTCGCTCCCGTGGCAGCGGAAGAGCGGACGGCGTCACGACCGGGGGGAGCGGCACCAGCCACACGGAACGGGCTTTCGCAACGTTGGGTGGGGCAGGGGTGGCCGCGGGAGTGGACACGGTGCCGGGCTCCCGTTCCTGGAACGGGGCGTACTGCAGCGCCTCTCCGATCACCTGCTGCGCGAACGTCAGCTTTGTGCCGTCGCGTCGCATCAGGCCGACCTGTACGGCCTCGTCGGCGCCGCAGGACAGCTCGTGAGCCGGCTCGCCGAGCAAGGTCGCCACCTCCTCGACCGTAAACGTCTGGCCGATCCTCCGGCCGTTGACCAGCAGTCGCCGAACCTCGGGCGACATCTCGTCCAGCAGGCTGGCGACAGCGGTGAAAACGCCTCTGGGCAGACGGTCGGACACCACCGAAGCCGCGCCGTCCGCGATGATCATCTGTCCCGCTTTGGTGAGCGCGCTGAAGACGTTCTCCATCAGCCACGGGTTGCCTCCGCAGCGGGCCGCCCAGCTGAGCATGGATGCGTCCGGTTTGGCGCCGAGGATGCCGGTGCAGAACTCGGTTACCGCCGCGCCGTCGAGCGGCCCCAGGTGAAGCCGCACCGCGACGTGCTCGACCAGCCAATCGACGGCGTGCTGGGCGAGGGACCGGATGGGAACCGGTCGGCGTGCGAGCAGCCACAGCACCGGTGACGAGGCCAGCGACTGCACGAGCCCCCGCAGGGCCAGGGCGCTGACGTCGTCGAGCCGCTGGGCATCGTCCAGGACGATTGCCACGGGATTTCTGCGCGCGGCGCTCTTGACCAGTTCGCCGACACGATCCATCAACCAGAAGGGGTTCCGGTCCGGGCGGGCCAGCTCATCGAAGTCGACTTCACCCGGTATCACGTGACGCAGGAAGTTGATGAGCAGATGTACGGGGATCGGCTGATCGGTGACGCTCACTCGGCCGGCGACCACGGTCAGGCCGCGCTCGGCCGCCTCCAGGGCCGTGGCCTTCAGCAGGTGGGTCTTGCCGACACCGAACGGCCCGTCGACGATGACGCAACTGCTCGACCCCCGCAGGGTGGCGTCCAGACGGCTACCCAACGAGGACAGTGCGTGCTCACGCCCTACCAGTGAACTCATGCTTACCGCTCCGTGTCTCTCTGGAGAATCGTCCGACGCGTGTCCGGGGCATGGCCGTCATCGCGGTGCCTCGACTGTCCGACCGGACAGTCGAGGCACCTGATGTCGGAAGAGCTAACCCAGTTATACGGGATTTGCGGTGGGACGGCGCAAAGACGTGTATCAGCGTGCACTACTCGCGTGAGTAGTGTGCAGGACGACGCGGCGAGATTACTGTCAGGCGATGCCGACTCGACGTTGAGCCGTGCAGACCGCGGATGCGCTGGTCGCGAAATCGCATTGCCTTCGGGTCGATGCGCGCGTCCGGAACGGAATAGGTCAGAGTTTCCGCGCTTGAACTGACGCGTTCTCAAGGAATTAGTGTGAGATTGGGATGAAGGGGGTGATCGCGTCACGCCACCGGGGATAGCTCGACTGCGGATTCAGGTCCCTTCCGGATGGCCGAGATCCCTTTGCCTTGCATTGTCAAATGGCCTCACCCGAAGACGGACCATCCCATCGGGACTCTGCTCTCGGATGTCCACGAACGCCGCTTCGTGGAAGGCCGCGGCATCGACTTCGGAGTCGTCCACGCCGTCTGGTCTCGGCCCTTCGTCACGGGGCTGTCCAAGGAGTGGACCGAAACGAGGAAATGCGTTCTGATCAGGGAAAATAGGATTGTCGAGAGTCCTGTGCCAGCTGATCCCGCTCTTCGTGGTGGACCCGCGAAGCCACCACAGCGGGATGAGCGGGGTGCCCGCGGCGGCGCCGGAGGACCGTGGACCGCGAGGACCGGGGTCATCGCGCGTGCCGGCCCGGACGGAGGCGCCACCTGACCAGGGGATCGATGCCCCGTAGGGCGGCGCGACCCGTGCGGCCAGTCGTCACGCGGCGGCTGATCGTCGTACGGACCACAACCACACGCGACGGTCGGCGGCGGCAACAGGCCTGCGCCTGTCCACGATGGACACGTCACTTGCCGCCCGGCGGCAGCGGCGCGGTTTGCGGCGACGCGAAGCCGGCGTGCTCGGCTACAGTGCGCTCATGAGGACTGGACTCTCCGATGTCTGGAACCGGATCAAGAGTTGGATCATCGCGGTTGGCGTGGCGGCAGCGCTGCTGATCACCGCGTTGGCGGGGGAACACTCCACCACGGGCCTCAAACTGCTCGGCTACGCGCTCGTGGTGACGAGCGGCCTGGCGCTGGCGGCCATCAACCGGGCTCCGATTCCCGTCCTGATTTTCACGGGGCTGTGCGTGGTGGGCTACAACGCAATCGGTTTCGCGGTGCCCGCCGTCGCGTACCTGATCGCGGTGTACGCCGCCGTACGGTCTGGGCACCGGATCGACACGCTGGTGGTGAGCGTGGTGGTGATGACCGTTCTTCCGCTCGCGATCATGACCTCCCCCGAGGGTGCTGCGAAGGAACCGATCGCACAGGCCCGCGGTGTCCTCGAATTGGCCTGGCTGATCGCTGCGGCTGCCGCGGGTGAGGCGCTGCGGCAGGCCGAGCGGCGGGCAGACGAGGCCGAGCACACCCGCGAGGAAACCGCGCGGCTGCGCGCGACCCAGGAACGGCTGCACATCGCACGGGAGCTGCACGATTCGCTCACCCACCAGATCTCGATCATCAAGGTGCAGGCCGAAGTCGCGGTCCACCTGGCCCGCAAGCGTGGCGAACAGGTATCGGAGTCCCTGCTGGCCATCCAGGAGGCCGGCCGTGAGGCTACCCGGGAGCTGCGGGCGACCCTGGAGACGCTGCGCGACGTCAGTAAGTCGCCGTCACATGGTCTCGACCACCTTCCGGAACTGCTGGCGGGGGCCCATGGGATCGGCCTGAGCACGACGCTGACGATCGAAGGAGAACGGCAGGACGTGCCGGACGCGGTGGACCGGACCGTCTACCGGATCGTCCAGGAGTCGCTCACCAACACCGCCCGCCACGCCGCCGCTGCAAACGCGTCGATCCGGATCGACTACCTTCCAGACGCCATCGCCATCCGGATCGATGACGACGGAACGGCCAAGCCCAGCTCTGCCCCGGTGCACGGAGTCGGGCTGCTGGGGATGCGCGAACGCGTCACTGCCCTGGGTGGCAGCCTGCGCGCGGAACCGCGTACCGAGGGCGGATTCACCGTCCAGGCTGAACTGCCGGTGGCGCGAATTTCATGATCCGTGTCCTGTTGGTCGACGACCAGCCGCTCCTTCGCAGCGGCTTCCGCGCGCTTCTCGACGCCGAAGACGACATCGAGGTGGTGGCCGAGGGCGCCAACGGCAGGGAGGGGCTGGCCCTCGCCAGGGAGTACCTGCCCGACCTCGCCCTGATCGACATCCAGATGCCGGTCATGGACGGCATCGAGGCGACCAAGCAGATCGTCGCGGACCCGGACCTGGCCGGGGTGCGAGTGGTCATTCTGACCAACTACGGCTCGGATGAATACGTCTTCAATGCGCTGCGCAGCGGTGCCGCCGGGTTCCTGGTCAAGGACATCGTGCCGGACGACCTCCTGCACGCCGTTCGCGTCGCCGCGCGGGGTGACGCCCTGCTCGCACCGTCGATCACCAGAATGCTGATCGGCCGGTACGTCGCACAGCCGCCCGGCGCGGAGGTCAGCCCGGGGATGGAGGAGCTGACCAACCGCGAACGCGAGGCCGTCGTCCTGGCGGCGCGGGGCCTGTCCAACGATGAGATCGCCGACCACATGGTGATCAGCCCACTGACCGCGAAGACCCATGTCAATCGGGCCATGACGAAGCTCCGGGCTCGCGACCGCGCCCAGCTCGTGGTCTTCGCCTACGAATCCGGCCTGGTGAGTCCCCTGCACCGCTGACCGGTCGGGAGGCCGAATGCAAGTCGGGTCGCGATGCTGCGACGGTGGTATGTGGCTGCTGCGAATGCAGCAGTGCGCCGGGTGCGTACCGCCCCGGCAGTAGATCAATTCGCTCCTTCCGCATGACGACCAGTGACCCCTTCGGTGCCTACGCTGACGCAGGTACCTCTGTTCGGCAGCCGAAGGGATCCTCGATGGGGTTGGCCGGTTTGGTCGTCGGCGTGCCGGCTGTCGCCCGCTCCCGCCGCACCGCCTGACCGGCAACACAGACCCGAACACCCCTGCGGCTCAACCCACCTGAAGGGACTCCCATGCGTAAAGCGTTCGTCGGGCTGGCGGCGTTGTTAATGTTCGCGATTTTCGTGCTGTTCTTCCTGGCCGGCAACGGTGCGTTCAACAGCGCGCCCAATGACGAGGCATTCCGGCCCCACCGCTTGCTGGGCATGGGCACGGTTTTCCTCGCCGTGGTGTTGGCGGTGGTCGCCGCGGTGGGACGGATGCCCGGCCAGATCATCGGCCTCACCGCCCTGGTCGCCGGCCTCGCCATCCTGCAGCCCGTGATCGTGGTCATCTCGAAGGCATTCGGGGACTCGGGAAGCACTACGACCGCCGGACAGCTCGTGTTCGGCCTGCACGCGGTCAACGGGCTGATCATGATGGCCGTGCTCCACACGATCCTGCAGAAGGTGGGAGGCCGTAAGGCGACGACGCCCGCCACCACGGCTGCTGGCTCGGCGCGATCGGTATCATGAGTACGCTCCACTGGATCCTTTTCGACTACGCCGTAGCGCTGCTGGGTGTCGCCTCCTGGCTCGCGGCCGGTGTCACGGCGGCCCTCCGGCGCTATCGGCTCGCGTTCGGCCTGCTCGTCGGAGCGGTCCTGGTGACGCTCGCCCGGGTGGCCACCGTGGCGGCGCTGTCCGACCGGGGCTGGTGGTTCGTGCAGGAGAAGGTGCTGCTGAGCCTTCCCATGCTGGGCGTCGCGGGACTGGCCGCCGTGCTTCTCACCGGACCCTGGTTGCGTACGGCGCGCCGGACCCCCGGCGAGGGCCTGCCCGCCGGCGGCCTCGTCGCGCTGTTCACGGCGGGATACGCCGCGCTGGCCGGCCTGATGGTGACGTTCTTCGCGGGCTTTCCCCTCACCTGGAGCACCGCGCTGATCGCCGTCTCGTTGGTCTGCGCGGGCGCACTCCTGACCATGCGGGTGATCACGACACCGACCGGAGAGCAGACCGACGCCAGTTCCCCGGACAGCGGCCAAGTGCCGGGATCGCGACGTCCCACGGAGCTCTCCCGCCGCAGGTTCCTCGGCGTGGCCGGCGGGGCGGTCGCGGTCGGATCAGGGGCCACCGGTGTCGGTCTGCTGTTCCGGGATCCCGAGGCCGTGGTCACCGGGGGAGGCCCAGCACCTGCCTCCGGGTCCACCGCGACGGTCTCGGTGGCTGATCTGCGAGGGCCCCGCGTCCCGATGCCGGGCGGCGCCACCCGGCAGCACACACTCACCGCCAGGACCGCCAACGTGAGCCTCGCGTCGGGAGGTGAGGTCCACGCGTGGACCTACGATGGCCGGCTGCCCGGCACGGCGATCACCGCGACCGAAGGTGATCTCATCGAGGTGACGCTTCGCAACACCGACATCGACGACGGTGTCACCGTGCATTGGCACGGGTACGACGTGCCGTGCGGCGAGGACGGTGCGCCGGGCGCCACACAGCACGCGGTGAAACCGGGCGGCGAGTTCGTCTACCGGTTCCAGGCCGATCAGGTGGGAACGTACTGGTATCACACGCACCAGGTATCGCACCCCGGAGTGCGCAAGGGGCTGTACGGGACCCTCGTTGTGAGTCCGCGAGAGAGGCAGCCGGCGGAAGAGCTGGACCTGACGCTGCCCGTGCACACCTTCGACGACGTCGCGGTTATCGGGGACCAGGCCGATCGCACCGTCCACACCGCCCGTCCGGGCGCGCTGGTGCGACTGCGAATGATCAACACCGACTCGGATCCGCACTGGTTCGCGCTGACCGACACGCCGTTCCGGGTGGTGGCAGTTGACGGCCGCGATCTCAACCGGCCGGGCGAGGTGCGTGAGGTCGGGCTCCGCATACCCGCCGGTGGGCGGTACGACGCGGTCCTGACCATGCCGGAGACGCCGGTGGCACTCGTGGTCGACAACGGCCACGCCAAGGGCTTGCTGCTGCGCCCGACCGGCTACGCCGGGAACGATCCGGCCCGGCCGGAGACCTCCGACTGGCCCGAGCTCGACTTGCTGCACTACGGCGAGCCCGCGGTCGTACCGTTCGACACCGACAACGCCGATCGGCATTTCACGCTCGTCCTGGACCGCTCTCTGGCCATGGTCGACGGCCGCCCGGCCTTCGCCCAGACCGTCGACGGTCGCGGGCATCCTTCGGTCCCCGACCAGGTCGTCGCCGAGGGGGACGTCGTCCGCTTCACGGTGGTCAACCGGAGCCTCGAGACTCACCCTTGGCACCTGCACGGCCATTCCGTGCTGGTTCTCTCCAGGGACGGGGAGCGTTCCTCCGGGAGCCCACTCTGGGTGGACACCTTCGATGTGCGGCCGGGAGAGGTCTGGGAGGTGGCGTTCCGCGCCAACAACCCGGGTGTGTGGATGAACCACTGCCACAACCTGCCGCATCAGGAGCAGGGCATGATGCTGCGGCTCGTCTACGACGGTGTGAGTACTCCCTTCGCAGGCGGCGGCCACGCTCACTGACGTGCCGGCCCGAGGGTTGGCGGGCTGTCCTCGCGTGACCGACACCGAGGGCAGCCTGACACCTTCAGTGACGAGGGCGAGCTGCCCCCTGTGCGGTGGCTGCCGGACGCATCGCCCGGCGTTGCCGGACCGGCCGGGGCACCGCATGACCGCCTAGTGCTGACGCGCGCCGACACGTGTATCAGCGGCGGCGGCGCTCTGCGCTTCCTTGAGTAGCGAGACGAGTAGGTCGCTGAGGATCTGCGGGCCGTGCTGGGTGAGGATGGATTCGAGATGGAACTGCACGGATCGGAATCCCGGGCCGCGCAGGGCGTGCACCTCGCCCGTCTCCGGGGTTCGGCTCACCTGCACGGTCTTGCCCTGCCCTCGTGAGATGACGCCGTGTGCGGAACGGGCGGTGTAGGTGTTGTAGAAGCCCACGAGTTCGGACCGGCCAAACAGGTCAACGCGCATCTGGACGCCCTGGTTGGGCACCGTGCGCCGTACGAGGTCGAAGCCCAGCTCGGCGGCGAGGACCTGGTGGCCCAGGCAGATGGACAGGAACGGGACCGCGCCGGCGAGCAGTTCACGGGTGAGCGTGCGGAGCGTGTTCATGCGCGGGTCTGTCATGTCGCTGGGGTCGCCGGGGCCGGGACCGACGATGACGAGGTCGTAGCCCTCCAGTTGCAGCGGACTGTCGTATCGGGTGATCGTGGTCCGGAGGCCGAGGGATCGCAGCTGATGGCCGAGCATTCCCATGAAGGTGTCCTCGTTGTCGACGACCAGGACGCGCCGACCGTCCAACTCCGGTTCCGGGCTCGTCCGGTGTGCCCCGTCGAGCCAGAATCGCGACAGCGTGGAGTTGCGGCTCTGCAACGCCAGCCGGACCCGGGGATGGGTGGACGGCGACGGGTGCGCCCCCGTGACAGCGGGCTCGCCCGCGGCGCCGTCGCCGTCGAGCGTGAGGCCGAGCGCTTCGAGCATGCCCGCGGCCTTGGCCTGCGTCTCGGCGATCTCGGACTCGGGCTTGGAGTCACGGACCAGGGTGGCGCCGACGCCCAGGCGCAGCTTGCCGTTGTTGCCGACCTCGGCGGTGCGGATCATGATCGCTGAGTCGAGCGTGCGGCTGCCCATCGCGTCACGGCCAATCAGTGCGAGAACGCCGCCGTAGTATCCGCGCCCGGTCGTCTCATGTCGGGTGATGACCCGGAAGGCGTTCTCGAGCGGACTGCCGGTGACGGTCGGCGCGAGCAGGGTCTCCCGCAGCACGTCGCGTACGTCGAGGTCGCTCTGACCGGTCAAGATATACTCAGAGTGAGTGAGACGTGCCATCTCTTTGAGAAACGGGCCGTGCACCCGACCGCCGGAGGTGCACATACGCGCCATCATCTTCAGTTCTTCGTCGACGACCATATACAGTTCGTTGGCCTCTTTCGGGTCATTCAGAAACTGCAGTAAACCGGAAATGTCCGGCCCGGTCGAGGGGTGCCGGTAGGTCCCGCTGATGGGGTTCATCGAGATGGTGCCGTCTGCCATGCTGACGTGCCGCTCCGGTGATGCGCCGATGAATGTCCCCGCGCCGGTGTGGAACAGGAACGTCCAGTACGAACCCAGCTCCCCGGTCAGCAGCCGCCGAAAGATCGCCAGCTCCGTGCGGGCCGAACAGTCGTCCAGCCGCGCGGCGAAGGATCGCCTGATGACGAAGTTGGATCCGGCGCCCTGTCCGATCTCATCACCCACCACGCGCTTGACGATCGCCGCGTAGTCCTCGTCGCTGGCGTCGAATCCGGCGTCGGACACGCGTACCTTCTGCTCGGGCAGGCCGGCCAGGGCCTGATCGAGGCTGAGTTCGGCTTGCTCGTGGATCCGCATGGCAAGCAGGGGCGCATGGTCGTCGTGGCAGTCGAACCCGCGTTCGGTGACCTGCCGGTACGGGACCGCCACAAGCAGGTCGTGCCGGGCGCCACTCGCCGGGTCGCCGGGTAGGGGCAGCTCGGCGAGGCTGCCCACGTCGTGGACGTCGCCGGTCAGGACCTCCACGCGCGCGTCCTTGGCCGGGTCGGGCCGATACAGCAGGGCGAAGGCGCGCCCGTCCTCGCCGAGGCCGGCCAGAACATCCGGGGGTCCGGCCATGCTCGAATGCGTCCCGTCCATATTGCTCCCCTTCGCATGAGATCAGATCACCCCTCTCGATACTGCGGCGGCGAAAGGCGTAGCACATGACGTGACGCCACGATCCCGTATTCCCGGTAACGTGCGGCCGGTATGGCGTGAACAGATGAATGCGGCACCACTACTCGAGCGGGTAGTGGTCGGGCAAATGCATCGCCATTACTGTCGACGACATTGCCGGCTCAACGAGGGCGGTGAACATGGCTGTGAATGTGCTGGTCCAAAAAAGCGGCGGTGCTTCTGCGCGGACTCTCGAGCGCGTTCGTCATGCCGCCCGCGTATCGCCGCGGCGCCCTGGCGTGGGTCGTCCGCGGTCGTCTGGGCGGGCGGCCGGAGGGCCGGTGACCTGCTGGGGCTGGCGGCCGACGTCGGTACTGCGGGTCCGTCCCGGGAGCTGGATCAGTAGCGGTGGACGACCCAGACGCCAGGGACCCTGATCCCACGTGAGGCGCTGACGAGCATGCCTGAGGTGGTCAAGCCGTGCAGCCTGTTCAGGCACGACGAGGACTGGGACAAGCGCTCCTCTACTACTGACGGGAACGACATGCCTCAGATGCGGGTGGCTGTGGCCGGGGCCGGAATCGCCGGCCTTGCCCTGGCCGCCGCCCTTCGCCGGGCCGGGATCGACTGCCACGTCTACGAGCAGGCGGAGCACCTGACCGAGGTGGGTGCGGGAGTGCAGGTGGCGCCCAATGCCACCCGGTTGCTGCATCAGCTCGGCCTGCGCGATCGCCTGCGCGGCGTTGCGGTCGTGCCGCAGGCGATCGAGATGCGCCGCTGGGACGACGGCAGGCGGCTGCAACGCACCCCGCTGGGCAGTCTGTGCCGCAGCCGCTTCGGCGCGCCTTACTACACCATGCGCCGCGCGGACCTGCTTACCAGCCTGCTCTCCGTCGTGCCGCCTGACCGGGTGCACCTCGGCGCCCGCCTCGCCGCCGTGACGCAGAGCGCCGACGAGGCGCGGCTGCACCTGTCCGACGGTCCGACGGTCACGGCGGACCTGGTCGTGGGGGCCGACGGCATTCATTCGATCGCACGTGAGCAGATCGTGGCCGATCGGCCGCGCCCCTCCGGGCAGACGCTCTACCGGGGACTGGTGCCGGTCGAGCGGGTGCGCTTTCTGCTCACCGAGATCCGGGTGCAGTCGTGGCTCGGACCGGACCAACACCTCGTGTGCTACCCGGTGTCGTCGGGTCGGCAGGTGAGCTTCGAGGCGACCATGTCCGCCTCGGACAGGCGAGAGGAGTCGTGGTCGGCGCGGGGCGACGTCGCCCCGCTCGCCGCGGCGTACGCGGGCTGGCATCCGGACGTGACACGGGTGATCGACGCGGCGGAGACAATCACCAGGTCGGCGCTGCACGATCGGGAGAGCATCGAGCGGCTCAGTTCGGGACGGGTGGCCGTCATCGGCGACGCCGCGCATCCGATGGCACCGATCCAGGCGCAGGGCGCGAACCAGGCGATCGAGGATGCCGTGGTGCTCGCGGCGTGTCTGGCCGACGCGCGCCCGGGCGACCTGAGCGCGGCCTTGCGCCGCTACGAAGGTATCCGCCTTCCCCGGACGACGCGGATCCAGCAACAGTCCCGTGCCAACGCGGAGACATTCCACCTCGTCAACGGGCAAGCGCGGCATCGCCGCGACACCTCCGCCCAGACCGCATCCGGTCTGGACCGGCATGAATGGCTCTTCGGGTACGACGCCGAGCAGGCAACTACGACCAGCGGGAGCGCATGATGGAACTGACCGGAATCGAGTCGACGGTCGCACTGGTCACCGGGGCGGCGCAGGGCATCGGTGCCGCCGTGGCGGGCCTCCTGGCAGGCGCGGGGGCGCACGTCGCGGCCGTCGACCGCAACGCCGAGGCGCTCGACACCGTTTTGACCAAGATCGAGGCGGAGGGTGATTCGGTCCGCGGCTACCTCGTCGACGTGCGCGACAGCGAGGCCGTGGATGCGCTCGTGGGGCGCGTCGAGGACGAGCTCGGGCCCATCGGCGTCCTGGTCAACGCGGCCGGCGTCCTGCACACCGGCCGGGTGGTCGAGCTGTCGGACCAGCAGTGGAGCGAGACCTTCTCGATCAACGCGGGCGGGGTGTTCCACCTGTCCCGGGCGGTGGCCCGCCGAATGATCGGCCGCCGACGGGGTGCGATCGTGACGATCGCATCCAACGCCGCCGGCGTGCCGCGCACGGAGATGGCCGCGTACGCCGCCTCGAAGGCCGCGTCGGCCCAGTTCACCCGATGTCTGGGGCTGGAACTCTCCGACTACGGCATCCGGTGCAACGTCGTCTCGCCGGGCTCGACCGACACACCCATGCTGCGCGCGATGCTCGGCGAGGCCGGTGATCCGCGGCAGGTGGTCGAGGGCTCGCCGGCCGCGTACCGCGTCGGTATTCCGCTTCGAAAGCTGGCCCAGCCGCGGGACGTGGCCGAAGCGGTCGCGTATCTCGTGTCGGACCAGGCCGGTCACGTCACGATGCACGACCTGTACGTGGACGGCGGCGCGGCCCTGCACGTGTGACGTCGTCGGATGCCGAATAGGAGACGAACCATGGTCATGACCCCGATCGCGGCGTACCCCATGCCCGGTGACAGCGATCTGCCGAGTGCGGCGATGCCCTGGCGCCCGGATCCGGACCGGGCCGCCGTGCTGGTGCACGACATGCAGCGCTACTTCCTACGCCCGTTCCCAGCCGGGCAGTCCCCGCTCACCGACCTGCTCGCCAATGTCATGAAGCTGCTCGCGGCGGCCCGCGCGGCCCGGGTGCCGGTGCTGTACACGGCACAGCCGGGTGGGATGAGCCGTCGCGACCGCGGGCTGCTGCACGACCTCTGGGGTCCCGGCATGAGCAGCGCGGAGGCCGATCGTGGCATCGCCGACGACGTCGCCCCGGAGCCGGGCGACACGGTGCTGACCAAGTGGCGCTACAGCGCGTTCTTCCGCAGCGACCTGGAGGAGCGACTGCGGGGGTCGGGCCGGGATCAGATCATCGTCTGTGGCGTCTACGCGCACATGGGGTGCCTCATTACCGCCAGCGACGCGTTCAGCCGCGACATCCAGCCGTTCCTCGTGTCGGATGCGTTGGCCGACCTGTCGCTCGACGACCATCTCATGGCGCTTCGGTACGCGGCGGATCGTTGCGCGGTACCGCTGACCACGGCGCACGTGCTGGCCGCGCTGGAGAGCTAGCGCCCGGTTCGCGGGGTTGTCGGTGGTGTTGTGGATCCTCGCCGTGGGTGTGGTCACCAGGCGACTCGATGACGCGAACGCGCCATACCCGCTCTCCCGGATGTGGATCCCCAGCCCATTCAATGCCGCTCTTGGCAACGCAAAGACGTGATGCGCACACACCGGCGGCTGGGCCACGCTATCCGCGCACACCCCTCGACCGGGAGGTTAGCGCCGGCGCGACCGGGCCGTCGCCGGGCTCGTCTGGCGATCGGCTCGCGGCCTGCCGCGGCTCCCGCAGGCCCGTCTCGCTGATCTCTTGTGTGGAGGACAGATGCAGCAACCCAGCTCTACGGCGGACTTCGCCCCACTCGGTCCGTGGCAGGGCATGCCGGCGGCTCAACAACCGGACTGGCAGGACCACCCCGCGTACCACGAGGTCTGTCATTCGCTTTCCTCATCGCCACCCCTGGTGACGACCGAGGAGATTTGGCAGCTGCGGGAGTCGCTGTCGACACTGGCCCCCACCGGCACTCTTCTGCTGCAGGTCGGCGACTGCGCCGAGAGCTTCTACGAGTGCACGCCCCGGCACACCTCAGGCAAACTCGAAATCATCGACCGGCTGGGGGACAGGCTCGGTGAGCTCACCGGTCAGAGTGTCATCCGTGTCGGCCGGATGGCCGGACAGTTCGCCAAGCCCCGATCGCAGGCCATGGAGTGGCACGACGCGCTGCGCATCCCCTCCTTTCGAGGGCACATGATCAATTCGGACATCGCCGGGTCGAGGACCCGCAGAGCCGACCCGCGGCGCATGGTCTGGGCCTACGAGGCCAGCGACGCGGTACAGCGGGTGATGCGGAGCTACCGTCAGGGAAACGGACGTACGGCGACGGCGGAGGGCCCGTGGTCGAGCCACGAGGCGCTGGTGGTCGACTACGAGTCCCGGCTGGTCCGCAGCGCCCCGGACACCGACGACCTGTACCTGGGTTCGACCCACCTGCCCTGGGTGGGTGAGCGGACCCGCGAGCCGGCTGCGGCCCATGTCGCCATGCTCTCCTCCGTCGTCAATCCGGTGGGATGCAAGATCGGACCGGACGCCGACCCCGATGATGTCCTGCAGGTGTGCGAGGCGCTCGACCCGCGGCGCGAGCCGGGCCGCCTCGTCCTGATACCCCGGATGGGTCGGGACCGGATCCAGGAGGCCCTGCCATCCATAGTCCGCCGTGTGGTGAATGCGGGACACCCGGTGGTCTGGTTGAGCGACCCCATGCACGGCAACACCGTGAAAGCCTCGAACGGCCTGAAGACACGCCACCTCACCGACGTGATCACCGAGGCGCTGCGCTTTCGTGACATCATGGGGCAGAACGGGCAGCACGCCGCCGGTCTCCACATCGAGGTCGCGGCGGACGATGTGACCGAATGTATCGGTGGATCCGTAGAGAACGAGGACCAACTGCAGCGTCACTACACCTCACTGTGCGATCCGCGGCTCAACCCCGGCCAGGCCACCGAACTCATCGAGGCATGGGCCAAGGGAACGGCGATGGGTCGTTGCTGACCGGGCCGGTACCCGCATCCCTGGAAAGAACCCGTACGCACCGGTCCTTCGCCGCGAGCGGAACGCCGCGACCGTAGCCTGGTGTGGAGTGACGGTTGGTCAGCCCGGCTGCTGGCGGGCGGCATCGGCCCGTACCTCGGCCCGGTTACCGCAACTCGCCATGTTGCACGAGCGACGCCGGCCCCACCGGTCGAGGAGGGGCCATCCGCGTTCGACGGCCGGGCAGTGTCCAGCGGGCGAGTCCGTC
This sequence comes from Micromonospora sp. NPDC085948, assembly GCF_040686315.1. NCBI lineage: Bacteria > Bacillati > Actinomycetota > Actinomycetes > Micromonosporales > Micromonosporaceae > Micromonospora > Micromonospora sp. NPDC085948. Next base: position 105,043 of record NZ_JBFBJW010000007.1, on the reverse strand, counting down.
CTGGTCCGACTCCATCACGGCCACAGCGGCGGCTCACTGTGCCTGCTCGACCAACGCCACGTCGTGATGATCCTGCGCCTCGCGCAAGGCTCTCGACCTGCGACCAATCAAGGCTCAGCCCGCCGGCGATCTACCGGCCCATCATTCTCGTCGACGACCGCGGCCGCTGCGCCCACGCCGAGAACCAGTCCAGCCCTCAACGTTGATACAGAGGTCAACAGCGGCCGCGACCTTCAACAAGGCGCCGATCTCGATTCCCAGGCTCGACGGCCATTGGTTGGTACGGGCGTCCTCTGTTGCCATTGCGGCTGGTACAACACCCGCCGCATCCAAAAGGAACTGGGCGACCTCCGCCCCGACGAATACGAGACCGCCTGGCACCGCCAACCGACCAGCCTGACCGAGCCACTTACCACCACCCCTGCACCAATCGGCAGCAGGTAACCACCGCTCCATCAAAGTGGTTGAAGCTCAGGCGACCGGGCCGCGAACCGGCGAAGAAGAGGTCGAAGGGCGGCAGACCACCAACCTCGACTCCGAGAACTGCAAGCAGCGCCACGCTGCGGAGTGCCACATCAACCGCCTGAAACGCCACCGCGCGTTCGCGACCCGGTACGACAAGTTCGTCGTCCGCTACCAGGCCAGCCTCCACATCGTCGCGATCAATGAATGGCGTCGACCGCCGATGAGACAGGGCCTTGGGTGTCCGGTCCAAAGGGGAACCTCCTCCTTTATCATGATCAGACCCGACGGGCCTGCGCCGATGACGCAATCGGCTTACGCTCAGCGACATGAAAAAGCTCCTCGCGGGCCTGACGTCGGTGCTGCTACTCGCCGAGGTCGCGGTGTTCTACCTAGCCGCCAGCGGCGCGTTCATGCACGTGTCCGACGAGGAGGCCTTCATGCCCCACCGCGTGCTCGGGATCGCGATCTTCGTGTTCGCTGTGGTGTGCCTGGTCGTCGCCGCGCTCGCCCGGATGCCCGGACGGCTCATCGGCATGGTGGCGCTGATCGCCGGGCTGACGCTCGTCCAGGGGATGATCCGGGCGCTCGCCAAGTCCTTTGGGGAGGCTGAGGCGGGGCACATCGTCTTCGGCCTGCACGGGATGAACGCGCTGGCGATCTTCGGCGTGACCGTCTGGGTCGCGCAGCGGTCGCTCCAGATCGCGTGGCGGCGCGCCGAGCTCAGCCGAACGGCGTCATAACCACAGCCGCGTTGATTGTCCCGGACCACGCCTGCACGCTGCTGGGCGCCGTCGCGTGGTTGGGCCGCAGGCGTGACCGCGGCGCTGCGGCGCGCCAGGCCCGCACTTGTGCTGCTCGCCGCAGCGCTGGTGCTGACGGCGGCGAGGGCGGTGCCGATGGCGGTGCTGGCCGGGCGAGGGCTGGTGGTGGGCCGGTGCGGGTCTCGGGTGACGCCGCCGTAGGTGGACGGATCGACGCTGATCAGGGCTGGGTGGATGAGACTCCGCTGTCGGCGGGCTGACCGTGCGGGCCACCGTGGGCATGGGGGATCGCTCGGCGGCCACGTCCCGGGATCGGCCGGGGCGGTGGTGGCGCCGTCGAGGCGCGGACGACGAGCTCGACCGGTTGGTCGGCTGCCGGTGGAAGCTCGACGTCCGGCTTCTCGATGGTCTGCACCAGCAGCGCGAGGCCCTGCCGCGTGACCTCGTCGAACGGCTGCCGCATGGTGGTGAGCGGGGGAGTGACGTAGGCGGCGACCGGGATGTCGTCGAACCCGACGACGCTGATGTCCTCGGGCACCCGGCGCCCGGCCTCGAGCTGCGCGCGGATGAGCCCGATCGCCATGTCGTCGTTCGCGGCGAACACCGCGGTCACGGTGCCGTCGCCGGCCAGTTCCCGGCCCGCCGCGTAGCCGGACGCGGCCGACCAGTCGCCCTCGACGACAGGCGGCTCGTCCGCGCCGTGGGCTCGCAGCGCCTCGCGCCAGCCGGCGAGACGATCCCGTGCCGAATACCACCGCTGCGGGCCGGCCAGGTGATGGACGGTCGCGTGCCCCAGCTCCAGCAGGTGCTCGGTCGCGGCCCGCGCGAGCCGGCCCGCGCCGACCCTGGCGGTCACCACCTGCGGCGCGGTGAAGGTGGGCGGCGCGCCGAGAACCAGGACCGGCACGTCGACGCTGATGAGGCCGACGCCCTCGTCGATCGGCTCGGAGATGATGACGCCGTCCACGCCCTGGTCCAGCAGCGACGCCAGGGCGCTCGCGATGCCGCCCGGGTCGCCCTCGATCGTGGTGACCACCCGCAGCGTGTAGCCCACCTCCCGAACCGCCCGCTCGATGCCCATGAGCCACGACGCCGGCCCGTACAAGGCGCTGCCGAGCGTCACCACGCCGATCGACCGGGTCCGCCCGGAGGCCAACGCCCGGGCCGCCTGGTTGCGCCGGTAGCCGAGTTCCTCGGCGGCGTCCAGGACCCGCCGGCGCACGTCGGCCGAGACATACGGCTCGTCGTTGAGGACCCTGGACACCGTCTTCTGGGAGACGCCGGCCAGCCGCGCGACGTCCACGCTGCGCGGCGTCGGAGGGCTTCCACCCGGCCTCGCCAGTCGCGTCACGGCACCTCCCATCGCCAGCCATCGTCCTGTATGATTGCGCAGTCATGTCTACGCAGTCAGACACTCGCCGTCACGAGCCCGCAACCCGCTCGTAACGTGGGCGAAGCGCGTTACTTACCAGCACCCTAACTCCATTTTCGAAGCGAACAAGTCAGGCCGGGCCGCCCGCCGACTTCACCGAGGGCCACAGTGCTGTCCACGTCTTCAGCGCGTCACGCAGCCGGGACCGCAGGGGCGAATCGGTTCGCTATTCGATCGGTACCGCGTCGGCGGGCCGGCGACACGGAGTGCCTGAGCGCGATGCCCAGCACTCCGGAAGGGCCGTATTATCGGCGGCCACTCGAAGCTCGTGAGGCGCCAGGAGCAGGAAGTAACCGCCTTGAAACCTTGACTTCACGCGCGATACGCCCATTAAATACATACCTATGTATCTGGGCCGCAGCCACCCTTCCCGGGTGGTCGGCGACGCCGGCAGATTTGTCGAATCGATTCGAGTCTCGGCCCTGAGGCTGTGCTCCGAACCGGTGTTGCGGAGCTGTCGGGTGAGTCACAGGAGGTAACCGTGCATCGTACGAACGTCCACTGGGGTGGCCGATTGTCGGCGTTGGCCAGAGGGCTGGCCGCGACCGTGGCCCTCGCCCTGCCTCTGACGCTGGGTGGTCTGACCCTGGCGACCCCCGGGTCGGCCCTGGCCGCGCCGGTCGCGACGCAGAGTGTCGCGGCCGCCGGACTTGACGGTGTGGCGGCCGGCAACGCCGCGCTCACCTCGGTCGACCTGGCCGGGACGTGGAACTTCACGCCCGCGGGTCGGGGGGCGACCACGATCGCGGTACCCGGCGGCGGCTGGTACAAGCAGGGCTTCACCACCGTGAACGAGGCGGTGTACTCGCGCAGCATCACCGTGCCGGACTCGGGGCAGCCGCAGTCGACCTGGATCGAGTTCGGCGCCGTCAACCACCAGGCGACGCTCTCCGTCGACGGCCGAGTGGTGGCGACCCAGACGACGGCGTTCACCCCGTCGAACTTCGACATCAGCGCATACGCGGCACCCGGCACCACCCACACGATCACGGTGAACGTGAAGGGCCGCGGCGCGTTGAAGGCATCCAACGGCCGGTACCTGGTGCCCGACGCCGCCACGTGGTCCGAGGCTGTCCCGCAGGGAATCTTCGGGTCCGCGTTCCTGCGGGTGTACCCGGCGGTGTACGTCAGCGACACATTCGTGCGTACGTCGGTGGCGAACAAGACGCTGACCTACGACGTGACGGTGCGGAACACGTCGGGCAGTTCCCGGTCGGTGACGTTGACCGGGTCGCTGTCGTCCAGCAACGGAACGGCTTTCAGCTACCCGGCACTGCCCAGCCGTACGGTCACCGTGGCGGCCCGCTCGACCGCGACCGTGACCGTCGGGCCGGTCGCGTGGAACCTCGACAGCACCTCGTACTGGTGGCCCAACGTGCCGTACCGGTCCGGGTACCGGGCGCAGCTGCACGGGCTGGCGGTGCATGCCGTCACCGACGACGGCCGGACGAGCGACGCCGAGTACCGGTTCGGGTTCCGGGAGGCCACCCAGAACGGTGACTACTACTACCTCAACGGCGTGCGCGTGAACTTCCGCGGCGACAACCTCCAGGGTGCCGACTATGACCGGATCAACAACGGCGGCAAGGGCGACGCGTACCACACCCTGCCCGGCTTCCTGCCCCCGTCGTCCGGCAACGGCGGCTGGCCGCAGGCGGTGGACAACTACCAGCGGCTGAACTACAACGTGGTGCGCATCCACCAGGAGCCCGGAAGCCCGTACATGTTGGATGTCGCCGACGAGATGGGCCTGATGATCATCGACGAGGTCGCGATTCGCGGCTCCCAATCCTCGCAGGAGTGGCAGAACTCCGTCGGGCGCGACAACATGATCAACCACGCCCGTGCGCTGGTCCTGCGCGACCGCAATCACCCCGCGATCATCCGCTGGAGTCAGAACAACGAGCCGAACCAGAGCGGCCAGGATTCCGAACAGTTCGAGAAGGACCTGTACGCGGCGATGAACGGCGCCGACGGCACCCGGCCGATCATTGTCGAGGTGGGCGTCGGCAACAATGTCAGCCTGTATCCCGGGATGACGTACGCCAACTTCGCGGTTATCCCGCACTACGTCGACGGCTTCGGCAGGTACGGGGAGGGCCTGGTCACCGTCAACGGGCGGCCCGACGGCGAGGGCGAGTTCATCTGGCCGGCATGCAACAACAAGCAGGGCTTCGAGTGGTTCGCCACCGCGACTGCTGCCAAGCGCGGCAAGGGCGCCACCGACCTGCGTCCGTACACCCTGCTGTCCGCCTGGGCCAGCGTGGTGCCCGGCGTGCGGTCCACCGACTTCACCCCGGAGGAGGGCGGTCACCCCATCTACGGCGTGGACAACCTGCCCGACCCGTGGAGCAACCCGCAGATCCAGCGGGTGCAGGCGGCGTTCAACCCGGTGGCCGCGATCGACCTCCCGTACTGGTCCGCCTCCGGCAATTCGGATGCGAACGGCACCTTCCCGCTGCCGCAGGCGGTGCCCAGCTACGCCCGCGGCGCCACGGTGACCCGCAACATCACCGTGTTCAACGACGACCTCACCAACACCTCGGTGACCTTGGCCTGGACCGCCCGGCTCGACAGCCCGACCGGCGCGGTCGTCGCGTCCGGAAGCAGCAACCTGACCATCCCACTCGGCACGCGGGTGACCCAACCGGTGTCCTTCACCGCCCCCGCCACCGGCAGCCGCGTGTACCTACAGCTGTCGACCACGAAGGCCGGCAGCACCACCTTCACCGACTCGGTCGAGTACTTCACCCTCGGCGGAAGCGGCGGAACCGGGCCCGCAGCGGGCACCTACCGCATCGTCAACCGCAACAGCGGCAAACCCCTCGCCATCGCCGGGAACTCCACCGCCGACGGCGCCAAGGCCGTCCAGCAGAGCGGCACCCCCACCTGGACGATCAGCACCACCCAGGACGCCTACACCCTGCGCTACACCGCCTCCGGAAAGATGCTCGACGTCAACGCCGGCAGCACCACGGCCGGCCTACAACTACAGCAGTGGTCGGCCAACGGCGGCACCAACCAGTCGTGGTACCTGCGGCCCACCGGTAACGGCTACTACACCATCGTCGCCCGCGGCAGCGGACTGGCAGCCGACGTCTCCGGTGCCTCGACCAGCGACGGGGCGCAGGTCGTGCAGTGGACCGCCAACGGCGGGACCAACCAGCAGTGGCAGTTCGTGCCCGCCTGACCAGTAGCAGAGGTGAGTGTCAAGTTCGGCCGCCGGTAGAACGGGCCGCCGACTGTCGCGCCGACTCGGGGGCACGGTTTGTGCCCCCGAGTCGGCCGCGATCCAATCACTGTGGGACACGAGCTACCGATCCGAACAGACGCGGGCCCCGGTCCGCTCGCTACCTGTACGTGAGCCAGGCCCGGGCGTCGCGGCTGAGTGCACGGACGGTCGGTGGTAGCCCACGCGGGCCTGGTCAGGTCCGGCCGACCGAACGGTAGGGCCAGAAAAATTCGCGCAGCTCCTGCGCGTACAGCTCGGGCTCCTCGAAGGGCGCGAAGTGGCCACCCCGGTCGAACTCGGTGATGCGCACGACGTTGGCCGTGCGCTCGAGCCAGGCCCGCGGCGGGTGGAGCGTGTCGCCGGGGAAGAGCGCGAAGCCGGACGGTACATCGACCCTGCGGGCGTGTTGTTCCGGCGGGATCGCGGCGTTGGCGACGTACATGCGCATCGACGAGCCGATCGTTCCGGTCAGCCAGTAGCGCGTGAGCAGGGTGAGGATCTCGTCCCTGGTGAAGCTCCGCTCGATATCGCCGTGACAGTCGCTCCACGACCGCAGCTTCTCGACGATCCAGGCGGCCAGTCCGGCGGGTGAGTCGGTCAGCCCCACAGCGGCGGTCTGCGGCTTGGTGCGGTGCATCGCGGCGTACGCGCCTTCGCTGGCCTTCCACGCGGCGGCGGCGTCGAGCCAGGCCCGCTCCTCCGGGGCGAGGTCAACGGCGGTGAGAACCGGGAGGCTGGCCTCCATGCGATGCACGGCAACGACTCGCTCGGGATGGTTCAGGGCGAGATAGCGGCTCACTGAGCTGCCGATGTCCCCTCCCACGGCACCGAAACTCGCGTGACCGAGCGCGGTCATCAGCTCGGCCCACAGGTCGGCGACCGCGATCGAGTCGAGGGGTCCTCCCGCAGGACGGTCCGAGTGCCCGAAGCCCGGCATGTCCGGCACGACCACGTCGAAGGCGTCGGCCGGGTCCGCGCCGTGCGCCCCGGGGTCGGTGAGCAGGGGCACCACCTTCTCGTAGCGCCACGACGAGTCCGGCCATCCATGGCAGAGGACCAGCGGCAGCACCGGCCCAATTGGCGCGACGGCACGCGCACGAATGAACGAGACGCCCATGTCCCGGATCCGCGTGCGAAAGCGCGGCAGGCGCGCGAGAGCGGTCTCCTGCGCCGGCCAGTCGAACTCCTCCGCCCAGTAGTCGACGAGTTCGCGCAGATAGGTGATGTCTGTGCCCAGCGACCACCCAGCGTCCTCCGGCGCGTCCGGCCAGCGCGTCGCCCGCAGGCGCGCGCGAAGGTCCTCCAACTCCTCAGGGCTGGCGTGCACCCGGAACGGCTCGACACTCGTCGGGTCCTGCGACGAGGGAATCATGAGCCGCACCGCCTCGCCGCGCTACGGACGGTGACGGCACCGCCATCCGTGCCATGAGTTGTTGTCATGGACGGATCATGACAACCTCCGCGTACGTCGACAAGCTTCTGGTGGTGGAGACCGGTCGTCGGTGCGCCAGACCCGGCGTACCCCCGGTCGAAGGTCATTGGGACGAACGCCGACGGCGACTCCACGGCCTCGCCCGACCACATCGTCTCGCCGGAACGGATCGTCAATATGCCGGGCTTCAGTGGCTGTCGGACAGCGTCAACAAGTCGCCGCAATCTCGCCGCGTGGCCGATATGGCGATGGCCGATCCGAAGTGGAGAGACGAGCAGGTCTCCCTCGCCGACCAGGTCAGCGAGCAGTTGCGAGCTATCATCGACCGGCTGCTGAAGAGTCAGGGTTGACGGGGAGTGACGTGACGGATCCGGTCGAGGTCAGGGTCGGCTTGGAGAATTGGTCCCTGGCTTTCGTCGGCCCGGATTCGGCCGAACTGTCCCGGATTCCTGCGCAGTGGTGGCCGATCGCGCGCTCCACCGATCCGGCGAACCGATGCCGCAGTGCAGCGGCGTTGTGGAACCGGGGTCTGCTCGATCTGTTGCCCCGGTTCACCGAGGCGCTGCGCACGCGTTTCGTCGACGTCCAGGCTGCTATCACCGATGACTGCCCGGTGCTGGTCTACGTCGGACGGGCGGACGACGGCGGGTCCGTCGGCTGGGTCGGCTACGACCCGCGTAGCTTCGGTGAACCGCCACCGTTCTGGGATAGCTTCCCCGAGCCGCTGCGGGTCTTTCTGCGCGAGGTGCACGCCGGCTTCGTCTCGGGCGACCGGCTGTCGTACGGGCCGGTACGTCCCCGGCACATGGAAACGCTGGCCGACCTCAGCGACTGGCCGGAGGGCATCGACGGCTGGGAGGCCGACATCGAGTCGACCCGGTTGTTGCAGATCAGCTCGGACGGCGGATTGTTGAGTTACTGTCTGACCCCGGACCTGCGGCCGGGACAGGTCGCCCTGGTCTACGAGGGTCTCGTCGGCGCGAAGGACTTCGGCTCCGAACTGGACGAGCTTCTTACCTCGCGGCTGCGCCACCCGTAGGACCTAGCCACCGTCCGACCGGCGCGCGATGCCGCGCGGCGAGCCCTTAACTCCCGGAGCGTGAAGACCCTCGTCGCCGGTGGAGCCGGTCTCGTCCGGTCCGAGTAAGTGCACATCCCGCGGCGGCCGGGAGCCGGCTGTGGCCGCTCACCCGTGCGGTGTCGAAACAGCTCATGCCGGTCTTCGGCAAGCCGATGATCGGCTGTCCACGGCCCGGAGGGCCGGGCACAGTGCCCGGCCGATCCGATTCAGCGTCGCGCCAGCGGCGGCTGCTCCGGGTAGCGGCCGCCGGCCGCGGCGCCGGGCGGCAGGGCCGCGTCCATCGCGTTCAGCTCGGCCTCCGTCAGCTCGACGTCGAGTGCCTGGACATTCTCTGTCAGGTAGCGACGTCGCTTGGTGCCCGGAATCGGCACGACGTCGGGGCTGCGGCTGAGCACCCAAGCGAGTGCCAGCTGGGCGGCGGTGACGTCCCTGGCGGTGGCCAGTTCACGCACCCGCGCTACCAGTTCCATGTTGTGCCGCAGATTGTCGCCCTGGAAACGGGGCGTACCGCGCCGGTAGTCGTCGGCCTCCAGTTGGGTGAGGTCGGTGATCGCGCCGGTCAGCAGCCCCCGCCCGAGCGGGCAGTACGCCACCAGCCCGATGCCCAGCTCGCGCAGGGTGGGCAGCAGTTCGGTCTCCGGCTCCCTGCTGAACAGCGAGTATTCATACTGTCCGGCGGTCACCGGGTGCACAGTGTGAGCCCGGCGCACCAGGTCCGCCGGGGCCTCGGAAATGCCGAGGTGGCGCACCTTGCCGCTCGCGACGAGATCGGCCAACGCGCCCCAGGTCTCCTCAATGGGCACCTGCGGATCGACGCGGTGTTGGTAGTACAGGTCGATGTGGTCCACTCCGAGCCGGCGCAGCGACGCGTCGCAGGCCCGGCGCACGTAGTCAGGGCGACCGTTGATGCCGAAATAGCCATCCTCGGGGCGGCGTTCCACGCCGAACTTCGTGGCGATCACCGCGTGCTCGCGGCGGCCGGCGACGGCCTTGCCGACCAGCTCCTCGTTGGCGAACGGGCCGTACATGTCGGCGGTGTCGAGCAGGGTGACGCCGAGCTCCAGCGCCCGGTGGATCGTGGCGATCGACTCATTGTCGTTGCGGTCACCGTAGAACTCGCTCATGCCCATGCAGCCGAGGCCGAGAGCGGAGGTGGTCAGGTTCTGGCCGAGCACGCGGTGATGCATCCGCGATTCCTTCCAGGTGAGGAGATGACGACGGACTACTGCCCTCGGGATGTGTCGTACACCGTGGGTCTCCTTGCCGCTCGGGGCGCCGTGGTGGCAACGGTCAGAAGGTGATGACGACCTTGCCGCGGGTGTGCTTGCCGGCGAACTCGGCGACCGCGCGCTGCGCCTCGGCAAACGGGAACCGGGCGCTCACCTCGGCCCGCAGCCGACCCGATGCGGTCGCCTCGACGATCCGTTGCAGCAGGCCGTTGGTGGCCTCGATGTGGGCGTACGAGGCGCGCACCTCACGGTCGAAGACCGGCGGACCACCGGCCGGAGAGATGAGCAGCCCACCGCGCTTGACAGCGGCTGCGGTTCCGGCCAGTGCGGGACCGGCATTGATCAGATCGACGGCGACGTCGACGCCGCCGGGAACGTGGCGCAGCGCCTCCTCGGTCGTGTCGCCGGAGGTGTAGTCGACGGTCACCGCGGCACCGAGGCCACGCACGTAGTCCGCGTCCGACGGCGGCGCGGTCGCCACCACGCGGACGCCGGCCTGGGCGGCGAGCTGCACCACGAACGAGCCGACACCCCCGGTCGCGCCGACCACCAGTAGTGAGTCGCCGCTGTTCAGCCCGGCCTGCTCGACAATGGCGGCCGCGGTCATCGCGGCCACCGGCAGAGCAGCGGCGTCCACCGGGTCCAGCGTCTCCGGCCGGGCCACCACCTCGGGGCCGTCCAGAGCCAACGTGTACTCCGCGACCGCGCCGGCGACCGGGTGGGTGAACGCCACCACCTCGTCACCGGGGGTGAATCGGGTGACGCCCTCACCGACCGCTTCTACTGTGCCGGCCGCGTCCAGACCCAGCACGAACGGATGCGACACCGGCATCATCTCGCGCATCACTCCGGTGGCGAGTTTGACGTCGAGCGGGTTGAGCGCTGCCGCTCGCAGCTTGATCAGGATCTGTCCCGGCCCGGGTGCCGGCTTGGCCAGCTCAGCGATGGTGAGCTGGTCGATCGGACCGTACGAAGGTGCGACGAGTGCCTTCATGGTGACGGGCCTTTCTGCGGTCTAAATGGAAGGTGTTCCACTTAATCGGGAAGGCTATCCGGAAAGGTTTCCGATTGCAACGTCGCCGCACCGCTGGCCTCGACCTGCGAAGAACTGCTTACACTGCCGCGACAGCGCGCAGGTCACGGCAGAATGGGCGGACGGGCGCACCGGCTGCCGGAGGCGTGGCCGCGGGAGAGAGGACTGTCGGGTGGTTGGAGAGCCGGAGACGGCAGCGACGCCGGTCCCCGCGACACTGCCGGTCGCGGGACAACCGGGAATCGAACGCGCCGACGCCGCCCGCAACCGCCGCAAGATGCTCGACGCCGCCGCGCGCATCGTCGCCACCGAGGGCGTCAAGGCGCTGGCCCTCGACGAGGTGGCGCGGGCCGCGGGAGTGGGCACCGGCACCGCCTACCGCCGCTTCGGCGACCGCGCCGGACTGATCTTCGCGTTGCTCGACGAGGAGGAGGCCACTTTCCAGGCCGCTTTCCTGCAGGGCCCGCCGCCGCTGGGCCCCGGCGCGCCGGCGGCCGAGCGGATCCATGCCTTCCTGCATGCACTGGTGGACCGGGTGGAGGCGCAGCTGGAAATGCTGCTGGTCACCGAGGCCAGCTCGCCGGTGGCGCGATACCGCAGCGGGCCGTACATGATCTACCACACCCACCTTGCCGGTTTGCTCGGCGAGGCACGCCCCGACGTCGACCCGCACTACGTCGCGGCCGCGCTACTCGCGCCGGTCTCGGCCACCCTGATCAGCTACCAGCTGCGCGAGCGCGGCCTCGGCACCGACGTGCTCAAGAGCGGTCTCGACGACCTGCTGCGCCTCAACCTCTGAGCGTCTCCGCCGGCTGTCAGACGCCCTCAAGTCTCCCGGGTGACGGGCGCAGGTACACGTACCAGGTGAGGACGAAGCAGACCGCGTAGAAGGCGATGAAGGCGACGTAGGCCGCATCCGCGCTCTGGTAGGTCAGGAACGACTGCCGGAAGGCAAGATTGACGAGGACTCCGCCGAACGCGCCGATGGCACCGGCGACGCCGATGAGCGCGCCGGAGAGGCGCCGGGCCTCGTGCTCCGCCGCCCGGTCGTGCGGGTCGGCCGCGCCGCCGGCGGTCACCCGTACGCCGCACCTGGCCCGGAAGATCGCCGGGATCATCTTGTACGTCGAGCCGTTGCCGATGCCGCTGAACACGAACAGCGCGATGAAGCCGACCAGGTACAACGGCAGCGAACGTTGCTGGGAGGCGAGCAGGACGGTCGACGCGCCGGCCGCCATCGCCACGAAGTTCGCGAAGGTGACCCGGGCCCCGCCGAGCCGGTCGGCCAGGGCACCGCCCACGGGACGGATGAGCGAGCCGAGCAGCGGCCCGAGGAACGTCAGGTACGCGGCCTTCACCGGGGTGTTGAAGGTGTCGGCGAACTGCACCTGAAGGACCTGGCCGAAGGCGAACCCGAAGCCGATGAACGACCCGAACGTGCCGATGTAGAGCAGGGACATGATCCAGGTGTGCGGTTCGCGGGTGACGTCACGCATGGCCCGTTTCTCGTTGCGGGCCTGGCTGAGGTTGTCCATGAACATCGCGGAACCGAGTGCGGCCAGCACGATCGCCGGCAGGTAGATGCCGGCGACGATGCCGGGACTGGCCGTCCCCAGGACTGCCAGCACGAACAGGCCGACGAGCTGGACCGCGGCGACGCCGAGGTTGCCACCGCCGGCGTTGATGCCGAGCGCCCAGCCCTTGAGCCGGTCGGGGTAGTACGCGTTGATGTTCGCCATCGAGGAGGCGAAGTTCCCGCCGCCGACGCCGGCCAGCGCGGCGATGAGCATCATCGTCGCGTACGAGACGCCGGGCCGGATCAGGAAGGCGCCGAGCAGGCTCGGGACCAGCAGCAGCGACGCACTGATGATCGTCCAGTTGCGGCCGCCGAACCGGGCCACGGCAAGGGTGTACGGGATCCGCAGCACCGAGCCGACCAGTGCGGGCACGGCGGTGAGCAGGAATTTCCCGGCCGGGTCGATGCCGTACTGCGGCCCGAGGAACAGCACCAGCACCGACCACATCGTCCAGATGGAGAAGCCGATGTGTTCGGAGAAGATGGAGAAGATCAGGTTGCGCCGGGCAATGCGGGATCCCTGGCGTTCCCAGAAGATGGGGTCCTCGGGCCGCCAGTCGTCGATCCAGTGTCCGCGAAGGGTCAGGCTGCGCCGGTCCTGCTCGATGCTGTCGGGCACGGCCGTGGTCATGGTTCCTCCCAGGTGAGTCCTCGGTCCGCTCGACACCGTGCTTGGTTCGCTCCTCAGGCCGGCGGCAGACCCACCACCAGGCGTCCGTCGGCGTCGGCACGGACCGGGTACACGGTGAGTGGGGACTGTCCGGTCGTCGAACGGCCGGTCGCCAACTCGAAGGTGTTCTGGTGCAGGGGGCAGACGACGACCCTCATGTCCACCAGACCGTCCGCGAGCGGCCCGCCGGCGTGCGGGCAGACCGCCGACACCGCGCGCAGGCTGCCATCACGCAGCCGGAAGATGGCGATCATGTCGTCACCCACGGCGTAGGCACGCCCCTCCCCGAGGGGGATCTCGTCGACCGGCCCGAGCCGGTGTTCCACGGCGACGAGCCTGGCCATCACGACCGCCTCACGGATGCCGGACCGGCGCCGTTCCCGTTGTCGCCGCGCCCCTGGTGGCCGTTGCCACCGTGTCCGTTGCCGGCCGAGTCGCCCCCCGGCACGCCGGCCGAGTCGCCCCCCGGCACCGCGGAGCCGATCGACGGGACCACCGGCCCCGGGACCGGGACCGGTACGGGCTCGCGGACCGGCACCTGAGGCAGGACCGCCAACGGCAGGGAGGTGCGGAACTGCCCCGGAGTGACCGGGTCGCGCCGTTCCAGCCACGGGTCCCGGTACGCGGCCACGGAGGCAGCCATGGCCGCGTCGAGCCGCGCCGCGATGCCGTCGCTGTCGTCGACGACCACCGCCCGGATGTGGTCGATGCCCAGCCGGGGCACCCACGCGTACGTGCGTTCCAGCCAGTTCGCGCTCTCTCGGTAGTACTGCAGGAACCGGCCGGTCAGCGTGATGACCTCGTCGGGCGAGTCGACGACGGCCAGGAGGTCCCCCTTGCGGACGTGGGCGCCGGCAGCCCCGCCGACGTAGATCTCCCACCTGCCGCCGTCGATGGCGACCACGCCAAGATCCTTCACGTACGCCTCTGCGCAGTTACGGGGGCAGCCGGTGACGGCCAGCTTCATCTTGCCGGGGCCCTCGATGGCCTTGAACCGGTCCTCGATCGCGATGCCGAGAGCGGTGGAGTCGCCGACACCGAAGCGGCAGAAGTCGGAGCCGACGCAGGTCTTGACCGTACGGAAGCTCTTGCCGTACGCGTACCCGGACGGCATGTCGAGGTCCGCCCACACCTTGGGCAGGTCTTCCTTGCGGATGCCGAGCAGATCGATGCGCTGCCCGCCGGTGATCTTCACCAGTGGTACGGAGTACTTCTCGGCCACCTCAGCGATCCGCTTGAGCTGTGCCGGTGTGGTCACGCCGCCCTTGATCTGGGGGACGACCGAGAAGGTGCCGTCTCGCTGGATGTTGGCGTGCACCCGATCGTTGATGAAGCGGGCGTCGCGTTCGTCGACGTACTCGTCGTCCCACATCATCCGCAGCAGCGAGGCCAGGCCCATCTTGCTCTTCGCGTCCTCCTCGCGGCCGGGCACGAGGGTGGCGAACACGGCGGAGACGGATTTCAGGCCGTGTTCGCGGATCACCGCCATCAGCTCCGCCTTGGGCATCGGCACACCGGGGACGTACCAGCTCGCGGCCGGGTCGTCCTCCACCTTGCCGTCAGCGGCCCACTCGACGATCTGGGCGACCAGGCCCTTGCATGATCCGCAGCCCTTGCCGGCACGGGTGGCGTCCATGACACCGGTGAGCGTCTTCACGCCGCCCTGCACGGTGCCGACCAGCGCCCGCTTGGTGACGCCGTTGCAGTTGCACACCTGCACGTCGTCGCCGAGCTCCGCGGCACTCACGTCGGCCGACGGCGTGCCGAGGTCGAACAACATCTCGACCCGCTCCTTCGGCAGGGCCAGCCCACGGTCGAAGGCCTGCATGAGGAACGCGACCTTCCGCACGTCGCCGAGGAGAGTCGCGCCGACAAGCCGGTCGTCGCGGATGATGATGCTCTTGTAGACGCCCTTGCGCGGCTCGGCGAAGACGACCGTCTCGTCGTCGTCGCGTTCCGCCTCCTTCAGGCCCATCGAGGCGACGTCCACGCCCGCCACCTTGAGCTTCGTGGCCAGCCGAGAGCCGTGGTACGCCGCGTTCGGGTTCGTCCCGGTGAGGTGGTCGGCGAGCACTCGCGCCTGCTCCCACAGCGGAGCCACCAGGCCGTACGTCTCGCCGCGGTGCTGGACGCACTCGCCGACCGAGTAGATGTCGACCTCGTCCTGCACGCGCATCTGGTCGTCGACGACGATGCCCCGCTCCACCGGCAGCCCGCTGGTCGCGGCCATCTCGGCGTTCGCCCGGATGCCGGCGGCCACGACGACGACGTCGCAGGCGATGGTCCGACCGTCCTTGAGCTTGACCCCCGTCACGGCGTGCTTGCCGAGCACCTCGGTGGTGTGCGCGCCGAGGACGACCTCGATGCCGAGCCGCTCGATGCTGCGCCGCAGGATCGCGCCCGCCTGCGCGTCCAGCTGAGCGTTCATCAGATGGCCGGCGGCGTGCACCAGGGTCACGTGGGCCAGGTGGTTCTGCAGGCCACGGGCGGCCTCCAGACCGAGCAGGCCGCCCCCGATCACCACCGCGCGCTCGTGCTCCCGGGCGTACCGGATCATGTTGCGGGTGTCGTCGATGGTGCGAAACGCGAACACTCCCTGGTGGTAGCCGCGCCCGGGGCGGTGGAGGCCGGGAATCGGCGGGACGAACGCCCGGCTGCCGGTGGCGATGATCAGCTTGTCGTACGGCGTCTCGGTGCCGTCGTCCGCGTAGATCCGTCGCGCGAAGCGGTCGATGCGGGTGACCCGGGTGCCGGCGTGCAGGGTGATGCCGTTCTCGGCGTACCACGACATGTCGTTGAGGAAGATGCCCGCCTCGTCGTCGACCCCGGAGAGCACGTTGGAGAGCAGGATGCGGTTGTAGTTGCCGTACGGCTCCTCGCCGAACATCGTGATGGCGAACTGGTCGCCCCCGCCGCGTTCGAGGATCTCCTCGACCGTGCGGGCGCCGGCCATCCCGTTGCCCACCACGACGAGGCGCCGGCGCTTGTCGACGGCGTCCATCAGACCTCGACCAGCCCCAGGTCGACGATCACGGTGCCGGACACCCCGGCCGGCGCCGCCACGTGCACCTCGAGACCGGTGCCGGAGTCGAGGTCCTCGACCACCCGCAGCGGCACGTGGACGTCGGACTTCGCGCCGATCGGGAAGTACCGCATCGGCTGGCCGTCGCGCACGAGCAGGACACAGATCAACTCATCACTGGCATTGCCGCCCCGGAAGTAGACCGGCTGGGCGACGACGCCGCCCGGCACCACGTAGCTGAGCGAACTGTCGACCAGGCCGGGCCGGTCGAGACCCTTGCCCTCGAAGCTGTAGACGCCTTGCAGGAAACGGGGAGTGGTGTGCACAGCGAGGCTCCTTGCTCAAAGAGATGCTGGATTGGGCGGTGGGTTGGTCAACAGGTCGGTGTCGTCGGGGCCGCCCGCGCGCGCGATCGACACCGCGCAGGCCTTGAAGGCCGGCATCCGCGAATGGCGGTCCAGCGCCGGGTCGGTCAGCGCGTTCACGGCGGAGCTGCCGGCCCAGTGGAACGGTGCGAAAATGGTGTCCCGGCGGATGCCGTTGGTGAGGCGCGCCCGGAAGAGCGCCCGCCCGCGTCGGCTGCGCAGTTCCACCACGTCGTTGTCGGCGATGCCGTGCCGCCGGGCGAGGTCCGGGTGCAGCTCGGCCCGGGCGTCCGGCAGCGCCATGGTCAGGGCACCGACCCGGCGGGTCTGGTTGCCGCTCTGGTACTGCTGCATGTTGCGGCCGGTGGTCAGCACGTACGGATAGTCGGCGTCGGGCATTTCCGCCGGATCGCGGTGCTCCACCCGGAAGAACCTCGCCCGCCCGTCGGCGGTCGGGAACCGGTCGGTGAACAGCCGTGGTGTCCCGGGATGGTCCTCGCTCGGGCACGGCCAGAAGACCCCCTGCTCCGCCTCGATACGCTCGTACGTGATCCCGGCGTAGTCGGCTGTGCCGCCGGCGCTGGCCCGGCGCAACTCGTCGAAGACGCGGCGCGGATCGTCGTCGAAGTAGCGGCCGCGCCCGAGCCGGCCGGCGAGGTCGGCGAGCATCCGCAGGTCGGTGCGGACCTGCGGCGGCGGCGACAGGGCCTGTTTGCGGCGGATGACGCGCCCCTCCAGATTCGTCATCGTGCCCTCCTCCTCCGCCCACTGAGCCGTGGGCAGCACCACGTCGGCCACGGCTGCGGTCTCGGAGAGGAAGATGTCGGAGACGACGAGCAGGTCCAGCGCCCGCAGCCGGTCCATCACCCGGTTGGCGTGCGGGGCCGACACGGCGATGTTGCTGGCGAGCACGAGCAGCACACGTACTCCGTCGTCGGTCCCGAGCCGGTCGAGCATTTCCCAAGCCGACCGGCCCGGCCGGGGCAGCTCGTCCGGGTCGATGCCCCAGACGGCCGCGACGTGTGCGCGCGCCGCGGGGTCGTCCAGGCGCCGGTAGCCGGGCAGTTGATCGGCTTTCTGCCCATGCTCGCGGCCACCCTGCCCGTTGCCCTGCCCGGTGATCGTGCCGTAGCCGGAGAAGGGCCGACCGGGAAGGCCCAGGGCGAGGGCCAGATTGAGGTACGCCTGCGCGGTGTCCGTGCCGTTGCTGTGCTGCTCGGCGCCGCGAGCGGTGAGCACCATCGCCGACGTCGCGGTCGCCAGCAGCCGTACCGTCTCCCGCAGGTCCCGTTCCGGCACGCCGGTCATCCGCTCCACCCGGTCCGGCCAGTACGCCGCCACGGTGGCCCGGACCGCGTCGAAGCCGCTCGTGCGGTCGCGCACGTACGTCTCGTCGACCAGGCCCTCGCGGATCGCGATGTGCAGCAGCCCGTTCGCCAGTGCGAGGTCCGTGCCCGGCAGTGGCTGCAGGTGGAGGTGAGCGCCCCCCGCGGTGGTCGTGCGGCGGGGGTCGACGACGATGTGCCGCGCACCAGCGGCCCGTCCGGCGTCGAAGTACTGCATGGACGGCGGCAGCGCGTCCGCCGGATTCGCGCCGACCAGCAGCACGGCCTGCGCCTGGGCGATGTCGGCCAGGGGGAACGGCAGGCCACGGTCGATCCCGAGGGAGCGGTTCGAGGCGGTCGCCGCGGACGACATGCAGAACCGGCCGTTGTAGTCGATCGACGCCGACCGCAGCGCCACCCGCACGAACTTGCCCAGCGCGTACGCCTTCTCGTTGGTCAGCCCGCCGCCACCGAAGGCCCCGACGCTGTCCGGGCCGTACCGGTCCTGGCTGGCCCGGATGGCGTCGACGATGCGGTCCAGGGCTTCGTCCCAGCCTGCCGGTCGCAACGGGCTGGTGCGGTCGGCGGGATCCTTACGGACGAGCGGGCTCAGCAGCCGGTCACCGTGGTCGAGAAGGTCGGCAGCCGTCCATCCCTTGGCGCACAGACCGCCCCTGTTGACCGGGAATTCGGTGGGAGCCAGCCGAGGCGGCCCGTCGCCGATCGTCAGGGATATCCCGCACTGCATGGCGCAGTAGGGGCAGTGCGTATCGACTATGGGCGATGTGCTCACGCGTCCGATGCTTGCCCGGCACTGTTTCCGATCCATACCGGGGTCGTAACGCTCTGCGACCCTCGGGCACCACACCCGGTCGGCACCGCCGCGCCATGACCGCCACCACGATCACTCGCCGAGTGAGTGTCAGCGCCGCGATTGAGGCGGCGCTGACAACACACCCGACACATCGACGCGCAGTGGACCAACCTGCCCTTGCGCGATCTGTAGCTGTGAGACAGCCGCTAGATTCGTTGGAGTTTGAATCGCTGGTTGGCGCCGGTGCCGGGTGTCCACTGAGAGATGCGGGCACCGTCGGCGGTCGAAGCCTGCCAAACGTCCATTGCCAGACCGCTCTGCCGGTTGATGAGTCTGACCACCCCGCCGCCCTGGTCGTCGACCCGCCATTGCTGGTTGGCGGCGGTGGGCGCGTCGGGTTGCTGGGTGATGTCGGCGCCGGTGCTGTTGCTGGCGACCTGCAGGAACAGGCCGCTGTGCCGCACCCTGATCCGGAAGTGGCCCGCGTCTGCCGGCAGAAACTCGAACTGCTGGTTCTGTCCGCTGGAGCTCTGCCACTGGATCAGCAACCCGCCGGCGGCGGTGGACGCACCGTTGATGTCGGCCGCCTTACCGCTGTGCTGGGCCACGAGCCGGTAGTACGCACCAGTTTCGACCGGCCCCGAGTTGACTCCGGACGCGCGGTAGGTGTGGCCGGCCTGGCCGGTGAACTCCACCAGATCGGCCTCGATCCGCGTCGGCTGGACGGCGCTGCCGCTCGTCTCGTCGCGCAGTTCGAAGGTGCCGGCGAAGATCCGGTTGCGAACGCGGACGGGTCCGGCGCGGTCGGGAGTGACGACCAGCTCGATTCGGCTGCTGCTCCAGGCGGCGCCGACGGTGTATCCGCCGCGGCCGCGGAGCCCGGTGACCTGCCCGGTTGGCCAGGCGGATGGTAGGGCGGGCAGGAGGTGGAGTTCGCCGGCGTGGCTCTGTAGCAGCATTTCGGCGATGCCGGCGGTAGCGCCGAAGTTGCCATCGATCTGGAACGGCGGGTGCAGGTCGAACATGTTCGGTGCGAGCCGGTCGGTGCGTACGAGGTCGCGGAGGAGCTTGTGGGCGCGGGTGCCCTCTTCCAGCCGGGCCCAATAGTTGATCTTCCAGGCGAGTGACCAGCCGGTGCCGTCGTCGCCGCGCAGTTCCAGGGTCTGTCGTGCGGCCTGGTGCAGTTGGGGTGTGCCGCGTTTGGTGATCTGGTTGCTGGGGTGCAGCCCGTACAGGTGGGAGACGTGCCGGTGAGTCCGTTCGGTCTCCACCCAGTCGGCGAGCCATTCCTGGATGTTGCCGCGGGACCCGACCCGCGTCGGCGGCAGCCGGTCCCGGGCGGTCAGTACCTGGGCGCGGTAGGCGGCATCCACATTGAGGACTTCGGAGGCCCGTGCGACGCCGTTGAACAGGTCACGCAGGATCTGGTTGTCCATCGTCGGCCCCGCGCACACGCTGGCGTTCGTGTGATGCCGCAGCTCGGGCGAGTTCGACGGATTGGTGACGAGGTAGCCGAGCGTCGGGTGGCTGACCAGCGTGTCGAGGAAGAACTGGGCGGCGCCCTTCAGGGCCGGGTAGTTGGCGCGCAGGAACTCGATGTCTCCGGTGAACTGGTAGTGATCCCAGATCATGGTGGCCAGCCAGGCGCCGCCGGTTTGCCACATTCCCCACAGGGCTTCGTCGACCACCGACGAGCCGCGCCACGCGTCGGTGTTGTGGTGGGTGACCCAACCCCCCGCGCCGTACTGCGCCTGAGCGGTGCGGGCGCCGGATACCGTCAGATCTTTGATCATGTCGAAGACCGGCAGGTAACACTCGGCCAGGTTGGTGGTGTCGGCCGGCCAGTAGTTCATCGGCAGGTTCGCGTTGATCGTGAACTTCGAATCCCAGGAGGGAGCCATCTGGTCATTCCAGATCCCCTGCAGGTTCGCCGGCTGGCTGCCCGGCCGTGAGGAGGAGATCAGCAGGTAGCGACCGTACTGGAACAGCAGCGCGGAGAACTGCGGATCGTTGACGCTCGCGTGCTGCGCGATCCGTACGTCGGTGGTCTGGTCGGCCGCCGTCGTGCGTCCCAGATCGATCGACACCCGGTTGAACAGCGCCTGGTAGTCGGCCACATGGCGGCCGCGCAACTGGTCGAAGCCGATGGTGCGGGCCGCGGCGAGGTGCCGCCGCGCGATGCCCTGGTAGTCGCCGTTGACGGTCCGGTAGTTGACGTAGCTGGACCCGATCGACACCAACAGGGTGACGCTTGTCGCGCCGGAGACCCGCAGCGTGCCACCGGAGCTGCTGACCGTACCGCCGCTCACGGCGGCATTGGCCAGAGCAAGGAACCGGACCTGCCCGGTGATGCCCTCCATGTTGCCGGAAACACCGTCGAGGCCGATCGTGGCGGAGTCCGGGCTGGACACGGTCGTCCGTTGCGGGCTGCCGAACGTGGCGGTGAGCGTGATCGCGTTTGCCCGGTCGGCGGTCAACCGGATCACGATCACCTGGTCCGGTGCGCTGGCGAACACCTCACGCTGAAACCGCACCCCGTTGAGCACGTAGCTGGTAGTGGTGGTGGCCGTGGTCAGATCGAGGGTCCGCTGGTACTGCGACGCCCCGCTGGCACTGCCAAAAGCCAGCCGCAGGTCGCCGACCGGCTGGTAGGCCAACTGCCCGACCGGACTGCCCAGCATGGTCTGGTTGATCAGATCCTGCGCCTGCGTCCACTGATCGGCGAAGACCCGCCGCCGAATCTCCGCCAGGTTGGCCGCACCGCGGGTGTTGGCGGAGTCATACGGGCCACCGGCCCACACGGTGTCCTCGTTGAGCTGCAGCCGCTCGGTGTCGACATTCCCGAACACCATCGCGCCCAACCGGCCGTTGCCAATCGGCAGAGCCCGTAACCAATCCGTACCCGCCGGCTCGTCGTACCACAACGCCATGTCGTTGGCTGCCAGCACCTGTGGGGGTGCGGTCGACCCCGCCCGAGCGACTGCGGTCCAACCCGGCAGCAGCATGACACCAGCTCCCGCCGCCCCGGCGCCGAGAAGTTTCCGTCGTGTCACTTCAGACATCTTGTCTCCTTCGTGCAGCCGAGCGACGCACGGCGGCCCCAGCTGCCCCGGCCTTGACGATCGCAGGGCAGGGAAAGCGGAACGTTGACGAGGACGTCGCCTGAGTTTTCTAGGGTGTTACGGCGTTCACCAATCGTCAGACGTCACATGTTAACAACAGAGATAAAAGGTGGTCAATGCGTTGCCGTGGGACCACAATGCGATGCTGTCGTCCCGACCGGGCAGAGGCTCATAAGCTCAGTCCACACCGTTCGCGCCGTGCCCCCTGCGCAGTCGACGCGCAGGAGGCGATCGACTGCGGGCGATCGCCTAAAGGTCAGACGTACCCTCTGGGCCGGCCGGACCCGCGGCCGACCCGGCACCTTCCGCCTCAGGCATCAAGTATCTGCCATTCCTGGCTGATCTCGCTGCTGACCGGTTGCTGGACCGCCCTGGCGCCGTCTGCGGTGGAGCCGCCTTCGACCCCGACGCACCAGCCGTTGCTCACGTTGACGAACCGGTAATATCCGCTGGTCGTCGCGGGGACGAGATTCCACCACTGGTTACGCCCGCCGTTGTCGGCCCACTGAACGAGTGCCGCGCCCTGGCCCGAGCCACCTGGACTGTCCAGGACCTTCCCACTCTTGACACCGGCCAGCCGGAATGAGCCATCGCTGTTGGGCAGCAGCCGCCACTGCTGGTTGGCCGCGCCGGTCCACGGCCACTGGATGACAGTTGCCCCGTCCGCGGTGGAGCCGCCGTTGACGTCCAGCACCTTTGCGCTGCGCCGGTTGACCAGTCGAACGACGCCGCCGGCGGCGGCTGGCAGACCTACGACAACCTGTATCTGTTGCCCGGCCGTCAACGAGATCACCCGGGCCTGCGGACCGAGCGGCGAGGGGGTGACCGTCGCGGACGTGGTGATGGATGCCATCCCGCGCCGGCTGAGGAGGGTGATCGCCTGGGTGATCGTCGAGGTGAGTACCACGGTTGCCGAGCGACCGGGAAGATCCCAGGAGAGGCTGTGAATGCGGACCTGGTTGCGGCCGCGGACCCCGGTGATGGTGCCCCTGGCGAGCTGACCGGGCACGGCGGGCAGCAGCTCGATGACGCCGGGCCTGGTGTACACAAGCGCTTCGCTGAGCACGGCCGGCAGCGTGTTGGCCGCATCGGCGTTGTAGGTCTCCAGATTCGGGTTGTGTGCTGTCATCAGCGACCGGAAGAGCATGTTGTTGCCGATGATCTTCCGGAGGTTGCTGTAGACGCCGGCACCGTCCTTGAGTCGAGCGGAGGCGAGGGCTCGATGCAGACTGCCGTGCGCAGAGGTGTTCTCGTCACCGCGCAGCGCCAGGGCCCTGAGCGCGGCGGTGACCAGCCCGGGCGCCTCCTCGGGATTGATCTCGTGCAGGGGCCACGCGCCGTACAGGTGGTGGACGTGCCGATGGTTGTAGCGATCCGTGAGGCCCGGCCAGGACCATTCGGCGAGGGCGCCGCTGCCGTTGATGGTGTAGGGCGGGAGCTTCGCCAGCAGGGCCGTCCAGCGTGCGACGCCTTGGCCGGCGCCCTGTTCGACACCGAGCGCGTTGGCAGCCTCGACAGCCGCCCGCAGGGCGTGTCTGCCGGCCTGGATGTCGCCGGTGGCGTTGATCGCCAGCAGGACGTTCGTGCTGGCCGGCGAGTTCTCCATCGAGAACGACGGCACGAACACCACACGGCCGGCCGAGTCGGTGCGGGTCAGGAAGTCCTCGTAGAACAGCGCCAGCTCCATCAGCGCCGGTCCCAGCTTCTCAGCCAGGAACGTCCGATCCCCGGTGACCTGGTAATACTCCAGCAGGGGGTAGAGCAACCAGTCGGCGCCACCGGTCCAGCACTGGCCGGGGAAGCCGGGGTCGAAGTGCAGCATGTATCCGTACTCGCCGTCGGTTCGTGATGGGGCCAGGAAGCCGCGGGCGCCGTACAGGTTGCGAGCGTTGGTGCGCCAGTGCGCGAGCTGGCCGAGGATCAGGTTGAAGTAGCCCTGCATGGCATCGGTGAGGTCGAGAATGTTGCCGCCGGCGACCTGGAGGTTGATGTTGGCATCGGTGGTGAAATCGTCGGCCCAGGCGCCATTCCAGGTGCCGGCCCAGATTCCGGTCAACCGCGGCGGCAGTACGCCGCTGGAGCTGATGAACAGGTAACGGCCGCTGTCGTAGAGCCGTTCCAGCAGGGCCACATCGATGATGTTGCGGTTGGCGTTCTGCCGGGCGATCAGCTCGGTGGTCGACAGCTGCCGGTCGGCGGCAGAGACGTTCAGGTCCAGGCGGGAGCGGTCGTACATCGCCGAGTGCAGGGTGACGTGCCGGGGCCGCAGCTCGGCATAGTCGGCGCGCACCGCGGCCAGCGCCGCGTGCAACGGCTTGCTGTCCCAGGCCGTGGGTGACTCGTACCTGTCGAGTTTGGTCAGCAGGAGGAGCCTGGTTGCCGCGGTGACGACGATCCTCGACCCGTTCGCGGCTACCGTGCCACCGGTGGCGACGACCCGGGTGACGCCCTCGAAGCCGAACGCGCCCTGCCCGGACGGGTAGGTGCCCCGCAGGTTCAGGTAACCCGAACCGTCGATGACGCTGGCCAGGGTGGTGAAACGGACCGAGCCGGGGACACCGGCGAGGGAGGTGTTGACGCTCAGGGTCGCGTCGATCGAGCGGCCGGATGCCGGGGTCAGTTCGTGTACGACGACGTTGTCGGCCCGAGAGGCGAAGGCGCGGCGGGTCCAGGTGCCGTTGCTGTCGGTCCAGGTGGAGGTGACCTCCCCGGTCCGGAAGTCCGTGCTGCGGGCGTACCCGTTGGCGGTGGTCATGCCGGGCGTGCTGATCTGCAACTCGAAGCCGGGGTGGTAGGTCTGGGTCCAGCGCAGGCTCCAGCCGGCCGCGAAGTCCGAGTTGGCTCCGGCGTAGTTCCCGGCCAGCGCCTTGTCTCGTACGCCGGCCAGCCGCCCGGAGATCACTGGCGGGGTCACGCCCCGGCTGCCGTTGGGCAGCACGAAGCGATGATGATTGAAGATCACCTTTTCGAGGGTCGGCGTTCCGTACAGGACGGCGCCGTACTCACCGTTGCCGGTGAGGAACCCGTCCGTCCAGTTTGTCGCTGCGGTCGCGTCGTAGATCCCGCGCTCGGGCAGGGTGACCTGGGGTGCAGCGGCGGCGGCCCGTCCGGCGCCCACGGCCGGGATCAGGGTCGCCGAGCCGGCGGTCAGCGCGGCAGTGGCGAGCAGGCGCCTACGGCTCACGGGCAGGTCCGTCATCAGGAGTTCCTTTCGAGCCGAGGCTGAAGGTTGGGCGTCATGTCGTCCGGCGCCCGCAGCCCGTCGGTTCTGGGCTACGGACAACGGTTCTCCATGTTCGAATCGATTCGGCAAGAAGATGGGCATGGCTTCGAGTCAAGGCGTGCGTGCCGGCCGTGACCGAATCGATTCGACGACCGACCGATGTCGTTGACCACCCGGGCGGGTGAACACAGCCGACATGTAGATGTGATTAACCGGCAACACTGGCACTGAGTCAAGGATTTCAACTCATCTATGTTGTGCCTAAGCTCGAAATTCCATCAATTCTGGCAAAAGCCGCAGCAAAGGTAGGATGAAAGACTCGTCGGCACTACCGCCGACGCACCGGCTGCGGTCGGCCCGCCATCGGGTGCGTTCACTGGCGGCTCTCCTTGATCTTCGGCGACGGCGTACCGGCGTCGCACCGCGCCTTGATCTCGCTCTTGTTGTCGGTGGACAGCAGCACCACGCGGATCTCCCTGGCCGGACCCGATTCGTAATCGGTGACGCGGTAGCCGGCGGCGGGAGCGACGTTCGCAACGCGAGCCTGGCCGCCGGTGCAGAGCACAGTCACCACGCCACCGAGTGCCCGAACGGGTTTGCCTGGCTTCGCGGCCGCCGGTGCCGGCGCGGCAGTGGCCGTCGCCGTCATCTGCTCACCGCTCGGTGGCGCGGTAGGGCCGGGACTGGCCGACGAGCCGGCTCCGAAGACAGGTGCAGCCGGCCCAGCCGGAGCGCTGAACGTTCGGCTTGGTCGTGAAGTTGGTGCGGGCTCCGCGGACGTCGGCCGGGGAGTGGGTGCCTCGGTGGCAGGCGCATCGGCGGCGCCCGGCGGGGTGACACCGTGTCGAGGAGCGGCTCCGTCCGACCTGCCATCGATAGCCGAAAACTGGGGGAGGAGGAACCAGATGGTCCCTGCCGTCACCAGCAGAACGGGGATCGACAACGAGCCGAGGAGGCGGCGACGCCGGCCGGTGGAGGTACTGGCGGTGGCCGCGAGCGGTACGAGCGGGACGGGTACCTGCTGCGCTGATCGTGCCACGTGTCGCTCGGCGTCGTCGCTCAGACCGTGCAGGGCCGTCGCCACCTCCCTGGCGTCCGGCCGATCAGCGGGATCCCTGGCGAGGCAACGGTCGAGGAGACGATGAACCTCGGGGGACACTCCCTCGATGTCCGGCAGTGGTGCCGGATCGACGTACACGTGCGCATCCAACATCTGCGTGGGGGTCTCCGCTGACCAGGGCAGCTCGTTGGTAAGCGTTCGGTACAGCAACAGTCCGAGCGCGTACACGTCGGAGGCCGGCAGGACGGTGCCACCGGTGAGTCGTTCGGGCGCGAGGTAGGCCGCGGTGCCCAACAGCTTCCCGTCCGCCTCCAGCTCCGGCCGACCGACGGTGGCGGCCAGACCGAAATCGACCACCTTCACACCGGCCGGCGTCAGCATCACGTTGGACGGTTTGACGTCCCGGTGCACCAGATTACGGTCATGCGCGGCGGCTAGCGCCTCGGCGACCTGCGCGCACGTCCGCATCGCGGCGGCCGGCGGCAGGGGACCGGCGGCAAGTCGCTGAGACAGGGTCTGGCCGGGCAACAGTTCCATCACCACGTACGACACTTGACGCCCGGCGGCATCGGTGTGTTCGCCGAAGTCGTACACGCTCGTCACGTGGGGGTGCCAGAGGCCCGCTGCGGCCCTGGCCTCGGCATGGATGCGTTGTCGTGCGCCGTGGGCGGCAGCTTGCGCGCCGGCCAGAACCTTGACGGCCACCGCGCGTTCGAGGACCCGATCCCACGCCCGCCAGACGACTGACATGCCACCAGCGCCGAGACGGCCCTCGACCTGATACCTGTCGTCCAACAGATCACCGGCGATCACTGGGACAGCTTGCCAGAGCGGACTCGTCGTGGCATGGCGACCCGCTCCGACGCTGGTCACCAACCGTCACGATCTAAGCTTGGTCCATCCGTTGAGGAATGTCGCCGGGCGCCGGGAGGTGCCGCCCTCCCGGAGCAACGCGATCCGACTCCGTGGCCGCTCGCTTCCGGGTGAATCCGTCAACCACGCCGGCTGCACCAACCAACAGTCGACACCATGATCAGCATAGTCGCGGCGCATTGATGCTCTTGACACGCTCCAAATAGCACCGTTAACATCACCGAAACGTTGTTAGCGCTAACAGTCGCCGGCCGCTGATCCGCGCCGGACGAGACCGAATCGATGGGCGTGTGCGCTGGAAGCCCAACTGGTCGGAAAGCTTCTCCCACCCTTCGTGATCACGGTCGAGCGATGCCTCACATCCAGCAATTAGCCACGTCAGGCCGGCTATTCGCAAATCGGACCGCCCGTTGTTAGCGCTAAATACGCCCAGACGGAAGGTGGTACCTAATGGTTATCGAGAGGACTGCCGGCAATCGACGTCGAGGGTTGGCGGCTATTGTCCTTGCTCTTGCGGTAGGAATGGGCGTGGGTCAACTGACGCCGATCGTGCCGGCGTCGGCGGAGAAACCCGTGCCGCCGGCGGCGCCCGGCGTCGGACCGCAAACCCCGTCCGCCAAGGTGCCACTGGCCGGCGTCGACATGGCTCAGACCTACGTGAACCCGATCAATTTGCCCGGGATGGCCGTGCGCAACATCGTGGGAACGATGCCGCCTACGGACGAGAATGTCGCAGACACTTCGCAGATCCCGGCCAGCTTGAACCTGGAGACGTGGACGGCAGCGTCCGGGCGGACTCTCGCGAGCCGATCCACCGCCGGGTTCACCAGGATTTCCGAGAACTCCGCACGGACCGGGGCGGACTGGTCCGCGCTGAACGTCGACGGGACCATCTATCTCTACGCATCTGGTGCCATGCAGAACGCACCGAACAACAACCGCACTGTCTGGTCCACCACCGACTACCTCACGTGGACGCCCCACCAGATGAACCTGGGCCTGGTCGCACCAACCGTCGTGCAGCTCGGCGACAAGTTCTACATGGCCGGCAACAACACGCCGGTCTATCAAGCGGACTCGCCCACCGGGCCGTGGACCAGCATGGGCAGTTTCCTGCGCCCGACCGGCCAGACCCTGAGCGTTGGCGACGTGCAGTTCTTCCCGGACACCGACGGTCGGCTGTACCTGACGTACAACATCGGCTCGCCGATCATGGGCGTCGAACTCGACCCGAACAATCCTCGGCAGCTCATCAGCGACCCGGTTGTGCTCTGGACCTTTGACCCGCGCCAGGAGTGGCAGCACATCGGTGACAACAAGGCGACCTACACGCACGGGTACGTGGAGGGTTCGCAGTTGTTCAAGGTGAGGGACACGTACTACCTCTCGGTCGCATCCGGTGGCACGGAGTTCACCACGTACGCGACCGGCGTGATGACATCAAACAAACCGCTGTCCGGTTACAAAGTCACCCAGCAGAACCCCATCGGCTACGGAAACAACCACCCGAGTGCGGTATATCCGAACGCTGGGCACGGCAGTTTCGTACTCGACAAGTCCGGCAACCTGGTGTTCTTCTACACCTATGTCATCGCGTACGAGGAGTTCTTCGAGCGGCGACTGGGGATGGACATCTGCAACGTGACTCCCGCCGGTCCGAAACGGGGAGCGATCGATTGCGAGCTGTCGAACACGCCCCAATTGGCCCCGGGGAAGAAGATCTCCGGCAGGGACGACACCGGACTCTACAATGTGGCCACCAACAGCCAGGCGTACTGGGCGAGCAGCTATGCGCCCGGGCGCAACCCGTACTACGGAAGCGACCGCTCCCTATCCACGTGGTGGGAGCCGGCTGACGGCGATGCCGCGCCCACGTACATCAGGGGCTTCGGGACCGTCTTCCACATCTCCGCCGCGCAGATCCAGTGGAAGGAGCTCGGACGCACGTTCACCAAGGACAACGCGGTGCGGTACACGCTGGAGTACAAGGATATCCCCACCAACACGTGGCGGCCTCTGGTCGACAGAAGCACGAACTCCACCGCGTACACGGCTGACTACGTCACCTTCGACCGGGTGCTGACGAACGCAGTCCGGCTGAAGGTCCTGGGTACGACCGAGAACGTCAAGGTCGGCGTCCACGAACTCAACGTCTTCGGGGAGAACTACAACCTGGCCGTCGAGAAGGGCATGCTCACTCGATAGTCCGGTTGCTGGGCCGTGCGGTGGGAGCGGGCGAGATCAACAGATCTCGCCCGCTCCTCCCTGTGCTACGGGTGCAGATGCGGCTTCCGCACCGTCAACGTCTGGTGATTGGCGGCGTGGGGCCGGTAGGTCGGGTTGCCGGAGTAGGCAACGTGGACCCGGTAGGCCCCGGGCTGCAGATTGGCGGTCGGCAGTTCGACGGCGGCCCTACCGTCCGCCAGTGGCACGACGTGCACGGTGCCGCCGAAGGTGACGGTGACCTCGCCGGTCGGGGTCGGAGCGTGGTGCCTGCGCCCGCCCGCCGGCCCAACGGTCACGTTCAATCTGAACGTGCCCCCGCGGACAACCGACGCCGGCTTGGCCTTCGCCTGGACCTTGACGGCGGCCGTGCCCGAGGGCACCTCGAACGATGCCGTACCCACCGACGCCTTCAGGTAGTCGAAGCCGAGGTACTCGGCCTTGACCGTCCGGGCACCCGCCGGGAGACCTGTCGGCAGCGTGACCGTGGCTGCGCCGCCATTCAGGTGGGCGAGCTTCGACCACGAGCCGATGCTGAGCCGCACCTGACCGCCGGTCTCGAAACCGTCAGCTGCGGTGACCGTCACGGTGGCCGTGGTCGTCTGGGCGCCGCTCGCGTACGGCTCGACTGCCACCTCGGTGGCGGTCGTGACGTCGCTGTTCGGGACTCCGCGGATATCGTTCCACTCGCGGACGGTCAGCGGGATCACGGTGCCGTGACGCGGACGGACGACACCCGCGTTGGTCATGGTGATCGCCTTGGCGTTCCAGGTCGGAGCCTCGATGTCCTCGTGGCACGCGGCCTGGTAACCCCCACCGTTCGTGTACCGGTCACCCCAGAGGTAGAACTGGCCGGGGCAGGAGGTGTCACCGGGGTTCGCCTTGAAGACGACCGGTCCCTCGTACCCCTGGTTGGCGGCCCACGTCGTGCGCCCCAGAGCCGGCGCGACCAACGTCCAGTTGTCGATGTTGCTGTCCAGGAAGTCGGTGTGCTTCTCCGAGAAGATGTCCGAGCCCTGGTTGCCAGCCTCGTTCTTGGTCACCCGGTAGTAGTGGTCACCGACCCGGATGGCGGTCGTGTCGATCCGCGACAGCGGGGCCGGATCCTGCCAGACCTGGGGGGCGGAGAACGTCTTGAAGTCCCGCGTCGTGGCGTACCACATCTGCGCGTTGCCCTGACCGGTGCGGTTCACCGGGTCGCTCCACAGCGACTGCGCCCAGAACACGACGTAGGCGCCGATCTCCTCGACCCACAGCGACTCTGGTGCGAAGGCGTTGCCCGCGTTGTCGGGCGCGACCTTCACGTGCCGCTGAGGGGTCCAGTTCACCAGATCGTGCGACTCGAACACCTCGATGTACTGGGTGTCGTTGATGGCGTATCCACCCTGGTCGTACCAGTTCAGGTCGGTGGCGATCATGTAGAACGTGTCGCCGTCGGGTGAGCGGACGATGTGCGGGTCACGAAGCCCCTGGTCGCCCAGTTGAGAGATCAGCGACGGCCGACCTCCGGTCAGACCTGTCCAGTCCAGGGCGGTGTTTCCGTTGGACGTGGCGAACATGATCTGCTCGCCGTCGGCAATACCCTCGCCCTTGAAGTACCCCATGAAGTACCGCTCGTACTCTTCGGTTCGCGGCATGGCGGTGATGGTCACCGGGAACGACTTCTTCTCCGAGGCCGAACCCTTGGTGATGGTCGCCGTCAGGGTGGCGGCAACATCCTCATGGCCGAAGGCCGGGCGGCTGACCGCACCCGTCGGGGTGACGAGGCCGGTGGTCGATTTCCAGGTGATCGTGGATCCGAACTCGCCCTTGGCCGCGAGGTCGAGGTTTCCGCGTACGTCGTCGGTGTCGGCCAGGGTCAGGTCGAAGGCGTCCCGGTCGACCGCCTGCGCGTCGTCGAACTCGGCCTTCACCACGACGGGGATCTCCCGGGTGGTGACCTCCTGGCCGCCCTTGCGGACAGTCGCCGTGAGCGTGGCTGTCGCGTCGGGCTGCCCCTGCGCGGGCCGGGTGATCCTGCCGGTCACCGCAACCTTGCGTGCGCTGGCGAGGGCTGGCGGGCTGTTGACCTCGACGACCGAAGGGTCCGAACTGGTCCAGGTGATGGTCGAGCCCGCCACGGAGCCCACCTTGGGCAGAACGACATCGCGTACGACCGCACTGGTCAGGCCGAGGTCGATGGCCGCGGCGTCGGCGCGAACCCCATCGGAGACGGTCTTCTCTGCCAGCAGGAGTGTCTCGTCCAGACGCACCGCCCGGTCGTACACGCGGAAGTCCCGGATCGTTCCGCGGAACGAGTAGTGGCCCGACGTCTGCGAGCGACCCAGGAAGTTGCAGTTGGTCCCCGCCGCGTTCACCGACGGCGCCGTGGTCAGGTCGGTCGACGTCGCGTGCAGCACGCCATCGAGGTAGAGCCGGCCGGTCCAGCTCGTTCCGTTCGAGTTCAGTGACTGGGTGTAGGTGACATGGGTCCACGCTCCCTCGAGCATGCGGACCCGGTTCTGTTGGAGGTTCGCCGGACCCACCGCGACGCGGAACCGCTGGGTGTTCGACGCGAAGATGGAGCCCTCGGCGCCGGTGTCGACGTCGCACGAGCCGGACTTGCGGCCGAAACCCCACATCTGGTGCTCGCCGACGTTTGCCGGGTCGACCCACACGTCATAGTCGACGGTGAGGTTGGACATGCCGGCGGTGATGTCGTTCGGCAGTGCCACGTATGCGCCGTCGAGGGCGCCCTCGTAGGAGTCGGGGTTGAACCTGACTCCTTCACCGGTCAGGGCCGCCTTCTCGGGATTCACGAGCGTGGCGTTCGCCGCCGCGCCCGCGCTACCCGAGTTGACCAACGTCGTCCCACTGGTCTCGTCGAGGGCGAAGTGGTGTACCAGACCCTCGTCGAGATGCTCCTCGGCGGCGTGCGAGGGCGTCGCCGCGAACGAGACCGACAGAAGCGCACCCAGTGCCAGGACCGCGACACCTCTACCCTTGCGACTCAGCCCGAGACGTGGCCTTCGCTGTCGCAGTCTCAACTGATCCTCCTTGGTCGGGGTGGGATCTCTCTAAGGTGGACGGAACTGTTGACGCTAACTACGGCGTGCTGCCAGGTCAACGCAGTGCGTCGCCGCCTCAGCGGGTCCCGCGAGAATCGTGTCCGTCCGTCGGCCCGCACAGGCGCGTCCCGCCGGGTGAGGACTCTGCGGATGGCGGCGAGGCGCGACGCCGAGGGCCAGGGCGGCCCGCTCGTCCGGCCCGGCCGCTCGGGTCAGCTCCTCCGGGCGAGCGGCGCCACCCCACCGCAGGCACCGATCGTGCGCGCGGCCGCCGCCTGGACCCGCGGGGACGGATCGGAAAACGCCGCGGTGGCCGTGGCCAGCAACGCCGGCACGATCTGCCGGCAGCCGAGCACCGCCCGGACGTACAGGGCACCCTGCAGCCGCCCGTCCTCCCAGATCCCCTCCTCGTCGCCATCGGCAAGCGCCTGGGCCAGAGCGGCGTCCACGTCGAAGTCTGGCTCGGGCAGGTCCCTGTCCGTGCTGCTGCCCGCCTCGGCCACTGCGGCCAGGAAGTTGAGCAATTCGGCACGCAGGCCGGGATCGGTCACCCGCGGGTCGGCGAGCAGTGCGGCCACGTGCAGGGCGACCGGCGGGGTCGCGGTCCACGGCGTTCCCTGATGAATGATCGCCGACCACAGATGCTTGAGCGCCGTCGCGCGGGCCGTCGGGTCGTCCCCAGCGAGCGCCGCCAGATGGCCTGGGGTGTCCACGGCGGGGCCGTAGGCGTGCAGCAGAGCGGCGTACTCGGTCACGCCGGGAAAATACCCGGTCCGCACCGCGAACACCGTGTTGCACTGCACCCGGCGTCCGCTCGTGTCGATGAGCGGAAGCCGTCAGCAGGGCGGACTGCCTGGGCGTCACGCGCTAATCAGGCTATGGCGTACCGACCCGCAGTCGTGACACCCAGGTGTCGGACCGCCGTGTCGATGCTGGCTGCGGCCGCTGGCAGCAGCGGCAGCCGTACTCCCGGGGTCGGGATACGGCCTTGCGCGTGCAGTACTCCCTTGATCACGGCGGGGTTGGGCTCGGCGAACAGGGCGGCGGACAGTCGCCTGAGCTGGTGTCCCAGTGGCCGTGCCTGATCCGCCTGCCCTGCCTGGAAGGCTGCGACCAGCGCGAGGAACTGTGCGGTGGCCACGTGTGCCGAGGCGAGGATGGCACCGTGTGCGCCGAGTGCCAGCATCGGCGCCAGCAATTCGTCCGTGCCGGCCAGGACACTGAACCCCTGGGGTGGGTCGGTGAGCAGATCGACCGCGTCACCGTCGATGGCGCCTGGCGCGTACTTGATGCCGATCACCGCGTCGATCGCCGCCAACCGCCGTACCGCACCTGTCGACAAATCTTGTCCGGTGCGGTGCGGTACGTGGTAGACCACGAGCGGCACCGGGCTGGCCGCCGCGAGGGCGTCGAAGTGTGCCACGACGCCGTCCTCCCCGGGGCGCACGAATGACGGCACCAGACACAGCGCGGCGACCACCGATCGGCGGGCGGCCAGCGCCTGCAGTTCCTCGGCGGTGTTGGCACCGACCAGTAGCGGGACGGCTCGCCTCCCGCACACCCCGGTCAACACCTCCAGCACCTGGTGACGTTCGTTCGCGCTCAAGGTGGTGGCTTCGGCGGTGGTGCCCAGGGCCACCAGACCGGCAGCGCCGGCGGACAGCACCTCGTACGCGAGTTCTTCCAGTACGCCCAGGTCCACCGCCCCGGCCTCGTCGAAGGGAGTGATCAGGGGAACGTGTACGCCGTTCAACGTCATGAATGCAGCCTGGCCGACGGCACCCGTAAGATCCAGTTCCGATTCCTTGGCTGATGCGTAAGGTGAGCTGATGCTCGATGGACGCCGGTTGCGGCTTCTCAGTGACCTGGATCGGCTGGGCACGATCGCCGCCGTCGCCGCCGTCCACGCGTACACACCATCGGCGGTGTCCCAGCAACTGGCCGTGTTGGAACGCGAGGCCGGTGTCGCGCTGCTGAGGCGCAGTGGCCGCCGGGTGGAGTTCACCGCCGCTGGCCGGGTGCTCGTGCGTCATGCCGCGACGGTGCTCGCAGCGCTGGAGGAGGCCGGCGCCGCCGTGGCCGCCGTACGCTCCGAACCCGCCGGGCAGATCCGCATCGGTGCCCATCCCTCCGCCGTACGCACGGTGCTGCCGGCGGCGCTGGTCTCGCTCGGCCGCGACCATCCAGGGCTGGAGCTGTCGGTCAGCGAACTCGACCCGGTCGCGGTGCCTGGCGCCCTCCGTGACCGCCGGCTCGACGTGGGCCTGCTGCAGGACTACGACATCGTGCCGGCCGGCACGGACCCGTCGCTGGAATCGGTGCCACTGCTGCACGAGGCCGTCTACCTCGCCGTCGCGGCGGATGCGCGGGTCACCACGCTCGCCGATGCCCACGACACCTCGTGGATCCTGGCCAGCCCGGGCACGCTGTGCCACGACGTGGCTCTGCGGGTGTGCCGGGGCGCCGGCTTCACGCCTCGTGCACGGCACCACATCGACGACTTCGCTGCTGTGCTTGCCCTGGTCCGGGCCGGGCAGGGGGTCGCACTGGTACCTGAACTAGCGGTGCTCGCGCCGGAGACGGGAGTACGGCTGATCGCCGCACCGACTCGACGTCGCACCCGGATCGGGTACCGCCGCGGCGCGGCCGAGATGCCGGCAGTAGCGGCCGTCGTCGCCGCGTTACACGCCTCCGCTGGACTGTTCGGCGCAGGTGAGCCTGCTTAATCGGCGGATCGTCACCGCTGAGGATGGGCTGGGGCTCGCGTTCTACGGCCGGATGTCCACGGTCGACTTCCAGCGGCCCAGGAGTGAGCTTTGCGGTCAAGGTGACAACCGGAGAGCGGCCGTCGGGCGGCTGACGCAGCTGTGGTCGGGGGTTGTTCGCCGATGTTGGCCGCCTGCCACTGGACGGGGTGGCACGCTGGGCACGTGGACTGGGCAGTGAGCCGGGGGAATCTGGCATCGGGGTTACGGTGAACGGCCTCTGATGCGTACCGCGTTGATCGTGGTAGCCGCGTTGGTGGCGGCGGTGGTCGTGGACCTGACCTCTGGCGTGCTGGTCCGTCGGGTGGCCCGTGGCCGATACCGGTGGTTGCTGGAGCCGCTGCGGCATGCCTGCCGCCGCCCGGCGGCGGCGGTGCTGCTCGTTGGGGCGCTGTACTACGCGCTGCTCTTGGGCCCGGCGGCGTCGCCACCAGTCCGACGACGATCTCAGGGCGGCCCTGTTGACTCTGCGTCATCGGTGCTCCTCACCGTAGCCGGGCTCGGCCCCTGAGGGCGAGAACCGGAGGCGTGCCGCGCCGTCGCGGCAGCTTCCGTGTCGACGCGATGCCGGCCGGTGCTCCTTTGGTGGCGAAGTGACCAACTGCGGTCTCCCGTCCCGCGTCGCCGACAAATGTTGGGTTCAGGTGGGTGACGTGCGGAACATCGACACACCTGGACGGACATACCCCCCGGGGGTATTTTGAGGGTGAGGAGGCGATGCGGGATGTCGCACGATGAGCACCACCAGATGCGGACCCCGGGTGAGGCCGTGGAACGACACGGGGGTCAGGGTGATGACCAAATCGGCCGAGAGGGTCTGGGCGGGCAGCTTGTTCAGCCCGGCGCCCACGGCGACCATGCCGGTACTGCCGGACATGGTGGGCATGACAAGCACGCCGGCCACGACCCGGAGATGTTCCGCCGCAAGTTCTGGCTGAGCCTGGTCCTGACGGTGCCGATCGTGGTCACCAGTCACATGGTGATGGACTGGTTCGGCTACCGGCTGGACTTGCCGGGCGTCGACTGGGTGGGACCGGGGCTGGGCACCGTGGTGTTCGTCTACGGCGGGTGGCCGTTCCTGCAGGGCGCGGTGCGGGAGGTCCGTGACCGGGCGCCGGGGATGATGCTGCTGATCGCGATGGCCATCACCGTCGCGTACGTGGCCTCGGGGGCGACCGCGTTGGGCGTGTTCGATCTGGACTTCTGGTGGGAGCTGGCGGCGCTGGTCACGATCATGCTGCTCGGGCACTGGCAGGAGATGAAGGCCATCGGTCAGGCCCAGGGCGCCCTGTCGGCCCTGGCCGCGCTGCTGCCCGACGACGCCGAACGCCTCGGCGGTGACGGGCAGCCCGAACGGGTGCGGGTCAGCGACTTGCGTGTCGGCGACGTTGTCCTGGTGCGTCCCGGTGGGCGGGTGCCGGCCGACGGGCGCATCACTGACGGTCGCGCGGAGTTGGACGAGTCGATGATCACCGGTGAGTCCCGGCCGGTTGGCCGCGAACGCGGCGACCGGGTGGTGGCGGGCACGGTCGCCACCGACGCGGCCGTCCGGGTGCGCGTCGAGGCCGTCGGCGAGGACACCGCCCTGGCCGGCATCCAACGCCTGGTCGCGCAGGCCCAGCAGTCCAGCGGCCGGGCGCAGGTCCTCGCTGACCGGTTCGCGGCCTGGCTGTTCTACATCGCCACCGTCACCGCCGCTGCGACGCTGCTGATCTGGACACTGGTCGGGAACCTCGACGAGGCCGTCGTGCGTACCGTCACGGTGTTGGTGATCGCCTGCCCGCACGCGCTGGGGCTGGCCATACCGCTGGTGGTCGCCCTGTCGACCGCCGTGGCGGCGAAGGGCGGCATCCTGGTCAAGGACCGCCTCGCCCTGGAACGGATGCGCACCATCGACACGGTGTTGTTCGACAAGACCGGCACCCTGACCCGCGGCGCGCACGTCGTCGCCGGTGTCGCCGCCACTGGCGGCGTCAGCGAGACGGACGTGCTGGCCGTCGCGGCGGCGGTGGAGGCCGACAGTGAACACCCCCTCGCGCGGGCCATCGTCACCGCCGCCGCCCAACAGGGCGCCCGACGCACCGCGACCAATTTCCGGTCGCTGACCGGTCGCGGGGTACGCGCCGACGTCGACGGCGTCGGTTACGCCGTCGGGGGACCCGCCCTGCTGCGCGAACTCGACGCCACGGCACCCGCTGACCTCGATGAGCACCGGGCCGAGTGGTCCCGACGAGGAGCGGCGGTCCTGCACCTGCTGCGCCTCAATGGCGAACGGGCAACCGTCATCGGCGCCCTCGCCCTGGAAGACCAGATCCGCCCCGAGGCGCGCCAAGCCATCGCCGACCTCCGCCAACAGGGCATCCGCAAGATCGTCATGATTACCGGGGATGGGCGGCCGGTGGCCGAGGCGGTCGCTGCCGACCTGGGGTTCCGGCCCGGTGAGGACGAGGTGTTCGCCGAGGTGCTGCCCGCCGACAAGGACGAGGCGGTCGGTGAGCTGCAACGCCGGGGGCTGCGGGTGGCGATGGTCGGTGACGGCGTGAACGACGCTCCTGCGCTCGCCCGCGCCGACGTCGGCATCGCCATCGGCGCCGGCACCGACGTCGCGATCGAATCCGCAGGTGTCGTGCTCGCCTCCTCCGACCCGCGCGGGGTCACCGGAGTCATCCGGCTCTCGCGCGCCTCGTACCGCAAGATGATCCAGAATCTGGCCTGGGCCGCCGGCTACAACGTCGTTGCCCTGCCCTTGGCCGCCGGTGCTCTGGCCTGGGCCGGTGTGAGCCTGAGTCCCGCGGTCGCCGCGGTGCTGATGTCCGCCTCCACCATCGTGGTCGCGCTCAACGCCCAACTGCTGCGCCGCGTGCAGCTACGCCACCCGGACGATTCGGGTCAGGACCGCGGAGGGCGCTCCCCATCCAATCGCTGAAGTGGTTGTGTCATCGAACGACTTGGTTGTACCGTCGAACCATGCAGAGTGAGGAGGTAGATGCGGCGCAGGACGCCCTGTTGCGGTTCATCCGCAACTTCGGCCTCCATCAGCCCGACCGAACGCCATGCGGACAGCCACTGCCGGTCTCCGAGGCGCACGCCATGGTGGAGATCGCCCGCGAGACAGGCATCCGTCAGACGGAACTGGCCCGCCGGCTGCGGCTGGAGAAAAGCACAGTCAGCCGCCTGGTCACCAACCTGGTCAACCGGGGTTGGGTGCGCCGCGAGACGGCCGACAGTGACGGCCGCGGCGTCGTGCTGCTGCTCACCGAGGCCGGAATCACCGCTGCTGCTCGCCAGGCCGACGCCCGCCGGCACCGGCTCACCGCTCTGCTCGCTCGCGTACCCGACGACCAACACGCCGCCGTGGTGCGCGCGCTGCAGACCCTCGCGGAGGCCGCCGATGAACCGTCCTGACCGCCACTCTCGAACCCGGACCCTGCTCATGGTCGCTGCCACCGCCACCGCCATCACCCTGAGCAGCGGATGCGCCGACGACTCGACGCCGACACCGGTGACGTCCAGCCGACAGGCCGAGGTGGCCGAGCGGGGCGCATCAGTCATGCCGTTCGACCTGGAACGCACCACGCACCAATTCACCAAGAGCGGTAGCGGCGGCGTCCAGACCGTGACCGCCGACGACCCGCAGGACGCCAGTCAGGTCGCCCTCATCCAGCAGCACCTGCACGAGGAGACCTCCCGCTTCCGCCGCGGCGACTTCACCGACCCGGCCGCGATCCACGGCGACCAGATGCCCGGCCTGCAAGCGCTCCGTGCGCACGGCGGACGCATCACCATCGACTACGAGACCACCGCCGGCGGGGGACGCGTCACTTACACCACCAGTGACACCGAGCTCCGCAACGCTCTGCACCACTGGTTCGACGCGCAGGTCGGCGACCACGGTGAGCACGCCACCCGCTGAACACCGTTTACATGGATGAGGTTGCCGGTCAGCGAGACGCCGCGCTGACCACGCGCTCGAAGCATCCACGTCGATGCGCCTCGTGACGTGGACGTTGGCGATGTAAGTGCTCCGGACGTCTGCGTCGACGATGCCCGGTCCCGACGGCAGCCCTGCCACCGTCAGCTCCGACGGCGCGATCGCTCAGATCAACCTGCTGCTGAACACCAGCCCGTACTCGACTTCGGCCCTCGACCTGGCCGGTGACGACCTCCGGCAGGTGGCCCACGACCAGGCCCCCCGCCGGAACAACCGCGCTGGTCGGCGGTGTCAGCTCCGTCTTCGCCGACATCCGCGACGCGAACAACCGCGACCTGTTGGTGATCTTCCCGGTGGCAGGGTGCTGATCGCCGTGATCCTGGGGCTACTCCTGCGCAGCATCGTCGCCCCGGTCTACCTCATGATCGCAGTCGGCCTCGGCTTCGTGGCGACGCTCGGGGCGACCGTCCTTGCCTTCCAGGGCATCGGCGACCGGGCCGGAGTGTCCTTCTCCCTGCCGATCATCCTCTATCTGTTCGAGCCGGCAACGATCCCCGCACCGCCGCCTCGTTGGCGATCCACCACGCTGGACCGTCGGTGGCCGCGGCCGGTCTGATCCTCGCCGGCACGTTCACCTCGATGCTGTTCGCCGGGGTGTCGTTCCTGACCGAGATGGGCTTCGCGGTCTCGGTGGGAATCGTGCTGTCCGCGTTCATCATGTCCCTGCTCCTCGTCCCCGGCATCACCGCGCTCCGCGGCCACGCCGCATGGTGGCCCGGGCACGGCGACGCCGCCCGCTCCGACCCGTCGGCAACGCCGGCCGGGGCCAGCCCTTCGGAGTCAGCGGCCACCTCAGCGCACTGAGCAATCGCCTCACGCGGTGGGCGGGGCGAAACGTCCCGTCCACCGCGTTTCCCCGATACCGTCGCTCACGCCGTGGGCGAGGTCGCCGCCTCGGCCGCCCCGGTCGCCTTCGGCAGCCCCCGCCGGGCGATCTGATCTCGGAGGGTGTGCAACCGCACACCCATGTGTTTCAATGCCGCTACCGATAGTTGATCGTGGCCTCAACACCTGAGGCTCGCCGGACAACGAGGAGTGTGCATGAGGCGACGGATACCCGCACTGCTGGCGGCAACCGTCCTCGGCCTGGGACTGACCCCGGGGCCCGTCCACGCGGCGCCCCCCGCGAGCGCCAGCGCAGGCGGGGGCATCGTCGCCCCGCCGCGGTTCGACTTCGCGACCGCCCGCGCCGCCGCGGACCCGGAGACCCAGGCACGCATCGCCGCCATCGCCGCGCTGCTACCGGACAACTGGCAAGCCATGCTCGCCGACAAGCGGGAGAGGCTGGGCCTGCGACCGTCCGTCGCGCAGCAGTTGGTCGAGGGCGCGATCGACCCGTCGCTCTACCAGTGCCAGGACACCCAGTTCACCACGTACACACAGGGCCTGCTCGAAGGCGTCGACCTGGACACCCTGCTGGTCCTGCTCATCTTCGGCGTCCTGGATTACGCGGCCTACGACGCGCTCATCTACGGCCAGCCCAACAACGAGGCGGACTACGGCCTGCCCGCCAGCC
This sequence comes from Micromonospora sp. NPDC085948, assembly GCF_040686315.1. Lineage (NCBI taxonomy): Bacteria > Bacillati > Actinomycetota > Actinomycetes > Micromonosporales > Micromonosporaceae > Micromonospora > Micromonospora sp. NPDC085948. Next base: position 64,786 of record NZ_JBFBJW010000007.1, on the reverse strand, counting down.
ACAAGAGCACGTTGAAGCGGACCTTCAAGGACGCACAGCAGTTCTGGGACGTCAACCTGTTCGACGTCAAGCTCATGGCCATGCAGAACGACATGCTGCAGGATCCCGCGCGGGTAGCTCGGATGGTCGCCTTCATCTGGGGACTGGACGAGGAACAGGCGGCAGCCGCCGCCGCCGAGATCATGGCCATCATCGGCTCCGTCCCCGCGCTCGACAGAGGACGCAACCCGATCTTCACCCTGAACGCCTACGCCTTCACCGCCGAGGGTGAGGCCGACCCGCTGCTGCGGGACGTCCCGGACAAGGTCGTCTTCGGCGAGGGCATGCTCACCGCGATCGGCGCACTCGGCCTGGGAACAGCCGGCGCGCGCGCGATCCTCGCCCACGAGATGGCCCACCACGTTCAATTCGAACAGGGCCTGTTCGACAGCCCGCTGACCGGCGCCGAGGCGACCCGCCGCACCGAACTGATGGCCGACGGCTTCGGCACCTACTTCGTCACCCACCCGCGCGGGCTCAACTTCAACGGCGTCCAGATCCACCAGGCGCAACAGACGTTCTACGAGGTCGGCGACTGCTACTTCGACGACCCCGGTCACCACGGCACCCCGAACCAGCGCCTGCGGGCCTCGGTCTGGGGCGCCCAGGTCGCCCAGCAGGCCACGGGCATCAAGCCCATCCTGCCGTCGATGAATCTCTTCAACCGATTCGAGCGCAAGCTCCCGGCGTTGATCAAGCCAGACGCGCGCCCGGAACCGGCCGGCCGCCTCTGACCCGTCGTACCCCCGGTGGGCCGTCGGAATCCGGACGGCCCACCGGGGCGCTCATGCACGTTGATCGCAGCGTCGTCCATCAGCGGTCTCCGCTCAGTGTTCTGTTGTCGGCGGGGTGGTGGTTCGGGGTAGCCCCAGGGCGAGTAGGGCACCGAGGGCGACCACGGCCGCACCCGTCGCGACCGCCGGCGTCAGGCCGTCCACGAAGGTCGTGCCGGTGGCGTACCCGCCGTTGGCGGCGAAGACCGAGGCGAGCGCGGCGACTCCGACGGCTACGCCGAGTTCGCGGACGGAGTTGTTGGTGCCGGAGGCGGCGCCCCGGGCGTCTTCCGGCACACTGGCCATGGTCGCGGTGCTGATCGGGGCGAAGGTCAGTCCCATCCCGATGCCGGCCAGCGCCAGTGGTGCGGCGAGCACGCCGTAGGCGACGTCGGCCGCAACGACCAGGGCGAGCCAGCCGAGCGCGATGGCGAGGGTGCTCTGGCCGGCGATGATCAGGTTGCGGACGCCGAGCCTGCCCACCAGGAGCCCGGCCAGCGGGGCAACCACCATCGGCGCCATGGTCCACGGCATCGTGCGTATCCCTGCCTCCAGGGGACTCAGTTTCTGCACCACCTGGAAGAACTGAGCGAGCAGGAACACCGAGCCGAAGACGCCGACCGAGAACGTGAACGCCACTGCGGTGACGAGGCTGAAGGTGCGGGAGCGGAAGAGCCGCAGCGGCAGCATCGGGGCCGAGGTTCGCCGCTCCCACCAGAGGAAGCCGCAGATCAGCGCGGCGCCTCCGACCAGCGCCGCCACCACCCCGGTCGACATCCACCCGTGCTCCTCGCCGTGCACCACGCCCCAGACCAGGGCCAGCACGCCGACGGTGGAGAGGGCCAGGCCGGCCGGGTCCAGCCGGGACGACGGGCGACGTGATTCGCGCAGGGTGGTCGCGGCCAGTCCGATGGCGAGCAGTCCGATCGGTACGTTGAGCCAGAAGATCCACGTCCAGTCGAGCCCTTCGACCACCGCTCCGCCCACCAGCGGGCCGACAGCGATACCGAGACCGCTGATTCCGCCCCAGATTCCGATGGCGGCGTTGCGACGCCGCTCGGGGACGGCCGCGGCGAGCAGGGTGAGCGACAGCGGCATCACGGCCGCTCCGGCCGCTCCCTGGACTGCCCGGGCGGCGGTGAGCATCCACGGTTCGGTGGCCAGGGCGCAGGCGGCGGAGGCCAGCGTGAACAGGCCGATGCCGGCGAGGAAGAGCCGGCGACGGCCGATCCGGTCGCCGAGCGCGGCGGCGGTGAGCAGCAGCGCGGCGAAGGGAAGCGTGTACGCGTTGACGAACCACTGCAGGTCGGTCAGGGAGGCGCCGAGTTCCGTCCTGATCACCGGCAGTGCCGTCGTCACGACGAGATTGTCCAAGGTGACCATGAACATCGGCACGCCGACGGCGGCGAGCACGGCGGCCAGGGGTGGGCCGTCGGGCCGGTCGGGTGGGCCGGGAGGAAGCACGGCGGCGCTCTCGGTGACGGTGTTTGCACAGGGCATCAGGGGCTCCTTGTTGTTATCGAATGATAACTAGGCTCCTGTTAAAGTAGCTATCGACTGATAACATGTCAACATCCCTTCGAAGGAGTACCGATGACCAGGACCCGGCTGACCGCCAGCGAGCGCGGCGAACAACTGGTGGCCGCGGCGGTCAAGGCGTTCGCCACCGCCGGTTACGCCGGCACCAGCACCGATGACGTGGCGCGGCTGGCCGGTGTCTCGCAGCCGTACGTGATCCGGTTGTTTGGCTCCAAGCAGCGCCTGTTCATCGCCACTGTCGAACACGCCGCCGGCCGGATCGAGCAGGCGTTCCATCGAGCGGCCGAACGACAGAAGGACCTGCCGACCTTGGCCACCGCCTACGACGAGCTACTGACCGAGCATGACCTGCTCGCCGTCCTGCTGCACGGGTACGCGGCCAGCTCCGACCCGACGATCGGCTCCGCCGTACGCGTCCGCTTCGGCCGGATCTATCAGCTGGTCCGAGACCTGACCGGGGCGACCGCGGAGGAGACTCGCGAGTTCCTGGCCACCGGGATGCTGCTCACCGTGATGGCGTCGATCCGCGTCATCGGGCCGGACGCGGTCGCGCCGGAACCGTGGATGTCGGAGATCGCCGACACCATCTACAAGCCCGATCCGGACGGCGAATCCGCACCCGACGGGGAGGCGGCGACGCGAGCCTGCCGGTGATGGCGGTGCAGCCATTGACGTTCGCCTCGACCTACTAACCTCGGGATCTGTGATATCTGATCTGGCGGATGTCGTCGCGGCGTGCGGCTCTGCGGTCGCGGTTGTCGTGACCGTCGTATTCGCGGTACGCCAGCTGCGCTCGGCGCAGACCGCCAACCAGACCCTCGTCGCGATCGAACTGCTGACCCGAGACCGATCCAGCGACGAGTTTCTCCACGCTGAGGACTTCGTCCTCAAGGAGCTGACCCTCCGCCACCCGCCACCCGGTGTCAGTGTCAGTGACCTGCCGGCCGAGGCACGCCACCATGTGGTCCGGCTGTCCCTCTACTACAACGGCCTGGGCCAGATGCTCGCTTTTGCGGCGGTCGATCCGAGGCTCCTGGTGGGTACCGTCAGCTACCGCTCCCGGCAGGCCTGGCGTGTCCTGGAGCCCTACATCCTCGCCGAGCGTGCCCAGCGCGGCGAGACGTACCTGTCCCACTTCGAGCACCTGGTTCACCTGGCCACGCACAATCCGTGGGCCACGGCGGTCCGCAAGTTCAACCTGAAGCACTTCGGCAGCTATCCCGCCGAGCTCGGCCTGAACGACGCCGCGGCAACAGAGCCGTCGCCCCAGCACGAAAACGCGTAACAGTGACAAGCGCCGAGATGCAGTCGGCCGGCATCAGCAGCGGGTCGGTGGCAGAGCCGTACGTGTCAGAGGCGGAAGATCCGAACTATCAGCCCGGTGTCGTGCATCGTGTGTGGCGCGAAGGCGTGGTACGCCCACGCGTGCACCCAGGCGTTGCCGGTCCGTACCGTGAGCCAGGTCTTGAACGCGCCGGGCAGCGTGTAGATGAGGAGTACGAACAGGATCGTCAGCGTGGCCTCGCGCGGTGACCCGAACCTGCCCCAGCCCTCGAACACGTGCAGGGCCGCGTACGTCAGGCCGCCGAGAACGAGGGTCGCGGTGGTGGAGCCGGTCAGACGGGCGTAGCGGGGGACGAGGATGCCCTGCACGAAGATGACCGTGGGCAGCACCGTGCCAGCGAAGTACAGCAGGAAGGTCAGTGGCACTCCGACGGCGAGCTGACCCGGCGCCAGGCCGGCGAACGCGTGGCCGAGCACCACCCATTGCGCGAGCGATTCGACGACCAGCACGGCGAGGATGAGGATGGCATCGCCACGCCGATCCGCCGAGCGCAGACACATCTGGTGGGCGGTGTACCGCCGCCGGAACCACAGGAGTGGCACCAGCGCGTAGACCACAACGTTGTACGTGGCCCACCCGATCGCCTCGGCGGGACCGACCGGATCGGTGGCACCGACGAGCGTACCGGGCAGGTGGAAGCCGATCGGGTGCCAGCCGAGCCCTCGGCCGATGAGCAGGCCACCGAGTTGGGCGAGGACGGCGTACGTCAGGACGAGTCCTGTTTCGCGGCGAGCGGTCGGGAGCATCGGTGCGCGCTCGGCGATCACGGGTGCGGTTCGGCCACGGGTGAGCGCGTAAGCGATGGCGGCGAGCAGTACCAACTCGACGAGGGTGGCCTGAGCGGCGATCACCTGGCCGGGCCCGGATGGCGGGTCGTGCTGAGCCGGCCAGTCGAAGGGGGCGTCGCCGGGCGCGAGGAGCAGTACCGCGCCGTTGAGTGTGATCCAGCCGACCACCGCTGCCGTGAGCCAGGCTCGTTCTTGACGTGACACAGAAGCCCCCGCTTATCTAGCACAGTTGTGTTAACAGCAAGACGGTAACACGAGTGTGTTATAAAAAGTGGTGCCGAAGCTGGTGGATGCGCAGACCCGACGGACCGAGCTCGCCGAAGCGGTCTGGCGAATCGTGATGCGGGACGGGCTGGAGCAGGCATCGGTGCGAAATGTGGCACGCGAGGCCGGGCTGTCCATGGGCTCGTTGCGCCACTACTTCGCCACCCAGTCCGAACTCCTCGGATTCGCCCTACGGCTGGTGGGAGAACGGATCGAGGAGCGGATCCGAGCCGTGGACACCACGGGCGACCAGCGTGCGGTGGTCCGGTCGATGATCGACGAGATGCTGCCGCTGGACCGGACGCGGCGTGGCGAGTGCGAGGTGTGGCTCGCGTTCACGGCACGCGCCGTCGTGGAACCGACAATGGCCGGCCTGCGCAAGGAGATCGACAGTCGCCTCACCGACGCCTTCACCACCATGATCCGGCGACTGGCCGACGCCGGTGCACTCCGCCCCGGGCTCGATCAGAAGGTCGAGGCAGAACGCCTCTACGCCCTCGTCGACGGAGTGATCCTGCACGCCCTCCTGCGCCCCGGCCGGACCTCGAACGCAACCGCCAGTGCCACCGTCGGCGCACACCTCGACCAGATCGCGCCAGCCGCCGCGGCTGAACGCTGATCGGCCGTACGGGGGCAGCGGCTCGACCCCGACCGCTGCGCTACCGTGCCACCCGTGGTCGTCCCAGATTCTTACGCCTCCATGTTCATCGCCGCGCCCGACCCAGCTTGGCCGCAACAGGGAGCCGCGCTCGTCCACGAGTTGCGGACCGTGTTGGCACCGGTGGCGCGGCGGGTGGATCACATCGGCAGCACCTCGATCCCCGGCATGGCGGCCAAGCCGGTGATCGACCTGCAGGTCAGCGTCGCTGACCTCGACGCCGCCGTAGCCGCGTTCGATGAACCACTGGCCGCCCTCGGATTCTGCCGACGGCCATACGAGCGAGACCACGTACCGGCCGGTCGGGACGATCCGCCACACAGGTGGGCCAAGCGGTACTGGAACAAGCAAAGCGCCGGTGAGCGGGATGTCAACCTGCACTGTCGGCTCGTAGGCTCACCGAATGAGCGGCTCGCCCTGCTGTTCCGGGACTGGTTCCGGGCGCACCCGGCAGCAGTGCCAGCGTACGCACGGTTCAAGGGCGCTCTGGCCGCCGCCGTCGGGGACCTGGACGTCTACACGGACGTCAAAGATCCGGTGGTCGACCTCGTCGTGACCGTCGCGGAGGAATGGGCTGCCGCCACCGGTTGGTCCCCGGGCGGCGTCGACCGTTGAGGACTGGCCGCCAGCGCCATGGTCGGCGTGACTCACCAGGATTGCCGGCGAGTAGCTGACGGACCTACCCGAGTAGCGCGGCGGCCGCGGCCAGGGTGGCCAGCGACAGCGTCGTGGTCACCACCACCGCCCGGTTGGCCACCGCCTCGCCGACGCCGTACTCCTGGCTGAAGATGAACGTGTTCTGCGCGGTCGGCAGGCCCGCGCACACCACCACGGCGAGCAACTGCGGCGCCGACAGGTGCAGGGCCAGCCCGGCCGCGTACGCGATGACCGGCTGTGCGACGAGCTTCAGCGCGGTGATCACGGCCAGCTCGCCCAGCTCGCCCGGCTCGGCCCGCGACGGCGCCGTGCGGTGCATCGACGCGCCGAGCGCGACCAGGGCGGCCGGGACCGCGGCACCCGACAGCAGGGTGAGTGACGCGCCGACCGTCGAGGGCAGATGCAGGCCGGTCGCCGAGCACGCGACACCGAGCAGCGACGCCAGGATCACCGGGTTGCGGACCGGCAGGGAGGCGATACGTCCGACCCGTATCCGCCCGGCCGGGTCGCTGTGCCGGTCCAGGGCGACCAGGACCACGGGCGCCACCACCAGCACCTGCAGCAGCACCACCTCCGCCAGGAACGACACGTTGCCGAGCACCTGCGTGGCGATCGGGATGCCGAGGTTCGCCGAGTTCACGTACCCGGCGGCCATGCCCCAGATCGGCCGTTCGCCGGGCCGGCGACCGAACAGCCAGCTCGCGCCGACCCACCCGAACCCGACGACCGCGGCCGTGCTCACCCCGAAGGCGAGCAGCGGGCGGCCGGCGAACCCGGACAGCGGCATTCGGGACAGGGCCAGGAACAGGGCGGACGGCATCGCAAGATGGAACACGAACCGGCCGAGCACCGACGCCGCCGCCTCGCCCAGCAGGCCCCAACGACAGGCCGCGTAGCCGACCGCGGTGAGGATCCAGATCGGTACGAACGCCGACACCAGGCTCATCCGGGCGTCACCGGCGGGCGGGCGGGCGAGCCGGGCAGCGGGGTTGACCACGTGTACGCCGATCCGGAGACCACGCGTTCAGCCTCGCATCCCGTCCGGACCGAGCGAAAACGCGTCCACTGTCAGCGGTGGTACTGAACCAGGCGGAACTCGTGGTCCTCGGGGTCGGCCATGACGACAACCACGCCCTCGTCGTAGTCGTGCCGCTCCCCGGTGAACACCAGCCGTGGCTGAGGCTCCGGGTGGGCCGGGACGTCAGGGCGACCGTGCCGCCTCAGCAATGTACGCGGAGGCGGCACGGTTGCCGATATTCGAGCCGCGACGCCTACTCCCGCACACCGATGTTGTCGATCGGAGGAGCCCCGAGCAGCCGTCGGACGGGCCACACAGTGGTCGTCAAGGCCAGCAGTGTCGCGCCGCCGAGCACCGCCACCCAACCGAGTGGCGGGACGTACGGGATCGGGCTGCCGGTCAGTCCGTTCACGATCGCGCTCAGGGTCAGCGCCGCGATCGTCGCGCCGATCAGCACCGCGGTGCCGAGCAGCCCGGCCTGTTCGGCCCGCACCATCCCCCGAATCTGCCGGCGGGTGACCCCGACCAGTTGGAGCAACGCCAACTCGCGGCGACGGGCCAGTGCGGCCAGCACCATCGTGGTGGCGGCCGCCAGCGCCGCGTACCCCACCATCACAGCGATCAGCAGCCGATTCAGCCAGGCGCCAAGCGCCAGATCACTGCTGAGCAGGCGCGTACGGGTGGCGGCGTCGAGAACCTCGGTGCCGGGTCGCGCAGCCGACCACGTGGCCAGTGCGGTGTCGGCCTCCGGGCCGGCGCGGACCAGGACCTCGTCGTCGGTATTCCCGGCCGTGTGCCCGGCGACCGTCTCGGCGGCCAGCGTGATGTCGCCGAAACCGAGGCCACGGCCGTAGATCGCGATGACGTCCAACGTGACCGGGGTCCCGTCGCCCAGCCAGAGTTCCGCCTGATCGCCGACATCCCAGCCGGACGAGGACGCCTGCATCGCCGACAGGGCGACCGTGCCGGCGCGCAGGTCGGCGAGGGTGCCCTCGCGCACGGCGAGGTCCATCGGCGACGTGATGTCCGCCGGGTCGACCGACTGCGCGCTGACCGGCTCGATTCCGCCGAGCGCCCGCACCAGCACCTGCGTACGGCGTACACCGGTGGCCGCCTGCACCCCGGCCAACTCGCGGATCTCCCGGGCCGTGTCCGTCGGCAGCCCACCCGGAGCGACAAGCACCCGCTCGGCGAGTGTTCCCGCGCTGCTCTGCGTGGTGGTCTGCCGTTCGAGGTTGGTCTGCAGGAACCAGACCGAGCCGCCGAACCCCACGGACAGCACGAGGGCGGTCAGGACGGTCGCCATGCCCTGCGCGTTGGCCCGCAGATTGGCTGCGGCCAGATAGCCGCTGACCCGCCACATCCGCGGCAACAGTGGGGTGAGCAGGCGTGCCGCGTACGCGTTGATCCTCGGTGCGAGCAGCGCCACCGCGATGAGGAACAGGTACAGCATGCCGACCGCGCCGGCCAGTGCCCCGGTCGATCCGACGGCACCGAGCGTGAACGCCCCGGAGGTGCCGGCCGCCGCCAGCGTCAGCACGCCGGCGATCAGCCGCACCCGGCCGCTGCGCCGGGGCTCGACAGCGATCTCGCCGAGCGCCTCGATCGGCTTGATCCCGGTGACCCGGCGGGCGGCGACCAACGCGGCGAGCACCGCCACGAGGACCGCCGTACCGACCGCGGCCGGCACCGCGAACAGGCCGCCGACCATCGGGAAGCTTTCCGGCACGAACCCTCGCCCGACCAACTCGCCGTGCACCCAGCGGGCCGCCAGTAGGCCGGCCGGGCCGCCGACCGCCGAGCCGATCAGGGCGAGCAGCGCGGCCTCGGCGATCAGCATGCGGCGCACCTGCCCCGGCGTGGCCGCGACCGCGCGTAGTAACGCCAGGTCACGCCGACGGTGCCGGACGGACAGACCGATGGTGCCGGCCACCACGAAGACGATCAGCAGGACGACGTACCCCCCGAAAGCCGAACCGGCCTCGATCAGTAACGTCTGGGCGGTCTGGTTCTCCGACTGCTCGACGTTCGCACGGTCTTTTCCGGCGTAGGTCGTGGCGCCCGCCGCCGACGCGATCTCGCGTACCGCGCCGAGGTCGGCGGCGGGCGCCATCCGCACGCCGATCGCATCCACCCGGCCCGGGTGGGCGGACATCCGGGCGGCCTGCGCGTCGGTGAAGAACACCGCCGCCGAACCGGTCTCGGCGGTTCCGCTCACCCGGTACGACCGACTGGCCCCGGCGACGACCAGGTCGATGCGGTCGCCGGGAGCCGCGCCGAGACGGGTGTCGACGAGCACCTCGTCGTCGGCCCGTGGCGCGGCACCCGCAGCGATGGGACGACCGGTGAAGGCGTACGTGTCCCAGCCGTGTCCCACGGCCGCGGGTGAGCCGATCAGCACCCGTTCGTCGCCGGTGACGGCCGCGACGCCCGGCACCTGGCGGATCCGGTCCACCAGGGCCGCGTCCACCGTGCCGCCCTCGGGCAACGTGACGGTGCTCGTGGTGGTGTCGCCGCCGAACTCTTTGAACGTGTGGCTGACCGTGCGGTTGGCGACGACCACGTCGGCCGTGGCCCACAGGCGTGGCTCCGCGCGGAACCGCAGCCCGGACTCGACGAGCGTGCCCATCGCCACCAGGATCAGCACGCCGGCGATCAGGGCCAGCAGGGTCGCGGCGGCGGGGCCGGCACGGTGCCGCAGCAGGCGGGCGGCGAGCCCGGTCATCGCAGGACCCGCCGATCCAGCGAGGCCAGGTGCTCGGCGATACCGGCGGCTCCGAGCTGCGGGAGGTCGGCGACGATCGCACCGTCGGCCAACACGAGCACCCGGTCCGCGTACGACGCGGCGATCGGATCGTGGGTCACCATCACCACGGTCAGCCCGTGTTCGTCCACGACCGCGCGAAGCAGCGTCAACACCTCCGCCGCGGTCCGCGAGTCGAGGGCGCCGGTGGGCTCGTCCGAGAAGATCACCTCGGGGCGGGTGGCCAGCGCCCGGGCGATCGCCACCCGCTGCTGCTGGCCACCGGAGAGCGCGGCCGGCCGGTCGTGCAGTCGGTCGGTGAGGCCGACCCGCTCGACCACCCGGGTCAGCCAGGCCCGGTCCGGTCGGACGCCGGCCAGGCGCAGGGGCAGCACGATGTTCTCCTCGACGGTGAGCGCACCGATCAGGTTGAACGCCTGGAAGACAAACCCGATCCGGGTACGACGCAGCTCGGTCAAGCGGGTCTCGGACAGCCCGGACAGGTCGGTGCCGCCGATGACCACCCGACCGGAGCTGGGCCGGTCGAGCCCGGCGGCGGTCTGCAGCAGCGTGCTCTTGCCAGAGCCCGAGGGTCCCATCACCGCGGTGAAGGTGCCCCGGTCGAAGCCGACATCGATGCCCGCAAGCGCGGTCACCTGGTTGCGGCCGGCGCCGTACACGCGTGTGAGGTGCTCGACGCGTACCGCCGGTTCGATTGTCTGTCCCGGATAATCCGGCATTCTGGTGGCCTCTCTCCGTGTCATCGGCAAGAACTGCGCGCACCAGAAACGCTATTGACGTGGGAGAACGGCAACCATCCCGCGGGCTGCCAGGTCCGGGTACAGCAGGCGCTACCGCCGACCGCCGTCCAGGAAACGCAGCACCGCGGTGACCCGGCGGTCGGCCTGGTCGTCCGGTGGAAGCTGAAGCTTCGCGAAGATGCTGCGGATGTGCTTGTGTACCGCGCCGTCGGTGACGAACAGCCGCTCGGCGATCGCGCCGTTGCCGAGCCCTTCGGCCATCAGCCCCAGCACCTCACGCTCACGCGGCGACAGCTCGCTCAGCGCCGTGTCCGTCCGGCGGTTGCGGGCGAGCAGCTGCGCCACCACCTCCGGGTCGATCACGCTGCCGCCGTCCGCGACGCGGTGCAGCGCGGCGAGGAACTCCTCGACCCGGCCCACCCGCTCCTTCAACAGATAACCGAGCCCGACGGCGCCGACCGAGAACAGGTCGGTGGCGAACGCCTGCTCCACGTACGCCGACAGGACCAGCACCGCGAGGCCGGGGCGCCGCCGCCGGGCCTCCACCGCGGCCACGATGCCCTCGTCGGTGTGGGTCGGCGGCATCCGTACGTCCACGATCGCGACGTCCGGTGCGTGTTCGTCGACGGCGACCAGGAACTCGCCCGGATTACCGGCCGTGGCGACCACGTCCAGATCCTCCGCCCGCAGCAGCAGAGCCAACCCCTCACGCAGCAGCGGGTCGTCCTCGGCGATCACGATCCGCATGGCAGCTCCACGTCCATTCTCGTCGGCCCGCCCGGCGGGCTCGTCAGTGTCATTCGGCCGTCGTACGCCTCGACCCGCCGGCGGATACCGGTGAGCCCCGAGCCGCGCGCCTCGTCCGCGTCGCCGTGCCCGTCGTCCTCAACGCACACCAGCAGCCGGCCGCGCTCGCGGCGCACCGCCACGTCCACCCGGCTCGCACCGCTGTGCCGGACGACGTTGGTCAGCGCCTCGGCCACCACGAAGTACGCGGTGGCCTCGACCGAGGCCGCGCACCGCACCGTCACGTCCACCTCAAGTCGGCAGGGCACCACGCAACTGCCGGCCAGGCCCGCCAACGCGCCGGCGAGACCCCGGTCGTCCAGCACCGGTGGCAGGATTCCGCGCACCACCGTACGCAGCTCGCCGAGCGCCTGCTCCGCAGCGTCCTGCGCCTGCCCGAGGATCTCGTCGACGCGGTCCGGATTGCGGCGCGCGGCCCGCCGCGCGGCACCCAGCAACACGTTGACCGCGACCAACCGGTTCTGGGTGCCGTCGTGCAACGACCGCTCGATCCGGCGCAGTTCGACAGCGTGGGCGTCCAGCGCCGCGGCGCGGGTGGCGGTCAGCTCGGCCACCCGCAGCGACAGGTCGACACCCGGCGGCGGCGGCAGCAGCAACCGGCCCGGCCACGCCTGGAGGCGGGCCAGGGCCGGGCTGCACCAGACCGCGGCGGCCAGCCAGCCCACCCCGAGCAACCCGACCACGAGTGCCTCGGACAATCCGTCGACGCGCCACCAGACGATTCCCGGCTCGCCGGCATCAGCCGGGAGCAGCCGGTAATACAGCGGGAACGTGACGTACTGGACGGCGGAGAGGGGCAGCACGAGGCCGACCAGCCCGGTCACCAGGCCGATGAGCGAGTGCAGCCCGACCCAGCCCAGCTCCCGGCGCACGAAGGGATCACGCGTCGCCGTCCGCAACCCGACCGGCACCGGTCCCGGCGTGGGGATGGGCTCGCCCCAGCGGGACAGCCGGGCACGCTCCCGGTCGGCCACCGAGCGCACCGCCCGCAACGCACCGGGCGCCGCCAGCAGCCCCACCCCGACCAGGCAGGTCACCGCCACGATCGCCGCCCAGAGCAGCGCGCCCAACGCCAGGGTGGCGGTGCCCAGCCCTCCGACGAGGTGCTCCAGGGCGTCGACCGAGGCGCGAACCCGGCCCCGCACGTACGCCATCGACCCACCTCCTCCGCCAACATAGGCCACCGGGGGCCCGGCCCGGCAACGCTCGGCGTGGAAGGTGCAGCCTGCTGTACCACTGTCGTCGAGCTGGCGGGATCGTTCCCGCCGCGCCGCCCGCCTAGCGTTGACGGCGTCGAGGAACGAACGCCCGAGGAGGCAGTCATGACCGATCCGTACCGCATCACCGAGGCCCCGGTCGCCGCGCCGAAGAAGCCGGGCGGCCTGCTCCGCCCACTGCTGTGGCTGGTGCTCTTCGTCAGCGCGGCGGCCAACGTGGTGCTGTCGACCGCGGTGGACAACCAGTGGCTCAGCTCGGCGTTCGGCCTGGTGGTGGTGCTCTGCGCGGTCGCGCTGACCGTCCACCACCGCCGCAACCGGGCGCGAGAGTCGTAACGACGAAACCCCACCTCTCGTCGCGCCCAAGAACGCGTACCGGGAGTACGGGCCGGGGGACAGTCTGGTTGGATCGGCGTTCATGCAGATGGTGGAACATCCCTGGGGCATCACCGCGTTCGGTGCGGCGAGCGTGAAGGCCCTACCGGATCTTGTGCGCGTCAGGTTCAAAATCGTCCGGGTAGAGCAGGTCCCGGCCGCCGCGTTCGAGGCGGCTCGCATAGCCGTGCGGGCCGTGCGCGGCGCGCTGCGGGAGCACGGGATAGCCGACGCGGCGGTCGAGGGTTCGCGCCTGGACCTGAAGACCGCCACCGAATACACGGACGGGTCACGCAAGTTCATCGGCTACCAGTGCCAGGCGGCCTTCGCGATCCAGTCCGGCGTCCTGGACGACGTCGAGCAACTGCTGATCGACATCGTCGCGGCGGGCGCCAACGAGATCGAGAGCGTCGAGTTCGACGTCACCGGCAAGCGCGAACTACGGGCCGAGGCTCGGCGCGAGGCGGTGGCCGCGGCCCGCGCGAAGGCCGAGTTGTACGCCAAGGCCGCCGGCGTACGCATCGGTGCGGTCCTGCACATTGAGGACGTGGACCCGGAGCAGCCGGGCGCTTCCCGCTACCGCAGCCACGCCGAAGCCGCCGCGACGAGCGCCCAAGACCTCGCCCCAGGCCACGTCGTGGTGTCCGCCGCCGTGGTGCTTGGCTACGCCGTAGCCCGTGACTGACGTGTTCGGAGCTTTGCTGATCACCTCAGATGCGGAAGACGTAGCAGTCGCGGAGGATGCTGACGTCGTCGTCCGACTCGGGCCAGGCGATCAGCGGCCGACCGTGCACGTCGAGGTCATCGGGCCAGCCGGTGGACACCGGGTCGATGCTCACCTCGGCCGCGACCTGCGGCGCCCCGCACTCACCGACGAAGTCCCACAGCTCTTCGGCCTCAAGCCGTTCCGGCGGCCCGGTGAGACCGAGACGCGCCACGGTGCGCTGCTCGATCGGCAGCGGCTCACCGGTCGCCGTTTCCGGCTTCGCACTGCTGAAACGGCGGATGATCTGCCCGCGCGAGCCGACCAGCCACGCGTCGCCGTCGCCCTGGTTGCCGTAGAAGTAGGCCTGCGTGTCGCCGTACCGGGAGCTCAGCTCCTGGACCCACTCTTCAACCTGAGGTTCGCCGTCGGGATCGCAACTCGGGCCGGAGACCACTGTCCACCCGTTGAGCAACGGCGAGATGAATACGTGTCGCCACGTACGGGAACCGTCGGGTCCGCCGTGACCGAGGTGAGCGACGAGCGTCTCGCCGAGGCCGTAGGTGGCGGGCGCGGACCTGGTCAAACCAAGCACCTGCATGATCTCCTGCTGATCACCGCCACGCACGGTCAGCCACGAGTTGAAGCAGCCATCAATCGAGTACGGCCGGTCGTGGGGAAGCTTGATCGTGATGAGCCGCCGCAGCACGGCCAGGTCAGCGGGGTCGAGCGCCCCTTCGCCGCCGAGGTGCAGCAAGGCAAGCAGCGCGGGACGCCGGGCCCGAGCTGGACCATCGCGGCGGATCGCCCGTAGCTCCGGCAGCAGAGACGCGTCCAGGCTGGCGAAGCCCTTGTTCACCGGATCGATCAACAGGTCCGCGAGGTCCACGTTGGACACCCTAACCGCGGCGATCCACCTCGGGACATGTCGCTGTCGCGTCGGCCCCGGGTCGCGGTGCGTGGGAGCCCAGCCCAGGAGATCGGGGATGGGCTCCCACGCGGTGCGGATGGATCAGTTGACGGTGCCGATGGAGACGGCGCCGCGTCCGACGACCGCGCCGTCGTTGGTGACGACGGCCAGTTCGCCGTACAGCTCACGCCCGGCGCTCGGGGCGGACTGCGCGGTCACCGTCCCGGTGAGGGTGGCGGTGGCGCCGTTGGGCAGGGCGAGCGGGGTCGGCGGGGTGTCCAGCGTGCCCAGCGATGATGCCGAGAACGAGTCCCGGTAGTCGTAGGCGGTGCTGGTGTTCGGTCCGTCGACGGCGTACCCGTCGACGACGACCCGGTAGGTTCCCGCCGGCGGGTTGGCGATGGTGACCGCTTCCTCGGAGTCACCGTCGGCGGCCTGGCCGACCTGCGCGTCGCCGCGGAACACCGTCAGGTCCAGGTCGGCGCCCAGGTTGGCGGTGTTTCCGATCCGAGCCGTGAACCTGCTGGCACCGCCCGGAACGTCCACCAGGTACTCCTGCTGGGCGCCCTCGGCGATGGTCGGCCGCTCGGCGTGCACGCTGGACAGTGGACCACCCTGACCGGTCACCGCGACCGGGCCGAAGGTGTTGGTCAGCGTCCAGGTCGCCGGGGTCGGCTGGCCGGCGGTGAGCGTCGGCAGTTCGATCACGGCCGGCTCGACCTGCACGCCCTGCACCCGCGCCTGCAACTGGAACGGGTTGTTCAACGCCGGGGAGGTCCGCCGTGCCTCCACCTCGATCTCCCAGACCCCGGCGATCGGGTTCTGGTAGTCGCGCTCCTGCGGCTTGCAGGCGGCGGCGTCGGAGTAGTTGGTGTAGCAGGCGGTGCTGGCCGTGCTCTCCACCGGTACGCCGTAGGGGTTGATGGCGATGAACCGGGTCTGCGACCCGGTGGCGATGCCGGACAGGTTCACCTGCAGCGCCCCCGCGCCGGCCGGCACGGTGATGAAGTACGAGGTGAAGCTGTTGCGCGCCACCGAGCCCTCGGCGGAGAACGAGTAGCTGGGCTTGGTGACGGTGGTGGCGGCCACCACGACGGCGGAGACCTCGAAGTCGAGCACCGAGGTCTTCGGGTCGTCCACGGTCAGGATCGCGCCGTGCGCGCCGGTGGTCGACGGCTTGGCGGTGACCGGGATCGTGACGGTCTTGTTCAGCGGTAGCGCGACCGTCCTGGGTGCGGTGAAGGTGCCGTCGTTGCCGCGCAGGGCCAGCTTGTGGCTGATGGTTCCGGCCGGTCCGCTGGTCCGGGTGACCTTGACCGGGTAGGTGCGGCTCTGGCCGACCTTGTGCCCGCCCTCGGCCGCGGTGCAGCGGTTGTAGACGCCGGCGCCGCGGTTCGGGTTGGGGACGAACCGGCTCAGGTCGCGGTCGTAGCGGGTGAGGTTCTCCGACAGTTCGGTGCAGACCGGGGCGTCGGAGACGTACGAGCGGGTCTCGACGGTCTTGGCGAGCAGCTTCCACGCGCCGGCGACGTTGAACATGCCGTAGCCCTGCGCGTACGTCGCCACGCCCGCGATGGGCTTGGCGGAGGTGTAGATGGCCCGGCGCAGCGCGGCCGGGGTGACACCCTTGTCGGTGGCCTTGGCGGCGGAGAGCAGCAGAGCGGCGGCGCCGGCGGCCTGGGGGGAGGCCATCGACGTGCCGTTGAGCATCTGGTAGCCCGGCGGCAGCGCGTAGCCGGCCTCGGCAACGGGGATGCCCGGCTGCCAGGTCGGCGCGGTGGAGATCGCCGACCCGGGAGCGGTGATGTTCGGCTTGAAGCCACCATCCTCGCGCGGGCCGCGGGAGGAGAAGTTGAACAGCGCGTTCTTCTTCGTGACCACCGAGCCGTAGTTGGCCAGCCAGGTGTCCTTGCTGATGTTCGCGGCGACGCTGACGACGTTCTCGGCGACCGAGGGGTCGCCGACGGTGTTCAGGCCCGGTCCGGAGTTGCCGGCGGAGATGAACATCTGCACGCCGTAGGTGGTGATCAGGTCGTTGTAGAGCTGCGCGCGGGCGTTCGCACCGTCGTTGAGCGTCGGCAGGCCGCCGATGGACATGTTGACCACGTCGACGTGCCGGTTGATGACCAGGTCGGCCATGCCGGTGGTCAGCGCCGCGGTGGTGCAGCCGCCACCCCAGGAGCAGGCCCGGGCGGAGACGAGCTTGGCGCCGGGGGCGGCGCCGTCGAAGGCGGTGTTGCCGAGCATGTCGTTGGCGGCGGTGATGCCGGCGACGTGGGTGCCGTGGGTGGCCTCGATGATGCCGATGTTGACGTAGTCGGCGTACGGGCCGGGCTTTCCGTCGCCCGGGGCGATGTCGACGTCCTCGCGGTACTCGACCACGAAGGGCATCTGGTCCCGTACGGCGGTGGCGGGGTTGTCGGTGCCGAAGTGCCCGACGTCGAAGCGCTCCCGGTACGGGCGCATCAGCGTCTCGTCGGTGAAGCTGTTGTCCTGGTCGACGTCGACCCAGATGTCGTGGGTCTGCGGGTTGTACAGCACGCCCCACGCGTCGGTGGTGTCCCCGTCGCGGTTGACGTCACCCGCCGGGTCGCTGGCGGCGGTGATCGACTCGCGGAACAGGTTGAACGTGTAGGTGCCCGCTGGCACGGTCCACGTCGCGCCGCCCGCGCTGAACGAGGGTCCGGTGACCTCGGTGACCATGCGCCGCCAGGTGCCGTCGTTCTCGGTCACGGGGTCGGTGGCGGTGACCCAGTCGACGATCTTCCGCTCACCGGTCGTGGTCTTCTGCAGCGCCGGCTGATCCAGGTCGATGCCGGAGTCCATGATGCCGATGGTCACCCCCCGGCCGTCCCACTGCGGATGAGCCGCTTTGAAGGACTCCGCGCCGGTCTCGTTCGTCGGCATGTACGGGTTCACCGCGCCGGTGCCCGCGCCCGGACCGCTGAGCGTCGCACCCTGCGCGGCGGCCTTCGCACCGGAGGCCGCGGCACCGGCGGTCGGGTCCGGTAGCTGGATGACCTCGTCCAGGTCGATGGCGGCGACGCCCGGCAGCCTGGCGGCCTTGAGCACCTTGCTGGTGGGCACGGTGGCCAGGACGTAGCCGATCTGGTCGAAACGCCGGTTGACCGCGCCGCCGAGGGCCTCGACGCCGTCGACGACGGCCTTGCTCTGGCCCTTCTCGGCCGCGACGATCAGGGTGACCGTCGGCGCGTGCTTCGCCTCGGCCTGCGCGAGCAGCTTGGCGTCGTGCGAGCCTAACGCCTCCGCGGGGGTCGCCGCCGGAGTGTCGGGGGTGGAGGGAGCGGCGCTCGCGGTGGCGGCACCACCCGGCACGGTCATGGCGCCGGCCGCCAGGACCGATGCGAAGAGCGCGGCGGAGGTACGCCTGCTCAGGTTGCGGGGTCTACTCACGTTCTCTTCCTCCAGAGAACAGGGCCCTGAGATGACAGGGCACGCGTGAGCGATCCTTCGTGGTGTTGGTAGTCGATGTCGATAGATGGTTCGACGTTGTGATCTCTCCGTGACGTCGCCAGCGTGCCCCTTCGCGGCGGGGATGAGATCGACCGCCATGACCTCGAAGGATGTCGCCTGACCAAAATCGGCCATCGCTACGCTGCGGTGCTGTCGCGCTGTCACACCCGCCGCCCTATCGGCACTCGTTTCGGTTTCCGTTACCGTGCGCCCGGCGTTCGATCTGCGGCGGGTCGATCTGCGCTGCCCCGCGGTGGCACAGAAGGCGGGGTCGCGAGATGGCGCGGCGACGCTCACGCGCACGCATAATGGTCCGACGGGTAGCGAGGCGACGTGTCGCAAGCGGCAGGCCGGCGGCCCGACATCACGGGAGGATGGCGGCCACGGTGAACCAGGCGATGCCGAGTGTGACCCGGAACACCCGACAGCGGGCAGAGGTACTGGCGCTGTTGCGCGAGGTGGAGGGCTTCCACTCGGCGCAGCAACTGCACCAGATGCTGCTGGCGCGTAAGGCGGGGGTCGGCCTGACCACCGTCTATCGAACCCTGCAACTGCTGGTGGACGCCGGCGAGATCGACTCGACTCGGCTGCCGGGCGGCGAACAACTCTTCCGCCGGTGCAGCCAGAGCAAACACCACCACCACCTGGTCTGCCGAGACTGTGGGCGCACCGTCGAGGTGGCCGGTCCGGCCGTGGAGCGGTGGGCCGACCAGGTTGCCGCCCAGCACGGGTTCGTGGACGTCGGTCACACCCTGGAGATCTTCGGCACCTGCGCCGAGTGCGTCCGCTGAACGTAAGTCCGATGGTCACGTGCCCTGGGCCTGCGGCGGGCGTACTGCTGGCGGAACTTCTCGACCCGTGAGGGGGACGCAGCCGGCGAACGGGTCGTGGTAGGTGCGCTGTCGCGCTCCCGGGCCTGCCGTTCTATGGCGAGCAAAGCCGCCCTGGACCTGCTGACCAAGAGTTGGGCGGCGAATTCGGCCCGGCCTGAGTACGCGTGAGGTTCGACCCGACGCGGGGGATCGAGTTCGCCAGCTACGCGATCCCCACCGTCGTGGGAGAGATCAAGCGCCACTTCCGTGACCGCACCTGGGACGTCCGGGTTCCCCGACGGCTGCAGGAGCGGCGCATGGCCATCGCCGAGGCCAACAACAGCCTCACCCAGCTGCTGGGCCGCTCGCCGACCGTCGCCGACATCGCCCGACATCTCGACCTCACGGAGGAGGAAGTCCTCGAAGGACTGGAAGGCGCCCGCGCCTACAACGCGGTCTCACTGTCCACCCCGATCGGCGATGGCACCTCGTCCAGGGAGTTGGGCGACACCCTCGGCGGCGACGACAACGAACTCGCCCTCGCCGAGCTGAAGGTGGCTCTCACCTCGGCCCTCGCGCGCCTTGACGACCGGGAGCGGAAGGTCGTCGCACTGCGCTTTCACGGCAACCTGACCCAGCAGGGCATCGCCGAGGAGGTCGGGGTGTCACAGATGCACGTCTCCCGCCTGCTGACCCGCGCGCTGGCCAAGCTGAGGGTGCAGCTCACTGCCACCCCCTGAGGGAGCAGGTTTCCTGCGGCGGTCGGTGGATCCGGCCGCCGCAGGGACCAATGGCGCCCTCGCCGTACCGGCGCCGCACGGGTGGTGCCGGTGCATCACGGGCGTCGCCGCGGAACCGGGGAGTGCCCATCAGTCGGACGCTGACGGCGGGCGGCTCCGATTTCGGGGCGAGTCAGCTGCCGGTCGCGGATTTTGCGAAAGGGCAGCAGCAGGTCGGGCAGGCGCGCCGGGACGGCGGGTTGGGGGAGGAGGAGTCAGCGGCGGGCGAGTTCCGGTGCGGCGGTGTCCAGGGGCACGGCGGCGTCGGGCACCAGGCCGAGTTGCATGCTCGGCCGGGAACCGATGGGTTCGCGGTGGCCCGCCACCCACTAACCAACGGCACCGTCGACCCGGCACAGCTGCTGACCAGACACGAACCGATGACCGACGTGCTGCAGGCGTACCGCCAGTTCCAGGACCGCGACCCGGGCTGGCTGAAGGTCGCCCTCACGACCTGAACCATCGATCACCTTGAGGCGGGCGTCAGGTGCGCAGGGTGTGGCTGGGGCTGCACCCGTAGGCGGCGCGGTAGTCGGTGCTGAAGCGTCCGAGGTGGGTGAAGCCCCAGCGTCTGGCGATCATGGCGACGGTGGCACCGGTGGTCGGGTCGGCGGCCCGCAGGGCGCGGTGCGCGCGTTCGAGGCGGACCTCGCGGACGTACCGCATCGGTGTCGTGTCGTGGTGGCGGCGGAACGCGAGTTGCAGAGCCCGGGGACGCACACCGGCCGCGGCGGCGACCTGGTCGACCGTGATCGGCCGGTCCGCATGGTCGTCGATGTAGCTCACGGCTCGGCGTAACGCCTGCGGGGTGACCCCGCCGGCGGGGCGCAGGGTCGCGGCGTGGGCGGTGTTGGGGAACACGGTAAGGGCCGTCGCCGCGAGCAGGTGGCGGGTGGTCCCGGCGACCAGCGGGTTGGCCATCAGGGCAGGGTCGGACAGCACGCTGCGGGTCAGGTGGGAGACGGTCTGGGTCCAGTGCCGACCGAGCGCCGCCGAGATCGGCCGGGAGCTGTCGAAGCGCAGGTCGGCGCTGCTGATGCCGGTCTGCGCGTGGGCGACCTCTTCGAGCAGGGCGCGGGGGAGGCGGGCGACCAACGTGTCGACGTCGTCGTAGGCGAGGTCCGCGGATTGGTCCGGCAGGATCAGCATCACGTCCCCGGGCCGTAACCGGTATTCGTCCTTGTCCCTGGCGATGGTGAAGCGCCCGCCCACCAGGTGGGTGATGTTCAGATCGCCGTCCGGGGCCGTCCGGGCCTGGGTGTGCGCCGAGTAGTGCAGCCGGGTCACGCCGAGGTCGGCGAGCGCGGTGGTGACGGTGGGCAGGCCGGCTCCGTCGCGGCCCCCACCGGACGACCGCACCTTGATGTCGAGGAATGCCCGCCGGATGTAGGCGTGCGCCTCATCGGTGTCGTTGGTGGCGTAGCGCTGCCAGTGTGAGCCGGTGTAGACCGTGCCATCTGTCATGTCCAGGCCTCTCCCGTCCATACTCTCGGCGACGGTCCCCAGCCACGATACGCATCACCTTCGCGCCAGGCGTAGATCGCCGCCCGCTGTCTGGTGGTACCACCCGTGCTGCGGATATGCAGCAGGTAGATCGCCTCGTCCGGCTGTTGCCAAGGCGATTCGGCGGGTGTCCTTGGTCAAGCAGTCGGGCAAGGGCACCCGTCTCCAACCGTTCGCGTCCGGCCTGGTCAGCGAGGCGGTGGAGGCAGCGCCGGGCTGTCGAGCCAGGCGGCGAACAGATCGTCCAGGGGCTCGCGGGCGAAGCGCTGGGCGTGCAGACGGAACTGCTCGGTCGTCACCGTCGCGTGTCGGTGCTCGGCGACCCAGCCTCGCAGGAGCGCGAAGAACGACTCGTCGCCGACCCTCTTGCGCAGGGCGTGCACCGTGAGCGCGCCACGCTTGTAGACAAGCGGGTCGAACATCCGGTCGACGCCGGGATCCGCGACGACGACGGTGCGCGGGCGATCCGCGACCCACGCGTACCACCGCGCGGCCAGGGCGTCGGTGGGCAGGTCGCCGCAGACGCCGGACCACAGCCACTCGGCGTACGTGGCGAAGCCCTCGTTGAGCCAGATGTGCCTCCAGTCCGCCACCGTGAGGCTGTTGCCGAACCACTGGTGGGCCAGCTCGTGCACCACGAGCCGCTCGTGCGTGCGCCGCCCGTCGACGTGGTTTCGCCCGAAGACCGCCATGCCCTGCGCTTCGACCGGATCGTCGAGGTCGTCGTCGGCGACCACGACGACATACTCCCGGAAGGGGTACGGCCCGAAGAGTCGCTGCAGCGCCGACATGATCTGGCCGTGCCGGCCGAAGTCGTGGGCGACGTTGCGGCGCAGCGCGGGCGGGATCGCGGCGCGCTGCACCACCGCACCGACCGCGAGGTCCACCATCTCGTAGCGCCCGATCTGGACGCTCATCAGGTACGGCGAGGTGGGCTCGCGCCGCTCGTACACCCACGTCGCGCCGCCCGCGCCCCGGCGATGGTGCACGGGATCACCGGTCACCAACACCGTGTACGGGGAGGGAGCCGTGACCGCCACCCGGAAGGTCGCCTTGGCGCCGGGCTGGTCATCGCACGGGAACCACGACGGCGACCCGTTCGGCTGGCTGGCCACGAGCACCCCGTCGGTGAGCTCCTCCCACCCGAGGGTGCCCCAGCGGCCGGAGATGGGCACCGGCTTCCCCGCGTACCGGATGTCCACCCGGAAGGTGTCCCCGGCGTTGATCGGCCGCTCGGGTTTGATCTGTAGTTTGTCCGGGCGGTGCAGGTACTTCGCCGGGCGCCCGTCCACTCGGACGTCCTGGACGCGGAGCCGACCGAGGTCGAGGGTGAACCGGGAGAGCGACTGTGTGGCCACCGCGGTGATGTCGGCCCGGCCGCCGAGCCGGTTCGACATGACCCGGTAGTCGAGGTCGAGGTCGTAGTGCCGCACCCGGTAGCCGCCGTTGCCGTGCTCGGGCAGGTAGGAGTCGCCGGAACGACCGGCGCCGGGCGTTGCGCCGCTCGACGCCGTCTTCGGATTCATGCCGACCGTGCCGCTGGCGCCGGCCAGGTGGTGATCGGGTTGCCCAGCCACCGGCTGTCGCTCGGCACGGCGTCGCCGCGGGTCACCAGTGAACCGGGTCCGACGGTGGTCCGCGCGCCGATGCTCGCGCCGGGCAGGACGATGCCGTGCGGACCCAGCGCGGCTCCCGCGCCCAGTGTCACCTCGTCCATGCTCATCACACGATCATGGAACAGGTGGGTCTGCACCACACAACCGCGGTTCACCGTGGCGCCGTCGCCGAGGCGCACCAGGTCGTACTCGGGCAGCCAGTAGGTCTCCAGCCAGACGCCCCGGCCGATCTTCGCACCGAGCGTGCGCAGCCAGGCCGTGAGCAGTGGCGTGCCGGTCGCGAAGCGGACCAGCCACGGCGCGGCGAGGGCCTCGACGAACGTGTCGGCGAGTTCGTTGCGCCAGACGAAGGACGTCCACAGCGCGCGCTCGGCGACCCGGAAGCGTCCGACCAGCAGCCACTTCGCGGCCGTCGCGATGGCGGCGGCGGTGATCGCCGCGCCGAGCAGCACCGGCCCGGCGGCGAGCGCGGCCGCCCACCCCCCGCCGGCCCGCCAGACGATCGCGAGTACGGCCAGGACGCCGACCGCCAGGGCGCCGGCGCACATCACCGGGACGATCCGGCACAGCTCGATCGCGGCCCGGGCCAGCTTCAGCCGGAGTGGCGGGTCGAAGGTGCGGCTGGTGTCGGCGGCTTCCACGGTCCGGCGCAGCGGCATCGGCGGCGCGCCGAGCCACGACGAGCCCTTCTTCGCCTTGAACGGCGCCGACGACAACACGCCGACGAGCCCGCGCTTGGGCACCGAACGCCCGGGGGCCGCCATTCCCGAGTTGCCGAGGAACGCCTGCTTACCGATGCGGGCCGGGGCGACGCGCAGCCACCCGTGGCTCAGCTCGTAGGTCGCGACCATGGTGTCGTCGGCCAGGAAGGCCCCGTCGGCGACAGTGGTCATCGCCGGCAGTGCGAGCACTGTGGAAGCCTCCACCCCGCGTCCCACCTTGGCGCCCAGCAGCCGAAGCCACACCGGCGTGAAGAGGCTGGCGTAGAGCGGGAACAGCCCGACCCGCGCCATCCCCATCAGCCGCTCGGTCGTCCAGACCTGCCACGCCACCCGCCCCTGCACCCGGTGGTATCCGGCACGCAGGCCGATGCTGAGCGCCCGGACGGCCCCGAGCACC
This sequence comes from Micromonospora sp. NPDC085948, assembly GCF_040686315.1. Classification (NCBI taxonomy): domain Bacteria; kingdom Bacillati; phylum Actinomycetota; class Actinomycetes; order Micromonosporales; family Micromonosporaceae; genus Micromonospora; species Micromonospora sp. NPDC085948. The sequence continues at coordinate 40,886 of NZ_JBFBJW010000007.1, read as the reverse complement.
AGCAGCGCGTAGCCCACCAGGTAGGCGACGGTCGCCACCGCGACGGCGGTCAACACCGCGCCGACAGTTGGCCGGACGGCGAGCGTCCAGCCGAGCAGGGCGATCGCCGGCAGGGCGGCCACGACCGGCACCAGCCCCAGCAGTTGGGCGGTCAGCGCGTACGCGATCGGCCAGCCGCGGGACCGAAGTCGCGTTCGCGGGGGCCGCTGACCGGGCCATTCGGCGGGATCCTTGGCAGCGGGTGTGGCGGGTGAGCCGGCCCAGCGCTGATTCGCCGGTACGGCGCCGGTCACGGTCGACCCGGCGGCGATGCGCGCGCCCTTGCCGATGCGGGCGCCGGGCATCAGGGTGCTGCGGGAACCGACCCGGGCGCCCGCGCCGACGCGGACCCTACCGACATGGACGACATCGCCGTCGACCCAGTGGCCGGAGAGATCGACCTCAGGCTCGATCGCCGCGCCGCGGCCCAGTTTCAGCAGGCCGGTGACCGGCGGTGCGGAGTGCAGGTCGACGTCGGGAGCGATGGACGCGCCGAGCGCCCGGGCATAAGTGATCATCCAGGATGCCCCGGCGACGCTTGTGGCGCCGGTCAGCTCGGCGAGACGTTCGGCGGCCCACAACCGCAGGTGCACGCCGCCACCGCGCGGGTAGCTGCCGGGGCGAACCCCACGCAGTAGCAGTCGCGCTCCCGCGGCGGCCACGGCGATCCGGCCCACCGGGCTGAACAGCAGGAGCCAACCCAACGCCACCCACCACCAGGACACGACAGGTGCCCAGGGTGCCGGCGCGAACAGGGCGAGGACGTTGCCGAGGGCGGCCAGGACGGTCAGCCAGCGCAGCCCGACCAGCGCGAGCATCGGCACCAACATCGCCGCCTGGATCAGCCCGGCGCGCCTCGGCGTCGGCCGGACCTCCCGGCGCGTCGCCGCCGTGGTGTCGAGCGCGTCGAGCACACCCGCGAGCCGCGACAGTTTCGGGTGGAGGTAGATGTCGGCCACCGAGACCCGCGGGTGCCGGCGTCGGATCCAGGCCACCAGTTGCGCCGCGTTCAGGCTGCCGCCGCCGTGGGTGAAGAAGTCGGCGTCCGCCTCGGTGGGGCGTACACCCAGGATCTCCGCCCAACCGCCGGCGAGCCACTCCTCCGTCGCGGTCAGCTCGCCCGCGGTGTCCTGCCCGGTGGCCAGCGGCCAGGGCAGCGCGGCCCGATCCACCTTGCCGGACGTCCGGGTCGGCAACGCGTCCACCACGGCCAGCAGCGGCACGAGAGCGGCCGGCAACTGCTCCCGGATCCGCAGCGCCGCCGACGCGGCATCGAAGGTGACGCCGTCGTGCGGAACGACGTACCCCACCAGTAGTTGGTTGCCCGCGGCGGTGCGCCGCACCGCCGCGGCGGCCCCGGCGACGTCGGGCAGCGCCTGCAGTGCGGCGTCGATCTCACCCAGCTCGATCCGGCGTCCGCCGAGCTTCACCTGTTCGTCACCGCGGCCGACGAACAGGAGCCCCTCGGGCTCCGCCCGGACGATGTCACCGCTGCGGTACGCCCGCTGCCAGCCGAGCGCGGGCAGCGCCGCGAACTTCTCGGCGTCCTTGCCCGGGTCCAGGTAGCGGGCGAGCCCCACCCCGCCGATGACCAGCTCGCCGGTCTCACCCATCGCGACCGGAGCGCCGGAGGCGTCCACCACGGCGAGCTGCCAGCCGGCCAGCGGCAACCCGATGCGGACCGGTCCCTCGCCGGTCATCCGGGCGGCGCAGGCGACCACTGTCGCCTCGGTCGGTCCGTAGGTGTTCCAGACCTCGCGGCCCTCGACGGCCAGGCGCTGCGCCAGCTCCGGTGGGCAGGCCTCGCCACCGAAGATCAGCAGCCGGACCTCCTCCAGCGCCTCGACCGGCCACAGCGCGGCGAGCGTCGGGACCGTCGACACCACCGAGATGCGCTGCTCGGCCAGCCACGGACCGAGGTCGACGCCGCTGCGGACCAGCGACCGCGCGGCCGGCACCAGGCAGGCGCCGTGCCGCCACGCCAGCCACATCTCCTCGCAGGACGCGTCGAACGCCACCGACAGTCCGGCCAGGACCCGGTCCTGCGGGCCGATCGCCTCGCTGGCCTCGTCGGCGAGGAACAACAGCGCCTCGGCGTCGACGAAAGCCGCAGCCGCGCCGTGGTGGACCGCCACACCCTTCGGGGTGCCCGTCGAGCCGGAGGTGAAGATGATCCAGGCGTCGTCGTCCGGGCCGGGTCGGCCGATCCGACCCACGGGGGTACGACGCACCGACACCGCCAGCCCGTCACCGAGCACCGCCGCGACTCCCGCCTCGGCGAAGACGAGCTCGGCGCGTTCCTCGGGATCGTCCGCGTCCACCGGCACGTAGGCCGCGCCCGCCGCGAGAACGCCGAGGATCGCCAGGTACAGCTCGGCCGTACCGGAGGTGAGCCGGACGCCCACGCGGTCGCCGACACCGATGCCGTGTCCGGCCAGCGACCTCCGGACGGCCTCGACCTCGTCGGCCAGGTCGCGGTACGTCAGTGCCGTGGCGCCGTCGTCGAGTGCGAGAGCCTCGGCGTGCGCGCGCACGGAGTCGTCGAGAATGTCGACAAGCGTGCGGCGGGCTGCCGCCGGGGCCGATCGGAACACCGCGGGGACCGCCGGTGCGGCGACTGTCGGTGGTAGCGCGACCACCTGGGGATCACTCGTCACGGGCACCTGGCGTTCACCATCTTCGTCTCAGGGATCGGCGTCAACCAGGCGTGCGGCATGCGGACCCGCCCTGGGCAGCCCTCAACGCTACGTCGCACGGGGCCGGAAGAGAGGGCCACGTAACGGCTTCGTGTCCACCACCACAGCGATCCCCCCTCCGCGAACACCGAGCGGCCGCGACCTGCCGTCGACGACCGATCACACTCCTGTCTCTACTCAGGCCGGGTCGTCGCTGCGGATGTGCACGGTTTCGCCGCCGCTGCGCAGATCCTCTGTCACCTGCTTCTCGGTCAGGGCGACAAGGTGCGAGTCGACAGTCGCCTCGTCCTTGAGGCGTGCGTGCGTCTCGTGAACGCGGGCGGAAAGGTCCGCGTCGTCAGCCTCCGGAAATCGTTGTTTCAGCGTCTCGACCTGGCGTTGCAAGGCGATCTCCGGGTCGACGAGACCGCCACTGGCTGCGGGTTCGGTCATCACACACCTCGCACGTCGTCGTCAGTGTCTCCACAGGTGGTGCCCCGAGCATCGACTCGACATTCATTCGTTCGCGCAAAGTTCACCTTCGGGAGCCGGTCCTACCGCTCCGTCGGTGGGACGTTCGCAGGAGGCTCGTTCCCCTGACGTTTGGTCAGCCCATGATCATTAGTGTGGTCCTCACGTTGACGCTGTTCGGCGCGACGACATGGTCGGCGCTGCAGCAACCGCTCGCCCGTCGCCCGGCCTTCCACCACCGCCTTACCGGAGCGCTACTGGCCCTGAGCCTGACGGTGGCCGCCGCGCTGATCACTACCGTGCTCGTGGCCCATCCGTGACGTGGCGAACATCCGCAGCGCCGCCCTCATGTCCCTCCTCGAGTACGAGTGGGCGACACACCGCGTCACCGGTCGTGGGCGGCCGGGTGGTCGTCGATCGGCCGGCCGAGCGCCTGCTGACCGACCTTGCCCGCAGCGGCCGCGAAATGGCGCTACGCGAAGCCGCCCGGCTCCGCGAGGGCGGCAGGCCGCGCTCCACGCGGAGACGCCGACCGCCGGATGATCCGGCAAGCTGATCGGTACGCGGTACACCAACGGCGACAACCTGCACATCGAGCACCACGCCGCGACGAGCGTACCCATCAACGGATGCGGTCGGTGAGGCTCTGCGCCGCCTCGTCGAACGCCACGTCGGACTCGCAGGGGCTGTGTCCCTTGATCGGCGGTGGAAAGATGTCGCCGGCCGGGGCGGTCACCCCTGCCGGATCGCGGAGCCGTCGGTCCACCGGCGTACCCCGGTCGGCTGCGGCGGGTGCCGCGTCGGGTCGGGGCGGCGGAAAGACCCGCCCTCCGATGGGGTCGGTGTCCCGCCACAGATTGATCCACCGCCAGTCGACCCGGTCGGCGATCTCGTGGATCACCTCGTCGCTGACGTACGCGGGAAAGAGCCGGGCGTACAGCCGGCGAAGGGGCGAGCCGTGGGTCAGCAGGGCGATCCGATCGGTGACCCGTGGCGGCAGTTGGAGCACGGTCGCGGCGAGCAGGACGGAGCCGTGGCTGTGTCCGCTGAGCAGCACCGTGTTGCCGGAGTCGACGAGGTGGGTGATCCGGCAGGTCAGTTCGGGTACGGCCCGTTCGGCGTAGCAGGGTGGCGCGAACGGGTGTGCGGCTCGGGGCCAGAAGGTGCCCAGGTCCCACAGCACGCCCACGTACCGGCGAAATCCAGGGGTGCGGTAGGCGAAGATCCCACCGATGACCAGGCCGAGGATGATCGCGGCGATCAGGTAGCTGCCGACTCCGATGCCGAAGTCGACGAGGCTGGCCGGCAGCCCCACGTACCGCTGGATCAGTTCGCCCGGTGGCGTCGGCAGCAGGCCGAGCGCGACCATCGTCATGCCGATTCCGGCCAGGCAGGCGTAGAGCACCGCGAGCGGCACCAGCCGCTCGGTGAACTGGGCGCGGGCGATGGCCTTGCGCACCTGCCGCAACCGTGGCCCGGCATCGTTCGGCGCGTCCGGGAAGTCACGAGCAACTATCGACGCCGCGGCGCGTGTCCGTCCCGGTCGGGACGCCAGCGATGCCACGCCGGCGACGGCCAGCGTCACCAGCACCGCCAGTGAGAAGCCGAGGATCGCCCAGATGCAGGCACGCGGGGGGCTGGTGATCAGCCCCTCCGCGGTCGGTGCTCCCCGGTTCAGGACGTCGGACACCCGGTAGACCAGTTCGGCGGAGTACGTCAGCGCCAGACTGATCGCGGCGACGGCGGCCGCCAGGGCGCCGAACCCGAGCGAGGGCGCCGCATCCGGCTGTCGATACCGGTGCCAGAGCAGCACCGCCCCCAGGGCAGCCAGCAGTACCGCCTGACCGATGGACAGCCCGACGACCGTCAGGTTGTAGCCGGGTAGCCCGTTGCGCTCCGGCCAGGAGGCGGAACTGGTCAGAACGTGGATCCAGACCAGCACGGTCAGGCCGAGGGTGATCGTGGGCAGCGCGCTGACCAGGCGGTCGAGCCGCCCTTCCGTGGGTGCGGTCAGGGGCGGGGTGCAGAGCAGGACCGCGCACGTGATCAGCAGAAGCCCGGCACCCGCCGTGAGCGCGACGGTGCCGATCGACAAGCCCTGTGCGGCCCGGGCGCCGAGCAGGCTGAGGTTCAGCGTGGCGAAGCCCGCCGCGACGTGAATCGAGCGCAGCCGGCCGACCAGCGGCTCGTTGTCCCACCGACCGACGGCGGTGAGCCGGTGCGCCGGAAGGGGTTGGACAGTCGCGCGGAAGACGTGCGACGGGAGTGCCGGGCGGGCGCTGAGCCCCCACAGCAGGCCGATGGCCGCAGCCGGTACCAGCGCGAGCACCGCCAGGCGCAGTCCGGCGGGACGGCCTCCGAGCCAGGAGAGCCAGCTGCGTCCGGCCAGGCACTCGGGGGAGGACATGCACTTCCACGCGATCACGTCGAGTGCGATCCCCACCATGCTCTGCACGTACATCCCGGTCAGGCTGAGTGCCAACAGCCGGCACAGCGCCTTGATCACCGGGTCGGAGCGCGCTCCGGCCGGACGCATCCAGATGGCGAGGTTGATCAGCATGAAGGGCAACAGGATCACCATCGACAGCGTTCGCACCGCGTTGCCAGCGGGCAGGTTGTTCCAGCGGTAGGCCTCCAGCGTCACTCCGTCTGCCGCGCCCGTCACTCCGTCTGCCGCGCCGCTCTCGTGGTCGGGCCGGTAGAAGCCGCCCCGCTGGTCACCTGCCACCTGTTGCACGTGCGGTCGATTCAGCAGGTCCTCCGCGCCGATGGCGGACACCCCGTGCACCCGCAGTTCCACGACGCCGTCAGCTCTGGCGCGTCCGCCCGCGTCTCGCTGATCCATCCGGCACCGGCCCCCCGGCGTGTACGCGGCTCACGCCGACCCGCTCGGCTGATCCGACGGCGCCCGCATGGCGCAGCGGGCGTACCCCGTGACCGGAGAAACAACCGCGCGCTGTGGGTGGTGGCGTCCGCCCGGTCCGTGGGCATTCTTCGGGTATCGACTCGACGACCTGCCCGGCGTGATACCAATACTCGAACAGGCGAAGTCGGCAGAAATGGGCGGCCCATGTCGACAAGGGCAGCAGCGCTGCTTCGAAAGCCGGGGCAACCGCAGCGACCCAGCCTTCTCGAACTCTTCTTCGACCTGGTGTTCGTCTTCGCTCTCAACCGGCTCTCGAACCGTCTGGTCGAGGAACTCACCGAACCGCGGATCGTCCTCGTCGAGGCCGGCGAGACGCTGCTGCTGCTACTGGCCTTCATGGTGCTGTGGTTCGTCACGGCGTGGGTCACCGACCTCTACGATCCGCAGCGGCCGCAGCTTCAGGTGTTGGTCTACACCGCCATGCTCGGCGCGCTGGTGATGGCGGTCGCGGTGCCGCACGCGTTCGGGGACAGAAGTCTGGCCTTCGCTGGCGCGTACGTCGCCGTCCACATCATCCGTGGGCTGATCATCGTGCCGATGCTGCGTGGCCACGAAGCTCAGCGCCGGGCGGCTGCGGTGTTCTTCTGGTTCACGTTGTCGGCCGTGCCGTGGATCGCTGGAGCGATCGTGGCGGATCTGGCCCGCGGGCTGTTGTGGACGCTCGCGATCGCCATCGACTGCACGGCGCTGCTGCTGCTCTATCCCGCGCCGTGGTCCCGCCCCACCCAACGACAGTGGCCCGTCCTGGCCGAATATCTGTCCGAGCGTTACCGACAATTCTTCATCATCGCCCTCGGTGAACTGATCTTGACGACCGGCTCGGCCTACAGCGACACCTCCTTCCGACACGTCGGCCCCGCGACCGCCTTCGCGGTCGCATTCGTCACCACGGTGCTGCTGTTTCGCGTCTACCTCTTCCGGGCGGGTCAACTGTTACCCGAAGCCATCAGAGCTGCCGCTGAGCCCGCGCACCTCATGCGGCAGGCATTCGTCGCGCACGTCCTCATGGTGGCCGGGATCGTCGCCGTCGCCGTCGGATACGAAATCGTGATCGAACATCCGTTCGGGCACACCGACGCGGCGTGGATTCTCGTTGTCCTCGGCGGACCGATGCTGTTCCTGATCGGTCGAGCCCTGGTGGAACACGCGGTGTTCGACCGGGTGTCCCATTCTCGGATCATCGGCGCACTCGTGCTCGCCGCCGCCTCGCCAATCATGATCTTCTTGCCGCCGTTGGCCGTGGCCGTCACCGCCGTCGCCGTCCTCGCCGGCATCGCCGCCACCGACGCCGCCCACGCCCGGGGAAGACCGCCCGAACGGCCGCACCCGCCCAATGCGCAACAGTGAACGCAGACACGATGCGGCCCCCGCAAGGGGTCCACGGAGAGACCTCCCGCGAGGTGGAACCGGCCGTGACGACTCGCGGCGGGTGCGAGGCCGTCACGGTCGGAGCGCGTCCTAGCCTCGAGGGAGCACGGTGATGGCCGCGACGGCGCTGTTGACGACGGTTGCCGTCACGGTGCGGGTCACGGCTTCCGCTGCGGCGTCGGCACCCCAGTCGCCCCGCTCGAGTTCCTTGGCCCGGCTGATCACCGATGACGTCCACGGGATCTCGCGGTGGAACTGCGGGAGCGTCCCGCTCGCCGAGAGCAGCGCCGCGAGCGCGGCGACACGGGCTTGCGGCTCCGCACCGTCCACGAGGACCTGCCGGACGTCGGCGAGCAGGCGGGACCGTCGTTCGGTCCTGCCCTCCCGCAGTGCCGTCGTCCGAAACAAACCGAGCACCTTACGGGACTCCTCGTCGATGTCGCCTCGTGCGATGAGCCGCTCCAACACCGGCTGGCGCAGGGCGGGACCGATCGCGGCCAGGGCCGTCTGCACCCCCCTCGGTTTCTCGGCGAGGTAGTCCCACGCCGGGCGCAGGAGACCATCCGATGGTGGGTGGTCGGGCACGCCCCGGAGCCGCCCCCGGTCCGCCGTGCTCAGGTTCTCGCCGAGGGCGAGGTCCGCGAGGACGGCTCCGCCGAGGACGTAGAAGAGGGTGTTCTCTCCCGCGATCGTCCCGGAGCTGGGTTGGAACAGAAGCAGCAGGAGATCTTCCACAATTGTCGGGGCGTTCGACCGCGGCTCGGTGGTCATCGGCGGGGCTCCCAGCGGAAGAGTCGGGTGGCCAGAGCGACGGCGACGACGACCCAGCCGAGCGTGGGCGCGAGCAGAAGCAGTGAGTCGGTCACGGCGACGCCGCCGTTCCAGGCGTTCATGGTCAGTTCGGTGGCGGCGCCGCCGGGCAGCAGCCGCTTGAGCCAGGCGAGGTTCTCGGTGCCGGAAATGCCCACCCAGCTGGCGACGGCGATCACCCCGAGGGTAACGGGCAGGGTGGTGACCTGGGCGTGTTCGGGGGAGTTCGTCAGCCCGGCCGTGGCCAGGGCCAGGCCGATCATCATAGCCAGGGCCGCGATGGTCGCCACGACCAGCAGGGCGATGTTCGCCGGTCCGCCGGCGACCACGGCCAGGGCGGTCAGGATCGCGGTCACCTGGATCAGGGCGAGGATAACCACGGGCAGTAGCAGGCCGGCGAGGATGCCGGCGTCGCCCTCGGCGGTGGAGCGCAGCCGCTTGAGGAAGAGGTTCTGCCGTCGGGACGCCAAGGTGGTGACGGCGGTGGCGTAGAGCCCGAACGCGGCGATCGTGAACATGACGATCGCGGCGATGTAGCCGAGGCTGCCGAGGGCGGCGTAGGTCTCGTGTTGGCGGACGAAGAACGCGCTGACCACTACCGGGATGATGAGGCTGGTGATCAGTACCAGACGGTTGCGGAAGAGTTGGATCAGTTCGCTGGACGCGATGGACAACACGGTGACACTCCTGTCGGAAGATCGAATCAACTGTTGATGGCGCGGAAGACGTCGTCGAGCCGGGTCGGCCCCGCCGTCAGGTCCCGCAGCTCCACGGCGTGGTCCTGCGCCCAGCCGAGCAGGAGGTGCAGGTCCTTCTGGAGCTCGAAGGTCTCGACCGTGACCTTCCCGCCCAGGTCGACGGCGGCCCGCACCGGCAGCGTCGGCGTCGGTGCGGCAAGGGAGAAGCGGATGACCGCGGGCAGGGTGCGGGTCAGCTCGGAGACGGTGCCCTCCCGGTGGAGGGCGCCCTCGTGCATCAGCCCGATCCGGTCCGCGCGTTGTTGTGCTTCCTCCAGGTAGTGCGTGGTGAGCACGATGGTCGTACCGTCCTCCCGCAGCCGGTCCACCGTCGCCCAGACGGCGTCGCGGGACTGGATGTCGAGGCCGGTGGTCGGCTCGTCCAGGAAGATCAGCTCCGGGCTGCCGTAGACCGCGGTGGCGAAGTCCAGCCGCCGTTTCTCCCCGCCGGACAGCTGCGAGACCTTGCGGCGGGCTCGGCCGGTGAGGTCGACCAGGTCGAGCACCCGGTCGACGTTGTCGGTACGTCGGGTGAGCCGGCCGACCAGGCCGACGGACTCACGGACGGTGAGGTCCGGGGAGAATCCACTCTCCTGGAGCATGACACCCATTCGGGGACGTACCGCCCGACGGTCTTCGGGGCGGTGCCCGAAGACGCGTACGGTGCCCGAGGTTGGCCGCCGGTGTCCCTCGACAACCTCCAGGGTCGAGGTCTTCCCGGCCCCGTTGGTGCCCAGCAGCGCGTAGAGCTCTCCGGGTCGTACCTCGAAGGTGAGGTCCTGCACGGCGTGGAAGTCGCCGTAGGTGAGGTTCAGCTGTTCGACTTCGATGACGGGTGTGGTGGACATGCACCCATGACAGCGCGGGCGCGGCTGACCCGTCAGTGGCACCACGTCATCGCCGCATGTGACGTGGTGTCACTGGTCGTGGTCCCTGGCTGCCGGATACTGGCCTGGTGACCGCGAGATCGCCGCGCTTCACCGAGTCGACGCAGGGAAGGCTGCGCCGGCTCAACCTCGTGACGTCACTGCCGCCGGTGGCGTTCGCCGCGGTGGTCCTGCTCTACACCGACGCGCGTACCTGGTGGCACATCGTCGTCCTGGCACCGGGGGCCGTGGCGGCCGTGGTGGCCTTCGAACGCTGGACGGCCAACGACCTCGCCCGGGTCGCGCTGCCCTGCCTGGTCGTGGCGGCGGCGGTCTGGCCGCTCGGGGTACTGGTGACCGGCAGCCCCAACGCCTACTGGGGGTTCTGCGCCGTAGGCTCCCTCGGAATGCGCGAGGTGCGACGGCGTCGGAAGCTGCTGATGGCCGGGCTGTTCACCTACGTCGCCGCCGTCGGTACGGCGCGGTTGCTGGTGCAGCGGGACGACATCGGTCACGTCCTGCTCACCTACGTCCTCATCCCGACCGTCCTCACCGTCATCGTGACGATCTTCACCGTGGTGGGGGAGCGGTTCTTCGACCTCATCCGGGAGCTCGAACAGACCCGGGAACGGGAGGCGGAGTTGGCCGTGGTCCGGGAGCGCGTGCGGTTCGCCAGCGACCTGCACGACATCCAGGGCCACACCCTGCACGTGGTCAAGCTGAAGATCGCCCTGGCCCAACGACTGCTGCTCAACGACACCAAGCGGGCGGAGAAGGAGCTGCGGGAGACGTACGCGCTGGTCAGCGACACCATCGCGCAGACCAAGGAACTCGCCTACGCGCAACGGCGGCTCAACCTCACCGCGGAGATCGAGAACGCGAAGAACCTGTTCGAGGCGGCCGGCATCCGGGTCCGGGTCACCAGGGAGGCCGAGGTCGATACCCGCGCCAGCGAACTGCTCGGGCAGGTGCTGCGCGAGACGACCACCAACATCCTGCGACACACCCAGGCCACCCACGTGCAGATCACCCTCGCCGCGTCGGGCATCACCATCGTCAACGACGGCGTGACCGCCAACACGGCCCCCGAACTCAGGGGACTGGCGGCACTGCGGCAACGGGTGGCCGGCGACGGAGGTGAGCTGACCGTGGAACAGAAGGACCAGCGGTTCCTGACCGCAGCGGTCTTCCCACCCGTGCGGGCCGACGCGGCCCCGACAGTCAGGGGGAAGGACCGATGACCACCATCGTGCTCGCCGACGACGAGGCGCTGCTGCGCACGGCCCTGGCCGCGCTGCTGCCGATGGAGGGCGACATCACGGTGCTCGCCGAGGCGCAGGACGGGCAGACGGCGATCGCCGCCACCCTGCGGCACCGGCCCGACGTGCTGGTCATCGACCTGGAAATGCCGGGCGTGGACGGCCTGGGCGCGGTCGCCGAGATCCGCCGCGAGCGGCCGGAGCAGGTGATCCTCATGCTGACCCGACACGCCCGCCCCGGCGTGCTGCGCAAGGCGTTGAAGCTCGGCGTCCAGGGCTTCGTCAGCAAGTCCGCCGAGCCAGCGCACATCACCTCGGTCATCGCCACCCTGCATGCGGGGAAACGCTGGATCGACCCGGACGTGTCCGCTCTCGCCGTCACCGAGGACAACCCCCTGACCGACCGCGAAGCCGACGTCCTGCGGGTCACCAGCGAGGGCTACTCGGTCGCCGACATCGCCGCGCGGCTCCACCTCGCCCCCGGCACCGTCCGCAACTACCTCTCCAACGCCATGCGCAAGACCCAGACCCGGACGCGCCACGAAGCGGCCCGCTACGCCCGCGAACACGACTGGCTGTAGCGGCGCGCCGGTGTGCCCCGACGGCTGGGTCGTGGGGGAGCAGACCGGCGCCGGCGGCTACGGTGCCCGAACTGTGCCGCTGCGGCCCGCCCGGCGGGGGAACTGCCCTGTGCAGTTCCCCCGCCGGATCGTCAGGCAGCGGTCCGCTGCACCGCCGTGGCCGGGTTGCCGTCCACCGCCGCGGTCAACTGCGGAACGATCTTCTCCAGCAGGAACGGCAGGCTCAACGGGGTGATGAACGAGGTCGCGGCGCCGACGAGTTCCTCGTTCTCCAGGTAGATGTCGCGACCCTCGGTCTTGACCTTGAGCTTGCTGTAGATCGGGTCGGCCTGCACCTTCGCCCTGTCGGTGTCGTAGCTGTCGACCAGCCAGATCAGTACGCCGGTATCGAGCATGTCGCTGCGCTCCCGGCTCAGGTTCGCGCCGAACTCCTTGCCGGTCACCTCGGCCAGCCCGGACGGTAGCGTGAAGCCCAGGTCGGTGAGAAAGCGGCCGCGCGAGTCCTGCGGGCCGTACACGTAGTAGCCCTCGTAGGTGGTGGCCATCAGGCCGGTCGCGCCGGCGAAGGCCGGGTTCGCCGTGCGTACCGCCGCGAACTTGGCCTCGACGCCGGTGACGACCGTGTCCGCCTGAGCCTTGCGCCCGACGGCGGTGCCGACCGTACGGGTGACGTCCTGCCAGGACACGCCATAGTCGACGGAGCCTTTCGGCTGCGCCACGGTCGGCGCGATCTTGGCAAGCTTCGCGTAGTCCTCGCTCGTCAATCCCGAATAGACGCCGAGGATGAGGTCGGGCCGTAGCGCCGCCACCTTCTCGAACTGGACGCCATCGGTGTTGGTGAGCACCTGCGGCTTGGCGCCCGTGCCCAGCGCCGCCTCGGCCCAGGGCCAGATGGCACCCGGCTTTTCGCCGAACCACTCGGTGGTCGCCACCGGCACGACGCCCAGCGACAGCAGGGCGTCCTGCTCGACCAGGCCGACCACGGCGATCCGCTTGGGCTCGGCCGAGATGGTGGTGGTGCCGAACTTGTGCTCGATCGAGACCGGGAAGGCGGTGGAGGTGGCGGCACCGGACGAGGGGGCCGACGGCTCCGACCCACCGCCGCAGGCCGCGGGGAGAAGCAGGAGCGCGGTCGCCGCGACGACCGTGGCGCTCCGGCGGATTGAGGTAAGCCGCACGGCTGTTCCTTTCTGCAGCGAGGCCCCAGGGTGATGACCTCGAACGGGAGTGTAGGTTAGCCTCACCTAACTTAGTAACGCGAACGGGTGGACGGTGGAGCACGTGTTGACCTCAGGCACCGGCATCCGCCCGGAGCCCCGGACCGTCTCACCCACCAAGGCGCCGCGCGAGCCGTTGTCGCGCACCGCTCGCCGCTGGACGGGGCTCGCCGTCGGCGTCGTCGCCCTCGCCGCCGCCCTGGCGCTGAGCATCGCCGTCGGCAGCCGTTCGCTCGGCCTCGGCACGGTCTGGCAGGTGCTCTGGCACGACGACGGCTCCGCCGCCGCGGAGATCGTGCATCGGCTACGGGTGCCCCGGACGATCCTCGGCTTCGCCGTGGGCGCGGCGCTGGGCCTGGCCGGCACGGTGATGCAGGCGCTCACCCGCAACCCGCTTGCCGAACCGGGGTTGCTCGGGGTGAGCCTGGGCGCGTCCACCGGCGTGGTGCTGGCCATCGCGCTGCTCGGAGTGACAAGCGCGAACGGGTACGTCTGGTTCGCCATCGCCGGTGCCGGGCTCACCTCGGCGGCCGTCTTCGCGCTCGGCGGCGCCGGCCGGGCACCCACACCGGAACGGCAGGTGCTTGCCGGGATCTCCCTCACCTCGGTGCTCGGGGCCGGAATCTGGGCGATCCTGGTGACCCATCGGGAGGCGTTCGACAGGTACCGGCACTGGGACGTCGGATCGCTCGCCGACCGGGAGACCAGCACGATCACCCAGTTGGCGCCGTTCCTGACCGTCGGCATCCTGCTCGCGCTGCTGCTGGGCCGCCAACTCAACGCGCTGAGCATGGGCGACGACGCGGCGACCTCGGTCGGCGCCCACCCGGGGCGGGTCCGGGCGCTCGGCATGATCACGATCACGCTGTTGTGCGGCGCCGCGACAGCCGCCTGCGGGCCGATCTGGTTCGTCGGCCTGGCCGTCCCGTACGCGGCCCGGATGTTCACCGGCTCGGACCACCGCTGGATCCTGGCCTACTCGCTGGTCCTCGGACCCACCCTGCTGCTCGTCTCGGACGTGCTCGGCCGGGTCCTGGTGGCCCCGGCCGAACTGCCGGTCGGGGTGGTCACCGCGTTCCTCGGCGCGCCCCTGTTCATCGCGCTGTGCCGCCGACGCCGGCTGAGCACCCTGTGAGCGGGCCGCTGCTGCAGCTACGCCCGTCCGGACGGACGACCCGGCTGGTGGTCCGTAGCCGGGGCGGCCGGCTCTCGCTGCGGGTGCACCTGCGAGCGCTGGTCGCCGGCACCGCGCTGCTGCTCACGGCCCTGGGTGTCGCGCTCGTCAACCTCTCCAGCGGCGACTTCCCGATCCCCGTGCCCGACGTGCTGCGCAGCCTCGTCGGCCAGGGCGACCCGGGCACCGACTTCATCGTGCACGAGCTGCGGCTACCTCGCGTGCTGATCACCCTGCTGGTCGGTACGGCCCTGGGCGCGAGCGGCACGATCTTCCAGGGGTTGACCCGCAACCCCCTGGGAAGCCCCGACTTCGTCGGCCTGACGGTGGGCGCGGCGACCGGCGCGCTGATCGTCCTGCTGCTGTTCAACGGCACGGGCTTCCAGGTCGCGGCCGGTGCGATAGTCGGCTGCCTGGCCACCTCGGTCGCCATCTACCTGCTCGCGTTCCGCCGTGGGGTGCAGCCGTTCCGGCTGGTGCTGATGGGTGTCGGAGTGGCCGCGCTGCTCGACTCGTTCAACTCGTTCCTGATCTACCGCAGTCGACTGGACGAGGCGATCGCCGCCCAGGTCTGGTTGATCGGCAGCGTCAACGGTCCCGGGTGGACCGAGGTGACGCTCGTCGCCGTGGCCGTCGCGGTGCTGCTGCCGGTCGCGCTCTACCACGGCCGGCACCTCGACATGCTGGCCCTGGGCGACGAGACCGCGATGCTGCACGGGGTTCCTGTCGAACGCAGCCGGATGGTGCTCGCGCTGGCCGGCGTCGGGCTCGCGGCCGGTGCCACCGCCGCGGCCGGGCCGATCGCGTTCGTCGCTCTCGCCGCGCCACCGTTGGCCGCTCGGCTGACCCGGTCGCCGAATGCCGGGATCCTGCCGGCCGCGTTGATGGGCGCCGCCCTGTTGGCGGCAAGTGACTGGGTCGCCCAGCGCCTGCTGCCCGACGACGACGTCCCGGTCGGGCTCGTCACCGCCGCCCTTGGCGGCATCTACCTGACCTGGTTGCTCTTCCACGAGCGACGTAACCGCGGACAAGGAGCACAGCGATGACCGAGTCGCGGCTGCGGGCCGACGCGCTGACCCTGGCGTACGACAAGAGGGTGGTCGTCCGGGACCTCGACGTCCAGATCACCGACGGGTCGTTCACCGCCATCGTCGGCCCCAACGCCTGCGGCAAGTCGACGTTGCTGCGGTCACTGGCCCGGGTGCTGAAGCCCCAGGCCGGTGCCGTCTACCTGGATGGTCAGACCATCGCGTCACAGCCGTCGAAGCAGGTGGCGCGGCAGCTCGGCATGCTGCCGCAGTCGTCGGTGGCGCCCGGCGGGATCGTGGTGGAGGAGTTGGTCGCCCGGGGTCGCTTCGCCCACCAGCGCCTGCTGCGGCAGTGGTCGCCGGAGGATGAGGCGGCGGTCGCCGACGCGATGCGCCAGACCGAGGTGACCGACCTGGCCGACCGGTTCGTCGACGAACTCTCCGGCGGTCAGCGGCAGCGGGTCTGGCTGGCGATGGCACTGGCCCAACAGACGCCGATCCTGCTGCTCGACGAACCGACCACGTTCCTCGACCTGTCGCATCAGTTCGAGGTGTTGGACCTCTGCGCCGACCTGCACGAGCAGGGCCGCACGGTCGTTGCCGTCCTGCACGACCTCAACCACGCCTGCCGGTACGCCACCGAGCTGATCGTGATGCGGGAGGGTCAGGTCCTCGCTCAGGGTCCACCGGCCGAGGTGATGACGGCGGAGCTGGTGGAGACGGTCTTCGCGATGCCCTGCCGGGTGATGACCGATCCGGAGACGGACACCCCGATGGTGGTCCCGGCCGGGCGGCAACGGCGTCGACTGGCCCGCGCCGGCATCGTCGCAGCGCCGGTCGACCGCGTTTCCGCGTGACCGGCGCGCTCTGCTCCTCCCCGGGTACGCGACGTCAGTTCTTGGGCAGGCCCAGCCGTGCGATACGGCGCTCGCCGTCCAGGGCGCGCATCGCCCGGGCCAGCGTCGCGGCGTGCAGCTCGTCCTCGCCGCGTTCGAGCATGGTCTCCGCCGCCACGCCGATCGCCCTGGCCTCCGCCGCCAGCGCCTGCGCGGCAAGGACGCAACCCCGTGCGTCGAAGTGGCCGCTGTCCCGAGCCGGGTTGAGCCGGGCCACCAGGTCGATGATGCGCAGGTAGCGGTCCACGAGTTCCTGCTCGGCGCGGGTCAGTGCGGGGAGTTCTCGGTCCGTCATCTAAGTCCCTCCGTGGTCGATCCGGGAAGGGTCGCGCATCCCCCGTGCGCGGCAGGACAGGACGAGCCTATCCACCACTGGCCGGGCCACCCGGGTGTCCGTCCGCCAGCTCGGGTGCGCGTCGGATCAGGAGGACGCCGTACGCCGCGATCCAGACCAGCCAGAGGAGCCAACCGGCGAGGCCGAGCAGGGCGAGTGGAAGCGCACGACGGTCTCCGTTGATCGAGCGTTACGCGCGTCCATCGGGACAGACGGTGGGCGGCGGTCGGTCAGTACGCGATGCCGATCGCCCGGCGGATCGTCGCGGGGTCGCCTGCGGCGGCGAGCATGGCGTGGGCCACGTCGGCCCGCGAGATCGTGTAGCCGCGGGCGACGTTGCCGTCGATGGCGGTTCGGTACCGGCCGGTCATCGTCTTGTTCACGAGCTTCGGCGGCCGCACCACCGTCCACTGCGCCGAGCTGTCCGCCATCGCGTGCTCCATGGCGCGCAGGTCCGCGTACAGATCTCTGAGCAGGGCACTGATGACCGGCAGAACGATGCGGCGGTTGAGGAAACTGTCCCCGTCGGGTGTCGGGCCGACAGGGGCGGCGCTGACCGTGACGAGTCGGTGGACACCTTCGGTGTGCATCGCTCTCAGGATCGCTCGCGTGGCGGTGGAGGCGACCGGCCCGTCGCGGCGTCCGCGCGGACCCACGCCGGACAGGACCGCGTCACTGCCGCGCACCACGGGCCCCAACGCATCGGCTTCGTCGAGCGTCGCCACCGTCGTGACCTCCAGCGCCGGATGACGTACGTCGAGGCGGACCGGGTCGCGCACGACCGCGGTCACGGTCAACCCGCGGTCGAGTGCCTGGCGTACGACCTGGTTGCCGATGCCGCCGGTCGCACCGAAGACGGTCACCTTCATCAGCATCTCCTAACTGTGGATTGAGGGTGACTGTTACCGTAGCGGACAATAACGTGGGCGTACAATGTTGACGTGTTCGACGACTCCACACCAGGCACGGACCGGCCGCTGGCCAGTCGGGCCAACTTTCTGTTGTCACAGCTCGGGTTCCACGTCGCGCAGACGTTCACCGCGCGGCTGGCGCCGCTGGGCATCGCGCCGAACCACTTCGGACTGCTCATGCGCCTGGAGCGAAGCGAAGGCAACACCCAGCAACAGCTCGCCGACGCGCTGGGCATCCACCGCAAGGTCATGGTCGGCCTGCTCGACGACCTCGAACAGCGCGACCTGGTCGAACGTCGGCGGCATCCCAGCGACCGTCGCGCCCACGCCATCCACCTGACCGAAGCCGCGCGCGAGCTGCTGCCTCACGCTCGCCGGGTCGCCGACCAGCACGAGGGCGAGATCCTCACCCCGCTCGACGCCAGCGAACGCGCCCGGCTCATCACCGTCCTGCAACGGCTCGCCGAGCACACGGGGAGCCCGGCCGGCGTCCACCCGGGCCTGCACCAGTCAGCCGCCCGCTCTCGCCATCCGGGCGACTCGTCGGGTGCCCGGTAGGGCCTCGATCGGGTGGCAAAGAGGCGCCGTCCGTGTTCATCGGGCCAGCGCGCCGCCGCGATGCTCCTGCGGGCTGATGCCGTACACCCGCTTGAAAGCCGAACTGAGGTCCCAAGGTCCCGGTGTCGGACGCGGGTCGACGAACGCCCGCCGCGAGCGCCACGACCCGCGGCACCGACGCCAGCGCCGCGAACCGCAGCGGGGCGAAGAATCCGAGTGCTGCGAAGACCATCAGGTTGCCGGCGACCTGGCCCGCCAGCGTCACCGGCCCCCGGTCGGCGAGGATCGTGAGCAGATCGCGCAGTGGTACCAGACTCGTCCCGGCCCGCGCGCCCGGCAACATGATCATCCACACCCACGGGACCGTCCCGTAGACGATGCCGACCTCGGCCAGCGACATCCGCCACGCCCACGCCGGCGTGGCGCCGGTGGCGATGCGACGGCGGGCCACAACCGACACCACCAGCGCGGCCAAGGGCAGTGCGGCCACCGTGGTGTGGACCACCCCGGTGAACGTACCGATCCAGTAGTGCCAGTCCTTGCGCATGCACGACGGAGAGATCTCCAGCGCCGCACGGCCGACCGGCGGTCTGGACATCGCCGTACACCTGCCGTCGGCCCTGGAGGCACTCCTTCCGGATGAGGCCTCGGCGCGGCATGTCCGCGACGGACCCTAGGGGTTACGGGCGGCGGCTGCGGCGACGGTTGCCAGCTCTTCGCCCGAGAAGCCGGTGCGGCTCAGCACCGCCAGGGATTTGTTCGTTGCCAGGGTGCACAACGCCAACTCGGTCGCCTCCTGCTCACCGGCCCCGGCCGCCAGCAACGCCTGCTGCAGCATCGCCCGCACACCGTCGATCATGGCGCGGACCGCCACCTGGCTCTCCGCGTCGAGGGCCGGGAACTGCGTTGCCGACACCGTGAGCAGGCAGCCGTCCGGGACCGTTGGGTCGGCGATGCGGTTCAGGGTGACCTGCAGGTAGGCGGCCACAACGGCGCTCGGGCTCGGGTGGGGGCCGGACAGCGCCTGTTCGTACAGCGGGTGGTAGGTCTGCGCGTACCGTTGCAGGCTCTTGCGGAAGAGGGTGCTCTTGTCGCCGAAGGTGCCGTAGAGCGAGCCCCGGCCCAGACCCGTGCCCTCGGTCAGGCGATCGATCGACGCTTCCGAGTATCCCCAGCGCCAGAAGACGTGCATCGCGCGTCGTAGCGCCTCGTCCACGTCGAACTGCTTGCGGCCCGCCATGGTTCGTGAGTCTACACATCTTGTACCGATCGTTCCAAAGGTCTTGTACTGATCGTTCCAAGATGCGTATGGTCACCGGCATGACAAACCTGAGTTCGCTACGGCTGCCCGACGGCTTCACCGACGTCTTCACCAGCCGCCTCGTGGAGGCAAACGGGCTGCGGCTGCACGCCGTCACCGGCGGGGACGGCCCGCCGCTGCTGCTGGTCGGAGGGTGGCCGCAGACCTGGTACGCCTGGCGGGAAGTGATGCCCGCCCTCGCCCGCGAGCACACCGTCGTCGCCGTCGACTCGCGCGGGGCCGGGCTCTCCGACAAGCCCGACAACGGTTACGACGCCGGCACCCTCGCCGCCGATCTGGTCGCGCTGATGGCTGCGCTCGGGCACGACCGGTTCGACGTGGTCGGCCACGACATCGGCATGTGGACCGGATACGCCCTCGCTGCCGATCACCCCGAGCGGGTGGGCCGGCTCGCCGTCGTCGACGCCATCATCCCCGGTCTCACACCTATCCCGTCGGTCTTCAGCCCGGCCGCGGTCAACCAGCGGCTCTGGCACTTCGGCTTCAACCGCCTCACCGACCTCAACGAGGATCTGGTCCGCGGGAGAGAGCGGCTCTTCTTCGGCTACCAGTTCGCCAATAAGGCCGCCAGCCCGGACGCGATCCCCACGTACGCCGTCGACGTCTACGTCGATGCGATCGTCGCGGATCCTCGCGGGCTGCGGGCGAGCTTCGCGTACTACCGGGCGCTGGACGAGACGATCGCGCAGAACGAGCAGCGCAAGAAGAGCCGGCTGACGCTGCCGGTGCTCGCTGTCGGCGGTGCGCGGTACACCGGCGCGGCGGTCGCCGAGACGATGCGGCTGGCGGCCGACGACGTCACCGGGATGGTCATCGACGGCTGCGGCCACTACGCGGCGGAGGAGCAGCCGGCGCGGTTCACCGAGATCCTAAGGGACTTCCTCGGTGGCAACCCGGTAGCAGCCGACACCACGGCCTTCAAATAGTCGATCGAGCCCTGGGCCGGGCCGCGGTGAGCGGGCACCCACTGCGGCCGGGCCGGGCAGTCCTGCTCGAAGTCAGGACTTTCGAGTCCGGTCCCCGGTCCAGGCCGCTTCGAGGATCGCGGTCAGGCTGGCGGTGTCGGTCGGGCCTGGATGGTTTTGGATCAACCGGGTGACGCCACTGGCCATCTCCGCGAAGCGGGGAAGGTCGGCGCGTGCCACGCCGATGTCCGCCAGGGTGGGAGGGATCCCGATGTCGGCAAGGAGCCCGTCGAGCCAGGTGAGGAACGTGTCTGCGGCCTCGGCATCCGAGGCGCCGGTCACGTCGAGCCCGCACACCCCGGCGAGGATGGCCAACCGGTCGGCGATGGCATCCCCGGCCGCGTCCAGCGCGTAGGGCAGGAGCAGCCCGACGCCCAGGCCGTGTGGCGTGTGCGTGGCCGCGCCGATGGGGTACTGGAGAGCGTGCGGGGCCGCGTTGCCCGCGTGGGAGAACGCGAGCCCGGCGAGCATGGACCCATAGGACATGTCCGCGCGCGCGTCCGTGTCGCCGCCGTCCCGGACAGCACGACGCAGGCTACGGGCGATCCGTTCCGCGGCCTGGAGCGCGTAGTGGTCGGTGATCTGGTTACGGCCGAGGAACACCTGTTCCACCGGGTCACGCGGTCCGTGGGCGCGGGGTCGGGCGGTGTAGCTCTCCACCGCGTGACAGAACGCGTCGATGCCGGAGTGGGCGGTGACGGTCGCGGGGCAGGTGTAGGTGAGTTCGGGGTCGACGATGGCGAAGTCGGGCACGATGTGGACGCTGGAGACACCCACTTTCAGCTCGCGGTCCGGGTCGGTCAACACCGAGACGGGGGTGAGCTCGGAGCCGGTACCTGACGTCGTCGGTACCGCGACGAGAGGAACCGTCGGCCCCGGCACCTTCGACTCGCCGTAGAAGTCGCGCGGTGACCCACCGTGGCGCCGGATGACGCCGACGATTTTGGCGAGGTCGATAACCGTGCCACCCCCGATGGCGAGGATCACGTCGGCGTCCACCTCGGCGGCGGCCGCGACGGCCAGGGCGACATCGGTGAGGGGCACGTCTGAAGTCGCGTCGGAGAACACCTCGACGGCCTGGACCTTCTCCCGCACCGCGGCCACGATCTCGGCCACGCCCGGCTGCCGCAGCAGAACCCGGTCGGTCACGATGAGGACGCGCGAGCCACTCTCGGCCACCACTCGTGGGATGTTCTGCGCGACCCCTTCGCCCACGATCAGTTGGCGTGGTCCGCGGACGGTCTCAAGCATGTCGGTGCCTCTCCGGAACGTCGGCGGCGATGTGCTGGGTGGACGTCCGGGTCACCTGTGAGACCGGGACGACGACGGCGAGGTTGGCGGCCCGGGTCGCGCAGGCGAGCGCCCGGCGCAGCGGGCCGGTCACGGTAGGTCGATCGCCGCGTAGGTGAGGTCGAGGTACTCGAGGATGCCCTCGTGCGACCCCTCCTTGCCGATCCCGGACTGCTTCACGCCCCCGAACGGAGCTGACGGGTCCGAGATCAGCCCACGGTTGATGCCGACCATCCCCGTCTCCAGCCCCTCGGCGAACCGGAGCGCTCGCTGGAGGTCACGGGTGAAGACGTACCCGACCAGGCCGTGCTCGGTGTCGTTGGCCTTCGCCAGCACCTCGTCGTCGGTCGTGAACGAGATGATCGGCGCCACCGGGCCGAAGATCTCCGCCCGGAGCATCCGCGCATCCTCCGGTACGTCGACGAGGACCGTGGGCGGGTAGAAGTAGCCTGGCCCGTCCGGACGCTCGCCGCCCACCAGGACCCGGGCGCCACGATCGACCGCGTCGGCGACGAGCTCGTCGATCGTGCTGACCGAGGCCTCGTCGATCAACGCCCCGACGTCCACGCCGTCGTCGAGGCCATGTCCCACCGACAGCGCGCCCATCCGCTCGGCGAAGCGTGCCGTGAACTCCTCGCGCACCGGCTCCTCGACGTAGATCCGGTTGGCCGCGATGCAGGACTCCCCGATGTTGCGCATCTTGGCCACCATGGCGCCGTTGACCGCGACGTCCAGGTCGGCGTCGGCACACACGATCAGGGCCGCGTTGCCGCCCAGTTCCATGGAGGTACGCAGCACGTTGTCCGCGGCCTGTCGCAGCAGCACGCGCCCGACCTCGGTCGACCCGGTGAACGAGAGCTTGCGGGTCCGACTGTCGGCCAGCAGAGCGGAGACCACCGCGCCGGAACGCTTGGTGGTCACCACGTTGACGACACCCGGGGGTACGCCGACCTCCTCCATGATGCGGGCCAGCAACAGCATGGTGAGTGGCGTCTGGCCTGCCGGCTTGGTGATCGTCGTACAGCCCGCGGCCAACGCGGGAGCGATCTTGCGGGCGCCCATGGCCAACGGGAAGTTCCAGGGCGTCACGAAGACGCACGGTCCGACCGGCTTCGGCACGGTGAGGATGCGGTATCCACCCGCGGGAGCGATGCTGTAGCGCCCCTCGACACGCACCGCCTCCTCGGCGAACCAACGGAAGAACTCGGCGCCGTAGGCCACCTCGCCCCGAGCCTCGGCGAGCGGCTTGCCCATCTCGAGCGTTATCAGCTGGGCGACCTCCTCGGACCGCTCGGTCAGTGCCCGGTACGTCGCGGTCAACAACTCTGACCGTTTCCGCGGCGGGGTCGCCGCCCACTCCGCCATTGCCGTGCTCGCCGCGTCCAGAGCGGCGAGCCCGTCCACGACGTCGGCGTCGGCCACCTCGGCGATGGTCTTGCCGGTGGCGGGGTCCTCGACGGCAAAGGTGGCTCCGCTCGCGGCGTCGCGCCAGGCGTCGCCGATCCGGAGCCGCCGGTGCTCGGGGGCCAGGACGTTCATCGGGTCACTCATTGCGTCGCCTCCTGTGATCTTCTTGGTGCTGTCCGGCGTGCCGCAGCGATCGGGCTGTACGCGTGGTCGGACGGGTCACACACCCTCGTCGGGGGCGAGGTTGTCGAGCGGGTGGAAGGTGGCGCACGGTGCCGGCGCCGCTCGTCGGTCAGCGCCCGGCCTCGGACAGCGACAGCCCGGTGCCCGCATCGAACAGGTGCGCTCGGTCCAGGTCGACCGTGACGTGCAGCCGCTCGCCCGGCGTACCGGTGACGGTGGGTCGTGCCTTGACCTTGAGGATCTCCGCCCCCACCAGGACGTCGACCACCGTTCGGTCCCCGAGCGGCTCGAGCCCGTAGAGCTCACCCGACAACGACGCGTCGCCACGCTGCTCGACGGACAGGTCCTCCGCGCGCAGACCCAGCAGCAGGGCACGACCGTCCTCGGCCGTGGTCCAGCGGGGCCGCGGCAGCGTCCACCCTTCCGCGCCGACCAGACGATCTCCCTCTGCGTGGCAGGCGAGCAGACTGATCGGCGGGCTCCCGACGAATCCGGCCACCCACGTGTTGGCGGGGCGCTCGTACACCTCGGTCGGCGTGCCGACCTGCTGCACCTTGCCCTCCTTGAGGACCGCGACCTGGTCGGCCATGGACAGGGCCTCGACCTGGTCGTTGGTCACGTAGACGAAGGTCGCGCCGAGGCTCCGGTGGATGCGGGTGAGCTCGGTGCGCATCTCGACGCGGAGCTTGAGGTCGAGGTTCGTCAGCGGCTCGTCCATGAGGAATGCGCGCGGGCTACGGACCAGCGCTCGGGCCAGGGCGACCCGCTGCATCTCACCGCCCGACAACTGCGCGGGACGGCGCTGCAGCAGACGTTCGATGTGCAGCAGGTTCGACATCTGCTCGACGGCGGCGGCGATCTCACTCGACGAGCGGCGGCGTGCCCGCAGCGGCGAGGCGATGTTCTCGTACACCGTGTGTCGCGGGTAGAGGGCGTAGCTCTGGAAGACCATGGCCAGGTCGCGTGCGGCCGGGGCGTCGCCGGTCGCGTCCCTGCCGTCCAGATGCACCGACCCGGCGTCGAGCTTGTCCAGGCCGGCGATCGCCCGCAGGGTCGTCGTCTTGCCCGCCCCGGACGGCCCGAGTACGACGAAGAACGAGCCGTCCGGCACGTCCAGCGTCACGCCGTCCAGGGCCTGGACCTTACCGAAGGACTTGCACAGCCCCTGTACTGCCACGGTTCCCATCAGGCCACCAGCTCTTCCGTGCTCACGTCGTAGACCGCCGGGGTCCCGCCGGTGTGCCGCAGCCCGACCGTTGCGTCAGCGGCGAACCGGACAGTCGGTGGCATCCGAACCCGTACGTCGCGCTCGCCGCTGTGGTCGACCACGTAGATGATCTCGTCGCCCAGCCACTCCGCCGAGACCACGCGGGCCGGCACCGACCGTTCCGCCCCCGGTGCGGTGACTTCCAGCGCCTCCGGCCGTACGCCCGCGACCAGGCGACGGTCGCGCGGCAGGCCCTGCGGTGGCGTGAGGACCAGTCCGCCCTGACCGCGCAGCTTCCCGTCGGCCACCTCCACCTCGATGAGGTTCATCGGCGGCGAGCCGATGAACGCGGCGCAGAAGAGACTCGCCGGACGGTCGTAGACCTCCAGCGGCGTACCGATCTGCTCGACGCGGCCCTTGTTGAGGATGGCGATCCGGTGACCGAGTGACATCGCCTCGACCTGGTCGTGGGTGACGTAGACCATCGTCGCCCCCAGTTCCCCCTGCAGGTGCTTGATCTCGGTGCGCATGTCCGCCCTCAGCTCCGCGTCCAGATTGGTGAGGGGTTCGTCCATGAGGAAGGCGCGCGGTCGTCGCACCAGGGCGCGGGCGAGAGCGACGCGCTGCTGCTCCCCGCCGGACAGCTGGCGCGGTCGCCGGTCCAGGAGTGGACCAAGCCGCATCAGCCGGGCGGCCTCCTCGACCCGCTCGTGCACCTCCGGCTTGGGCAGTCCCTCGGCCCGCAGTGGGAACGCCAGGTTGTCGCGGGTCTTCAGATGCGGGTAGAGAGCGTAGAACTGGAACACCATGGCGATGTCGCGCTCGGCGGGCGGCAGGTCGTTGACCAGCGTGTCGCCGATGCGGATGTCGCCCGTCGTCTGCCTCTCCAGGCCGGCGATGGCCCGCAGCGTGGTCGTCTTGCCGCAACCCGACGGGCCGAGCATCACGAACAGCTCGCCGTCGCCGATGGACAGGTCCACGTGCTCGACCGCGACCGTTCCGTCCGGGTAGCGCTTGTGCAGCGCGGTCACCTCGATGCCCGCCATCAGCGTCGCACCGCCCCGAGGGTCACACCGGCGATGAGGTGCTTGCGCACCAGGTAGGCGAAGACGAGCACCGGTAGGGCGAACACCACGGAGGCGGCGGCCACGAGACCCCAGTCCGTGGTGGTGCCGCCGATGAGTCCGGCGATGGCGGGTGGGGCCGTCCGGACGCTGTCGCTGGAGGTGAGGAAGGTGGCGAACACGAACTCGTTCCAGGAGAAGATGAGGGCGAAGACCGCCGTCGCGGCGATGCCGGGCACGAGCAGGGGAAGGGTGAATCGCCGGAACGCCTGCAGTCGGGTGTAGCCGTCGAGCATGGCGGCGTCCTCGTACTCGGCGGGTACCTCGTCGACGAACCCCTTCATCATCCAGATCGTGAACGGGACGTTGAACGCGGCGTAGATGAGGATCAGGCCGAGCTTGTTGTCGATGAGTCCGACCTGGCGGTACATGAGGAAGATCGGGATCACGACCACCACGGGCGGCATGAAGCGGGTGGACAGGATGAAGAACAGTTGGTCCTTCTTGGCCTTCACGGCGAAGCGTGAGTAGGCCCAGGCCGCCGGGACCCCCAGCACGGTGGCCAGCACCGTGGAGACTCCGGCGACCACGACGGAGTTGAGGAACGAGACGGACAGGGCCGAGCGACCGCCGTCGGGGTCGACGAACACGTCCTTGTAGTGGGCCAGAGTGACTTTGAAGTCGAAGAACTTGGCCGGGATCGCGTAGACGTCCCGGTTCTCCTTGATGGACGTCTCGATCATCCACAGCACCGGAAAGAGCATGACGACGGCCAGCACGGTCAGCAGCGTCACCTCCAGCACGGAGCGGCCTCGGCTGCCGAGGCGACGCGCGGGGGGCGTGTGATCCCGGGCAGGACCTGTGGACACGGCCTCGTCGACGGAGACGGCCATCAGCCCTCCTTGAGCTTGTTCAGATAGCGCAGGTAGAGCTGCGTGAGGACGATGACGACGAGGACCATGAGGATTCCGTACGCCGAGGCGGTCCCGGTGTTGAAGCCCAGGAACGCGACCTTGTAGATGTGGAACGACAACGTCTCGGTGGAGACACCCGGGCCACCGTTGGTGAGGATGTAGACGAGGTCGAACAGCCGGAACGCCTCGATGGCCCGGAACATCACGGCAATGAGGAGCAGCGGCCACACCAGCGGAAGGGTGATGGTGCGGAACTTGAACCACTCGGACGCCCGGTCGATCGAGGCGGCCTCGTACAGGTACTTGGGCACCGCGGTAAGGCCCGCGAGTGCGATGAGCATGATGAACGGCGTCCACTGCCAGGTGTCGACCACGACCAGGGAGATCAACGCCGTTCGCTGTCGGGTGAGCCACTCCACCTGCCCCAGGCCGAGCGAGCCGAGCATGCTGTTGACCACGCCGAACTGCGCGTCGAGCATGAACCGCCAGAACAGCCCGACCACGACCGGCGACAGCATCATCGGGACCAGGAACAGGGTGGTCAGCACTCCTCGCCCGTGCGTGCGCCGGGAGATCAGGTAGGCGATGCCGAACCCGAGGACGGTCTGCAGGCCGACCGCGCCGACCACGTAGATCAACGTCGTCAGGGCCCTCGTGTGGACCTGCGCCGACGTCAGGATGGCGGTGTAGTTCCCGAACCCGATGAAGTTGGCGGGTCCCCCGCGGGTGGCCGAGTAGTCGGTGAAGGACAGGTACAACGCCCACAGTAACGGGAACACCGACATGGCGAGCAACAGCAGCAGCGCGGGGGAGATGAAGGCCACGGCGAGCCCGCGGTCGCTCAGCCGGCGGGACCGCCCCGGTGCAGGCGGCGTCGCCGACGCCACCTGCCCGGGACGGTCGGTCGTCAGAGGGACGGAGTCACTCACAGTCCGCCGCCACCCTTGCGGTTGCCGGAGTCGAGCACGCCCTGCTGCTCCTTGGCGATGTCGTCGAGCGCGTCCTTCGGCTTCTTCGCACCGTTCAGAGCCGCGTTCACGTTGGTGTTCTCGATGTTGACGAGGCGCGCGTACTCGGGCACGTTCCACATGTCCCGCATGCGCGGAACCGAGTCGGTGTACACCTGGTTGAACGGCCCGGCATTGAGGAACTCGGGCGACTGCAGGGCGTCCGTACGCGAGGGCACGCCACCGGCCGCGGCCCACTTCTTCTGGACGTCGGCCCGCTCGAACCACTCCATGAAGTTCAGCGCCTCGGCCTGGTTTGCCGCGGCGGAGTAGGCCGACACGTGCATCCCCATGCCGCCGAGCGGGACCAGGTTCGTCTTCTGGGTCGGCAGGGTGGCGAAGCCCAGCTTGTCGAGAATCTGCTCCCGCGTGGTGCCGAGCGTCGACTCCTTCGGATCGAGCAGGCCACCGCTCGCGGCGATCCAGTTGAACGCGATGCAGGCCTTGCCCTGGGCGACGGCGGCGTTCACCTCGTCGATGAACCAGTTGCCGGAGCCCTTGGCCGTCAGCGGCTTCATCTTGTTGACCAGGACGTCCATCGCCTCCTGGCCCGCGGTGTCGTTGAGGACGCCGTCGATCTTGCGCGCCTTGGGGTCCCAGAGGTTGCCGCCGTAGACGCCGTTCACCGTGTTGTAGGTGACGGCCGCGGCGTCGGAGCCGTTGGCCTGGTGGAAGGCCAGCCCGCTGACGCCGGGGTTCTCCGACTGGCACTTCTCGGCGGCTGAGATCATCTGGTCCCAGGTCTGCGGCGGCTTGTCGCCGATCAGGTCCTTGCGGTAGATCATCGTCCAGGTGTCGCCGAGCAGCGGCAGTCCGTACAGGCTGGCGTTCTCGTCGCGCTTGCCGGTCTCCGCCTGGGGGTACTGGCCGTAGGCGGCCAGGAGGTACGGGTTGTAGGCCGTGACGTCGATGTTCTTCTTGACGAAGTCGGTGAGGTCGAGGATGTTGCCGTTCGTCACGGCCTCGCCGATGTGTTGCGAGTCCAGGATCGCGACGTCGAAGTCGGTCTTGCGTGCCGCGAACTGGGTGAACATCGCATCGTGCCAGTTCGCGTTCGGCACGGTGTTGACCTTGATGGTCGCGTTCGGCCGCTCCTTCTTGTACTCCGCGTTCGCGAAGTCCTCCAGTGCCTTGGCGGGCGGCCAGTCGAACCAGATGAAGCTGAGGGTCAGCGGGTCCTTGGTGAGTTCCGGGATGGTCGCCGGCGCCTTGGGGGCGCTCGCCTTCGTGTCGTCACCCTTGTCATCGCCGCAAGCCGTCATGGTCGTGGCCACCAGCAGCATGGCCGCCGTCGCCAGCTGTACCTTTCGCCGGGGACCGGACATTCGTGTTCGCTTCGGATTCCGCATCCTTCTCGCCTGCCTTCTGGGTGGGGACTTCTAAGGCCTCGCTATGCGCTTCGCCGTGCAGTTGCTGGTTGTTCAGGCGTGTCGCCGGGCTGTCGCGGGAGCCGACCCGCGGACCGGCGGCACGGGTACGCCGCGATGTACTGGATCTTCATGCCGTCGAGACGTCCGTCGGCCACCTGCGGCCCAGTGACGCACCGAGCGGGACGTCGAGCATGCCCGCGGGCGCTCCAGGGATCGAAGTGGAGCGATGGACGGGCGGTTCCGCGATGGTGCAGGATGGCAAGCATCCGGCGCGTTTCCTATACGATTTGGTGGGGCGTCAGCATCCCGCAGCGTTGTGACTGATGTCAACAGGTTCCCGAAGACGCAAGAAAGGACCTCACGTCACGATGGACGAGGAAGCGATGATCGCGCCGGGCCGCAGGGCCGTGGCAGGCGGAACGCCGCCGGGAAGATCTGGCGGCCGGCTTGCCGACGAGGTGTACGACACCCTGCTCGGACAGCTGATGTCGCTACGGATCGAGCCCGGCTCCCGCGTCACGATCGACGTCCTGGCGCGGGAGCTGGGGGTCTCGCAGACGCCGATCCGAGACGCTCTGAACCGCATGGAGGCCGAGGGTCTGGTCGTGCGTGTGCCCCATGCCGGCTACCGCATTCCGCCCCAGATCACCCGTCACCGTTTCGAGGACATGCTCGAGGTCCGCCTGCTCCTCGAGCCGGCGGCGGCCCGTAGATCCGCCGAACGCGCATCCTTGCAGCAGGTGGCCGGTCTGCGACGAATGCTGGAGGAGATGGCGGAGCTGGAGGGGGGCAGCGGACCCATGGCCTACGGCGCCTTCGGGCTACGCGATGCCGCTTTTCACGATCTCGTCGCCCTGAGCGCGGAGAACCAGGTCATCCGTGAGGCGCTCGCTCGCCTGCACAGCCACGTGCACCTCTTCCGACTCCACTTCGACACCCAGGTCACCCACCTGGCCATGGCCGAGCACGAGGACGTGGTGGCCGCGATCGCCGCGCGTGACCCCGACGCCGCCGCCTATGCGATGCGCCGGCACATCCTCCGATCCGGCGAGCGTTTCCGCCGATTGTTCGACGAGGTCAAGGACGCGGACGGAGTCGCGGTAGAGGCTTGACGGGCGGGCTGGGCCGGGGAATGCTAACAATCGATCGAATCGGATCGGATTGGATCCACCTCACCCGTCCCCCCAGTTGTGAGGAGAAGCAGGTGCCCCGAGCGCTGCTCCTGACCGGCGACGCCGCCGAGGAACTCGACACGATGTATCCCTACTATCGCGTCCAGGAGGGTGGCTGGGACGTCGACGTCTCGTCCCGGACGACGCGTGACGTGCAACTGGTCATCCACGAGTTCGACCCCAACTCCGACGCGTACGTGGAGAAGAACGGCCGCAAGCTGGCGGTCGACGTGCCCTGGGCCGACGTCGACGTCGAGCGCTATGACGCCCTCATCATCCCCGGGGGACGTGCCCCCGAGTGGATCCGGGTCGACGCCGACGTCCGGCGCATCACCGAGCACTTCTTCGCGCGCAACCTCCCCATCGCGCTGGTGTGCCACGGCGCGCAGGTGCCAGCGGTGTACGGGCTGCTGAAGGGTCGGAAGACGGCGTGCTTCCCCCCGATCACCGGTGACATGGAGAACGCGGGCGCGACGGTCATCGACGCTCCCGACGTCGTAGACGGCAACCTCGTCTCCTGCCGGGGGTGGCCCGACATGCCGCAGTTCGGCAGGGCGATGATGGAGCTCTTCTCGAAGTCGGTCAACTCCGCGTCGGCATGAGCGCACCTGGCCTGCCCCGGTGACGGCACTTCGGACTGTCGCAGTCGACGGCTCCCCGGTCCACCTCCTGGAGAGCGGCACCGGGCCCGCGGTGCTGATGCTGCACGGCTCCGGACCCGGCACGACCGGGTCCGGCGCCTGGGCAGCGACGGCACAGGCGCTGGGCACGTCCCGGCACGTGGTGGCTCCTGACCAGGCGGGGTTCGGCGGTACGCCTGTCCCGGCGGGCTCCCGGGGTGGGCTCCGACTGTGGACGGAGCAGGCCGCGGGCCTGATGGATGCTCTCGGTATCGAGCACTACGCCGTGGTGGGTCACTCCATGGGTGGTGCCGTGGCGCTGGCGTTGGCGGCCGCGCGCCCCCAGCAGGTCACCCATGTCGTGGCGGTCTCGACGATGGGCGCTCCCGGGGCGCCGCTGTCCGCCGAGCTCGACGCGATCTGGGCCGCCCCCGCCGGCCCGGACGGGGCACGAGACATGCTGAGCCGTCTCGTCCTCGACCAGGCGCTCGTGACCGACTCGGCCGTCGATGCCCGTGCGGCTGCGATGCGAGCGGGGGCGGCGGCATTCGCGTCGTTGTTCCCTCCACCCAGGGCGCGATGGGTCGAGGGCCTCACTCTCTCGGCGCAGACGCTGGCAGCCGTGCGCGTGCCCGTGCTGCTCGTGCACGGCGCGGAGGACCGGGTCACCCCGCTCGAAACGGCAGCCCAGCCCCTGCTCGATCACCTGGCCGACGTCCGCCTGCACGTGTTCGGCCGATGCGGGCACGTGCCGGCGATCGAGCACCCGCACGAGTTCAGGCAACTGCTGTCCTGCTTCCTCCACCCGGACCGAGGTCAGTGACCGCTGCGGCAGCTCCGCGGCCCGCGTTCAGCAGATCTGTGGGTGCGGCGCGTCAGGCGGCGGCGAGCAGCGCGGCCTCCGCCTCCGCGGTGAGTCCGGCTTGCGGCCGGTCGGGGCGTTGGTAGGGAGGGCCATTGAGGGTCTGTAGCCAGGCCCAGGTGTCGATGACGGTGTCGCGGACGGGTCGGCATCGCAGGCCGGCCGCGAGGGCCTTGCTGACGTCGCCGCGATGCATGCCGGCGTGCTCGGGTCCGGGCGGTAGCCAGCATGGCAACTGCGTCCAGGGAGTGACGCCGGCAGCGGCGATGGTGGCGGGGTCGATCCAGCGCAGCGTGGCGTCCGAGCCGGTGGCCCGCACGCAGGTGTCGAGCAGATCACCCGTGGTGGTGTGGCCGGGAGGGCTGACCACGTTGTAGGGGCCGGCGAGCCCAGCGGCGCCGCCGTCGAGGACGAAAGCGGCGAGATCGCGCGCGTCGACGTATTGCAGGTCGAGGTCGCGTGGGCCGGGCGCGGCCACGGTGCCGCCGCGGGCGATGCGGAGCAGCCAGTACGGCAGACGGCCGATGTCCTCGTACGGTCCGAGGATGAGGCCGGCGCGGGCGAGCAGGGCTTCTCCGTCGAATGCCTGTTGGGCGGCGATTTCCGCACCACGCTTGAGGGCTGCGTAGTCGACGTCGACCCCGTCACTGTCGGGTGAGCCAGCGACCACAGGTCCGTCTTCGGCGAGGTGCGCGGCGGGCGGGTAGGTGTAGACCGAGCGGCTGGAGATGTAGGTGTAGTGCCCGATGCGTCCGGCGAGCACGGTGCCGACGTCACGCACGGCGGCGGGTGCACCGGACCAGGTGTCGACGACGAGGTCCCAGGTGCCGGTGCGCAGGGCTGCGAGGCCGTCCGGTGTGGTGCGGTCACCGATGAGGGCGGTGATCCCGTCCGGGGTGCGGCGGTGGCCGCGGTTGAAGACAGTGACGTGGGCCCGACGAGCTCGGGCTTCGTCGACGATGGCGCGTCCGACGAAGCCCGTGCCGCCGAGTACGAGCAGTTTCATGCCGGAACTGTGCCAGGTGATTCCCGCCGGGGGATAGGACTGCTCGCTGATGGCAGAATCGCGGTGGACGTGTCAGCCGGCTGTGGACCGATGATGCCGAGCGTGCCGACAGTTGTTCGGCGTAGGCGGCGGCGACCTGGTTGAGGCGTCCTCCCGGCGGCAAGTGTGGAAAACGCGGGACCGTCGGCGGCAGCTACGCGGGGAGATGGGCTCCCGGACGGCGGGTTCGCCGTATGGTGCGGGAATGTCATCTCCGGTCTGGCAGGACGGTGCGGCCTACGAGGCGTACGTGGGTCGGTGGAGCCGACTCGTCGCGGTGACGTTCCTGCGCTGGCTTGATCTGCCGGCCGAACTGCGGTGGCTCGACGTGGGCAGCGGCACCGGCGTGTTGACCTCGACGGTGCTGCGCACAGCTCAGCCGCGTCGGATCACCGGTGTGGATCCCTCTGACGGCTTCGTGCGGCAGGCCCGCTCCGGGGTCACCGACGCGCGCGCGGGCTTCGCGGTCGGTGACGCCCAGGTGCTGCCCCTGGAGGATGGTGCCGTCGACGTGGTCGTCAGCGGGTTGGTACTGAACTTCGTCCCCGAGCCGGCACGGGCGGTGGCGGAGTTCGCTCGGGTGGTCGCCCCGGGCGGGGTGGTGGCCGCGTATGTCTGGGATTACGCCGAGGGGATGGCGATGATGCGCCATTTCTGGGACGCCGCCAGCGCGCTCGATCCCGCAGCGGCTGCCCGCGACGACCGGCACCGCTTCGCGCTGTGCCACCCGGAGCCGTTGCGGACGCTGTGGCGCGACGCCGGACTGACGGATGTTTCGGTGCAGGCGCTCGACGTGCCAACGGTCTTCACCGACTTCAACGACTACTGGACACCGTTCCTCGGTGGGCAGGGCTCCGCCCCGGCCTACCTGGCCTCGCTGGGCGAAGCGCAGCGGACCGCCCTGCGGGATCTGCTCGCCGCCCGACTGCCGACCGAACTCGACGGGTCGATCCGGCTGACGGCTCGGGCCTGGGCGATCCGCGGTACCGCACCGACGACGGTTCCGCCGAACCAGCGTTGACGGGCGCGCCGCCGTGGGTGCCAGCAACGTCCAGATCGGCGTGCCGCTCCTCGCGACCTGGAGGATCCGGACCGAGCCGCGTCGCCGGGACGCCGAGGGCCGCGCTCAGCCGCCGTCGATCGCGGAGGCGATCGTGGCCGGGGCGCGTAGGGGTGCCAGCTGGTCCTCGCCCAGTCCGTAGCGCTGGGCGAGGTACGCCGGATCCTGCCAGGTGATCAGCGAGCCAGGCTGGCCGTCGTCTCGCACCATGACTCGCATCGGCAGGTCGATCGCGATCTCGGGCCGGGCCTGCATGAGCGGAGTGCCCGCCTGCGGGTTCCCGAAAATGATCACCTGGGTGTCGGGCATGCTCAGCCCGGCCTTGCCGGCGGCCGCCGCGTGGTCGACGACCGCCACCACCGCGGCGCCTACGCGTTCCGCCTCAGCCCTCAGCGCGGAGATCGTCTCTCCGACACCCCGGGCGCTGCGCCTGGTCACCAATCCGTCGTGCACGACCGACCTCCGCTCACCGCGTCCCTGGGCGAATACCTCTCATCCTCCCCACAAGCGAGGCTGGTCCGGGGAGGTTCGCCGCGAAACGACACCCGGGTTGGGTGCCAACCGTCGCCGCCTCCCTGAGCGCCGGGGGCGGGGACACATGCACGTGTGGTCATCTCGCCATTAGACGATACTTAATGAAAACGATTACCGTTCCGTGCCTCAGGAATGGAGCGTTTCGTGAAGCATGGACAACGCACGATCATCGCAGCGGCGGCAGCCGCCGCGCTCGTTCTCCTCGGCGGTTGTGGCTCGGGGGAGGACGCGGCCGAGGGCAGCGGCAACACCTCGTCCGGCACGAGGCTCGCGGTGGTCGCCACCACCCCCGAGGTGGCCGACTTCGTCCGCACCATCGGCGGCAGCGACGTCACCGTGACCCAGATCATCAAGCCCAACGTCGACCCGCACGACTACGAGCCCACGCCGGCCGACATCCAGGCGATCGGCAAGGCCGCCATCGTCGTCAAGAACGGTGTCGGCCTCGAGGGGTGGCTCGACCAGACCATCGAGTCGGCCGGCTTCAAGGGCGCCCTCGTCGACTCCAGTCAGGGCGTCACCCTGCGCGAGGGCGGCCACGAGGAGGGCGAGGGCGCGCACGAGGCCGAGGCGCACGACCCACACATCTGGCACAACCCGTTGAACGCCAAGACGATGGTCGCCAACATCGAGAAAAGCCTCGCCGCGGCCGACCCCGCGCACGCGGCCGCCTTCGCCGGCAATCTGAAGAGCTACAGGGCCGAACTCGACAAGCTCGACGCGGACAACGAGGCGGCCTTCGCCCGGATCCCTGCCGAGCAACGCAAGCTCGTGACCAACCACGATGCCTTCGGCTACTACGTCGACCGGTACAAATTGCAGTTCGTCGGCTCGGTCATCCCCAGCCTCGACACCTCCGCCGAGCTGAGTGCGAAGCAGCTCAACGACCTCGTTGCCAAGATCAAGGCCACGGGTACGAAGGCCATCTTCGCGGAGACGTCGCTGCCGCCCAAGAGCGCGGAGGCGATCGCCACCCAGGCCGGCGTCAAGGTCATCGGCGGTGCGGACGCCCTCTACGGCGACAGCATCGGCGCCGAGGGCACGCCCCAGGGCACGTACCTCGGCGCGGAGCGGCACAACACCCAGGTCATCGTCACGGCTCTGGGCGGCTGAGATGGGCGATGTCGCGGTGGCCGGCGCCGCCGTTCGCTACACCGAGGTGAGCGTCGGCTACCACGGCACGCCGGTGCTCACCGACGTCAACCTCGACCTGGTCCCCGGGCAGCGCCTGGCGCTGGTCGGGCCGAACGGCGCCGGCAAGTCCACGCTGATCACGTCGATCCTCGGCCTGGTGCCGGTCCTCGCCGGCACGTCCACCGTCCTCGGGGGCGCGCCGGCCCAGGCTCGGACCCGCACCGGATACGTCCCGCAGACCGACTCCCTCGACGCCGATTTCCCGGTGACCGCGGGCCAGGTCGTCATGATGGGCCGCTACCGACGCATCGGCTGGTGGCGCCCCACCCGCGCCGCCGACCGTCGAGCGGTCCACGAGGCGCTCGACCGGCTCGGCCTCGTCGAGCACGCGAAGACCCACTTCGGCGTGCTCTCCGGCGGTCAACGCCAGCGGGTGCTGCTGGCCCGCGCCATCGCCGCCGAGCCACGACTGCTGCTCCTGGACGAGCCGTTCAACGGCGTCGACGCGGTGAGCCAGGACGCCATCCTGTCCGTCCTGCGCGACCTCAGCGCGGCCGGGACCACCCTGGTGCTGAGCACCCACGACCTGACGGTCGCGCACGAACTCGCCGACACGGTCTGCGTGCTCAACGGCCGGCAGTGGGCGGTCGGCCCACCCGACGAGACGTTGACCGCCGAGACGCTGCGCCGCGCGTACGGCGGACACGCCATCGAGTGGAGAGACGGCCGGACAGTGCTGGTGGAGCCGTGATCGAGCCGTTCACCGTACCGTTCCTGGGGCGTGCCCTGGCCGAGCTCACGCTGCTCGCCCTCGTCTGCGGACCGGTGAGTGTCTTCGTCTTCGCCCGCCGCCTGTCGTTCGTCTCCGACGCGCTGACGCACACCGTGTTTCCCGGCGTCGTCATCGGGTTCCTGGCCGGTGGCATCGAGGGCATCGTGGTCGGGGCGCTGGTCGCCGGCGTCGTGACGGCGGTGGCGCTGACCCTGTTCAGCCGTGGCGGGGCGCTGTCCGACGATGCCGCCACCGCCGTGGTGCTCACCGCCATGTTCTCGATCGGCGTGGTGCTCGTGTCGCGGCGCTCCTCGTACACCTCGGATCTGACGTCGTTCCTCTTCGGGCGCATCCTGACGGTGACGCCGCGCCAGATCGCGGAGACCGCCGTGCTGGCGGTCGTCATCCTCGGGCTGCTGCTGGTCAGCGCCCGCGCTCTGGTCTTCCGGACCTTCGACCCGGCCGGAGCGGCCGCCGCCGGCTTCCGGATCGCCGGGCTCGATCTGCTGCTCAACATCATCGTCGCGCTCGTCGTCGTCGCCGCGGTACGCGCCGTCGGCACCATCCTCGTGGTGGCGTTGCTCATCGTGCCGGCCGCGACCGCCCGCATGCTCACCACACGCCTGCCGCTGATGGCGGTGATCGGCACCGGGCTCATCCTCGTCGCCGCATACGGTGGCCTGCTGACGAGCTGGACCGCATCGGTCGACTACGGCATCTCCCTGACCTCGGCCTCCGCGGTCGTCCTGCTGCTCGTGCTCGCCTACCTGCTGCTGCTCCCACTGGGCGCGCTGCGGTCGAGACGCAACCACGGGCAGAGCATCTCCACCGAGGCACGGAGGTCCCCCCATGAACTGGTGGGATGACGCGCTGCACCGGGCCACGGCCGAGGTGCTGCTCGCCGGCGCGCTCGCCGGACTCGTCGGCGTCCACGTCGTACTCCGTCGGCTGTCCTTCTTCACCATGGCACTGACCCACGCCACGTTCCCCGGGGTGGTGGCGGCGTCCATCATCGGCGTCAACATCGTCGTCGGCGGTGTGGTCGCCGGCGCGATCGTCGCGCTGGGTGTCGGCGTGCTCAGCCGCCACAGGAGCCAGAACACGGCCGCGGCGACAGGCGTCCTGCTCTCCGGCGGCTTCGCCCTCGGCGCCGGGCTCGTCGCCACCCAGAACGGCTTCAGCCGAGACCTGACCTCGTTTCTGGTCGGGTCGATCCTCACCGTCAGCCCGCAGGACCTCGGGACCACCGCCGTCGTGCTCGTCGTCGTCGTGGCCGTCCTGCTGGCCTGCGCCCGTCCGCTGCGCTACAGCGGCTTCGACCGGACCGGCGCGCAGGCGGCCGGCTTCGCCACCGGTGTCTGGGACGTCGTGCTGCTGCTCGCCATCCAGGCGGCGGTCGTGACGATCGTCCCGGCCATCGGCACGATCCTCGCCCTCGCCCTCATCGTCGCGCCGGCGGCCGCGGCGCGTCAGTGGTCGCACCGGCTGAGCACCATCACCGCCCTGGCCGTCACGCTCGGCGCCCTCAGCGGGCTCGGCGGCCTGTACGCGTCGAGCCACTGGGACGTCGCCGCCGGCGCGAGCATCACCCTGACCGCCACCGCGATCCTGGCCCTGTCGACAGTGCTGTCCCGGCTGGTCAGATCCCGGCCCACGGCGACCGCCCGCCTGCGGACGTTCCCGGCATGAGCACCGCACACCGGTCACTGGCCGAGTTGGGTGGCCATCCGGCGACGCAGCGGCGGTACGGCACTGGCGGTACGCAGTGCCGCGCGGAATGCGGTCCTGGCCAGGCGGTTGGTGCTCCTCGCCTGGCGGGCGTTGCGCAGCGACTGTCGCACCGCAGCGAAGCCGTAGTCGAGCATCTGACGTTCGTAGTCGTGCAGAGCGGGCACCATCGCGGTCGTGCCGGCGTGGACCTCGGTGAGCTTGACGCACAGCAGGGCGGCGTCGCGCAGCGCGGTATTGGCGCCGATCCCCGCCATCG
Organism: Micromonospora sp. NPDC085948; assembly: GCF_040686315.1. Lineage (NCBI taxonomy): Bacteria > Bacillati > Actinomycetota > Actinomycetes > Micromonosporales > Micromonosporaceae > Micromonospora > Micromonospora sp. NPDC085948. The sequence goes on along the minus strand of NZ_JBFBJW010000007.1, from coordinate 3,122 downwards.
GGGTCATGTTGTGGATCGCGTCGCCCAGGAGGGTGACCCGTCCGGTCTCCCACGCCTTGACGGGAGTGGCAGTGCGCACCCGGATGGCGTTGATCGTCTGTGGGTCGGAGCCGGCGATCACTTCCCGTAGTGCCGGTGCCCATCCGTCGGTGCGGTTCAGCACCAGGCGTTGGAGGTCCGTTCCGGGGAGGGACTCGACGCCCTCGGCCGGGAAAGCCGTCGCCGCGTCCGTGTAGCCCCAGAGGAGGTAGGCAGTGGTGTTGTCGAGCAGGAACTGGTCCGGCGGGGCGATCACCTGCGGGCCGGGGTGCCACACCGCGGTGAAGAAGGATCCACGGCTTTTCGGGATCACGAGGTTGACGTCCTGGGTCAGCACCCTGGGTAGGGTCGCGTCGGCGAGGCGATGTTTGCCGGCGACCGCCACGACGCCGGTGTCGACGCGCCGCGCGTGGGGGAGTAGTTGGCGGCGTACTCGTGAGTTGGCGCCGTCGGCACCGATGAGCACGTCGGCGGTGGCCGTGCCGCCGTCGGTGAAGTAGGCGGTCACCCGCCCGTCGGTCGTCGCCTCATAGTGCGTGAATTCGTGGTCCAGCCGCACCACGTCATCCATGCCGGACAGCAGCACCTCGCGCAGGCTGATCCTGCTGACACCGTAGTGCCGTCCTTCGGGAGCGCCGGCCGGCGTGATCTCCTCGGGGGTGAAGCGGACCAGGTCGTCGAGCCGCTCGGTGGTGAAACCGAAGCCGCCGGTGTCGATCGAGACGGTGTCGAGGAAAGTCTGCCAGGTGGCGGGCGGTAGGCACGCGTGCAGCGCTCTGCTGCCGTTCGGGTTGATGTGGATGCGGTAGCCCTGAAGCCAGTCGGTGCGGGCCTTGGTGCGTTCGTGGACGGTCACCGACACTCCGGCGCGGCGTAGGCCCTGGGCCAGGCACAGGCCGCCGATACCGGCACCGATGATCATGACGCTGGGTGTGACCATGCACCGACTATCACTCAACTGCATGCCACTGTCAATCAAACAGTTGATTGAGATAGTTGCCCGGATGACCGTGTTACGGTGATCTTCATGGGCAAGCCTCGCCGGTCCCCGAGTGGTGAACAGCGCAAACGCGATCCCGAGCGCACCCGTGAGCGCATCCTCGACGCGGCGTTCATCGAGTTCAGCGAACATGGTTTCGCCGGTGCCCGGACTGGCGCGATCGCCGCCCGCGCCGGGGTCAACCAGCAGTTGATCTCGTACTACTTCGACGGCAAGGACGGCCTCTACCGGGCCCTTCAGCGCACCTGGGAGACGACCAACGGCGCCGCCCGACCGGACCTGCCGTTGGCTGAGATCGTGAGCGGGTTCCTCACCCCCGGTGACCCGCAGCGGTCGTGGGCGCGGCTGCTCGCCTGGGAGGGGCTCACCCGGGCCGAGTCGGATGCCGACCCGGTGACCGACGACTACTTCGCCGCGATGGTCGACGACATGCGTCGCCGGCAGCAGGCCGGTGAGCTCGCCGACGATCTGGACCCCGCGTACGTCCAGGTGCTGCTCTTCGCGGCGACACTGGCGCCGACGGTGCTGCCCCAGGTCGCCCGTCGGATGACCGGCCTCGCCGCCGACTCACCGGAATTCCTCCACGCCTACGCCGAGCAGCTACGTCGCGTCATCGCCCGCCTCGCCGAACCGGTCTAGGGCGAGAGCGTTGCCGGGCGCCCCGTGTCAGTGTCCGAGCGGGCAGACCGCCGCGGTCGGCGACTCGACAGCCGAGGCTTCGCCGACGGTGTACGCCGTGGACGACGCACGGCCAACGTCATCCTCGGCGGCGCCGCCCTCCCGGTGATCGGCCCGCTCCTGGGTGCCGCCGAGAATCGGTTCGGCACCGCGACGATCATGAAGGGCGGTTCGCCGGCAGCACGGGCGTTCCCGACCCGGCCACTTCATCATGCTGGAGCAGCCCGGACGGATGGCCGAGATCATCGCCTGAGCCACTGCCCAGGGGTATGGCGGTGGCGGCTCCGTGTGTCCCTCACCATACTGAAATTTGAGCATCTTTCGTCTTCTGTCCGAGATATCCGCTGAAGGTTAGTACGGTGAGGATCGGGCGGTGAAGCACGTCTTGGCGGTATCGCAGCCTGCCCACGTTCGTAAGTCACTTACCAACGAGGGAGACGAGACATGCTCGGTATCTCGCTACGTCGGCCGAAGACCATCGCCGCAACGCTCGTCGCCGCAACGCTGGTGACGGTGCTCGGCTCATCCGCCCCACACGTGTTCGCGGACGGCGGTGTGCAACCAACCCCCGACCGGGGGAGTGACGGCAGACCGACGATCGTCCTGGTGCACGGCGCCTGGGCCGACGGCTCGAGCTGGAGCGGGGAGGTCCGCAGACTCCAGGCACGCGGCTTCGAGGTGCAGGTCGCGCCGCAACCCAACCGGGGGCCGACGATCGACAGCGGCTACCTGAAGGACTTCCTGTCCACCATCGAGGGTCCCGTCGTCATCGCGGCCCACTCCTACGGCGGTTTCGTCACAAGCGATGCTGCGACCGGCAACAAGAACGTCAAGGCGCTCGTGTTCGTCGACGCTTTCGCTCCGGAGAAGGGCGAGACCGTCGAGGAGCTCACGGCCGGCTCCGGCTCGGTGCTGGAGCCGGCCCTGACCGACCCCACGAGCGTCTTCAAGCTCGTGCCGTTCCCGGGTGCCCCGGAAGGTGCGGCCGACGCGTACGTCCTGCCGAAGGTGTTCATCCCCGGCTTCGCCAACGGTCTGCCCCGCCGCCAGGCGGAGGTGCTCGCCGTGACCCAGGCCGCGTTGGCCACGAACGCCCTGGCGGTGCCGGCCACCGAGCCGGCGTGGAAGACGATCCCGGTATGGGCAGTGATCGGCACCGAGGACCGGGTCATCCCGCCGGCCAGCCAGGAGGCGATGATGAAGCGGGCGGGGGCCGACATCACCCGGATCGACGCCGGTCACCTGGGCCTGATCTCGCATCCCGGTGAGGTTACCGAGGTCATCCTGGAGGCGGCCCGGACGACCGCCTGACCGAACCTCCTGCCATCGGCAGCAACAGTGGTGGCGGGGGGGGGCCCCCGCCCCCCCCCCCCCCGGCCGGGTGGGGCACCCCACCCCACCCGGG